>NZ_CM128248.1:693166-1386332 GCF_052828545.1 Jiulongibacter sp. NS-SX5
AGTCAAAGGCTGTTGGATGAAAATCAAACTAGCTGATGGTAATACCATGCGTGTTACTTTTAAGGACTATGGCTTTTTTGTACCAAAGGACCTGTCTGGAAGTTCTGTAATATTTAAAGGAACTCCATCTGTGAATGTAACTTCTGTAGAAGATCAGAAGCATTACGCCAAGGATGCCGGTAAAAGCCAGGCTGAAATTGACCAAATCACTGAGCCTAAGGAAGAGTTAACCTTTGAGGCTACAGGAGTATTAGTACCTGCAGCCTTCTAAAGTTTTGGTTTTTGACATACAAAAAAGAACTTCCTATCTGGAAGCTCTTTTTTTATTCTCTTGTATTTCTTCTATGCCTTAACTCCTTGAGCAGCATCTGATTAAACTCTTTTTCTGCAAGAAGAAGATCTGAATATTGCTTAGCAGAAATAACTTCTAAAAATCGCGGACGATAACTTTTGGTCAAGGCCAATTCCTGCTCCCTCAACTTGAAAATCTCGTCTTGTCTTTTGATTTCTGTCTGATCTGTCCTTTCACCTCTGGTTTCTCTTAATTTCTCTCTCAGATCATGATTAAGCTTTCTTTTTTCAGCGTCAAATTCATCATAAACAGGCCAAAATCCTTTAGCCTGATCCGCCGATAAGTCGAGCTTTTGAGTTATCATAGCTACTTTCATAGCTTTTAAGCGTTCCATTTGCTGTTTTGCTGCTGGCCTTTGGGACATAGCCACTGTATTCATCAGCATAAATGCCATTAGGAATAAGCTTTTCAGTTTCATTTTAGATGTCGTTACTATATTGTAAATCAATAAATTCTAATAGTTCTTCTTCGGTCAATTCTTCAGCCTGAGTCTCCAAATCACTCTCTAGTTCAAAAGCATCATCTACAACCAATTCAAAATCCTCTACATCAAGTTGCTCATTTTCAAGATAGGCTACCAGTGTCTCTGTCTCAAAATCAGTCAATGCCAACTCTGATGCTTCAGCCTCTTCTCCATTTAGAAGGAAGAACAACGAGGTAACTCCAACCAAAATAATTGCCGCCGCAGCTCTAATCCATCTCTGATTAGATTTCCACACCGTCTTGAAAACAGAAGCTTCACGCTGGTTTAGCGTTTTCTCAAACACTTGATCTTCAAGTGAATCAAAATATCCTTCAGGTGCTTGAAAAGGATGAGCAATATCAAGGGGTAGGTGGTTCTGATTACCCTCTACTTTCGCGAGAATGCTCTTTTCAAGCTCTTCGAAGTATGCCTTGTCGCTATGTTGATCCTTATTATTCATTTTCGCCCTTTAGATGTCAAACTGACACAATGGTTTAATCCAATTTGATGATTTCTTCTATTTTTTTTCTTGCCGCATGATAATTGGCCTTTAAACCACCAACGCTGGTTTCTGTGATTTCAGAAATCTCATCATAAGTAAGGTGTTCAAAATATTTAAGATTGAATACAACTCTTTGTTTTTCAGGTAATTGTAAAACAGCCTTTTGCAGAGCAACTGAAATATCATCTCCGGAAATGTGCTGAGCCTTTCCACCACCTTTTTCAAGCATTTGCAATAACTCTGGATTCTCATCAAATGAGATATTCCTCGATTTTTTTCTCCTTCTTAAAAAAGACAAGGCTTCGTTAGTTGCAATTCTGTATAGCCAGGTATATAAATTGGAATCACCTCTGAATTTCTCCAGATTTTTCCAGATTTTCACAAAGGCCTCCTGTAGCACGTCATCTGTATCATCATGATCAATGACGATTTTCCTGATAAGAAAGTACAAGCGTTCTTTATAGGTGGATACTATTTTTCTGAAAGCTACAGGATGATCCTCCTGGTTTTTCAGCAATTCTATTATTTCTTGATCTTCATTCATAAAAAAAGCCAGCCTGTAAACAGACTGGCTTCAAAATTAGACAATTTCTATTAACTCTTTCTTCCGATCACTTTTAAAGTCTTCTCTACAATTGCATCTGCAGATAAACCATATTTAGCCATTAGTTGATCTGGTTTACCAGACTCACCAAAAGAGTTGTTCACGGCTACATACTCCTGTGGAGCAAGTAGATTTTGTGCCAAGGTTTGAGCTACTGCATCACCAAGACCACCATTGGCCTGATGCTCTTCACAAGTAACCACACACTTGGTTTTCTTTACTGACTTCAAGATGGCAGCTGTATCTAAAGGTTTGATCGTATGAATATTGATGATCTCAGCATCTATACCCTTCTCTGCTAGGATTTCACCAGCCTGTATGGCTTCCCAAACTAGATGACCTGTTGCAAAAATCGAAACATCTTTACCTTCATTTACCATCCATGCCTTTCCGATTTCAAACTTTTGATTTGGATCTGTAAAAATTGGCACCTTAGGTCGACCAAATCTCAAATAAGCCGGTCCTACATGATCAGCTAAGGCAATAGTAGCTGCTTTTGTCTGGTTATAATCACAAGGATTAATCACGGTCATATTTGGCATAGCTCTCATCATGGCGATATCTTCCAGAATTTGGTGAGTAGCACCATCTTCACCAAGTGTCAAACCAGCATGAGAAACCGCAATCTTTACATTCTTGTCGGAATACGCGATTGATTGACGAATTTGATCATAAACTCTACCAGAACCGAAATTGGCAAAAGTAGTCGGGTAGGGGATAAATCCACCTATAGTTAAACCGGCTGCTATACCCATCATATTGGCTTCAGCAATACCAGTTTGGAAAAATCTCTCCGGATTTTCTTTGATAAAAGTGGCAGTTTTTAATGAACCTACTAAGTCGGCACATAGGGTTACCACCTTTGGATTCGTTCTACCAAGCTCAGTCATTCCATCACCAAAACCTGAGCGAGTATCTTGCTTTTCTGTATAAGTGTATTTCTTCATTTTGTCAGATTTTAGGATTAATAATCGCCAAGTGTTTCAGGTAATTGAGCAAGTGCCGCAGCTAATTGCTCATCGTTAGGAGCTATTCCGTGCCATTTATGACTTCCCATCATAAAGTCTACACCAGCACCCATTTCAGTATTCATTAAGATCATAATTGGTTGACCTTTACCGCTGATTCTCTTTGCTTTACGCAATCCTTTCACAATCTGCTCCATGTCATTGCCATCGGCAATTTCCATAACTCTCCATCCAAAAGCTTTGTACTTAGCTTTCAAATCTCTATTGTCCATTACTTTTTCAGTAGAACCATCAATCTGCTGACCGTTTAGATCAATAATGGCTATTAGGTTATCTACCTTATGATGAGGAGCAAATTGAGCTGCCTCCCAAATTTGACCTTCCTGCTGCTCACCATCACCCATCAGTACAAAAACCTGACGATCATCGCCGTTTAGTTTTTTTGCTAATGCAGCACCGATAGCTACAGACATACCTTGTCCTAAAGAACCTGAAGCGATTCTGATTCCTGGAAGACCTTCGTGAGTGGTAGGGTGACCTTGCAGACGGCTGTCAATTTTTCTGAAAGTAGCCATTTCTGCAGCATCAAAGTATCCTCTTCTGGTTAGTACAGAATAAAATAAAGGAGAGATGTGTCCATTTGATAAGAAGAATAAGTCTTCATTAACACCATCCATCTTAAAGGATAAGAATCCACCTTTACCTTTTCTGTTGTTGATCTTCATTTGTTGGAAATACAATCCTACCAACAAATCTGTACAACCTAGCGACCCACCTGGGTGACCAGACGCACAACCGTGCACCATCCTCACAATGTCTCTTCTTACCTGTGAAGCGATGTCTTCGAGTTCTTTGATTTGCATTAAAGTCAATTTTGATTGAAAAACGCCGTAAAATTAGCCATTATCTTAAACTATGGAAGAAATAGTTTAAATAATTAAGTGTCTTTTCGACAATTAATATTTACGCCCATCAAAATTGACTCATATTCAGATCACAACGGAGGCAGCATTAACCAAGAATCTGGTCTGTGTGCTCTTTGGCTTTGACCTTGCTGATGATATTTTCTAACTGGCCATTCTCATCAATCACAAAAGTGGTTCTTACCGTACCCATGTAAACCTTACCGAAGTTCTTTTTCTCCTGCCAAACTCCATAAGCTTCGTTTAATGAGTGGTCTTCATCCACTAAAAGATCAAATGGAAGGTCATATTTTTTGATAAAGTTCTGATGCTTTTTAGCAGAATCTGTACTTACTCCTAATACTTTGATGCCCTTAGAAGTGTATTGCTGATAATTGTCTCTGATGTTGCACGCCTGAGTGGTACAGGTAGGAGTGTTGTCTTTTGGATAAAAATAAAGAACCACTTTTTGACCTTTAAGGTCTTCTAATTTTATGGTTTCTCCGTTTTGGTTTAATGCTTCAAAAGCAGGGGCTTTATCACCGATTTGTAAACTCATGTTAGATTTTGGTTTTATACGTTTTGGTATTGTTAACTCTGTCTGTTACGGTTAAAACAATATCTCCCGAAATTGGTTTATCATCAGCTCTCTCAGACCAAATTAATCCGTTCTTGTACTCATACTCCATCATGAGCCATTCTCCATTTACACGGCATTCAAAAGAAGAAATACCCGATAAGCTATCGCTTATCTTAAAAACCAATTTAGAAGAGGAGAGACTTACAGTTCTAATTGAAGGCGGCTCCTTGTCTCTTAGGACTTCATAAGTTCCAAACTCTTTAGGCTTAAACTTAATAGTTTGACCTTCCCATTCTCCACCTACAAAAACCGGTTTTCTTCCACTGGTAATGTAGAGTTTGTCTTTTTCCTGGTCAATAGCTGTTTTGTTAGTTTTCCATGAAGCTGAGAATCGACCACTCAATGGTTTGTCATCCTTATCCATATAGAACTTTTGACCATCCTCCTTTATATTGACAAACAGCGGATGGTACAGTTTGTCTTCAAAATCAATACTAAAGTTCTGTTCGCTAATTATATTTTTCTCCGGACTCACATGATGCGTTACGGGTAAATCATATACTCCACCCTGGTAGGCGTATTGCGTAAAAAGATCGTTTCTTAAATCTATCAAGTAAACTTCTTCAGATGCGGTCTCATAGGCTGGTTGTAGGACTTTCTGACTTCCTTGAAATACCGCCGCTACCTGGTTTCCTGTTTTTTGGGCAGTAATCTTAATGATACTATCAAAGAGTTCAGCCTTATGGTTTTCATACCTTCCTAAACGATTTGGGATATAGCCGCTTTCATCTGCTCTTAAAGTCATATTTACATATCGAGTATTCTCGTATGTATCTTTTAAAAATATCTCAATCTCATGCTCACCACCTTCTTCCAGTCTTAAAACCCCCATGTTCTGATCAAACTGATAGAATTTCATGGTATTACCTCTCTCTATGTAGCCTTTGTGAAGCTTGTCATTTTCCTCAATCATACGTTTGTAATTTGTATGGAGGTTCATGTCTATTTTATTAAAGAAAGAAAGACGATCTAGTTTATACGCATAGGTTAATGAATCATCCATTTTCACATCAATGGACTTAATTCCCAGTTTAAACGGACTTGTATGTGATTTATCATAAGTATACAATTCCAGTCCAATATCTCCTTTAGCTCTTACAGAGGCGTTTACCTTGTAATTTCCGTTACCATCAATGATTACAGGGAAATCAAAATTTCCAAATTCTCCGTTTATCCTAGCATTAGGAGACATACATCTAAGACTAACGTACTCTACTACCGGAGCCCTGTTATCTTTTACTTCGCTAAAGCCAAAAAGTGAAGGATCAAGCGTATTCTCTTCTGCATCTCTTATTTCAAAGTGCAAATGAGGCCCACCGCTTCCACCAGTGTTGCCACTTAAGGCCACCATTTCCCCTTTTTTTACTGGAAGTTCATCAGGGTTAAACATTACGTCCAGTTCCCAAGACTTTTTATTGTAATGTTCTCTGAGGAGCCTTTTCTTTATTGGCTCTGCATATTCTTTCAGGTGACCGTATACTGTTACATAACCATTAGGATGAGTGATGTAAAGGGCGTTTCCGTATCCACCACGACTTACTCGTATTCTGGAAACATACCCACCAGCTGCCGCGTAAACGGTTTTCCCTTCTCTACCTCCAGTGCGGATATCTAAACCAGCATGAAAGTGATTGATACGAATATCTCCAAAAGAACCTGATAAAGACGCTTGCCTTCCCGGATCTATCGGAAAAATAAAATAGCCTGTTGGATATGGATCAGGTTTAATCTCAGAATTATTCAATTCAGTTGAAGAGCCCGATAATAGATAAAGAAAAAAGGAAAGTAGGTATATCACGTGTTATTTAACCTCAAAATCTAACATCATATTGCCTTCGAGTGTGGCTTCTAGTTTATCCCCGATTTTTACCTCTGCTACACCAGCTGGAGTACCAGTAAAAATGATATCTCCGGTTTTGAGTGTAAAGTATTTAGAAACAAAACTGATGATATAGTCAAACTTGTAAATCATATGGCTGGTGTTTCCTTTTTGACGGGTTTCACCATTTACTTTTAGTTCAAAGTTTAGGTTTTGAAGGTCAAAGTCTTCTTTACTGATGAACTCAGAAATAGGAGCAGAGCCATTAAAACCTTTCGCCAAATCCCATGGAAGACCTTTTTCTTTGAGTTTAGACTGCACATCACGAGCTGTAAAATCGATCCCCAAACCGATCTCATCGTAGTATTTGTGTGCAAATTTTTCCTCAATGTTTTTACCCATTTTGTTGATTTTCAATATCACTTCCAGCTCATGATGGATATTATTTGATATTGAGGGGTAATAAAAAGGCTCGTTATTGCGTAAAATAGCCGTATCTGGCTTTGTAAAGATGACAGGCTCAGTAGGAACATCATTTTTTAGTTCTTCAATATGAGCCGCGTAATTTCTACCAATGGCGATAATTTTCATTCAATGACGTTTTATGCGTATCTTTTTATGCAAATTTACCCATTCAGAGATACAACCTCAGTAAATCACATTTTAAAATTTAAAAAACATTTAATCATACAATGAAAAGATATTTTCTAGCAATAATGGCTATTGGTCTCGTTGTTTTTGCCTGTCAAAGAGTACCAATTACCAATAGAAAACAGTTTGTAGGACTTGTATCAGCAGATCAGATGCTTCAATTGAGTTATGCTGAATACGACGGCTTTATGGATACCTCAAGGGTGGTTCCCACAAACAGAAAAGAGGCTGCTATGGTAGCCAGAGTAGGAACCAGAATTAAAAGAGCCGTTGAAGATTACCTTATCAGCAATAATTACAGCGAGGTTATAGATGGATATCAATGGCAATTCAATACTGTAGATAATGACCAACTGAACGCTTGGTGTATGCCGGGAGGAAAGGTTTGTTTCTATACTGGCATTTTACCGATTTGCCAGGATGACGCCGGTGTAGCCGTAGTTATGGGTCATGAAATTGCTCACGCTATTGCAGAGCACGGAAGAGAACGTATGAGTAGAGCCATGGCCGCAAACGGAATCACTCAGGTAGGTGCCATAGCTGCTGGAGTAGCTACAAAAAGTGAGGACATAATGCAGATAGCCGGCCAAGTACTTGGAATAGGAACTCAAGTCGGTGGAGTACTGCCAAATAGTCGAAAGCAAGAGTCAGAGGCTGATAAACTTGGTTTAATTTTCATGGCGATGGCCGGTTATAATCCTCAGGAAGGTGTGGCCTTCTGGCAGAGAATGCAAAAAGCAGGAGAGGGAAAACAAAAACCACCACAATTATTGAGCACTCACCCGGCAGATGATCAGAGAATCGCTGATATGGAGAAAATGATGCCTAAGGCAATGAAATACTATTATGCTTACGGCGGACAGTAGTTTTAAATGAATTAGATGGAGTAGGAGAGAGCCCTGGGGTTTTCTCCTATTTTTTTGTGCTGTCTGAAACAATATGAAGATCTCTTTGAGGGAAAGGGATCTGAATACCTTCTTCATGAAATTTCTTCACAATCATAAAGCGAAGCTCAGACTTCGTATTTTCAATAGCAAAACCATTACTTGACCAAAACAAAAGTTTAAAATCCATGGAGCTATCGCCAAAGTTTGTCAACCGAACTACAGGTGTATTTGCCGTGGTATTCACATCCATGTGCTCTTCTGCACAGTCCATTAATATCTTTTTTACTTTCTCAGGATCACTTCCATAAGCCACACCCACACTTACGTCAAAACGCGTTAAAAACGCATTATGACTCCAATTGACCACGTTTTCTGTAATGAATTTGTGATTAGGTACAATGATGACAATACCATCTCTGGTGAGAATTTCGCTGGTCCTTAGCTTAATTTCTGTTACACGACCAATCAAGCCATCTACTTCCATGATGTCGCCAATCTTGACCGTGCCTTCTACTAACAAAAATACCCCTGATACGATATCAGCAAAGATCTGTTGGAGGCCTAGACCCAAACCAACTAATAATGCCGCAGAACCTGCAAGGATAATGGTGATTTGGAAACCGATAGCCTCAAGACATAAGACTAAAGAAATAACCCAGACAAAGTATTTGATGAGCAACCAAAAACTCTTTCTATTTCGCTCTTCTAATTTTTTGTTTTTTACCAGTCGGCTAAGAATACTATTGATAGAAATCAATAAGAGCCTGGTAAATACTAAAATGATGATAAGTACAAGGATATCAAAGACTTCCAAACTAAAGCTATTCAGTTCTATCAGTTTAAATCCTAAGATGTCTTTTAATTTATTCATTCCTGAACTATTCTTATATCGTCGGTTTTTAGTCTAACCTTCAGCCAATCCTCCATCTTAGCCAATCGGCTTCCTCTAATGGCTTTTTGAGTATCAATGTAAACTAGCGTAACAGTATCTATTTTGCCTTCTTTTAAATGTATTTTCATTTGATTAAAAGCACTTGCTGTTACCTCTGGGTACTGTACTTCTAATTCAGCACAGACATCATTCTGTATTTTATCGTACGCCGAAAGTGAACCCAATTGCTCTTCTAGAAGCTTAATTTTTTGATCTTTGGTTTCAATTAATTCCTCATTTTTCCTGTAGAGATCTTCAATAATGCCAGCTCGCATACTTTCAGCGTCCGGTATATTCAGGTTTTGTTTGTTTTGTCTTACAACTAAACTTGCATCCTGTAGATTGTAATCCTTCAGCTCCTTTTCAATTCGTTGCAGATCTAAATCCGATACCTCAGATCCAAACAAAAAGACCTCAATTAATTTCTCTTTTGGGTCGATATTTTTCTCCAAAACCCGACTCTCAGAAAAGTCAAACTCATTATCAATGAACGCATTGGCATTTCTATTGAAAATGCTTCTTTTCACGATTCCGTACCCCAGATATATACTCGGAACCATGGTAATGATGGCTACTATCCATACATAAGTCTGCATTTTCCTCTGTTGCAGTTCATCCACCCATTTCTTGCTGGGTATTCCCATGAAACGGATAATTATGATAGTAGAGACCGTAATAAAGACGCTATTGATAAAAAACAAATAAGTGGCCCCGATGAAATAATTGAGATTCCATGTGGCTATACCGTAGCCGGCTGTACATAAAGGCGGCATTAACGCAGTAGCAATGGCAACACCGGGAATGGCATTCCCTTTGTCTTTTCTGGTGGACGCCACAATACCCGCTAAACCACCAAAAAAAGCGATGAATACATCCCAGATAGTGGGTGTGGTACGAGAAAGTAGCTCTGACTGAGCATCACTAATAGGTGTTAGTGCGAAATATGCAGCGGAAGCAATTACTGAGATAACAACCGCAGACATTAAACTTCGAAACGATTTCTTAATTAAAGGAAAGTCATAAATACCGACACCAAGCCCCACACCCATAATAGGTCCCATGAGTGGTGAAATAAGCATGGCACCGATAATGACGGCAGTAGAGTTCATATTTAAACCTACAGAAGCCACCACAATGGCAAACATGAGAATCCAGAGGTTAGTCCCTCTAAATTCCACACCTTTTTCAATGTTCTCTATTATTTCGTTATAGGAAGCACGATCTGACTCCAGATCCAAAAACCTGGTCAAAAGACTCTTTATTTCAATCCAAATTTGATTCATTATTCAATAAAAAAAAGCTCCGCAATCTTAACGATTACAGAGCTCAATTTAATAAAGTGTTTCTATTTTATTTAAGAACACTCTGAACTAACTCAGCTGCTTCTTTCAATTTCACCGCCGAAGATACCTTCAGGCCAGACTCATTGATGATTTTAGCACCTTCCTCAGCATTAGTACCTTGTAGTCTTACTACAATCGGTACAGGAATTTCACCAATTGACTTATAAGCCTCAACGATACCATTCGCTACTCTGTCGCATCTTACGATACCACCAAAGATGTTAACGAAAATGGCTTTTACGTTTGGATCTTTAAGAATAATTCTAAAACCGGCTTCTACCGTTTGAGCATTTGCTCCACCTCCTACATCAAGGAAGTTAGCAGGCTCACCACCATATAGCTTAATGATATCCATTGTAGCCATAGCAAGACCAGCACCGTTAACCATACAGCCAACGTTTCCGTCAAGCTTCACATAGTTAAGGTCACTTTCAGAAGCTTCTACCTCCATTGGATCTTCTTCAGACTTATCTCTAAGCTCTGCAATCTCCTTTTGACGGTATAAAGCGTTATCATCGATATTTACTTTAGCATCAACAGCTAGGATCTTATCGTCAGATGTTTTAAGAACCGGGTTGATCTCAAACATTGAAGAATCAGTGCCTTCGTATGCTTTGTATAGAGAGTAGATGAATTTCACCATCTCTTTATTAGCCAAACCAGTAAGACCAAGCTTATTGGCTACTTTTCTAGCCTGGAAACCCTGAAGACCTACACGTGGGTCAATCCACTCTTTAATGATCTTCTCAGGAGTATTCTCCGCTACTTCTTCAATGTCCATTCCACCTTCGGTAGAGGCCATGATCACATTACACCCTTTTGATCTGTCCAAAAGGATTGACATGTAATACTCTTTTGGTTCACTGTCACCAGGGTAGTAAGCATCTTCAGCTATCAACACCTTGTTAACTACCTTACCTTCAGGACCAGTTTGGTGCGTTACAAGTGTATTGTGTAACAGATTTGAAGAAATATCTTTAACATCATCAGCAGATTTAGCTAACTGAACACCTCTTTGTTCAGATCCTACAATCTTACCTTTACCGCGACCACCTGCATGAATTTGAGATTTAACAACGGCAAATTTAGAGTCCGTCATTTTGGCGATTTCTTTGTAAGCATTTACTGCTTTCTCAGGAGAATCAGCAACGATCCCTCTCTGAATTCTTACACCGTACTTCGCTAGAATTTCCTTACCTTGGTATTCGTGAATATTCATTGTTTATATCTATGAAAATTGAACTTTTCTAATTCATCGCAAATTAGCCAATTAATTCATTAGCTTCATAAAATTTGCAACTGAAAAACTGATATAATTGTGCTTTAAACATATTCAATCTTATGCTCAAAGGAGTAGGTATCCAAAAAAAGTATGGCGATTTAGAGGTTTTAAAAGGGATTGACCTAGAAATAAAACAAGGAGAGGTAGTAGCAATAGTAGGACCGTCAGGAGCAGGGAAAACTACCCTCCTTCAGATTCTGGGTAGTCTTGACAAAGCAGACTCTGGTAAAGTTTTTTTGGATAATACGGAGTTCAACTCCCTAACAGACAAATCCTTAGTAAAGCTAAGAAACGAAGAAATGGGCTTTGTCTTTCAATTTCATAATCTAATGGCAGAATTAACCGCCATAGAGAATGTATGCCTTCCTGGCTGGATAGGTAAAAAAGATCAATCTGAAACAAAGAAAAGAGCTTCTGAACTCCTTCATACCCTTGGGCTGGCAGTAAGAGAAAATCATCTTCCATCAGAGCTTTCCGGAGGAGAACAGCAAAGAGTGGCGGTGGCCCGTGCCTTAGTAAATCAACCGAAGATTATCTTCGCGGATGAACCTACCGGCAACCTTGACACTAAAAATGCTGATGAATTACATCAATTATTCTTTGACATAAGAGATCGGTTTAACTGTTCTTTTGTCATTGTTACGCATAATAAAGAGTTGGCGAAGCTGGCAGATAGAACTATTAGCTTAAAAGATGGTTTGTTAGATAAAGATTTGAATTAATTGGGCACAAAAAAGCAACGTCTCTACATCATTCTTTGTGGTATTTTCCTCACCAATGCCATTATTGCCGAGGTAATCGGTGCCAAGATTTTCAGCCTGAATGAAACCCTTGGTCTAGATATTCAAGGTTTTTCTTTTCTCGGTATGGATATGGGCTTTGCTCTTTCTGCCGGAACCCTGAACTGGCCCATTGTATTCATCATTTCTGATGTCATCAACGAATACTTTGGAAAGAAAGGAGTGAAATTCATTTCATACCTTACGGCAGCATTGATAACATTCAGCTTTGTCATTATCTATCTTGCTGTTTATGTTAGCCCGGCTCAGTTTTGGCTCGATGTCAACTCTGCTGATTCCCAAGGCAACCCAATAAACATCAATGAAGGTTTTAAAATGATTTTCAGACAAGGGATGGGAATCATTATCGGTAGTATTATGGCCTTTTTGATAGGTCAAATTTTGGATGCGTTGGTATTTCACAAACTGAGGAGAATCACCCAGAACAGAATGGTTTGGTTAAGAGCTACAGGATCTACCTTGTTCTCTCAATTTATTGACTCATTTGTGGTGCTTTTCATTGCCTTCTTCGTGTTTGGCAATTGGTCTATACAGCAAGTCATTCAGGTAGGTACTAATAATTATCTCTACAAGTTTGCTATCGCTATATTACTAACACCTTTAATATACCTGGCTCATTATCTGATAGATGGGTGGCTCGGAAAGGAGCACTCAGATGAATTGATTGAAGAGGCTACGGGAGAACTCTAATCAACTTTCAGAGGACTTGATTTGGTCAAAATCCGGAATATGCGTACTACATCCGCCACTAGAGCCACAAGAAGAACAGCCCTCTGAGGCCGCATTTTTTGAGATAAAACGCTCAGAGCCTTTTTTGATTAAATAGCCCAGAGCACCACCGAAAACGGCGATGATGATTATGTTTTCAAGTACTACCATTCTCCTTTACATATTTTGAGGTGTGCAATATGATGGTTTCCATGCCAGGCATAGTTGGCCATCACCATCTTAATATTCCAATACATTTTTGATTGGGGATGATAATATTTCTTTGCCAGTTCTTCCTCAGAATAAGACTCTAGAAGAGCTAAAGCTCTAGCATGGATACTTTTCAGCATCTCAATAGAGACTTCAATAGGAAGCTTATAGTCAGCCTCTTCTGCCCATCTATCTTCATGATATGCCTTTATGTCAGGGGTTTCTTCTGTTTGAGTCCACTTTAACCGAACAAGCATATTCATATGACTATCTGCTAAATGATGAATCACCTGGCGAGCTGTCCAACCGCCTTCTCTGTACGGAGTCTCTAATTGCTGCTCAGAAATGTCTTTTGTAACTGCCCGAAGTTTAAGAGGAAAGCTCTTTAGTTCTTCTAAGAAGCCTGCAATTTCCTGAGAACTGTAGTTCTCCTGATGCACAAAATCACCGATAGGATATCTTAAATCTGTCATATTCTAATTCCAAAAACGTTGTATTTCTGCCAGAAGTTCTTTGTGTACTGCATTTCCGGCTACCACAAATCCTCCAAAAAGATGGTCATCTCCACCCTCAAAATCAGTGACCACACCACCAGCTTCCTGAACCATTAATACGCCGGCAGCCATATCGTATGAGTTGAGATTATACTCGTAAAAGCCATCAAAATACCCTGAAGCCACATAAGCAAGATCTATTGCCGCAGAACCAAAACGTCTCAAACCATGAGTTTTTTGCATTAGAGACTCCAGTATCAGTAGATACTTGTCCATGCTTTCAAACTTGTAATATGGAAATCCAGTAGCTAAAAGGCTCTCTCCAAGCTTCTGAGATTTGGCAACATGAATTTGTTTGCCATTGCAAAAAGCACCATTTCCTTTGACGGCCTCGTACATTTCATTGGCAGGTATATGGTAAATAACACCTACTAATAGGTCTTTACCTTTGGCCAAAGCCAGACTTACTGAGTAATTGGGTACATTATGTATAAAATTAGCCGTGCCGTCCAGCGGGTCAATAATCCAGTTTAAACCTTCAATATCCTGCGTATCAGCAGTACCCTCTTCTGTGATGAATCCTGCCTCGGGCAGAATACTCTGGAGTTCATCTACAATAATCTTCTCTGCCTCTTTATCTACATAAGAAACCACATTATTGACCTCTTTGTACTCTACCGAATCACTTGAGAATTTCTCTCGCTCAGCCGCAATGAACTCACCAGCTTTTCTGGCCACTGCTGACAACTTTTGGCAAATATCTATTAACTCTGTCTTCTCCATATTAGGTACGATCTGGTGAGCACAATACCCGCAATCGGTAAAACTGCCACGTGAAAGGTTTGGGGTAAAAATTTGTAAAACAAAAGCAATACGATGCAGCAAAGCATCTGCACTAAAAAGAGCTGCTTTAGCCATCTTTTCTTCTTATTCTTCTGAAGAAAAAGGGCTAGAGGAAACATTACAGGTATGGCCCAAAGGATATTCAAGTTGAATTCTGTAACCCCATGATTAGTGAAAAACCAAAGCAAAAAGAAGATAATCCCACAAATACCGATTACTGAAAATAGGGTTTTATCTAACCATAAAAGCCATTTCTGAGATTGTGATTCTTTATAACTCCAAAACAATACTGCCAAGAAGAGTAAGCCAAAAAATGCAAAAGGTTTGATGGGTAAGCTTTCAGCTGTCTCCTCGGTTTGATTCAAATCTCTTTTGTTTTTAACCAGTGGTTGCCAACTGCCCTCACGTAAAACTGAAGCTGAGTCAAAAGCCATCATCAGATTATCAGGAATAAACATAGCCTGTTCCCAGGAAGCTGTTTCGTCTGAAGGGATGCCAATCAACAGATCCATCCCAAATTCAGCCCAATCGTTTTTAGACCTTTGACTGCTTATTTTAATCCAATCTCTAAAAGATTTAGAGCTATTGAGGGTTTGACTAAATTTCAAACTATCTCCCGCAGCATCTTGTAAAACATCACGCACACGTGTGGAGCAGTTATCATAGAAGAACTTATACATGTATTCGCGATTCTCAGGTTTATAGTTTTCCATGAGAAAATCGAAAATGTGCTGTTTTTGCTGCTGGGTTAAGTTTAGAACCTGCTCAGTAACTGTTCTGTTTTCGGCAAACCAATAGGGAGTTTCCTGCTGAAAGTTATACGCACCAATCTGGTAGGGGAGAGTGCCCCTTAAAAACTTAAGGTAGAAACTTTCTTTCCTAAAGTCGAAAACACCATAATTAAAGTTAACATCAAAGCCTAGAACAGGGTCTTTTACTCTCATAGCCGTGTGACCTGCAAAAGACCATAGCTCTTCGCCCGGGGCAATGGTCAGAAGAGAAACTTCAGCTTGTTCAGAGAGTTTTTGACCGATGTATTGACCTCTTGTCTTTGTGAATGTTAAAAGACAAAAGGCGATTAAAAGTACTCTTTTCATCTGAATCGCAATATAAACGAAAGAAGCACGGCTTTCACCGTGCTTCCTGGTTTATTGTTTTACTGCTTTCTCTTTCTTTTTAGAGAAGCTCAGTTCATCACCTTCTCCGGAGTAATCAACCACCAAAATATCGGCGTCTTTGACATCTCCTTTGAGAATTTCTTCCGCCAGAGGGTCCTCAACATATTTTTGAATTGCCCTACTTAAAGGTCTGGCTCCATATTGTTGATCATAGCCTTTTTCGCCAATGAAATCTTTCGCCTTATCTGTAACTTCTATTTCATAGCCGAGACCATTGATACGAACAAACAGCTTTTTCAGCATCAAGTCTATAATCTGATGGATAGACTCTCTGCCTAGAGAATCAAATATGATTACATCATCAAGACGGTTTAAGAATTCAGGAGAGAAAGTTTTTCTCAGAGCATTCTGAATGGTGCTTTTCACAGCTTCTTCCTGATTATTTTTTCTAGCTTTGGTAGCAAAACCAATTCCAGCTCCGAAATCCTTCAAATCTCTGGCCCCAATATTTGAGGTCATGATAATGATGGTATTTCTGAAGTCTACCTTACGGCCAAGACTATCGGTCAATATACCTTCATCTAGCACTTGAAGTAATAGATTAAAGACATCTGGGTGAGCTTTCTCAATTTCATCCAAAAGAACTACTGAATAAGGTTTTCTTCTAACCTTCTCCGTCAATTGACCACCTTCTTCATAACCAACATAACCCGGAGGGGCTCCTACAAGTCTGGAGATGCTAAACTTCTCCATATACTCACTCATATCAATTCTGATCAGTGAGTCTTCCTTGTCAAATAAGTATTCAGTCAGGGCTTTGGCCAATTCTGTTTTACCTACACCTGTTGGTCCTAGGAAAATGAAGGAACCGATTGGTTTATTTGGATCTTTGAGACCAACTCTGGTACGTTGAATAGCTTTAACGAGCTTTTGCACGGCACCATCCTGACCTACAATTCTTCCTTTAAGAGCGTCACCCATTTTCAGGATACGCTCACCCTCGTCCATATTTACCTTATTGATAGGTATACCTGTAATCTGGGCAATCACCTCACCGATATTTTCTTCTGATACCAAATGTCTTTTAGACTTGCTTTCTTCCTCCCAAGCCTCTTTGACTTTATCTAACTGATCTATCAGTTTTTTCTCTTTATCACGAAGCTGAGCCGCCTCTTCATAGCGTTGGCTTTTCACCACCGCATTTTTCTCGACTTTGATATCCTCGATAGCTTCCTCTAAATCGATGATTTCCTGAGGTACATTGATGTTACTGATGTGTACACGAGCACCTACTTCGTCAATGATGTCAATCGCCTTATCGGGTAAAAACCTATCTGAAATGTATCTTTCTGAGTATTGCACCGCAGATACAATTGCCTCATCACTGTAGGTTACATTATGGTGATCTTCATATTTATCTTTGATATTATGAAGAATCTCAATGGTTTCATCCACTGTGGTAGGTTCTACCATCACCATCTGGAAACGACGAGCTAATGCACCATCTTTCTCAATATACTGGCGATATTCATCTAAAGTGGTAGCACCAATACATTGTACTTCACCTCTTGCAAGTGCGGGTTTAAACATGTTAGAGGCATCTAGTGAGCCACTAGCCCCACCGGCACCAACTATTGTATGTATTTCATCAATGAAAAGGATGACATTTGGAGATTTCTCCAGTTCACCCATTACGGCTTTCATTCGCTCTTCAAACTGACCTCTGTACTTGGTACCTGCTACCAATGAAGCCAAATCGAGCGTAACTACTCTTTTACCGTATAAAACTCTTGATACTTTTTTCTCAACAATTCTGAGTGCCAAGCCTTCAGCAATGGCTGTTTTACCTACACCAGGCTCACCGATCAAAATCGGGTTGTTCTTTTTTCTTCTGGATAGAATCTGAGCTACACGCTCAATCTCCTTTTCTCTACCAATAATTTGATCCAGCTTCCCTGTATCAGCAAGTTTAGTCAAATCACGACCGAAATTATCCAGAATAGGGGTTTTGGACTTTTCAGCACCTTTTGGTTCTCTAGGTGTTCCTCCTGTACTGGCAAATGATCTTTCATCGTCATCATCAGTATCAGAAGCATCCATACTTGGGTTTTCACCCGTAAGCTGAAACTCCAACATTTCTTTGATCAGTTCGTAGTTGACTTTAAATCTGTTCAATATCTGACAACCCAAATTGTCACCATCTCTAAGGATGGCCAACAAAAGATGCTCAGTTCCAATGACTTCAGCTTTAAAGATTTTAGCCTCCAAGTGCGTAATCTTTAAGACCTTCTCCGATTGACGAGTCAATGGGATGTTTGCCAGATTCTTAATATTATTTGTTGCAGTACCTCTTGTGGCCGATTCAATACTTTGCTTCAGATCTGAAATTCGAATGCCAGTTTTACGGATGAGCTCTAAACCCATACCATCACCCTCACGTATCATTCCTAAAATCAGATGCTCCGTTCCTATGTAGTCGTGTCCTAAACGTAATGCTTCTTCTCGTGCAAGAGATATAACCTCTTTTACTCTTTGTGAAAACTTAGGTTCCATTAAATTCCTTTTCCTTTAATTGCCAATATAACGAATAATACCTAGGCTATGTTCAATTGATTTTGAATTCTTAGGATTTCGTTAGTCTGCGGTCCTTGATTAAAAATAAGATCAATTATGGATAAATGGGGCACAAATTCGTCTCCAAAGGTCTGATTATAACTATACGAATGACGATTTGTCTCTTTCTTAGGAGAAAACTCCAAAACATCGGCGTTTTCGTCAGGTTTGACCCACATCATTTTTTTATTGGACTGCATACATTTCAGACAAATTTTCAGGGCATCGACCTGAAGATCAATCAAAAAATCATAGGATTTGGTAAATATTTCTTCGAATAGATAATCGTAATATTGAAAATATGGGGAGTTCCTGTAGGCTGCTTCTATGGTTCTCAAATGTGTTCTTTGCCAGGCGGAATGATTGTCAATTTTGACTTCTTTCAATGCCGTTTTACCCGAGCTGGCATGAACCGGCACAATGAGATTCTCTACTTTATTTGCTCCTAAAATAGAAGCCCTATTTCGAAAAGATTGCTTAAAATAAACGTCTGTTTCGTTCCAAAGAATCTCATTTTCAGTGGCGATCTCAGCAAAATAAGTGACTGTTGGCAAAAAATTTGGAGTAGAAATCATTGATTGGTTTCGACTAAAAGTATGAAATTGCAATCTGAGGCGTTAAAATCTTTAGAATGCCGCAAAAGTACGCTTTCTAATAAATAATGAACTTGAGAAATACGTTTTTCATATCCAGTCTTCTTTTCACCGTCTTTTTGTTGGCTGCAAGCTTTCAGGCATCTGCCCAGGAAATCATATATCTGCAAGCTACTGATGATTATAATGGTAAATCTTTGGATGTTGAATTCAGGATTGAGTCTGCCAAATCAAAACGTTCATACACAATAAAGAATGAAGGAAGTCTTAAATATGTGGAGCTTCCGAAGCTTGAGGATATCATTGTGAAAGCCTTTAAGGATGGTTATTACGTAGAAGAGCATCCACTAACTGAGGATGATCTGATCAATAATAATTATGAAATTAAGTTGAGTCTTCAAAAAAGACCTACCGCTAAGCTTGTTATTTCGGCACTATCTGAGGAAAATAATTCCAATACACCAGCCTCATTTGATGTCTTTTACTTGGGTAAAATGATTGGTCGGGGAAACACGACCAGAAATGTTCAGGCCTATGAATTGCTCGTAGAGCAAGATGGAATGTACATCATAAAATCAAGTGCTAAAGGTTTTGATGATCTGGAAACTAAGGTTAATGTCACTACGGGGATTCCAGAAACAAGGGTAAATGCAGAAATTACTCTTCAAAAAGAGGCAAATGAGGTTGCTATTCGACTTCTAGACGAACAAGTAGGTACACCAGTCAAAGGGTCTGTATCTATCACAAATGCCAATACTGGAGATACTTACTTCAATGAATTCACCAATAACGGTACTATTCTATTTACGTTCAGGAATAATATTTCCTATAAAATTACCGTAAACGCCGAAAACTATAATACCCTAGAAAAGTCAATTTATGGTCGCCAATTGGAGGATTTGACCTTGAGATTAAAGCAATTCACGTATGTTGATTTCAAAGTAGCTGATAAGAAAACAAAAAGACCTTTGGAAGCATCCATTCAAATGGTTTCACCTTCAGGTAAAAAAGAGACTGTTACAGCAAATAAGTATTACCCCACTGAACAAGGTAATTATAAAGTTATTGCCTCTGCTCCGGGCTATTTAGACAATACGGGTACGGTAATGGTGAATAGTCTTGGAGGTGGTAAGATGGACTTTAATATTGAGCTTACTGAGGGTGATAAACAATACTATGTGAAGGTTATTGATCACTACAGCAAACAACCTTTGAATGATGCTCAGTTCAGAGTATTTGGCCCTAAAGGGGAAGAGTTACGTGGGATCAAACAAAACGAGGAAGGGGAGTGGGTATTCTTGACCGATGGGTCAAAGGATTATATTCTGGAAGCCCAAAAAGAGACCTATCAGGATTTTACGACGATGTTAAAGCCTGATCAAAAAAAGTTTACTGTTGAGCTTTTCTGGTCTTTGCCATTTACACATACCATAAAATTGATCGATAAATATGATGGGGCTATCGTAAATGCTGCAGCTCTTAAAGTATTGAATGACAAAGGCCAGGATCTTTTTGTTTTTCACGATGTGAAAAATCAGGCCTTTAAAGTAAAATATGATAAGTCGTTGGCTGTATCGTATTCTGTGGTAGCCAATGGCTATAAAGACGATCTCGCGGATATTGTGCCTAAAGCGGGGAATAACGTTGAGCTGGTTCTAGAACGAGAAGATAATCAAAGAGTAACATTTTATGCGGTTGACTATTTAACTGACAAGCCAATCTCTGCGGCTTTCAAGTATTACTTCGATAATAAGCAGGTCAATCTTCAAAATGAGTCTCAAAATGGGAGGTATACCGGGGATTTGAATAGTGCGGGTAACTATAGAATTGAAGCGACGCTTAGTGACTATTTGCCTTTTAATTCAGAAGTCAAAAAGGATGAAATCAGAGAAGGTACTTTTAAAGTTAGAATGAAACGAAAGGAGTATCCCGCCAACTTTAAAATCACAAACCTTACCTCTGCCGAGGAACTGACCGGAGTAGTTTTCCAACTTAAAGAAGGAGATGGCAAAATCGTGAATTCAATGTTTTCTGCAGGTACGAAGAGTTTTGGAGCTCGATTGCAGCCAGATATTTATTACTCTTTAAACGTGAACAAAGAGGGTTATGAGTCCTACACAAGTAGATTTACATTAAGCGATCTCGTAGAAACTGGACTGACCAAAACGTTTGAGTTAGTAAAAATTCCTGAACCGGAAATACCCAAACCTGAACCCGTGGCCGTAAAGCCGCCGGAACCAAAATTAAAAGAGGAGCCTAAACAGGAAGTAGTTTATACTGAACCGGCAAACGAAATGCCGGCTACAGCCGAAGCAATGGCTGCCGAATTCAATAAGCCCGAAGCACTCAGTAAGCGGTATATACTCGATAAAGTATATTTTGATCAAAGTAGTGCCAATATCAGGGAAAGTGAAGTTCCCCAACTCATGGATTTGGCGAAAACACTGGCTAATAACACAAATCTTGTCGTTAGAATTGTTGGGTATACAGATAATGTAGGAGATCCGCGATTAAATCTTGGTCTTTCTAAGTTTAGAGCTAAGGCTGTGGCAAACTATCTTTTCTATCATGGGGCAGACCCTGCCAGAATTTTCTCAGATGGTTTCGGCCAGGAGAAGCCTGTAGATACTAATGATACCGAGGAGCAGAGAGCCCGAAATCGTAGAGTAGAACTTGAATTAATAGAAAATTAAGCTTCAGCAGCTGCTCTTCTAAGACGATCATTAATTGCTCTTCCTATACCTTCTTCAGGCACTAATTCTAAATAGATCGTTTCTATATCCAGGCCGTCTAGATAACGTAGCCCAGCGAAAAGGTTTTGAGCAGCTTCTTTAAGGTCTTTTGAAGGACTGAGTATGAATTGGTTCTCTCTTGAAGTTACTTTAAGAATTTCGCAAAAACTTAGAATTCCAACATCATTACGAATATTCAACTCGACAGGCACACCCAAAACAACCTTTTTGTTAGGAGCATAATGAGATTTTAACATCCCTGGAGCAGAAGGATTTGAACTTGAATGTTCCTGCACTTTCACAGAACCGATTACCCCTTCAAGATTTTCGATTTCCAGACCACCTTTTCTGTAAACAATAAGTTCATCATTTTCCATGCCCACGATGGTTGACTCAAGTCCAACCTGACATGGCCCACCATCCAGAATGTATTCAATTTTACCTCCCAATTGTTTATTGACATGCTCGGCTGAAGTAGGACTGATATAGCCAAAAGGATTTGCCGACGGGGCTGCCAAAGGGTAGTCTAGTTGTGAAAGCAATTCTAAGGCCAGTGGATGTGATGGAATTCTAACTGCCACTCTTGGTAAACCTGAAGTGACTAAATCTGGAATAACTTTTTTGCGTGGCAAAAGAACAGTTAACGGTCCGGGGCTAAAGTACTCAATGAGTTTAAAAAGTGGTGATGGAATTTCCTCTACCCATTGTTGGGCTTTCGCCAGTCTATCCGTATGTATGATCAAGGGATCAAAACTGGGCCTTTGTTTCACTTCAAAAATTCTAGCCACAGCCGAAGGATCGAGAGCATTACCCGCCAAACCATAAACTGTTTCAGTCGGTAAACCAATGACCTCGCCTTTGTTCAAAACTTCAATAGCTTTGGAAATATCTTTGCCTATTTCTGCCATTCCCCTAAGTCAAGTTCAAAATACATCACTGTTTCATCAGGATTGTAATTGTAAGCCTTTGTTTCTGTAAAGCCAAGTTCTCTGTATATTCTTACTGCGGGCTTTAGTCTGGCCAGAGTATCGAGTTTCATTTTACGATATCCCAATGTTTTAGCTTTGTTTATGATTTCCAGAGACAATTTTCGCCCTATTTTATTCCCCCTAAACTCTGGTCGAACATACAAACGTTTCATTTCACAAATCCCTTTCTCCAAAGCTCTCAAGGCTATTATACCGGCAACTTCATTCTCTGTTTCATAAAACAGAATTGAGCCTTCTGGTTCTGCATATTTACCTGGTAAACTTCTCAATTCTTCCTCAAAGCCCTGAAAACATAGGTCCAGCCCGAGCCATTCTTCATACTCTCTAAAGAGTTCTTTTGCCTTATCCATTTCAGAAATTGCCGCTTCTCTGATCATTTGAAATAACCTTTAGGATAATTAACCTCTTCAAGGGTCAAACCAAGTGCCTCAACCGCTCGGCCGGCCTTAGTTCTTTGTTTTGACTCAATGATTTCTCTAAAATCTTCTAATGTTTTCTTTCCTTCACCTACGTCCAGGAGTGTCCCCACAATGGCTCTGACCATTCCTCTAAGAAAACGATTCGCTTTAATGTGAAATTCCAGAGTATCGCCTTTCTTTTTCCATTCAGCCTCCAGAATAGTACAGTTGAACGTATTTACGTCAGTTTTCACCTTACTAAAGCACTCAAAATCAGTATACTCAAAGAGAATTTCAGCAGCCTTATTCATCTTCTCCAGATCCAAAGACCTCTTAAACAATAGCGAATTATGAGACCTAAAAGGGTCTTTTTTCAAATGTAAACGATAAATGTATTTACGATTCTCTGCATCAAAACGAGCATGTTGATCCTCAGTAGCCTGATAAATGTTTTGCACTGCAATATCACCTGGTAAATAACTATTTACTTTCCAGATAAGGTCTTTTAGCTGCATAACAAGATCCTCTATTTCAAAAGAAGCAAATTGCTGCCGTGCATGAACCCCGGTATCTGTTCTGCTGCTACCTTGAATTCGAATTTCTGAACGCAGAATTTTACTAAAAGCGTCCTCAAGTTTTTCCTGTATACTCACGGCATTAGGCTGAAGTTGCCAGCCATGATAGTGAGTCCCCAGATAACTAAGTTCAATGAAATATCTCATTCCTGAAATTTGTGACAAAACTAAGCTTTAGGAATGATATAGAATGACTAATTTGGCGACTTTATCAAGATGAAAAACCATTATTACTAACCTATAAGAATGAAAATAGCCATAAAAATAAGATTGATGATCATGATGTTTCTCCTATTCTTTACATGGGGATCATGGTATGGTCAAATGAGTAAATATATGATTACTCAATTGGGTGCCACTGGTGATCAAGTCGGTAATGCCTATACAGCTTTCTCTATTGCTACCATAATTGCTCCTTTTATAGTTGGCTTAATTGCAGATAAATACTTTTCAGCACAAAAAGTAATGGCCTTCCTGAATATACTTGGAGGTGTTATTCTTTACTTTCTGATTAAGGTTGATGATCCAGGAATGTTTTTCTGGTACATTTTGGCCTACACTATAACGTTCACTCCTAATCTGGCTCTGTCTACATCCATTGCCATGAATCAGATGAATAACCCTGAAAAGGAATTTCCCGCCATTCGTGTTTTTGGGACTATCGCATGGATCGTGGTAACAAATATTATTGGTTATTATGCCTTTGGAGACAGCGTAAAGATCTTTGAGCTTTCTATGTATACCTCTTTAGGTTTAGGGTTTTATGCCATGACCTTGCCAGACACCCCTCCGGGCAATGCAGATAGTACCAGTTTTGCACAAATCATAGGGAAAGATGCTTTTGTGTTATTTAAAGACCGTTCATTTTTGATTTTCTTTATAGCCAGTATCCTTATCTGTATTCCGCTATCGTTTTATTATGCCTTAGGAAACCCCGCACTTACAGATCTGGGCATGTCTAACGTAGAAAATAAAATGTCACTTGGTCAAGCCTCCGAGGTGATATTCATGCTCATGCTTCCTTTCGCGTTTAGAAAATTCGGTGTGAAATGGATTCTAATTCTCGGACTACTGGCATGGATACTTCGTTTTATGTTCTTTGGCTATGGCACCATCAATGCCGAATGGATGCTCATCATTGCTATTCTACTGCATGGTATCTGTTATGACTTTTTCTTTGTCACAGGTCAGATATATACCGATAACAAGGCTGGAGAAAAAATAAAAAGTGCTGCTCAGGGATTGATCACTTTCGCCACATATGGAGTTGGCATGGGGATAGGTTCAAAAATATCGGGAATTGTTCTCGATAAATACACTACAGTAGTCAACGGTCAAAATGTATATGACTGGACAGCTATATGGTGGGTTCCTACTATAATTGCTGTGTTGGTCCTCTTCCTGTTTATTTTGTTCTTTAAAGAGGATAAAAAAGTTCAAGAAATCTAAAAATGAACTCTATTAATGGACTATTTTCTGATACATAAACCATACGGTATGCTTTCTCAATTTACTAGAGAAGGTGGACATCTTGCTTTATCAGATTTAGAATTCAGTTTCCCAAAGAATGTTTACTCGGTTGGTAGATTAGATCAGGACAGTGAGGGTTTGTTGATTATTACCAATGATAATTTACTTAGACAAAAATTAACCGATCCAAAGTCTGAAAAAACTAAAACTTACCTGGTTCAGGTTGATGGTCAAATTACAGACGAAGCGTTAAAACTTCTCGAAAAAGGACTAAAGATCAAGCATAAGGGCAAAACCTATCAAACATTGCCGGCCAAGGCTGACCATTTCAAAGGAGAAATTCCGGAAGAACGCGACCCTCCGGTTCGATTTAGAAAAAATATCCCGACTTCATGGTTGACATTGAGCATAGGTGAAGGTAAAAACCGTCAGGTAAGAAAAATGACGGCAGCAGTTGGTTTCCCTACGCTTAGGTTAATTAGGATAGGAATTGAAAATCTGAATCTTGAAAACTTGCCTTTGGGTAAAGTCAAAAAGCTGAGTAAAGAAGAGATTTACAGATCATGTAGAATAAAACGCTAATTGCCTTGAAAGGAGAGATGTCCTCACTTATTTTTGCCCGCATTACTAAGAACAAAACCTGATTTATGGAATTTAGAATTGAGAAAGATACGATAGGAGAAGTAGAGGTACCTGCAAATGTTTATTGGGGTGCCCAAACTCAGCGTTCTATTCAAAACTTCGACATTGCAAAGGATATTAATAAAATGCCGAAGGAAATCATCAAAGCGTTTGCATACCTTAAAAAAGCCGCTGCTTTAACCAACAAAGATGCAGGAGTTCTGGACGCCGCAAAGTCAGACCTCATTGGTAAAGTATGTGATGAAATCTTGGAGGGTAAACTTGATGATCAATTCCCATTAGTTGTATGGCAAACGGGTTCTGGTACTCAGAGTAATATGAACTGTAATGAAGTGATTGCCTACAGAGGCCATGTATTAAATGGTGGCTCTCTTACGGATAAATCCAAAGCCTTGCACCCGAATGATGACGTAAATAAGTCTCAATCATCAAACGATACTTTCCCTACGGCAATGCACATAGCGGCATACAAAATCCTGATGGAAGTGACTATTCCTGGTATTGAAAAGCTTAGAGATACTTTAGATGCCAAGTCTAAAGAATTTATGAACGTGGTAAAAATAGGTAGAACACACTTCATGGATGCTACACCTTTAACGGTAGGGCAGGAGCTTTCTGGCTATGTTTCGCAATTAAATCATGGACTAAAGGCTATCAAAAATACTTTACCACATTTGACTGAACTTGCTCTAGGTGGAACAGCCGTGGGTACAGGTATAAATACTCCAAAAGACTACGCGGTTAATGTGGCCAAACACATTGCAGATCTAACGGGTTACCCTTTTATCACTGCGGAAAATAAATTTGAAGCTTTAGCAGCTCATGATGCCATAGTAGAAGCTCACGGTGCATTAAAAACTGTGGCTGTTAGCTTAATGAAAATTGGTAATGACATCAGAATGTTGTCTTCCGGTCCGAGATCTGGTATTGGAGAGCTTTCTATCCCTGCCAATGAACCGGGCTCTTCTATTATGCCAGGTAAAGTTAACCCTACGCAGAGTGAAGCCATTACTATGGTCGCTTCTCAGGTACTAGGAAATGATGTAGCCATAAACGTAGGTGGAGCTACGGGTCATTTTGAGCTTAATGTATTTAAGCCAATGATGATTTATAACTTTATCCATTCTGCCAGATTAATCGGTGATGCTTGTGTATCTTTCAATGATAATTGTGCTGTAGGTCTGGAACCACTTTACGATAATATTAAGCGTCAATTAAACAATTCCTTAATGTTAGTAACTGCACTAAATACCAAGATTGGCTACTACAAAGCGGCGGAAATTGCTCAAACAGCCCATCAAAATGGTACTTCATTAAAAGAAGAAGCTGTTAGACTTGGCTATTTGACAGAAGAAGAATTCGACGAATGGGTTAAGCCTGAAGACATGGTTGGCGATCTGCCGAAATAATTCTATTTTTGCAAAGCAAACTTAAAGGCTATGAGAAAATACCTCTTCTTATTCTTTGTTTCTGCCACCTTAATCTTTGGTGCTGCGTTTGAAAGTTCAAAGGAGTTTTCAGAAGACGCCAAAATTGAAACAGTTGTAAATGATTCTAAGGATAACGATTCTTTCTGGTCACAGCCATTACATGTGATTGCAGAGGACTTTAAAAAAGAAGACGGTAAAACTATATCAGAAATGATCGGTGAAGTTATTGTTGATTCAATTACAGCCGGTTTTAAAGCTGTAGTAACTTTTTTCTCAAGCTTATTCAGCTAGAAACGAAACAGAATAACATAGTAAAGCGTTGTAGAAATACAACGCTTTTTTTATGTCTATACTTCATCTTTCGAAATACTTCTCTTTTATATTTTTTATCACATTTCTCTCGTGTAAAAAGGGTGAAGATGGTCCAATTGCATCCGATCATAGAGCCTACATAGTAACCGGCCAGGGGAAAACCATCGATGTCATAGATCTTCAAAGTTTTGAGCTTATCAATACTTATGATATTTCTACTTCTGCTGATCGTTTCCCACATCATATTTATATCTCAAATGACGGTCAAAAATTAGCAGTTGCTAATCCTGCTTATGACTTTTCTTTAGGGCATTCCGGCCTACACGGAAAAGATGTTGCTGGCGGAATCCTCATTATCAATGCTGCTACAGGAGAGCTTGAAAAGAACATAGAAACTCCCTTTGCTAACCATAATGTCACCTTTTCAAAAGACGATTCTAAAGCTGTAACGGCAAGTTTCAGTCATACAGGCAGAGTCTATGTTTATGATTTAGTTTCAGAGGAGCTTGAGCAAGAAGTTATAGTGGCGGCAGACCCATCAGAAATTGTGGTAACGCCAGATGGACAGTTTGCAGCAGTGGCAAGTGGTGAAAGTTCTTTTGTACAAATGATTGATATCATCAAAGGCGAACTGGTGAAACAAATAAAAGTGGATCTATCGCCATCTAATGTTTGGGAAGGAAATGACGAACTCTTGATTGTAACCAACGCCTTTCGGAAATCTATCAATTTTATAGACATCCAAACACAATCAGTAACCGGTTTTATAGATTTTGATTTTGCTCCCGGCTTTGCAGCCTTTAATGAGACAAAAGAGCAACTATGGGTTTGCGATCCATCAAATCATAAGATAAGAGTCTTCAAAGTAAACGGTGTCTGGGAACAAATAGCTGAGATACAACTGTCAGAAAAAGACCCGCATATGATTAAATTCTTTGAGAATGGAAATTCAGCGATTGCCATTAATCAAAAGGGTAACTCTGCGGTTAAAATCAATACTGATACTTTTTCAATAGAAAAGGAAATCAATGTAGGCAGGGCTCCCAATGGAATTGCCTTATCACCTATTCGGTAGGTAAATTTTCTTGGCTAAGTTCGTCTATGGCTTTGTCAATAGCTTCTGAGAAAAACTCATAAACAGGATCATTCTGACCTAAATGCTTCGCTTTATAAGCGAGCTTTAATGCTTCAGTGGTATCTCCTCTTTGTCTGACAATGATCGATTTTACCCAGGTATTTCTAAATGTTTGTCGAAGAGAAATAGACTTTTCTACATACTCCAAAGCTTTGTTCAAGTCCATCTGGCGGTTAAGTAAATACTCCGCCGCTTGAAGGAACGCACCAGCGGTTTCGTTATTTCTGGCATCAATAGCATTTTCAATCGTCATCTGGTTATTGACACCAATAACAACCTGAACGGCTGTTTTTTCCCAGAAGAACTTCATAAGTGCCTGATCTTCATTTACCTCAGTAATCGCTATAGTAAAAGACTCGGTAAAATCGCACTCGGTTGGCTTTAACAGAAGTCTCAAAGCATCTTTTTGCTCGTTGTACGTATCTTCAGTTACTTCTAAATCGGTGGTAAAGATGAGCTGCCAGGTGTTTTCACCCGGAATTGACATCACAGCATAAGTACCCGCCGAAAGCGGTAAATTATTTATAAGCACATCGCTTGAGAAACTAATCTTCGTAGATGCGTTAGCACCCGTTCTCCAGATTTTGCCATATGGCAATAAGCCACCAAAAATCTTTCTTCCTTTTACGCCTGGTCTTGAATACTCCACTTTCACCTCGGTTATACCAACTGTTTGAGCAAATCGTGCTCCTGGGCTTGGCTGAGGGGTAACTTGAGCAGAGGCAACTAGTGAACCAAAAAGTAAAACAACAAAGAGAATTGACTTTTGCATTGATTTCGCTTAATTCGATGCCAAAACTAGCACATTTTGATGAACAGAGTACAGCTACACGAACAATTAAGTGCCTACCAGGCTTTTGACGAATCAGAAGAATTAATGCGTGCCAAAATGGTTGAATTTCTGGAAACCACAGAAAATTGTTTTAGTCGATCTTGCTCAGAAAGGCACTTTACGGCCTCTGCCTGGGTGGTAAATCCAGAAAAGACCAAGACAATGCTGATCCATCATAAAAAGCTGAATCGTTGGCTACAGCCTGGTGGTCACTGTGACGGCGATGAAAACGTATACGCTGTAAGCAAGAAAGAACTACACGAAGAGACAGGTTTACTTCCAAGCTTTGATATCATGGACATTTTTGATGTAGATATTCATAAGATACCAGCCAGAAAGGAGATTCCGGAGCATGATCACTATGACATAAGATTTCTATTTGAAATAGGAGAGGAGCAGGAGCTTGTTCAAAATCATGAAACGAACGACCTCAAGTGGTTTGATCTCAAAGAGCTCTTTTCATCAGAACCCGAAGAGAGTATTAAGAGACTAATTATCAAGACTATCGGATAAATAGTCTCTTCACTTCGGTGTAGTTCTCGTTTTGAATTCTCAATAAATAAAGACCCGTAGGGATTTGTTTTTGCTTTAGCGGAAGCTCTACCAGTCTTCTTTTAAAGTTTTCTTTATAAATCTCTCTGCCATTGGTATCAGTCAAAGTCACATCAAAACTCTCACCTATGGCCGTATCTACTATTAAAATTTTTAGATACTCCTCCTGATCTAGCGGATTTGGAAACATTAAAATGTCTTCTTCGGTATTATTCAGAAGCGATTGGATCATTGCCAATTCATTAGCCCTTACAAAATTAGGTACACCATAACCAAGTAAATTGTCTGGCTGCCCGGCCTGTGAACCGGACTTAAGCAGAATTTCTTTAATCTGACTAGCAGTTAAATCCGGAAAAGCACTCTTCATTCCGGCAATAAGGCCGGTTACAAGCGGAGCTGCATATGAAGTACCGTTTCCTGTTCCAACTGCATTATTAGTGCTTGCCAGCGTAGTTCCCAAACCCTTAGCAGATACATCCGGCTTAATTCTTCCATCGAATGAAGGACCTACTGAGCTAAATCCAACATACTGCTGATCTGCACTTACAGCACCTACTGCTATAACATTAGGGCCATCTGAAGGTGGTGTCACATATTTCCAAGCTCCATTACCTTCATTGCCTGCTGAAGCTACTACCAAAATACCCTTTGAAGCTGCTATTTCAGCGGCCTTAGTAATTAAGGCCGTTTTGCCATCCAGAGTTTCATAAGAATAATCTTGTTCCTGTCCTTGAAAATCACTGTACCCTAAGGATGAAGTAAGGATATCTACACCAATAGAATCTGCTCTTTCAGCTGCTATCAACCAGTTAACTTCCTCCATTCTAGTCTCTGAAGCCACATTTTCGGTGGTATATAATAAAAATGAAGCTCCGGGTGCTGTTCCTCTGATTTGGCCACTGATTTCAGCTGCAATACAGCTTAGTACATGAGTACCATGATAATGATCATCATAAACATCTACTTCCTGGCTCACAAAATCATATGTGTCTAATATCCTATTCTCTTCAAAAAGATGACTAAAGGCCGTTAATGCCGGTAAATTCGGAAATCCTGAATCTAATACACCAATTAGGACACCCTGGCCGACATAACCCTGCTCATGCATAATATCTGCTCCCAGCATTTCTAATTGATTTGCAGCTGTGCCCGCATCAAAATTTGAAAACAACTCTATGTCTTTGGTACCTTTTCTGCCTTTCCTGGCATTAGGGCCTTCCAAGCCGTTGGAGTACTCACCTTCCAAGCCTTTGACAAAATCAAGACTCAAGATTTGATTCAGATTGGCTTTATTGATCTCTATAACCGCACCATTAAACCATTTACTCACAAATAGAATTTTTGCACCATTCTGCTCTAAACCAGTTAGATAAGAAGTATTTACCGGTAAATCGTCTTGTGTAATGGCAACTTGTTCCTTCTGTCTTCTGGAAATAGCACGATCAGACAAAAATTCGTTAGGTCTATCAACAGAATATTGAGAATCAGCCTTATCGTTAAATAAAACGAAATATTTCTGTTGCCCTTTGGCAATAAATGAGGTAAAAAGGAATAAGCTAAGAAGTACTTTATGCATAGATCTCATGATTCTATGTAAAAGTACGTATTATACGATGAATGCGGATATATGTTTTTGGCTAATCTTCAGCTAAAGGAGTGAAGTTTAAAGTTCCGCGGTGTGTAAAATCCGATTCAGAATCTGATAAAATGGTCAATGTTTCTAATCTACCTTCGTTTTTATTCAGTTTCCCTTGAGCATTGAGAATAAAAACTGATTGAGTATTTAAGCTCAATAGAGGTACATTTTTTATTAAAAGGTTTGTCTCAGGTGTATCAGAAATGTTTTCAAACTCTCCTGTAATATCTTCCACAGCCCTTAACCCTGAGTCTAGCGTCTCTAGTCTGGCATTAAAATCACCATTTTCGCTATTTTCATCAAAAGACAAAACCAGCTTTAAAGAGTACGAATTAAAGTCTGTTTGGATATTAATAGGCTCAGAAACATAGGTTCCACTAATAGTGGTAACAGAACCAGGCTTTATCTTATTTAGACTACACGAAGCCAGCAAGAAAGCCAGTAAAACAAATGGTAGTATTTTCACTTTTCAGGGGTTTGTATCCGCAAAATAATCAAAATACGTACCAATTGTATATTTAGATGGTATAACTCTTTAAAATCCAGCCACCACCTATTACATCATTTTCTTCATAGAAAACCGCAGCCTGACCAGGAGCGATGGCACTTACCGGCTCATTGAAGTGTACATCTATCTTATCAGGAGCTATTTGACTTATCATGGCAGCCGAACCAGCATCTTTATACCTAATTTTGGTAATGGTCTCCAAAGAGGTATCTGATAAGTCGGCATACTTCTGAAGATTCAATTTACCTACATGCATGGCGTTTCGCATGAGATGCTTTTCTGTACCAAGAACAACTTCATTGGTATCTTTTCGTATTTCTGTAACATAGACCGGGTGACCTAAAGCAATACCAAGTCCTTTACGCTGTCCTACGGTATAAAATGGATAGCCTTGATGTGTGCCAACAACTTTTCCATCTTCCATCACGAAATTACCTCCGGCAACTTGTTCTTCCAGTCCTTCGACTCTTCTTTTCAGGAAACCTCTGTAGTCATTATCAGGTACAAAACAGATTTCATATGATTCTGACTTATTGACAAGATCATAAAAGCCTCTTTCTTTGGCCATTTCTCTAATCTCAGCCTTAGTGAAATTACCTAAAGGCAATATTGTTCTGGATAAACTTTCCTGAGAAATACCCCATAAAACGTAACTCTGATCTTTTAAAAAATCTCGACCTTTTGAAATGACAAATCGGCTATTTTCTTCTCTAATATTGGCATAGTGGCCGGTAGCCAGGAATTCGCAGTCAAGATTATTGGCTCTTTGAAGTAGTGCATCCCATTTTACGTGTGTATTACACAGCACACATGGATTAGGTGTACGTCCTTCTAAGTATTCTCCTGTAAAATGATCTATGACATAATCGCCAAATTCATTTCTGATATCTAATATATAATGAGGGAATCCCAGGCTAACTGCAATATTTCGTGCATCATTAATGGAATCAAGGCTGCAGCATCCTGTTTCTTTCTTACTGCCTCCAGAGGCAGCGTAATCCCAGGTTTTCATGGTCATTCCTATGACCTCATATCCTTGTTCATGTAATAAAACAGCTGCTAATGAGCTGTCTATACCGCCACTCATGGCGACTAATACTCTTCCGTGTTTACTCATATCAACTAAATGGGTTAAAAGCCCATCGTTTAATGGTCATTAATTTAGTGTCTGTTTGAACACTTTCGAACGCAAAGTTAAGCACAATAGTTTGCCTTCGCTTGTCTTTTGGTATTTAAGCCTCTTTATTTGCCCTCAAAAACGAGAGAAATGTTAAAAAAACAGGTTTTGGTTAACGGAATTTCTAACCTTTCAGATGCAAGATATTGTGCTGGCATGATGGTAGACTTTCTAAGTTTTGAACTAAATGAAAATCACCCTGACTTTATTCCGTGTGAAAAAATCAAAGAAATAAGAGATTGGTTAAGCGGACCAAAAATAGGAGGGAGAGTAAGTGAATGGCCTACAGACTATCCATGGGAAGACCTAAAACCTGATTTTTTAATCATTACTTCGTCAGATCTTCTTTCAAAGGCCAGCGATATCACTGATAAAATATTTCTTGAAACTAAGGAGGCTACTACTGAAGAAGGAGTAGGAGCGTTTATTATTTCAGATATAAACAATGCCGACGATCCCGAAATCGCTTATTTTATTGAATTAGGTGATTCTAATCTAAGCGTAGAAGATGTTCTGGAAAACGATCTTATTCACGGGGTGAGTTTAAGAGGTCAGAAAGAAACCAGACCAGGTTTTAGTCAATATGATGAACTAATGGATGTTCTGGAAGCTCTGGAAGAAGACTATTAGTTTTCAAACGAGTATTTCACACCTTATCAAGACTTCTTACCACTCGTGTAGTTTGCAATACCAAGTACCGACTGATGTTCTACTTTTGTTTTGAAAGAAAAGCAAATAAACATGAAAAAGCGACTAAGACGGATAAAGAACAGCAATTCAGTTCTTGGTGGAGTTTGCGAAGGGCTTGGTGAGTATTTCGGGGCAGATCCTGTCATATTCAGAATTATATTCGCCATCCTGTTTTTTACACCATATCCGTCATTTATTACTTATCTGATTTTATGGATTGTACTGCCTGAAGAAGAAAACGTTTTTGCATACTCAGACGGCAACTATGATTCATCAACATTAAAAACAACAAATTTTACAACTATGAGCAATCATTCTAAAAACGGAAATCTTGTCGGAGGAGTGATCCTTATCGTACTGGGAGCCATCTTTGCCTTCCGCACCTTCTTTGACATTAACCTATTTCATTACATCGGAAAAATGTGGCCTTTATTCTTAATCGGCCTTGGAGTATGGATTATCGTTAGAGATAAAGACGATAACGGTTTTGATTCAAATAACGGTTATAATGACCAAAATACAGGAAGTCAGGATACTTTCTAATCGAAAGAACTCTTAACCATAATAAACGATGAGGAAAAAGAGCAATATATTCCTGGGAGCAATTCTGGTGGCCGTAGGTGTGATATTTCTGGGGTTAAATTATGACTTCATAAATTTCGACTACTCCTTTAGACAGATTGCAGCGTTTTGGCCAGTTCTACTTATTCTTGCCGGTGTAGCGGTACTTCTGCATGAAAGAAGATCTTTTTATAACCCTACCACAGCGTTGCTTGTAGCATTTGCCATACCATTAGCTATCTACAGTGTAGCTTCAGATGGTGTTGAAGAAATCAAAGATGAACTGGAAACAGAACTGAATTTTGATTTTGATGATGATGATTGGGACTACGAAAGAAAAAAGTGGTCTGAAAGCGGATCATCAAGTGAACGTGGAGATAGAACGGAACAAGATTTCGGAATTCCTTATTCATCAAAAGCTGATAAAGTTAAGCTTAAGGTAGGTGGAGGGGCCGCTGAGTTTCACCTTAGAGAAAGCGAAAGCGATGTTTTTGGAGCTACAACACTGCTAAACCTTGGCTCATATCAGATTTCAGACGGACTTAAAAACGGGGTTCATGATATAGAATTTGAAATGAGAGAACGGAAGAACAAATCTTTCAATTTTAGTGATGACAATCATAATGAAGTTTTTCTTAAACTGAATAAAAAGCCACTTTGGGATATTGAGTTGGCAATCGGTGCCGGTGACCTTGATTTTGATTTGAGCGAATACAAAATTGAGAATCTGGAGATTAAAACGGGAGCAGCCTCTGTTGATGTCAAGTTGGGTGATTTATTGGACAAAACCTATGTAGATGTAGAGAGTGGTGTTGCTAAAGTAGCAATCGCTGTTCCGGAAGAAGTAGGATGTGAAATCATCATGGATGGAGCCTTGAATTCAAAAGATTTTGACGGCTTTAAAAAAGAAGGAAGTTCAACTTACAGAACAGACAATTTTAATTCTGCCAGTAAGAAAATCTTTATTGATGTTTCCAGCGGACTGTCATCTGTTTCAGTAGATAGATATTAAATGATAGAATAGATAATCAGGGAGACCGGTGTTGTTATTCAATACCGGTCTTTTTTTATTCCTTGTACTTTAGGGCTTTTACAGGTGTAATTTTCTGAATAGCCCAGGTAGGAAGACTAACGATCAAACTCACCACTAAGACTGTACCGATATTGATAAGTATTATCACAGGCCAATTCCAGTTAATGGGCACATAGTTCATGTAATAGCTTTCAGGATCAAGGGGAATAAGTTTTAATTGATCCTGAATGAAACAAATCCCTAGTCCAATCAAATTTCCAATCAGGAGACCTTTGAGAATAATTTGAACGGCGTTAGCCACAAATATCTTCTGTATAAAGCCATTCTGAGCACCTATAGACTTGAGCAGGCCTATCATTGGCGTTCTTTCCATGATCATAATCAGAAGCACTGAAACCATATTAAAACTGGCCACCACCATGATTAAAAATATAACTATCACAATATTGCGATCGAGAAGGTTAAACCAATCGAAAAAAGCGGGCATCATTTTGCTCACCTCCTTAACTTCTAAATCTTGAGGAATTTCATCATATAACTGACTTACAGTCTTTTCTGCGAGATTTAAATCCTTCAGAAATACCTCAGAGTGTCCGATTTGTAAAGAATCCCACTGATTTATTCTACGAAGCAAATCTAAATCTACTATGGCGTTTGACTTATCAATTTCCTCAATTCCAGTCGAATAGATACCTACAATTTTGACTTTTCTAGCTCGAGGTGGCTGCTGAATAAAATAGATGAGTAAATCATCATTAAGCTTTACATCCAGTAAATTCTTTTGACGTTCGCTTATTAATATCTCTTTAGCATAAGAGCCATCTTCATAAGAAATTAAGCGGCCTTCTGTTAAATTACCTTTAAAAAAGGTACTGTCATAGTTGTTATCATATCCTTTCAGAACTACTCCGGAAATCTCATTCTCAGATTTAAGCAATGCCGATTTCAGACCAATTGCATTTATTGAAGCTATGTTTTCATTCTTAGCTAAAATTTTTCTGAACGATTCGCTATTTGTAAAAGGAACTTCGTCAAAAGATTGATTGAGTGTAATTTTACGAATCTGTAAGTGGCCAGACATACTAAACAGCTTCTCTTTTATAGTGTTTTTAAAGCCTAGTAAAACAGAGAAAGAAATGATGATAGCACTTACGCCAATGGCAATACTTGCAATGCCAATATTGATGACAGATGAAGAAAAGGTCTTACCTTTGGTTTTACGAATTTTCTGAGCCAGAAAGAGTTCAGTTTTCATATATGATAAAACAGTTCTTAATTAAGTCTTTTCTAGTTTGTCTATTGGTTTCGCCAATGGCCTGTAAAGCTAAGTCAAACTCTTCAAATAGTCCTGAAAAAATTAAAGTAGGTGCCGAACGAACCGAGCTGTACATTCCAAAACTGGAAGGAAAAAAGGTAGGTCTTGTGGTTAATCATACTTCACAGATTAATGAAACACACCTTCTAGACTCCTTAATTTCACTTGGCATCAATGTCCAAAAGATTTTTGCTCCAGAGCACGGTTTCCGAGGAAAAGCAGACGCAGGAGAACACATCAATAACGAAATAGATCAAAAAACGGGCATTTCGATAGTCTCACTTTATGGTAAAAATAAAAAACCATCAAATGAACAATTAAAAGGACTGGATATTTTGGTTTTTGATATACAGGATGTAGGAGTACGATTTTACACATACATCAGCACACTTCATTATATTATTGGGGTAGCTGCTGGAAACGATATTCCTCTGATCGTATTAGACCGCCCGAACCCAAACGGGCATTATGTGGACGGGCCTGTAAGAGAAGAAGGTTTTGAGTCATTTGTAGGAATAGATCCCATACCTGTAGTATACGGTATGACCATAGGGGAGTTGGCTCAAATGATCAATGCTGAAGGCTGGGCTTCCTCTAAAAAAGCAGACCTTTCTGTAATTACTTGTGAGAATTATGATCATTTGACCAAATACTCACTACCTATTAAACCTTCTCCAAACCTGCCAAATGATCAGTCAATTTTACTTTATCCTTCGATCTGCTTTTTTGAACCGACCAAAATAAGTGTAGGCAGAGGAACCGATACTCAGTTCCAGGTTATTGGCGGACCGGACAAAAACTTAGGTCTATATACCTTTACTCCGGTAGATAAACCCGGTGCCAATAATCCGGTAAATGAAGGCATTCAGTGTTATGGTTTAAACCTGACGGAAGTAAATGCCTATGAACAAGGCTTTGATATCACTTACCTTTTTGAGTTTTACCAGAAATATTCTGACAAAAAAGGCTTTTTCACCAATGAAAGGTTCTTTAATCTATTGGTCGGAAATGATTGGCTACTGAAAGACCTTAAAGATGGAAAAACTGCAGAAGAAGTCAAAAGTAAGTGGCAAGACGATATAAATAAATTTAAAATAAAACGATCTAAGCACCTTCTATACCCAGATTTTAACTAATGGAAGAAAAAATAATCATCATTGATTTTGGTTCTCAATACACTCAGCTCATTGCCAGAAGAGTAAGAGAATTAAATGTTTATTGTGAAATACACCCATTTAGTAATATCCCTGAAATCGGCTCAGACGTCAAAGGGGTCATTCTTTCAGGGAGCCCATGTAGTGTTCGTGATGAAGAGTCTCCACGAATTGACACTGCGTCTATCATTGAAAAAGTACCTCTTCTTGGCGTTTGTTATGGTGCACAGCTACTAGCTCAAACCATGGGGGGCAATGTGCAAGCATCTACCACCAGAGAGTACGGTAGAGCGATTTTGACCGAGAAATCTGATGATAATATCATCTTCAAAGGGATTCCGGTTGACTCTCAGGTATGGATGTCTCACGGTGACACCATTACTGATCTTCCATCAAATGCACACATTATTGCGTCAACTGACTCAGTAAAAGTAGCAGCATTTAAGTTTGATGACCAGCAGATTTTTGGTATTCAATTTCACCCGGAAGTAACACATTCAGAGCACGGGAAACTATTGCTTCAAAACTTCCTGGTTGATGTTTGTGGCTGTAGCCAAACCTGGACATCTGACTCATTTGTAGAAATGACTGTGGCCGAGTTAAAAGAGCAACTAGGTGATGACAAAGTGGTATTAGGACTCTCAGGTGGGGTAGACTCCTCTGTAGCTGCTATGCTCATCCATAAGGCTATTGGTAAAAATTTATTCTGTATTTTCGTAGACAATGGTTTGCTTCGCAAAAATGAGTTTGATGAAGTACTGGAATCTTACAAAGGATTAGGCCTTAATGTAAAAGGTGTAAACGCCAAAGACCGCTTCTATGATGCTTTAAAAGGTCTTACTGACCCAGAAGATAAGAGAAAAGCTATTGGTAAGACTTTCATTGATGTTTTTGATGATGAGGCTCATCAGATTAAAGATGTCAAATGGTTAGGTCAAGGTACAATTTACCCGGATATTATAGAATCAGTTTCTGTTAAAGGCCCTTCAGTTACAATTAAATCTCACCATAACGTAGGTGGTCTGCCAGACTACATGAAACTTAAGGTGGTAGAGCCTCTAAAACTTCTTTTCAAAGATGGGGTAAGAGATGTGGGTAGAGCCATTCACATGCCGGACAATATTCTAAAAAGACATCCTTTCCCTGGTCCTGGTTTAGGAATTCGTATTCTTGGTGATATTACTGCAGAAAAGGTCCGAATCCTTCAGGAGGTAGACTATCACTTTATTCACGGCCTGAAAGAGCACGGTCTTTATGATCAAGTTTGGCAGGCAGGTGCCATGTTATTACCGGTACAAAGTGTTGGTGTAATGGGAGATGAAAGAACATACGAAAGCGTAGTAGCTTTAAGAGCGGTAACCAGTGTAGATGGAATGACAGCGGACTGGGCCCATCTACCCTATGAATTCTTAGGAAAAGTATCCAACGATATAATAAATAATGTAAAAGGCGTAAACAGAGTAGTTTACGATATCAGTTCTAAGCCTCCTGCTACTATAGAGTGGGAATAAAGTAAAGCCCGATTAATTAGGGCTTATAGAACTTTCAAGATCCAGGGACTTTGATTTTCCATTCATTAGTTCCTGGGTCTTTTTGGCTTTATGACCTTTAAACCTTCTCACTTCTAACCAACTACAGACGATCAGATACAGTGAGAATACACTTATTACATAAAGTGAAAGTGCGGTATTATTGAAAAAAGTCCTCAAATAATAGGTAAAGACTGTTAATCCAATGGTCAGTGCGTACAGAGTTAAACTTGCTGCCACATGGCCCATACCGTTATCTACCAACAGGTGATGTAAATGAAGTCTATCTGCCGCGAAAGGTGATTTTCCTTTCAGAATCCTCAAACCAAATACACGCAGCGTATCAAAAATTGGTACGCTTAGAATTACTATTGTTAGAACAGGAGCACTTACGTAGTGACCGTCTGGTGAGAAATTATAAGACTCATTAAGTTGAATAAACTTAATGGCTAAGACAGTCACCAAATATCCCACAATCAAGGAGCCAGTGTCTCCCATGAATATCTTACTGGTTTTAGAGAAATTATATCTTAAAAAGCCCAATAAAGAAGCAGAAAGCGAAAGGCTTAATGCCGCCATAGACCAATATCCATTCAATAAATACCAAAAACCAAAGCCAGCACTGGCAATCATCCCGATACCTCCAGCTAAACCATCAATACCATCGATAAGGTTGAATGCATTAATTAAAGCAACAAAGATGAAGATCGTTACCATAACACTCGCGAAGTAGGGAATCTCATGAATACCTACAATTCCAAAGAATGAGTTTATTCTTAGATCACTTCCGACTACAACAAGTAAAGCTGCTAAAATTTGAGACGCAATTTTCTTTAAGGGAGCCAGTGCGTACATATCATCTTTCAAGCCCAAAAAGAATAAAATTACTAAACCAGCAAGAACTCTATGAACCAAATGTTCTTCATCATTAAAGTTCCAGATCATATAACCCATTAGTGTTCCGGCAAAAATTCCGACACCACCGAAGGTAGGAGTAGGGCTTTCGTGAGAGCTTCGCTTTACAGGATTCTCCATGAGTCCTCTCATAATACAGATGTTTCTGATTACGGGAGTAGCTCTCCAGGTGACGGCTAAAGAGACAACCATCGTCAGAATGACCTGGATATTTTTATCACGAATTAGTTCTTCAAGAACAAGATTCATTAATGCACTTTTGTTTAGAACCCTCCAAAATTAGAGAATTATTGACTCAGGACGAAATTTTGTACTATTCCAAGCCCGAAACTTTATTTTACGGGAATTCATTTCACTATTTCCCTATTCTTTACATATTCTGCAGGATTTCCCCTCCATATTTCATAAGGTTTAGTACCTTTTGATAATACACTATTGCCTGCAAGCATAGAGTGATTTTGCATGGTTACACCACCAGTTACTATACTTCGCACGGCCACCCAGACACCGTCTTCTAAAACTATTTCTTTGGTGATCAAATCAAAAGTGCTTTTATTAAAATCATGATTACCTGAGAGCAGCATTGCACCCTGAGAAAGGCAGCAATTAGCTCCAATTTTCACAGTTGTCAGATTGTCTATCCATACTTTCTCACCAACCCAACTGTAGTCTCCAATTTCCAAAAACCACGGATACTTTATGTTTACTTTCGGCTTAATTATCACACCTTTTCCAAGCTTAGCACCAAATGAACTCAGTACCGTTCTTTTTATTGTCATCGGAATAGGCAAATAAGTGTTGATAAAGATACGACCTACAATATGCCATAAGGTACGCTTTACTAAAGATCCGGGTTGATACCAGGAATTATCATATGTAGATAAATCAACTTTCAACATCCTTTATTCTTTCAATAAGCATACTGCTTAGTTTTCTACCTTCTTCCAGTCGATCTTTCAAAAACTCTTTCGTTTTCATGAAATGATCGTTATAACCTTTTTCATTTCCACTCTCTACGATATGAGCCCATTCTTGCACCGCAGTATGAAAAGCCAAATCATCTTTCCTAATCGTCAAATCATTTACGGCTGCTTCAATACTCTCATCAAGTAACTCTTTATTTAAGAACAAATATTCGGCCATTCCTACCCGAAGTTTAAAAGGAGGTGTCTGACAGATCAAATTATGATATGGATTTGTTCCTAATCGTGCCCAGGTAAGCACCATGGCCATCAAACTTAAATGTGAATTTGGCTTGTGTTCTTTAGGCGGATTCAGTGAAAACTCCTTCATAAGATCATCATTCAGCATCAATGAACCATTAAAATCTTTGAATACTAGGTCTCTCGCCTGATAGATTAGGTCTTTCAGTTCATCCTTTTCTCCGGAGATCATACAGCCGAAAATATCATTCTCAGCCATAGCATAGGCTCTTACATCCGATTTGGAGAAAGGGTTTTGCATGGCCATTCCGGCATACACATGATGTTTATAACTGTAAATTCTAAGTGTAAGAAGCAGTTTGAGGTTATCTAATCCGCTATTGAGTAATGGATTCTCCCAAGGGAAAACACCCATATGCATAAACGATGTACCTATACTCTCAAAACCAATATGAGTAACTACCTGAATGTCAGCCATCATCTGATCATGAGCCGCACCTGATTCAAGAATCTCAATCTTTGACCCAAAACACTCGAACATTGTCTTTACTTCCTCAAAGTCTTTCTCCGATATACGCTCAGGAATAAGAACTAAAGTTTGACCTGCCGGATCTACATGAGGACCATGAAGCGAATGAAGCGTAGCTATGTTGACATTGGTATCCAGATACTTTTTGAAAGCATTGATCTCAGGTGTCTTTACTGAGGTTTGACCAGCTACTATTTGACCTGGTTTGATAAACTTAGCTGCTTCATAAACAACCTGATCAATTTTTGAAGTTTCTACACTGAAGATGATGAAGTCAGATTGAGCTGCTACGGGCTCAATTTCATTGAAAATAGCAACCTCTAAATCATCCTTAAAAATTGAATTTAAAGTCTCAATATTTTCAGGTAGATCGCAGGCATACACAGAATAACCAGCTCGAGAAAATACTCGGGCATACAACTGCCCCATGTCTCCCATACCGATTATTCCGATTCTCATATTGCTCTATTTTTGGAGCAAAACTATAAGTTTTTCTATCAGAGACTGATAAATGAAAAGATAAACAAGCTTAAAATGATAAAGCCTGTCAAGAGTGTTATAATCTTTGATTGGTATTTCGCTTTTTTCCGCGTCTTTGAATAGTAGGCTAATTGTCTCATTTGGTTCTGTTTAGGATTATTTTGAAAAGCACTGTTCCCAAATCTAACTCTTTAGAATTGAATTTTCAAAAAATATTGAAAATTAATTTAAAACAAGTTCTTTCTTGCCACGGCTAAAAGCCTTCTTTACCTTTGAGGCCCATTATAACGGTAAATAAAAACTGAATGAGCAATCTCAAAATAGCCATCCAAAAATCAGGTAGGCTTAGTGACGACTCCATTAAATTATTCAAAGAGTGTGGGATCAAATTTGAAGTAGGAAAAAGTAAATTAAAGTCTACTTCCAGAAACTTCCCGGCAGATTTTCTTTTTCTCAGAGACGATGATATTCCAGGCTATGTAGAAGATGGCGTAGCAGATGTAGGAATAGTAGGGGAGAACGTCCTTGTAGAGTATGGTAAAGATGTGGATACGGCGAAGGCACTTGGTTTTTCAAAGTGCAGGTTATCGTTAGCAGTTCCCAGAGAAGTAGATTACCCAGGTATAGAATATTTTGAAGGAAAAAGTATTGCTACATCTTATCCTAATCTTCTGAAAAAGTATTTGGATAAGAAGGGCGTCAATGCTCAGATACATATCATAAGCGGCTCTGTTGAGATAGCTCCGGGTATAGGCCTTGCAGAAGGTGTGTGTGATATCGTAAGTACAGGAGGTACTTTGCTCAGCAATGGCTTGAAAGAAGTCGAAGAGATTTTCCAATCTGAAGCTCTTATGATTTCCAACAAAGGGCTTTCGGATGAAAAAAGAGTTTTACTGGAAAGTCTACTATTCAGAATCAACGCAGTTCAGAAGGCCCAAAGCCATAAATATGTATTGCTAAATGCACCGAATGCTAAAATTGACGATATCATCAGAGTAATGCCGGGAATGCGTAGTCCTACCATCACTCCATTGAAGCAAGAAGGCTGGAGCTCTATACATTCGGTTTTAAAAGAAAGCGACTTCTGGGAAAACATTGAAACCATGAGAGAAGCCGGAGCAGAAGGTATTTTGGTTATTCCTATTGAGAAAATGATTTCGTAAAATCATGCAAGAGTTCTTTAACCCCGAAAGAAAAGACTGGAAGAAGATATTGGCCAGACCTACGGCTGATATGGCTGAAATAGAGCAAAGAGTTATCCCAATAATTGATGCTGTCAGGCATCAGGGAGATGAAGCTATTCGCAAATTTGCCTTAGACTTTGACAATATTTTACTTAATGATTTCGAGGTCAAAAAAGAGGAGTTACAAAAAGCAGGTGAAAAACTTGATGAAGAGCTAAAGTCTTCAATAGACCAGGCCATTGACAACATCACCAAGTTTCATTCAGGTCAATTATCAGAACCGGATGTGATAGAAACAATGCCCGGTGTGGAATGTTGGAGAAAGTCTGTCGGTATAGAGAAGGTAGGTATTTATGTGCCTGGAGGTACAGCTCCTCTATTCTCTTCTGTTTTAATGCTGGCGATTCCTGCCAAACTGGCTGGTTCTAAAGAGATTATACTTTGCTCGCCAAGCAATCACCCGGCTATTTACTATTGTGCTCTAAAATGTGGTGTTTCCAGAGTATTTAGAATAGGAGGAGCTCAGGCTGTAGCAGCTCTGGCCTATGGCACTGAAACCGTACCTCAGGTATACAAAATCTTTGGTCCTGGTAATCAATATGTAACAGCTGCGAAGCAATTGGTAAGTAAAGAGGGCGTGGCTATCGATATGCCAGCCGGACCATCAGAGGTGGCTGTTTTAGCGGACGAATCGTCAAATCCTGCTTTTGTGGCCGCAGACTTACTATCTCAAGCCGAACATGGAATTGACAGCCAGGTAGTTCTGGTAACTACTGACCAAGATGGAATTGAGACAATAAAAACCGAGATTTCAAATCAACTAGCAGAACTTCCGAGAAAAGAACTGGCCTCTAAATCACTGGAGAACTCCAAGATTATCTATTTCAATAATCAGGAAGAGGCCATTGAGCTTTTAAATGAATATGCTGCAGAACACCTCATTTTGTCTGTTGACAATCCTGATGAGGTAGGAGAGAAGATCATTAACGCTGGTTCCATATTTTTAGGTCATTACACACCGGAGTCTTGCGGAGATTATGCCTCTGGTACCAATCATACCTTACCTACTAACGGCTTTGCAAAAGCTTATTCAGGTGTTTCGGTTGATAGTTTTGTGAAAAAGATTACTTATCAAAGAATTAGTAAGGATGGCCTACAAAAACTTGGGCCTGTTGTGAGCAAAATGGCGGAAGAAGAACAACTTCAAGGTCATTCAAATGCTGTAAAAGTGAGACTAAAGTAGTGACTATGAGCTGGAATACTGAGGACGACAAACTGGTCAAAACTTTTGAATTCGAAAACTTTTCTGAAGCCTTTGGTTTCATGACAAGAGTAGCCATACTTTGCGAAAAACAGAATCACCATCCAACGTGGTCAAATACCTGGAATAAAGTGAAGATTGAATTGACCACTCATGATGCCGGTAATTCAATTACTGATAAAGACAGAAAGCTGGCCGAGTCTATTGATAAAATAGTCTCATAATCAGAGAATTAAACAATTGTTTCAACATTTATAGACATTGAAACTATTGTGTTATAGTCTATGAAAGTGTTAGATCGGGTTAAATTTCGCCCGAATTTAGACCCACATGTATTACCTGAATGTTAAGTCGTTGAAAATCAATACTTATCAAGATTTCAACAAATGTCTTTTGCACTAGAAGTTTGTAGACTTGGGTTTACTTCTTAAATCGTTCAAATAACTTCTTGGTACAGTCAATTCATCTTTGGTATCTTTAAGCAATGCGAAAAACACGGCACCAATAAGAATAAGTAGAGTAATAATGATCATAAGTGGTTGATTAATAGTTATGATCTAGCGGTGCAATTTTCAGTCCAAATTTTAAGAAAGTATTTTTTCATTTCAATATGCCCTTACACGTTGTACCTACACCTATCGGAAATCTCGAAGATATTACACTTCGTGCTATTCGATTTTTAAAAGAGGCTGATCTCATATTGGCCGAGGATACACGTAAAACTGGCATTTTATTGAAGCATCTGGAGCTAAAGAAGCCCATGCAAAGCTTTCACATTTTCAATGAGCACAAAACCCTTAAAGGAGTTATTCAAAAGCTAAAAGAAAATCAAAATATCTGTCTGGTTTCAGATGCTGGTACTCCAGCTATCTCTGATCCTGGCTTTCTTTTGGTTAGAGAATGTATAGCAGAAGAAATCGAGGTTGAGTGCCTTCCTGGTGCCACTGCTTTTGTACCTGCACTTGTGAATTCTGGTTTGCCATCTGATAGTTTTGTTTTTGAAGGTTTTTTACCCGTTAAGAAAGGAAGACAAACCAAACTTACCGAACTAGCAGCAGAAACTCGAACAATGATTTTTTATGAATCACCACACCGACTTCTGAAAAGTTTAAGTGATTTTATCGAGTATTTCGGTGAAGAGAGACAAGCCTGTGTTTCCAGAGAATTGACAAAAATTCATGAGGAAAATGTAAGGGGTTCGTTATCCGAAATTCTTTCTAATTTTGCTGACCGCCCTATTAAGGGTGAAATTGTAATCGTAATTGAAGGATTAAACAGAAAAAACAATAAATGAGCTTACTAAAAGGTAAAACTGCTCTTATAACAGGAGCTTCAAGAGGAATTGGAAACAGCATTGCCAGAGAATTTGTAAAACAAGGTGCTGATGTTGCTTTCACCTATCTTTCAAGTGTAGAAAAAGGAGAGGCCCTTGAAAAAGAACTTTCTGCCGATGGTGCCAAAGTTAAAGGCTACCGCTCAGATGCCTCTGACTATGAAGCGGCTCAGGAATTAATTAAAAATATTTTGGCTGATTTCGGTCAAATCGATGTAGTTATCAATAATGCAGGAATCACCCGCGATAACCTTTTAATGAGGATGGATGAACAGCAGTGGGATGATGTACTACGTATCAACTTAAAATCTGTTTTTAACCTCACAAAGGCCGTAACCCGACCAATGCTAAAGGCCAGAAGTGGTTCTATCATCAATATTACTTCAGTGGTGGGCTTAATGGGAAATGCCGGTCAGGCGAACTACGCTGCTTCTAAATCTGGGATTCTAGGATTTACTAAGTCTGTAGCCAAAGAACTAGGCTCCAGAAATGTAAGATGTAATGCCATAGCACCTGGTTTTATTGAAACAGAAATGACTGAAGAACTGGATGAAGAGCAATTGAAAGCTTGGTTAAGTGGTATTCCACTAAAACGAGCAGGTAAAGGACAAGATATTGCGAATGCATGCATCTTCCTAGCCTCAGATATGTCTTCTTACGTTACAGGTCAAACCCTTACCGTAGATGGTGGAATGGTCATGTAAGCCAAGAATTAATGAAATCAGAATTCGTTTATAATCAGCCTGCCTGGCTAATATTGGTCTGCGTTATCGTGGGGCTGATATATGCTGCAGCTCTGTATTTCAGAGAATCCAAACAGACCGGTTATTTAAAATATATACTAGCAGGAATAAGAGCCGCATTAGTGGCTCTTATCTGCTTTTTATTGGTTAATCCTCTTCTACGATCATACTCCAATAGAAGTATTAAGCCAGTGCTGGTAATTGGTCTGGATGATTCTAAATCAATGAATTCGGCTGACAAAGAATCTCTTAAATCGTTGAATGCATTTATTGAAAATGCAAAAGAAGACTTTGAAGATTCTGATTATGAACTCGTCATAAAAAATATCAGTGCCGAAGACATTGAGAACGCTGATTCGATAAAGTTCAATGACAGAAAAACCGACTTAGGGGCGTTCTTCAGAAAAATTGAGAATGAGTTTGAAGGTCAAAACCTCAAAAAAGTCATTCTTCTATCAGACGGTATAGCTAATACCGGTATTACTCCTACTAATTCTAACTTTTCCTACTCTGTGGAAACGGTTGGGGTAGGTGACACTACAATAAAGAAAGATATTTCCCTCAAAGGCTTAACGGCCAATAAGCTGGCGTATAGAGGAAATGACTTTACCCTTAAAGTAGATGTATCCGCAAAACTATCATCTGGACAGAATTCTGTGGTTCGTGTTTTACAAAACAATGAGACACTTAGGCAACAAAATGTCACTTTCAAAAATGATGACGATTTTCAGCAATTAACCTTCAAACTGCCTGCAAAGGACATAGGAAAACAAAGGTATCAGGTTCAGGTTCTCCCGATCTCTGGAGAATCAAATACTAGAAATAATACGCGAGACCTCATTATTGACATCATTGATGGTAAAGAGAAAGTCATGATTCTTGCCAACTCTCCTCACCCTGATGTGAAAGCTTTAAGAGGAATTTTGGAGAAAAATGAATTGATGGAAGTTACTGCTTTCAATCTGCAGTTTGATGATCAAAGTAAAATTATGGGTCAGGATTTTGACTTATTAATTCTCCATCAATTACCTTCAAAAACGGACAAAAACTCGGTTGTAAGCAGGTTGCTGGCTAAAATGAAGCCCACCTTTTTTGTTCTCGGTGCACAGACCGATCTTAATCTTTTCAATGGGATGCAAGAGGTTCTGGGAATAGCTGCTTCAGGAAATAAAACTGACCTTGTTACCGGAACAGAGAATACATCGTTTAATCGTTTTCAAACATCTGGAATGGTTGAAGACGTTTTAAATACACTCCCACCCATTAACAGTCCGTTTGGTACCTATCGTCCATTTCCAGGCTCAGATATAGTTTTATATCAAAAAGTAGGCTCGGTTATTACTGAAAGACCACTCTTGGCCATTAACACATCCGCCAATAGAAAAGCCGCGGTTTTAGCTGCAGAAGGGCTCTGGCAATGGCGGTTAGAAGAGTACTTCGAAAATGAAGAACATGCGGCAATTGATGAAATCATTTTAAAAACGGCCCAGTTGATTGCAGTTAAGGATGATAAGAATAAGCTCAGAGTTTATCCAACTCAAAATGTACTGAATCTAGATGAAACCGTTGAGTTTCAATCTGAACTCTATAATGACCTTTTTGAAAAAATACCTGAAGGAAAGATAAATCTTAAGATTAAAGGGCCTTCCTTTGATCAAACCTTTGAATATGAAGTGAGTGCTCAAAACTCACTTTTCTCTGTTCGTAATCTGGAACCGGGTGTTTACAGCTTTACTGCCAATGCAACGATTTTGGGTAAGCCTGAAGAAAGTAGAGGGCAATTTATTATTCGTGATATTGACCTTGAAAGCATCAATACCACGGCAGATTTTAATGTCCTTAGAAGCATTTCAGAAGCTTCAGGAGGTTCGTTTTATGAATTGGATCAATTAGATGAAATGGTACAATCCATTCAGCAAGAAGACGTACCCTCCCGACTTGTAAGTGTAGAGAATTTAAAAGAAATCATTAACCTGAAATGGCTACTTCCTCTACTTTTGCTTTTAGCTACGATAGAGTGGGGCATTAGAAAATATAAAGGATCTTATTAGAACATGGGAGTATTAGAAGTAGGTGATAAAGTGAGGATGTTACGCTCTTCAGAAGAAGGCGTTGTTTTGAAAGTTTCGGGGAATATCGTGGATATAGAAACCACTGATGGTTTCGTAATTCCTGTTACAGTTGCTGATCTGGCGAAGGTTTCTAACGACGAGCAGAAATTCTTCAGACAAACCCCTTCAACCTCATTAAGCACTGAAAGTAGTAGTCCTGACTCGTTATTTGCTCATAGATATGAAGAAGCCATTACCTTGGCTTTTGAAGAAGTTTCAGAAATGAAGCTCCGAGTTTGGCTCATTAACCATTTTGACGCTGATGTACACTTTGTTCTATCTCAGAAAAAGAAAAATGCGTTTGTAAATTTCAGCTCAGGCAACTGTAAAAAAGGTGAAGAGGTAAAATTAGATCTTGAACTGCCAAAGTCTGATTTTGACAAATGGTCAAAGCTCTTAATCCAGCTACTTTCATTTAAGAAAGGAGAACAGTCAAAACCATTGCTCACAAAAGACATTCATCTGAAAGCTTCATCTGTATTTAAAAATGTGGGCTTGATAGGGAATACCAATAAAAAGGGGTACTCCTCAAAAGTATCTTTAAAAACAGAAGAAACGATAAAGCAAGAAGAGAATGAGTATTTTCAGCCAAGCTTACTCGTAAAGAATAAAACTATTGACCTTCATGCAGAAGCATTAGGGCTGAATCCCAACAACCTCGAGCTCTTAAAAGAACAGTTAGGATTTTTTAACAAAGAATTTGACTATGCCATCGCCAATGATTTGAGTGAGTTAACCGTTATTCATGGAGTAGGGAATGGTGTTTTGCGTAGCAGCATCCATAAAATAATTGCGAAATCTGAATATGTTGAATGGTTTAAAGATGCCCAAAAAGAAAAGTTTGGTTACGGTGCTACCATCATCCATTTTAAGGCTTAGCCTGTTTCTATTAACTGCCATTGTCTTTACAGGCTGTAATAAGAAAATAGCCCCAGAGTCACCTTTTGAAGTTTACGATACGGCCAAAATCGATAGCCTGAAAAAAGAGGTTTCATACATCACAGTTCCTATTGATTTAAAGGTAAGTGAAATTGAAAAACAAATAAACCAGCAGTTTAGTGGGCTTCTCTATAATGACGATAGTTTCGATCAGGACGATCTAAAAGTCAAGATTTGGAAACAATCTGATTTAAAATTCAAGGCTAAAGCAAATGGCTTTTTCAGTTTTGAGGTTCCTTTGAAAGTATTTGTTGAGAAACAGGTCAAAGTTTTGGGCATGACCCAAAGCCCATCTACAGAGTTTGAGATCAAAGCCGCCTTTTCTTCTAAACCGTTCATATCTAGCAACTGGGAGCTAAAAACGCTAACGAATGCAGACGGTTTTGAATTTATCACAGAGCCTCGTTTAAAAATGGGTGGGTTTTCAATGCCTATCACAGGAATTGTAAATAATCTGATTGATAATTACCAAGGAACAATTGCCAGAATGATTGATGAGTCTGTAGCCAATCAAATAGATATCAAAAGCCAGGTTTTGAGTATATGGAACAAACTAAAAACGCCACAATTAGTCTCAGAGGAATATAATATCTGGACCTCTGTAGAACCCCAGGATATTTTGATGACTGAATTAAAAACTGATCAGAATTCAATCAGAACCAAGGTCTCTATTAAAGCATTTATAAATTCCAGTGTGGGTAAAACACAGAAAACCATAAGAACTTCTACTGATTTGCCTCCTATCAAGTTTGTAACCGACCTACCCGAAGGTTTTGGTGTTTATTTATACAATTGGGTAACATTTCAGCAGGCTGAAAACATAGCAAATGACTTGTTCAAAAGCACTAAATATACTTTCTCAAAAGGACGGGTTATTGAGGTAACAGGCATCGGCGTTTATGGCTCAAAAAACAATAAACTCATCATCAGACTCAATACCACGGGTGATTTGGATGGCACCATTTTTTTATCAGGAGACCCTTTCTATGATGAAAAGAAGAGAGAGCTGATTCTCAAAAACACGGAGTTTGATTTAAAAACTAAAAATGTGTTGAAAAAAGCAGCTCTTTGGGCCATGGAAGGAAATTTAGAAAAGAGTATTGAATCTGATTTTGGTATTCCTGTTGATCCCATATTTGAGATGGCTCAATCTACCGTGAATGAGCTTATGAAAACTAAGCTATCAAACGGCATTCAGCTGGATGGCGGTATCGATGAAATTATTCCTATGGGCGTAAGCCTTCAGCCAGAAGGTCTGATGACGATCGTGAATATTAAAGGAGATTTAAGTATTAAACTCTAGAATAGGCGTAAGTTTGCATCTGAAACAGGCTGACCTATCGCTCCGAAGAATATCGGAGAGGAAAGTCCGAACAGCTAAGAGCATCATGCTACCTAACGGGTAGGAGGCAGGCCGGGAACAGCCTGTCTACAGAAAGTGCCACAGAAAATATACCACCTCGATTTATCGGGGAAAGGGTGAAAAGGTGGGGTAAGAGCCTACCGTGCTGGTGGTGACATCAGTAGCAGGGTAAACCTCATGAGCTGAAAGATCAAATAAACCTCAAATTTCCATTTGCTCGGTGGAGACCTCGGTCGTTGGGGTGGGTAGATTGATAGAGGTTTTGAGCAATCAAAATCCCAGATAAATGATAGGAGTCACTTTGGTGAAGACAGAATTCGGCTTACAGGCCTGTTTCTTTTAATTATTTAGGGAGTGTAGTTTTATTATTATCAAAGTATTAGTACTTTTGCACTCCGAAAATTAAACCGGGGACGGGATCCCCATTAAATCAAGATTATGGCTGTAAAAATCAGATTATCAAGACACGGTCGCAAGAAAAGAGCAATCTACAACATCGTAGTGGCAGACGCCAGAGCTCCTCGTGACGGTAAGTTTATTGAAAAATTGGGTCAATACAACCCGAACGTTACTCCAGCGGGTCTGGAACTTAACGACGAAAGAGCACTTTACTGGTTAATGACCGGTGCTCAGCCAACAGATACTACTCGTAAGATTTTATCTGTAAGAGGTTTGATGCTTCAAAAGCACCTTCAGGTAGGTGTGGTAAAAGGAGCTATCTCTCAGGAAGAAGCTGACAAGAAATTAGAAGCTTGGAAAGGAGAGAAAGAAAAATCTAGAGAAGAAAGAATCGCTAAATTATCTTCGGATAAAGACGCTGCTAAGAAAGCTGCTCTAGCTGCAGAGCGTAAGAAGAAAGAAGATATTGAGGCTAAGAAAAAAGAAGCAGAAGCTGCGTTAATTGCAGAAGCTGAAGCTGCTGAGGCCGCTAAGGCTGCAGAAGCTGCTGGCGAGGAAGCTACAGAAGAAGCTCCTGCTGAAGAAGCAACTGAAGCACCGGCTGCTGATGCTGCCGCTGAAGAAGGCGAAAAAGAATAAGGAATTCAACTTCCTGTAAAAATCCTCACTATTTTAGTGGGGATTTTTCATTTACAGGAAACTATAAAAGAAAAACATGACAACGGACGACTGTTTTTTTCTGGGAAAAATTACGCAGACTCACGGCCTCAAAGGTGAGGTAATTCTATGGCTTGACGTAGATGAGCCAGAGCTATATGCAGAACTAGATTCTGTATTTCTAAAGTTTGGTAAAGAACTCGTGCCTTATTTCCTGGAAAATATTCAGATAAGAGGAAAAAAATCAATCGCCAAGTTTGAGGATATAGACACCATTGAAGAAACAGACTCTATTATCAACAAGGAGCTCTATTTACCTATGGATAACCTGCCTGAGCTGGATGATGACACCTCATTTTATTATCACGAAATCATCGGTTTTGAATTAATAAGCGAAGAAAATAACGAAACGCTGGGCACTATCACCAAAGTATATGAAGGCTCAGGCCAGGACTTAATTGCCTTTAATATTGGCGAGAATGAAATCCTAGTCCCTGTTTCAGATGATATCGTAAAAACAATCAATAGAGAGAAGAAGACGCTTCTTGTGAATCTTCCAGATGGTTTAATTGACCTATACACTGAGTAAACCAATGCAAATAGACATCATAACAGCATTACCTGGTCTTATTGAAGGTTTTTTTGCTCATTCTATAGTCAAACGAGCCAGAGAAGGAGGGAAGGTCAGTGTCAATATCATTGACCTGAGAGACTACGGAATAGGAAAAAGCCGACAAATAGATGATTATGCCTTTGGCGGTGGAGCGGGAATGGTGATGATGATAGAACCTCTTGTCAATTGCATAGAAGATTTAAAATCAAAGGCTGATTATGATGAAATCATTTATATGACTCCGGACGGAGATGTATTTGATCAAAGAACAGCCAATAAACTTTCGCTCTCGGGCAATATCATGATCATCTGTGGTCACTACAAGGGTATTGATGAAAGAGTGCGTGAGAAGTACATTACAAAAGAAATCTCGATAGGTGATTATGTCTTGAGTGGTGGTGAAATTCCGGCGGCGGTAATAACGGATGCCATAATACGGTTAATACCCGGAGCCATGAATGACGAAACATCTGCTCTGACAGATAGCTTTCAAGATAGCCTTCTAGCACCTCCTGTTTATACCAGACCAGCTGAATATAAGGGACTTAAAGTTCCGGAAATACTCCTCTCTGGAAACTTCAAAAAAATAGAAGATTGGCGTACTGAAAAAGCCATTGAAAGGACCAAGGAAAGACGTCCTGACTTGTGGAAAAAAACATTATGATCAGCGGCCAAAAATGGCTATTTTTGATCAATTAAAGAGGAGGGTAAAGGCCCTCATTTCAAACAACAAATACCTTAAAATTCTTCGCAATTTAATTTATGGCAGAGGAAAACGAGAACCCGATACCAGAATCAAGTCCAAGAGGAAATATCATCCCTATTAACATTGAAGACGAAATGCGTGGAGCCTACATCGATTATTCGATGTCGGTGATTATATCGCGTGCTTTACCAGATGTAAGAGATGGATTTAAGCCTGTTCACAGACGTGTACTTTATGGTATGTCTGAGCTTGGCGTTTATCATAACAGACCATATAAGAAATCTGCCCGTATTGTAGGGGAGGTTTTAGGTAAATATCACCCACATGGTGACTCTTCAGTTTATGACACCATGGTTAGAATGGCCCAAGAGTGGTCATTACGCTATCCGTTAGTTGATGGCCAAGGAAACTTTGGCTCTGTGGATGGTGATTCACCAGCTGCCATGCGTTACACTGAGGCTCGTCTGAAGAGAATTGCTGAGGAAATGCTGGCCGATATCAATAAAGAGACGGTTGACTACCAACCTAACTTTGATGATTCACTAAGTGAGCCGTCCGTTTTGCCAGCAAGAATACCAAACCTGCTACTGAATGGTACAAGTGGTATTGCGGTAGGTATGGCTACCAATATGGCTCCTCATAACCTTACTGAGGTAGTAGAAGGGATTAAGGCATACATCGCCAATCCTGAACTGAGCATAGAAGACCTGATGGTTCATGTTAAGGCACCCGATTTCCCAACCGGCGGTATCATCTACGGTTACTCTGGTGTTAAGTCTGCCTTTGAAACAGGTAGAGGACGAATTGTGATTCGTTCTAAAGCCGGTTTTGAAACCAGCAAAACAGGAAGAGAACGGATTGTGGTAACAGAAATACCATACATGGTCAATAAGGCGTCGATGATTGAAAAGACGGCTGCACTGATCAATGAAAAGAAAATTGAAGGTATCTCAGATATCAGAGATGAGTCTGATAGACAAGGTATGCGAATCGTTTACGACTTAAAGCGTGACGCAGTACCTAACGTGGTTTTAAACAACCTTTATAAATATACCCAGCTACAATCATCTTTCAGTATCAATAACGTGGCCCTTGTCAAAGGTAGACCGTTTACGCTGAACCTTAAAGAGATGATTGGCCACTACGTTGATCACAGAATTGATGTGATTACACGTAGAACAGAATACGAACTAAAAGAAGCTGAGAAAAGAGCTCACATACTAGAAGGTTTATTGATTGCACTCGATAACCTGGATGAGGTCATTGCTCTCATCAGAGCTTCTAAAGACCCAGATGAAGCAAGAGAGGGTCTAATGACCAAATTTGAGCTTTCAGAAATTCAGGCCAAAGCTATTCTGGACATGCGTTTACAGCGTTTGACTGGTCTGGAAAGAGATAAGATTATTGCAGAATACGAAGAGATTAAAAAGTTGATCGAAAGATTAAACGAAATCTTAGCCTCTGAAGATGTGAAGAAAGAGCTTATTGTAGAAGATCTGGAAGACATTAAAGAGAAATACGGTGATGACCGTAGATCTGAAATAGAAATGGCTGGTGGTGATTTCAATATCGAGGATATGATTCCTGATGATGAAATGCTGGTGACAGTTTCTAACGAGGGTTATGTAAAAAGAACCCCTCTTCATGAATACAGAACCCAAAATAGGGGTGGTGTAGGCTCCCGAGGAGTTAAAACTAAAGATTCTGATTACACAGAGCATTTATTCTCAGCTACCAACCATAACTACCTGTTATTCTTTACCGAGAAAGGTAAATTGTTCTGGTTACGTGTATTTGAGGTTCCGGAAGGCAATAAAACCTCAAAAGGTAGAGCCATTCAAAACCTGATCAATATTGAGTCTGATGATTCAATTAAGGCCGTTCTTAATGTCAAGACATTGACTGATGATGATTATATCAATAATAATTACATCATCATGTGTACTAAACAAGGTACCGTTAAGAAAACATTGCTGGAAGCATACTCTCGTCCGAGAGTGAATGGTATCATTGCTATCAATATCAACGAAGGTGATCAACTTCTGGACGTTGCACTGACGAATGGTGATAATCATATCATCATTGGTGCCTCAGAAGGCAAAGCCGTACGTTTCCATGAATCGCAGATAAGAGCCATGGGTAGGGGAGCTACCGGAGTGAGAGGAATCAAATTATCAGAAACAGATCATGCCATCGGTATGGTTTGCGTTTCTAGAGATGATGCTCAGTTAATGGTAGTCTCAGAAAATGGTTACGGTAAACGATCTGATATAGAAGAATACAGAACTACTTCTCGCGGTGCCAAGGGAGTAAAAGCTCTGAACATCACAGATAAAACAGGGAAACTTGTTGCCATCAAAGAAGTTACTGATGAAGATGATTTGATGATTATCACGATCAAAGGAATCTTAATTAGAATCAACAGAACTACTTCTCGCGGTGCCAAGGGATCATCACAGATAAAACAGGGAAACTTGTTGCCATCAAAGAAGTTACTGATGAAGATGATTTGATGATTATCACGATCAAAGGAATCTTAATTAGAATGAGCGTGTCCGATCTGAGAGTTATGGGTAGAGCTACACAAGGTGTTAAACTCATAAAACTGAACTCAAATGACGGTATTGCTTCGGTAACAAGAATTGTTAAAGAAGAGGAAGATGAAGAGTCAGAAGGAGGAGAAGTCGACGAAAACGGTGAAAGTGAAGAAAATTCGACAAGTGAAGAGTAGTTTGTTAAGGTCTTGTTAAAACAGCACGAATAAATAAACTATTTTCGCAGTCGTAAGTCAAAAGACTGAAAATAAAGTAAAGAACTAACAATTACATACCTAATGAAAAAACTTGTTTTAGGATTAGCTCTTGTATCTGCATCATTTCTAGCAAATGGTCAAAGCATAGAAGATCTTACCAAAAATGCTCAATGTGAAAGCTTAGAGAATACCTTAAAGCCATTACTTAAAAGTTCTGAGCACCCGAAAAGAGGTATCAAAGCTTCTACATGGGTAAAACTTAGTGAGGCTTACGCCAATTATACTACTGCATGTGGAGCAGATTCTGCTTCTGCCATCAAAGCCTGGGATGCAATTCACAAGGCTAAAGAATTAGATACGGATGGCAAAATGGCTGACAAGATTGACGAAGTCATGCACGGACAGTTAATGTATTCAGCAATTGTAAACCAAGGTGTTGCTCATTATAACAGTGGTAACCTTGAAAAAGCAACTGAATATTTCCATATCGGATATGCAGTAGACCCAAGTGATACATTAACCTCTCTATACGCCGGTATTTCTTCGAATGAACTTGGCGATACAGAAATGGCGAAAAAAGCATTTATCCATTATATCGAAAAGGCTAATGGGGATGATGCATCTGCTTTCTATACCTTAAGCAACATGGCTAAGGCTGAAGGAAATATCGATGAAGCTATCGGTTGGTTACAGAAAGGAATTGATAAATCAGATAACAAAGACCTAAGAGGGGAGTTGGTTAATATCTACATTCAAAATGATATGTTAGATAAGGCAATTGCAGACCTTGAAGAGCTATCAGCGAATGATCCTTCAAATACAAATGTTAAGTTGAACCTCGGTCTACTTTATGATAATCAAGGAAATACAGCAAAAGCTGAAGAAATTTACCATGACATCTTAAAGATTGATCCAACGCATTACGATGCGAACTTTAGTTTAGCTGTTTTACACTTCAACGAAGCCGTAAAGGTGAAAAAAGAAGTTGATGCTATGGATATGAAAACCTACCAGGAAAAAGGTGCTGAGATTGAAGCTAAAGCTTGTGCTAAGTTCCAGGATTCTAAGCCGTTCTTTGAGAAATGTCTAGAATCTCAACCAGATTCAGCTGAGGTGAAAGAGAATTTGAATAATCTGAACAATGTACTTGCCCAGTGTAAGTAATCACATGATTTTATAATAATAGAGGAGAGTAGATTTAACTGCTCTCTTTTATTTTATCCAAAACTCTATTTAACATAATATATATTATACAACATCTATTTGTCGTCTTTCCAAACCTTGTTCTTAATACCAATGCCAAGTAGGAAAATCATACATGGTATAAGAAAATACAAGGTAGTTTTTACTGGTTGACCATAATATAAATCTATTCCTAATGCAATAATAGAAAGAGCTAAGGCTATTGCAGGTAGATATAAGTAGGCAAGTTTACGTGAGCCCATAGTAGTAGTTAAGCTGGGTTAAATTCACTAAAAGATTTGTCATCATAAAATACGACAATCTTTGTTATCTTTTTTGCTTCTCCAGATGTAAAATTAGTCATCATTTCAGACGCCTGAGAATCGAATAATCCAGGGACACCTGTATTCTGATTCAGGATTTTCGATTCTCGTAGCTTAGCTAATTCTTCTCTGCGTTCTTCATCATCAAGCCTCTTAGCTATTTTTTTTAGCACATCCTTAGGTAAATCTTCCCCATCGAAAGTCCATTGAATACCCAGTTCAGGAAATTTTTTTAGGATTCTCTGAATAATATCCAAACTTGGCTTATTTCTGCCAGCTGTAATATGGCTAATCACAGGCCTACTAACCTCTACATAGTCTGCAAATTTTGAGCTTGAAAACCCTATTGATGCTATTAAGTCTGCAATTTTTAAGTTTAACTCCTCTAATTCCATATTCTAAGAATAATGCAATACTTGATTATAGATATTGCTTTATGTTATAATTACTATACACAAATGTAAATTCATAAATTAACATTTGCAAATTAACATTTATAAACAAGGAAATTCTGGGATTAGGTTTTCTAAACTGACATAAAACACTCATAATAAGTGCTATTTCAACTACCAATTTGCAAGCCTTTACATTAGTGAATTGAAAAATATTCTCAAGAAAGTTTTGAAAGATTAAAATATTATGCCCACATTTGAATCATAAAGAGCGGAACACAAAAGGATTTCCGACTTGCGTTTCCTAAAAAAATACAATTTTTTGCTTTCCTAAAATGACAATTTCGCCCTTTGCGGCACCAAAAGAAAAGCCCGAACGTATTACCGTCCGGGCTTTTTTAATTACGCTAGATATCAGCGAAATTACACGACTTAACTCTGTCTCAGATTAAACAGCTACGTTATTATCTCTCAAGGCCTCATTAAGCGATGTCTTTAAATCGGTACTTTCCTTTCTTTTACCAATAATCAGAGCACACGGGACCTGATATTCTCCAGCAGGGAACTGCTTTGTACGAGATCCTGGGATAACAACACTATTAGCTGGAACTTCACCTTTGTAGATGACAGGCTCAGACCCAGTAACGTCAATAATTTGTGAACTCTTTGTAATAGTGACACCAGCACCTAACACAGCTCTCTTTCCTACTTTAACACCTTCCACTACGATACATCGTGAACCAATAAATGCTCCATCCTCAATAATTACCGGAGAGGCCTGTGCTGGCTCCAAAACACCACCAATTCCAACACCACCGCTTAGGTGTACGTCTTTACCGATTTGAGCACAGCTACCTACTGTTGCCCAGGTATCCACCATAGTACCAGAATCCACATAGGCACCGATATTTACATAGCTAGGCATTAAAATGGCCCCTTTGGCAATGTATGCACCATATCTTGCTGTCGCAGGTGGCACCACTCTTACACCAGCTTCGGCATAATTAGTCTTCAGACGCATTTTATCATGATATTCAAAAATACCTACTTCCTCAGTTTCCATTTTTCTGAGTGGGAAATAAAGAATAATTGCCTTTTTCACCCATTCATTTACCTGCCAACCGCCATCAGCCAAAGGTTCTGCCACTCTTAAAGCACCTTTATCAACTTGCTCTACGACTGTTTCTACAGCTTTGATTACTGCAGGGTCACTTAATAAAGACCTGTCATCCCAGGCCTTCAATATGATGTTCTGATCGATTTCCATTGAACTTTTTATAGAAAATTTAATTAAACAATTACTTTATATAAATAATATTAACTCATTGATTTATAGGGATATTAACTACTATAAGGAAACTCAAAATACAATTGCTAAAAATTGACTTTTACTTATCCAAATAATATTTTGCCAGCTAAGGTAATGAGCAAAAACGAAACAAAAATAAAACATATATTCTGATTAGCCCCTCTCCTGCTCTACTTTACAAATTATAGCACAGGTTAAATTGTGCTATTTTTATTAGCCTTCCTATACTACAGAGCTTTAAAGCTAGTTTGGCTTGGATATATTGTACTATTACAGCATAATATTGAGCATTACTCATATTAGTTTTCGGTTATCTGAAAAGTGTTATTTTTGTCTTTTCTTTTACCAAACAAAAAATACTCAATGACAGACATTAAAGTTGCGATCAACGGTTTTGGGAGAATCGGAAGATTAGTTTATCGTCAGATTTATGACATGCAAGGTATTGATATTGTGGCTATTAACGACTTAACTAGTCCTGCTACACTAGCACACCTTCTAAAGTACGATACTGCTCAGGGCAGATTCGATCAGGAAGTAAAAGCAACAGACAATAGCATCATCGTTAATGGTGATGAAATTAATATCTACTCTCAACGTGACCCTTCTCAAATTCCATGGGCAGATCATGATGTAGATGTAGTATTAGAATGTACTGGTTTCTTTGCGAGTGATGAAAAAGCTTCAGCTCACCTTACTGCCGGTGCTAAGAAAGTAGTTATTTCTGCTCCAGCTACAGGTGATGTCAAAATGATTGTATATGGTGTAAACCATGAAACTCTTGATGGTTCTGAGACTATCATTTCAGGTGCTTCTTGTACAACCAACTGTCTTGCTCCTATGGCCAAGGCATTAAATGATGCATTCGGTATCAAATCTGGTCTAATGACTACGATTCATGCTTACACGAACGATCAAAATACACAGGATGCTCCTCACTCTAAGGATTTAAGAAGAGCTCGTGCAGCTGCACAAAACATTGTTCCTAACACTACTGGTGCTGCCAAGGCAATCGGTAAAGTGTTACCAGAACTAAATGGTATCCTTGATGGTGCTGCTCAGCGTGTACCTACACTTACTGGCTCGTTAACTGAACTTTTCACTGTTCTTGATAAGAAGGTTACAGCTGAAGAGGTGAACGCAGTAATGAAAGCGGCTGCTGATCAGAGCTATGGTTATACTGAAGATCCGATTGTAAGTTCTGATATCATCGGAATTACTTACGGTTCATTATTTGATGCAACTCAAACTAAAGTTCAAACTGTTGGTGATAGCCAAATAGTTAAGACTGTTAGCTGGTATGATAACGAAATGTCATACGTTTCTCAATTAGTACGTACAGTTCAGCATTTTGCGGGACTTATCGCCTAATTAGAAATGACAAACAAAAAGCTCCGGTCCTAAGATCGGAGCTTTTTTATGCTCAAATAATTCAGTTTGAGTAAACTATTGCACCCTGCACTTGATATAATTGATGGTATATCCTTTATCCACCCAGAGCTTTTCATAATGCGTCTCAATACCAAAATGGTCTTTTAAGAGTGGTGACTGATATAAATCGTTGGTATGATCCAGGATTTCGTAACCATCAAATTCCTTCAATTTCTCTAACGTATACTCATAAAGGAAAGGGCTATCTGTTTTTAGAATAAACAGTCCGCCTGGTTTAAGATATTTCTTGTACTCAGTCAGAAAGTGTGGGTTGGTTAGGCGTCTCTTTTCTTCCTTGTCTCGAGGTTGAGGATCAGGATGTATAAGCCAAATCTCATCTACAGAGCCTTCTTCAAAGAACTCATCCATATACTGAATACTCGTTCTGAGAAAAGCGGCGTTGGTTAGTCCTTTTTCAATACACCTTTTACTGCCACGGGCAATACGATCTCCCTTAATATCTACGCCAATCAAATTAACATCTGGCCGGTTTTCTGCTAGTCCTACAGTATACTCTCCTTTGCCACATGCTAACTCCAGAACAAGCGGGTTATCATTTTTGAAGTACTCCTGCCAATGACCTTTGATTGTGGTATACAGCTCTTTGCCACGTTCAATAACATTATGAGCTTCTCTGTTATGTTGAAATCTGTGTTGTTTACGTCTCAAAATTTTATAAATCGTCTATTTCGGCAACTAAATATGTGCTACCGCCTATAAAAATTAAATCGCTTTCTGCAGCCGTTTGACTCACATGAGCAATAGCTGTATTGATATTCTTGAAGTGTCCCGACCACTCAGGCGTGCTATTTATATTAGCACATTTGATATCATCCCAACTCGCTGACCTCGGGCTATCAAATGCTGAAAAGTATAAATAAGCACCTGATGGTACATATTCTAAGATTTTCTTCCAGTTTTTATCTTTAGAGAACCCAAGGATTAGGTGTAAATCGGCCTCCTTGTGACTTTGGATCCATTTTGAAAGATATTTGAATGCCTCTTCATTATGACCAGTGTCACAAATTGTTAAAGGTCTTTTGTTCAAGATTTGCCATCTTCCCTTCAATCCTGTATTTCTTATGACAGCTCCTAATCCTCTAACTACGGCTTCTTGAGAAATAACCAATATTTTCTGTTCCCTTAAAACTTTGAGAGCAGTTAGTACTCCGGCAAGATTTTTTTGCTGATAATTTCCAAAAAGATCGATGTCCAAAGTGTAAGTGGAATCGGCAACCAAATCACTAACTAAATATTTAGGAGATATATTTTGCTCTGCTCGGTCAATTTGAAAATGATCGTGAGCGAAAAAAATAGGAGCATCATTTTCAACAGCCATTTGCTTAAAAACTGGTGCTGTCTCAATTTGATATTCCGATATCACTACTGGAGTCTGCTTCTTAATAATACCTCCTTTTTCTCCTGCGATTAATTCCAGGGTATCACCAAGAATCTCCGTATGATCAAAACCTATGTTTGTTATTAAACTAAGTACAGGATTAATAATATTGGTAGAGTCGAGTCTACCACCCAAACCAACTTCAATGACAGCAATATCTACATTTTGCTCAACAAAAAATGAGAAAGCCATAACTACAGTTAACTCAAAGAATGATGGCCTTATTTCCTGAATCAAACCGCGAGATTTCTCAACAAAATCAATGACGTACTCTTCGGTACTCATTACTCCATTGACCTTAAATCGCTCCCTAAAGTCCTTTAAGTGAGGACTTGTATATAAACCTGTTTTGTAACCGGCCTCTTGCAAAACCGAAGCGAGCATATGGGAGCTGCTTCCCTTACCATTTGTTCCAGCTACATGAATCGTCTTAAATTTTTCCTGAGGATTATCAAAAGCGAGACAAAGCTTTCTAATATTTGAGAGATCAATCTTTAATGCAGAATTACCCGACTTTTGAAAAGCAGGTAATTGCTGATAAAGGTAATCTATGGTCTCGTTATAGGTCATTGCCGCCGATTAAAGAGCGGCAAAATTACATCAATTTGTAATATTAATGGTAATAGTACCTGAGGACTTTGCAGGTGGATTTCCTTGCGGGGTTAAGAAAGATCCGAGCCTTCTTTGGATGTACGTTTTATAATAATTGGTGACACTTGGGCTAACCGTTGTACTCCTTACTTGTATGCTTATCACATCTCCACGATCATCCACTGTTACGTTGAAAACAATTCTACCGGTCTCAGATGAGGCATCTTTAGGAATGCTGAGGGCTTTTTTACGCCATCCGCTTAAACCTGATATAGAACTGCCAGATCCACCAGAACCCGGGTTGCCGTAAAGGCTTTTTCCGTCAGGGGTACCACGGGGGTCACCTTGGTCACCTACAGCTCCTGGAGCTCCATCACCGTTGTTATTTCCACCTATTCCATCTCTTGTACCAGTGGTCCCGTTAGAATTGCTACCACTACCATTTCTCTTCATAACTGAGCCCTGATCTACAGAACGTGCCGGTCTAGGGGGTGCAGGACTCACCGGACTAGTGCTTGAAGACTTTGAGCTACTCTTTTGAGTCGGCGTTTTCTTCATTGTAACAGGTGTTGGCTCTGCTTCAGAAGTGATCACCTGAGGCGTCTTTTGAGCCGCCTGTTTGGTAGAATTCCTGCTCGTATTTGGTTGTGGTACAGCTGGTTGACTGACTGCACTTGCCTTATTAGAAGATGAATTATCAGCCGGCTTTACGTCATAAGCATTTGGTGAAGTGCTGGCTTTATTTGTGGTCTGCAGATCGCCGTAACCCGTCAAATCTATACCATAGTTAAGGTCTACGCCCATTGCTATTTCTTCCTCGGGCACTTCATAAATGATTTTGAAGAAAATTAGGGAAGCTATAAACAAGGTATATAGTCCGGCACTGATCATTAATGCCTTATTTCTTATGTCTTTATTATTTATTGCTAAGTCCATTTTCATCAAAATATACAGACGTTAGTCCTGTGAAAGCTTCTATTTTGTTTGACATTTCTTCGGCTTCATCAATGGTATTCACACCTACATAAACTCTACGCATACCATTTACGAGCCTCATCTCTGCATTAAAACCTGCATCACGCATCCTTTTGTACAGTCTCTCGGCATTTTCTTCGCTTTTGAATAGTCCTGCTGCTACTTCAAAGGGGTATTTCCTTTTATCCGAAATTCTCCCCTCTCGGTAAATAACGCTGCTATTATCATTTTCTGTTATTTCTGTATCAGAATCGGTACTTAAAGCAGAAGAATCAACAGCTCCGTTATCAATTAAACTGTCGCTTTCAGGTATAACAACTTCACTAGCCTCTACTCCTAAATCTTCATTCACTTGACTAAAAGGCCTTTTTACTAAAACGTAATAAAGACCGGCAAAAAGGATCAAAAGTGGAATGATATAAAACACATATTTTAACCATTCTCGATTATTACTTTCGTAGCCTTCATCATATGACTCCTCAATTTCAGTTAATTGATCACTTTGATCAAGCTCAGGCGTGTCGTAAGCATCCGCAACTACCAGTGGTGCGGCCACATTCTCTTCTGATTCTTCTTCAGAACTTCCTTTTACATTTTCAACATCGCCTTGATCTTGAACATAACTTAATGGAGCTATATCATTAGTCCCATTTTCAATAGGTATTTCGGCGGATGTTTGTTCTGTAAGTTCCTGGAAATCCGGCCTTTCATAGAAATTAATTGCCGGGTCAATTTCAGCAATCAGCATTCCCTCATCTCCGGAATTAGTTAATTCCACATGATCGGCAATAACCACCTTGCTATTCCTATTTAATGTTGATTTTATCTGAAAAGCGAAGCTTTTTAGCTCTTCCTCTATAATTCCATCAGAAACGTGTTCTCTATTTTTTATGAAGTTGACAAACTTTTTGTCGTCATCAATGGTAAGAAAACTATTGAATTCGAAGTTCTTAACAGGTGGCCTGAGTTGACCTGATTCATCGATTTCAGCTTGAGTAAATTTGGCAATAAACCCACCCAAACCAGGTACAATAAAGAAGTCCAATTCATAGAGAGCATCTTTAATGTACTTCTCAAAGTTTATCATGTTGGAAAGCGACTAGATTATAAAGAGACATTTATCCCTACCAGGAAATTCAGACCTTGCTGAGGATAGTATAAATATCTTTGATAATTCTTTCCGATGATATTATTCAGCTTCACAAATGCTGAAAATTGCTCACTAAACAGGTAAGTAAATTCAGCATTCAGATCTGTTATTGCCGGAATTTTAATATCTAAAATATTTAGATCTCCACTTAAAGGATCCTTTGCAAATGTACTTCCAATATAATAAAAATCAATGTTGCTGACAATTTTGTCAGAGACTACAAAGGTGTTCCCTATTCTTCCTTCAAAATTTGGCCTGTGGTAGGCATAATTAAAATTGATGGTTTCATAGTACCAATAATCCGCTGTAAGGTCTAGCCTCCAAAAGTCTTTTGGTTGATAATCTAACTGTGCTGAAACGTTTACGAACTGAGCCGGATCTTCTTCGTATTCGATGTAGAACTTATTTAATAAGTTACCATTAGGGTCAAAATCTCGATCTACATTGAAGAAATGCAAGTTTGAAAACTTACCATAAGACGCTCTCAAACTATATTTCATTCCTGTGGTGATATCACCTTTACTAGATGCAAATACTTCGAAGTCTTTCGTGGTATTTCTTACATCTAGCTGAGGTCCCAACCATGGGTTTTCCTCATAAAAACTGTTTAAGGTATTTCTAATAATATCACCATCATAACCAGCAGAGAAGTAATATATACCTGGTGTCTTATAAGTTAATGTTACTGTAGGAAAACCTTTGGTGTTATTAATTTGATTTACCTGATCAAACTCATTGACTGCTTTAAAACCAAATTTGGCATTGAATGACCTGAAGTCAAGGTTGAAAAAAGGAGCAACTCTAAATAGGTTTCTCTTTTTTATAAAACTATCCTGGAATTCATCAGAAATCTCTGTGACATATGCATCAGCTTCAATAATGGCAGCCAACCTGTCAGGAATTACTCCAAAAATTGATGTAAAATTCGTAGACCAATCTATCTCTCCTGTGGAGTATAAATCATTAAAAGACCTCAGGTTTGTTTTTAACGAGTAGTCAATGATTGGCTTAGGCTTTGTGTTCTCAAATGCTACACCAAAATCAAATTGATTGATTCTTTGTCTTATTTCTTCAGGCTCCAGATCTCTGTTTGCTAAGGTATCATAACCAAAAAAGTAGTAATTGCGTCGCTCAAATCCAGCCTCTGCCTGAAGTTTGAAGTAGCCAGAATGGTACTTACCATCGACTTTAATTTGATCCAAATTAATACCCGAGTTTAAGCCTTGAATAGGCCCTCTTTTGGCTGCATTATGTAACCCATACAGACCAAAAACTAAGTTTTGGTTTTGATCGGAATGAAGAAATGTTTCGGCATAAAATCTTCCAAAATTACCACCGCCAATTTTCACATAATTCGGGTATCCACTACTTTGAGAATTATTTCTACGCTGATCTTCTACCGGGGAAACCACATTAGGCTTAAATTCTACTTCTTCTATTCCTACCGGTTTACGCTCAAAAAACGTATAAACCATTTCCCTTTTGGTCGTTTTTTTCTCCTCTACAGGTATTTTCTCAAAAACTCTACTCTGTTTTTGTAATTCTACCTCACGTTCTTTGGTAATCGTAATTTCCTCATTCCCAATTCCCTGAGAAAAGGCCTGAGTGGCTCCAAAGGCCAATAATACTGTCAGTTGCTTTTTCATTTATTTAATCCTTAGGAATGTTCTTCAATTTGGCTCTGGCATCATCTATTGTCGCCGGATTACCCGAATTTTCGATGATCGAGTTTAAAGTGGCCTTCGCCATGAAATAATCCTTTTTACCAATGTAATTATCAGCTATCAGTAAGAAAGCCTTTTCATACCACTCTATGTAATCTCCGAACTCCTGAGCTAGCTCTTGCATTTCTTCGACAGATTCATCAAACTTATCGGTTTGGTACAGGATCTCTCCTATTCGGTATTTGGCTTCAGCACCATTTACATCTTTGTCCATAGCAATCACCTTTTCAAACTGTAGCTGTGCCTGACTAAAGTCTCTTCTTTGGAGATATGCTTTCCCAATAAACAGCTCAGCTTTGTTTTCTATACCAATCACCTGTCCACCACCTTCGGCAATCGCCTGACGACAATAACGGATACAATTCTCATAGTCGCCGAGATGATAATAAGACTCAAACAACCCTTCCCAAGCAGACACTTGATCTCTCTTGGTAGGTCCACTACTCAATACATTTTGATAGTCTGTAACGGCCGCCCTGTAGTCCTTATTATTGAACTCGGTATCTGCAGCTCTAAAGGCAGATTTAGTTACATATTGCGATTGACCATCTTCTATGACTGCTTTGTAAAAAGGCAGAGCCTCATTCGCATTTTCAGTAAAATAATACGATTCTGCGATGTAAAACTTAGCTTCGATTACATTGCTATTTGATGGGTTGGCATCAATAAATCGTTTTAACGCATTAATTGCTGAGGAATATTTTTCATTAAAGAAAAGATTTTTGGCCGCCTCATATTGCAGTGCAATAGCCGATCCGCTTCCAGGATTGTTCTTTTGATATTCTTCTGCCACATCTGCAAAATCTTCACTTCTTCCTGTAATGTTTAGGATATCTCTTAGACCAATTAAAGCTTCATTAGCAGTCTTGTGTTGTCCGAAACGATTAATGATGGTTTTGTAATCATTCACCGCTGCATCGTAGTTCTCGGTATTGCCATAGGCCAAAGCTCTCTTTAATAAGGCATCAGGCACTAGTTTTGACCTTGGTCTTTTCCTCAGCATTTCACTAAACGAAGCTATGGCCGCATTATAATTGTGCTCATTCATTTGTATGCTGCCTTTCTGGAATAGAGCATCATCTATCAGTCTTGAATTTTGATATTGCGTAGCAAAATCTTCGAAAGCTCTATTTGCCTGAGCAGTTCTTCCCATCAAATCAAGTGTAACTCCTTTTTGATACAGAGCATAGTCTTTATCTGTTCTATTTTGGCGTAAAGCCTGCTCGTAATAGTCCAAAGCCTGTGAGAAGTTCTTCTGAATAAGGTTGCAGTCTGCCAACCTTAATAAGGCATCTTCCCTACTCTGCTGAGAATCTGCATCTCGGCTTGACTTTAGGAAATCATTGAAGTAAGTAAGAGCAGTTCTAAAATCTCTTTTATTATAATAGATATAACCAAGACTGTACAAGCTCTTATTTCTATGAACCGATGTTCCTTTTTGTATAACCTCTCTGTAAAGCGACTCCGCCTCTGGCTTGTCTGCGGCATAAGCCGCTTCTGCTTTCCAAAACAGACACTTCTGCATTAACTCCCTGTCTGAAGGCTGCGATAAAGACTTATCAAAATACTTTATGGCTTCATCAAAATTTTCGCCGTTATACTCGATTACCGCCTGAGCGTAACTCAGCTTTTGATACGCTTCGTCAATTTTGGCCGTGGTGCGTGTCAAACCCTCGATATAAGTGATGGCTTGCTTATAATCATTGGTCTCAAACAGAATATCGCTTAATAACTCATTTGACTGGTCAATGTACTTCCCGTTCGGGTATTTATTTACATAGTCTTTTAAGGAGTTAATCGCTGCCTCATTATTACCCTGTTCCAAAAGAACTTTGATGTAGTTATATGCCGCTTCTTCTTGAATTTCGAGGTCAAACTCATTTTTTCTGGCAAAATCAAACGCCGCCATCGCAGAATTTAAGTCTCCCGTATTCAAGGCAGAGATGCCCAAATAATAAGCAGCCTGTTGACCTAGTTCATCCTCACGGTCAGCAATGTTTTTCAAAACATCAACAACCTTTCTGTATTGTTCAGTTTTGTATAAACTGAAACCATGTCTGAATGTCACCTGAGGATCAATTTTCCCTCTTCTGAGTTCTTTGAATCGGTCGTAATAATCAGCTGCCTTTCTAAAGTCATTTCTAAAAAACAGTACTTCAGCAGTTACAAGACAGATATCATCAATTTTCCTTCCTTGAGGATTTGAGATAATAGGCTCTGCATAAGAAAGTAATTCATCATACTTCTCCTGTTTGTAAAGAATCTGAGCGATCCAATTCGGAACTTCCAGTTTGTAAGGATTGACATTCTCTACACGATGTAAGTCTGTTAAAGCAGCATCATAGTTTTCATTTTGAAAATTGATCACAGCTGCGTAGTAGGCCGCATTGATAGCATTCTCTGCTACCGTCTTTTTTACATAGTTAAATTCTTTAAGAGCATTGGGGTAATCTTTGGTTTGATAATACGCTATACCCAGCTTATATCTTAGCTCATAAATGGTTAGGTCATCATGACGGTGTTCTATGGCTTTCTGAAGGTATTCTATAGCTTTTACGTAATCCCCTTTTTCAAAGAAGTTATCACCCAGGTCACTATATATGATTTTAGCCTTCGGGTGCTCACTATGATTAAGCACAAAACGATGCACCTCTATGTCAGCATCTCTAGAGCCAGTGTTTAAGGCACATACAGCAGAATAGTATTCCGCATTGGCTATATTAAATTGATTTGGACTAAGTGATCGGGAGGATTGATCCACGTAAGAACGAAATTCTTTTCTAGCTGCCGAGTATGCCTTTTTTTCATAAAGTTCTACACCATTATTATAGTGTGACTCTATCTCTGTGTAACTAAGGGTATTTTGAGAAAAGGTATGAGACGCGGTTAGCAGGCCTAGGAAAAGAATCAGAATGATTTTTTTCATCAAAATGCTTTTACTGTTTATATAGAATGACCAAAAGTAGGAAAGTTATAGATCAATATGCAGCTTATTTGGCTTTAGTTTTCTTTAAATGATTGTCTTGTAAACGTCACCTTCCTGTTAAAATTGTAGTTTTGCTGACAAACCATAAAATTTCATCCAAACGAATGATAAAATTCAAATCTTTTCTTCTTCTAATGGCTATTGGGCTGTTATCCACTACGGTATTTAAGGCAGAAGGCCAAAGTAAATTCTACACAGAATATGAATTGAGGATGCCACACCCGGAAACGCATTACTTTGAGGTTTCTATGCAGGTAAACGATATTCTGACGAACTCAAACCTGACAGATAAGGAGCATTTGTTAGTGAAAATGCCTGTATGGACACCAGGCTCTTATTTAATCAGAGAGTTTGCTCGAAATGTTCAGGATTTTGAAGCCAAAAACGAGAATGGAAAGAAACTAAAAAGCAGAAAAGTAAATAAGAATACTTGGGAAATCGAGCTGAATGGTTCAAATGATGTCAACATCAATTATAACCTCTATGCCAACGAACTTACGGTTCGTACTTCTTTTATAGATGCTGATCATGGTTATGTAAACGGTGCCTCAGTTTTCATGTATGTGCCTCAGTTGATGGGTCTATCTTCTACACTAAAGGTTTATCCTCATGAAAAATGGTCGAAAATTTCTACCGCACTAAAGAGCATTGACACTAACAAATTTTTGGTCAAAGACTATGACACACTGGTAGATAGTCCAATTGAAATCGGAAATCATGAGGTATTAAGTTTTGAGGCAGCAGGGGTTCCCCATAAAGTAGCTATGTTTTCTACCGAGAAGCTAAATTATAATGAAGAAACACTGCTGACTGATTACCAAAAAATGGTAGAAGCTGCTACTGGTGTATTTGGTGAAACACCTTTGGATGAGTACTTATTCATTGTTCAGCATCAGCCGGGTATTGGTGGTGGCTTAGAACACCTTTTTTCAACTACATGCCAAACCAGACCTTCAGCATATGAGTCAGAAAGAGGGTATAAAGGTCTTTTTGGCCTTTTAGCTCATGAATACTTTCACCTTTGGAATGTGAAACGTATCAGACCGGTAGCTTTGGGGCCATTTAATTATGACAGTGAAAACTATACGCATCTTCTATGGGTGGCCGAAGGATTCACCAATTACTACGAAGAAGTGATATTAGCAAGAGCTGGCATTTACTCCGAGGAGGATATTTTGAATAATCTTGCCGGAGCAATTTCAAGCACTGAAAACACACCGGGAAACAAAGTGCAGGCAGTTACAGAAGCCTCATGGGATGCCTGGATTAAATACTACAGACCGGACGAAAACTCAGGAAATAGTAGAGTATCTTACTATGGCAAAGGTGGTGTACTGGCTGCATTACTGAATGCCAAAATCATTGCCAATACCAAAGGAGAAAAGACCCTTGACCACGTACTGCTGTTACTTTACAAGAAATACTATAAAGAACTAGGAAGAGGTTTTACTGATGAAGAATTCCAAAGTGCAGTTGAAGAGGTCTACGGCGATGATTTAGATTACTTCTTTGAGAATTATGTTTTTGGTACAGAAACACCTGATTATGCCCAAATCTATAAGCAAGTAGGTATTGAACTTATTGATGAAAATGAGGGCATTGAACAGCCATATTTGGGCATTAGTGAGAGAGGTGGTTATATCAGTCGTCTAAGCAGTTCGGGCTCAGCCCATCATAGCGGCCTGAATGTAGGTGACAAAGTTGTCAGTATTGATGGCATTATAACCTCTAACTTCGGTAAGGCCATTGAAGAAAAGAAGATTGGAGAGAGTCTGATGGTGACTATAGAAAGACATGGATTGAATAGAACCTTTCAAGTACCAGTCGGCAAGAGCTCAAACCACAGCTTTAAAATGAGAAAAATGGATAATCTAAGTCCTGAGTTAGAAAAAGCTTATTCTTTATTTACTAATTACTAGGAGGAAGATTTTATAATAGTGACCAGTCGGCATCGACTGGTCTTTTTTGTTTAGTAATCCAGAAGATTGTTGAAGTCTTCTGCCATACTTTCAAAACGTTTAACTAAACGAGCATAGAATACATCGTTAAACATCTCCTCTACTTCCTCTTGCCCCGTCACATCCATTTCAGAAACCTTAAAAACCTGCTCCATTAAGCCCGCTTCAAACTTTATGATATATTTGTTGTTAAAGCTATAGAGTGATGTTTTACAGTACTTATTCGGAATATCTTTGATGAATCTCATGAAGTCTATTTTACTGGTTTTGGCCGCTTCGGTATTTCTTTTTTCGGCTTGTAATAACAAAAATAAGAGTGAAGCTGCGGAATTCTTTGAAAGAGGTAATTATCATTTCAAAAAAAGAGAATTTGAACGTGCCACTGAACTGTTTTCTGAAGCCATAGAAAAAGTACCGGACTTTGCCGATGCCTATAATAACAGAGGACTGGCACTTGAAAAAATGGGCCAGCTTGAAAATGCCAAAGGTGATTATGAGAAGGCAGTAGACCTAGATGATAGTTTTTCACAAGCCAAACTGAATTTGGCAGCTGCATATATTCATTTGGGGGAATATAAATTAAGTGAGCCTATTTTTAAATCTTTGGCAACAGCCTATAAAGACAGCTCACAATTTTACGATTACCGAGGTCAATATTATTTACAAAGCAGTAAAAGTGATCTGGCGATTGCGGATTTTCAAAGGTCCCTATCCCTTTCGAAGGATAATGTGGAAACACTAACCAACCTTGGCTTTGCCTTTTACCAAAAAAGAGAATTTGACAGTGCCGAGGAAAGCTTCCAAAAAGCACTTCAAATTGACCCCAACTTTGCTTTCGCTCTCAATAACCTGAGTGCTACGCTTGCCCAAAAAAATGATTGGGCAGAAGCTTTAAAATACTCTCAAAAAGCGGTAGACCTGGACCCTGTCGAGATCACATTTATCAATACGCATGTTTTGAATCTTTTGGAGAATAGTCAATTAAATGCCGCTCAAGAGTGGCAATCTAAAGCAGAGAAGCTGGCTCCTGAGAACCTTTATCAATTACGCAATTCGGCCGTTTTCGACCTGATTAACGAAGAAAAAACCAAGGCCGCCACCAAACTTCAAGATCTAGAAAAGGCCCATCCGGAAATAGAATATCTGTATTATTATTTAGGTAAATCCGCTTCAGGTCAGTCCGCCTGTCAATATTTCAAAACCGGAGCAACACTCGGAGACTATAGATCTGAAATAGAAGCCGAGAATTGTTAAACAACAGTTTTCTCAATTGATTTCAACAAGACTAAGGTCAAAAGATACGCCACTCCTGATAAAAGGGCGAGAATTATAAAATTGACGAGATAGCCATATTCTGCGATCAAGTACATGCCCAGTTTTGGGCTTACCACATGAGCCAAACCAAAGGCCATAGTGTATAATGCCATATACCTACCTTCATTTCCTTTTGAAGCTCTATTCATGGCAAAGGCGTTGGCAAATGGAAAACCGATCATTTCTGAAAAAGTAATGAAAAGCATACTCACTACCAGAATACCAGACCAAACCTGACTAAAGAGTACCGCATAGCTTAGAAATAATAATATGATACTGTAGCTTACTAGTTTTAGATCCCCAACTCCTTTTTTCTGTAACCAATGAATCAGTGGCATTTCGAATAGAACAATCAAGAAACCATTTAAAAAGAAAAGGAAACCGGTATGCTGCTCGCTTAGGTTAAACTGTTCTTTATGATACAGTGGCAGAGTAGTAAATATCTGGAAGAATACCATTGAAATGATAAAACACACCAGCAAGAACAGCCAATAGATTTTGTCCTTATATACCTGAGCTTCAAAGGAAAGTATCTTCGCCTTTACCTTCTTTTCAATGGTTTTCACTTTAGGTCTAACCAGTTTCAGAAGAATAACGGCCGCCAAAATACAAGTCAGACCGTCAATCCAAAAAAGTGCATCGTAACCTTTAAAAGCGATTAAAAAACCAGCTGCACTTGGGCCTACCACAAAGCCTAGATTTATAGCCAACCGAATTAGGGTCAATGACCGTGTTCGATTCTCTGGCTTACTGAATACATTTAAAGAAACAAACAAAGCGGGTCTGAAGGCATCTGCTATGGTCATAAGGATAAATATACCCAGGCATAAACTAAAGAAACCATTAAGCTGCTGCACAGCAAAAAATATGAGTCCTGAGCCCATTAAAGCACCCACCATCACCTTATAGTACCCAATTCTATCTGAGAGCCTCCCCCCTAACCAGGCTCCGGCAAAAGAACCCAAACCAAACGAAGCCATGATCCACCCTACTTCATTATAGCTAAAACCTTGGTCCTCTTTCAGATACTTTGACAAAAAAGGCACTACCATCGTGCCTGCACGATTAATTAATGAAACAAGAGCCAGAATCCATACTTCACGAGAAAGCCCTCGAAAAGCATCGATATAATTGTCATTGAAGAATTTTTTCATCGGCCTAAAAACAAAAAATCCGGCTCTAGCCGGATCAATTCATACAATAATTTCATCATTTATGATTCAGCCAAACAACACTAAGGACGACTTGACACAGTCGCCATTGCAGTAATAAAGTGTTGTTGTTTTTTGAATCATTTACCAAAGCTAGGGACTTTATCTTTTCCCTTGGCCATAAGTATTCAAAAACTTTTTATAGGTCATTGAATTCGTTTCATAGTCAGTGAATACCTCCAGAATAGACTTCTTCGTAGAATTTAGGAAGTCTTCAAGACTCCCATTTACCTCTGATTGCTCCTGAATACTATAATAATCCAAACCGTATTCTTTGGCCATTAAATCAGCTTTATGAGGCTGATATGTCTTAAAGAAGTCATTAAAAGCCATTTGTTCATTTGGACCTTGAATCATGTTAAATATGATTCCACCAGAATTATTAAGGATTATGATCTTTAAATTATCAGGCAAATAACGATTCCAAAGGGCATTCTTATCATATTGAAAGCTAACATCGCCCAATACACAAAATACGGTCTTGCCTGTCTTCAAAGCCTGCCCTACAGCGGTACTCAAACTGCCATCAATACCACTAGTCCCCCTGTTACTGTAAACTTCTGTATCCTTCTTTATATGTGAAGCCAAGGCGTTTAAATATCGCACACTCATACTATTTCCTACATGGATGACGGAGTTTGCAGGCATTTCTTCAATAAACCTATGTAAAACATGAAACTCACTATACGCCTCAGATAAGAAAAACTCCTTAGAATGATGAACTGCTTTTCTTTCTAGATAAACCCAAGACCTGGCAAATTCGGTCTCTTCGGCTTTAAATCGTTCATCTGGAGCCTTTAAAATAAACTCCTGAGCCGTCATTTTTACCTTTCTTGTTATTGACCTAAAAGGATCAATAAAAGCTGGGTTATCTTGCACATGCCAATGTTCTTCAATTTGATATTCCCTTAACAGCAACTTCAATGACTTTGAAATCAATGACATACCCATTGTTAGCAGAAAATCAGGCTTTAGACTTTTCTTCCCTTCTTCATGTCGATTTTTAAGAAAGATGTCTTGATTTCGAATACCACCCTCACAATTAGAAATGGTGTCAGAAATCAGAGTAAAGCCAAACTTCTTGGCAAATCGAATTGCATTTTGTCGGACAAATTCGTTGTGCTGCTGCCCTATTACAAGTAGCTTTCGGTTATACTTATGAACGAATTCATTGAAATCTTCTGTAGGAAAAACATCGTTTTGAGTTTCTAATGGGCTAATTAGCCAAGGGGTAAACTCTTCTTTTTGTTCATCTTTCGGGTAAAAAGGCTCGCTAATAGGAATATTGATATGAACAGGCCCTTTGGGCTCTGCCAGAGTGAGATTGATAGCTTCATTTGCCGAACTCTCGGCTAGATCAAGGCCATTCAAATGAAGATCCACCGGCCATTCATAGTCTTTTTTGACATGTCGACCGAAAACCTTTTCCTGAAAAATAGTTTGCCCATCATATTGATGTATCCATTCAGGAGGCCTATCGGCTGTAAGAACCAGTAATGGCACCTCTTGGAAATAGGCTTCTGCTACAGCTGGGGCATAATTGAGGACGGCTGTACCCGAAGTACATATGATAACGGAAGTCTTTCCTGTTTGTAAAGCCATTCCCAGGGCCATATAGGCTGCAGAACGCTCATCAGATACACTGTAACATCTTAGTCCTTCCTGAGCCGTAAAAGCTATAGTTAGAAGGGCATTTCTGCTTCCGGGACTGATGATGACATTCTCAATGCCCCGATCTTTACACAGTCTGGCTAGCTGACGAAAAGGAGTGATTTTTTCCATTAGATACAAAAAAAGGCACCCAGATGGGTGCCTTCAAATTTAGCCAATAAAATCTTATCCTAAATAGGCTTTCAAAGCTTTACTTCTAGAGGTTTGTCTCAGTCTTCGGATCGCCTTCTCCTTGATCTGACGAACACGTTCACGAGTAAGGTTGAATTTCTCACCTATCTCTTCCAGTGTCATCGCCTGCTCTCCGTTAAGTCCGAAGTAGTACATAATTACCTCTGCTTCACGCTGAGTAAGTGTTGAAAGTGCTCTTAACACTTCTCTTCTCAATGAATCGTTCATCAGCTCCTGATCTGGTTTTTCTTCCAAATCATTCTCTAATACATCAAGAAGACTGTTTTCTTCACCCTGAACAAACGGGGCATCTACAGAAACGTGTCTACCTGAGATTTTCATTGTGTCTACAACCTCATTAGAAGTAATTTCAAGAACTTCTGCCAATTCTTCCGGAGATGGCTCTCTTTCGAATTGCTGCTCCAGTTCAGAGAACTTCTTAGAGATCTTGTTTAACGACCCTACTCTGTTCAATGGCAAACGAACAATTCTTGATTGCTCTGCCAATGCCTGAAGAATAGACTGTCTGATCCACCATACAGCGTATGAAATAAACTTGAAACCACGGGTTTCGTCAAATCTCTGAGCAGCCTTAATTAATCCTAAATTACCTTCATTGATCAAGTCACCTAGTGACAGACCTTGATTTTGGTACTGTTTTGCTACTGAAACTACGAAACGTAGGTTTGCTTTGGTAAGCCTTTCAAGAGACAGCTGGTCTCCTTCCCTAATCTTCTGAGCAAGAGTTACTTCCTCATCAGGCGTAAGAAGGTCAACCTTACCAATTTCCTGCAAGTACTTGTCGAGGGACTGACTCTCACGATTGGTAATCTGCTTACTAATTTTTAGTTGTCTCATATTGCTTATTTATTAATCTTATTCACTCTTTGTGTAAAGAACGTCAGTTAAATAACGCAGATGCCTGCGTTATTGTTCTACTTTTTTTCTTCTTCCTTTTGACTCGGTTTAGGAGGTCTAGGTAACAAGACCTTTCTGGAAAGTCTGAATTTACCTGTTTTCTTGTCAACTTCCGTCAGTTTCACCTGAATTTCCTCTCCCACCTCAAAAACACCATCCATGGAAGGAAGACGTTCCCAAGAGATTTCAGAAATATGAAGAAGACCATCTTTGCCAGGCAAGAACTCACAGAAGGCACCAAACGGCTGAATAGACTTCACTTTAGCATCATAAACAGTTCCTACTTCAGGAACAGCCACAATACCCTTGATTCGGTTCTTCGCCATATCCATGCTTTCGCCATTCGTAGCGAAAATAGAGACGATACCCTCGTTTCCTACCTCTTCAATATTTACGGTAGCACCAGATTCTCTTTGGATTTCCTGAATAATCTTACCACCTGGTCCGATTACCGCACCAATGAATTCTCTGTCGATTTTCATGGTAAATGCTCTTGGAGCGTGAGATTTCATCTCTTCTCTTGGCTTAGCAAGTGCCTCATTCATTTTACCAAGGATATGAAGACGACCTTCTTTGGCCTGGTTTAGAGCTTGCTCTAAGATTTCAAAAGAAAGACCCTCTACTTTGATATCCATTTGACAAGCAACAATACCTTTCTCAGTACCAGTAACTTTGAAGTCCATATCACCAAGGTGATCCTCGTCTCCTAAAATATCAGATAATACTGCCCACTTACCACTCTCAGTGTCTGTGATCAGCCCCATTGCAATACCTGAAACCGGTGCAGAAATAGGAATACCGGCATCCATCAATGAAAGACAACCTGCACAAACTGTTGCCATTGATGACGAACCGTTTGATTCAAGAATATCAGATACTACACGAATAGTGTAAGGATTATCTTCGTCTGGTGGCAATACTTGCTTTAACGAACGCTGAGCAAGGTTACCATGACCAATCTCACGACGGCTAGCCCCTCTGTTAGGTCTTACTTCACCAGTTGAGAAACCAGGGAAGTTATAATGAAGATAGAATCTTGAATAACCAGAGTACATAGCCTGGTCTATCAATTGCTCATCCATCTTTGTACCTACAGTAGTAGTAGAAAGTGATTGAGTTTCTCCACGCGTAAATACTGCAGAACCATGAGCACCAGGTAGATAGTCTACCTCACACTCAATTGGTCTGATTTCAGTCAACTCGCGACCATCAAGTCTTTTTCTTTCGTTCAATACAAGGTCTCTAGACGCTTTGTATTTGATTTCACCGAAGTATTTGTTAACCAAATACATGTCAGTTTCATCATCTTCGTTGGCCTCTATTGGTTCAATGAAAGCATCAAGAATGGCTTTGTATCCCTCTTTTCTTTCATTTTTGTTAGCAGAACCTTTGGCTCCTACTTTATAAACTTCATCATAAAGCTCTTTGAACATTTTTTCTTTCAGAGCTTCATCATGTGTTTCGTGAGAGTATTCTCTTTTTTCAGTGCTTCCCACAGCAGCTTCAAGAGCCTTCTGTGCAGCTACCTGAGTTCTGATAGCCTCATGAGCAATTTTCATTGCCTCAATCATTTCTATCTCAGAAACCTCGTCACACTCACCTTCTACCATGTTCAGGTTTTCTGCAGTACCAGCTACTATTAAGTCCATTGTAGCATCTGCTAATTCACTGATGGCAGGGTTTACTTTATATTCTCCGTTAATTTTAGCAACTCTTACTTCTGAGATTGGGCCATTGAACGGAATATCAGAAACTGCAATAGCAGAAGAGGCCGCAAGAGCTGCAAGAGCATCAGGAGAAACTTCAGGATCTGAAGAGATTAGAGAAACCATTACCTGCACATCTGCATGGAAATCTTCAGGGAAGATTGGTCTTAATGCTCTATCTATCAGTCTTGAGATAAGAATTTCGTTGTCTGAAAGTCTTCCTTCTCTTCTCTGGAAACTACCAGGAATTTTACCTGCAGAGGCAAACTTCTCTTGATAATCAACTGAAAGTGGAAGGAAATCTACGCCGTCTTTAGCGTCTTTGTTAGCTACTACTGTGGCCAGTAGCATGGCATCACCACATCTTAATACAATAGAACCGTCAGCTTGTCTCGCTAGTTTTCCGGTCTCGATGGTGATGTCTTTACCACCCGGCATTTGGATGGTTTGAGATTGAATGTTAAACATCTAGTAAATTTAATTGTATCGCATTTGCCGCTTTCGATGCGATGATTTGATCCTATTATTCCGCGGGGATATGATTGCTGTGCTCTAAACCAAAAAATGGGGAACCTCAATGAGGCTCCCCAAATATGGGATTTACTTACGAATTCCTAATTCAGCAATAATCGCTCTGTAACGATTGATATCCTTCTTCATAAGGTATTTCAAAAGGTTACGACGCTTACCTACTAGCTTAAGAAGACCTAAGCGAGAAGAGTAATCGTGCTTGTGCGTTTTAAGATGCTCAGTTAAGTGAGCAATTCTGTAAGTGAATAATGCGATTTGTGATTCCGGAGAACCAGTGTCGCTTGTTTGTTTTTGGAAGCCTTTATCTTTAAAGATTTCTTGCTTCTTCTCCGAAGTTAAATACATGTGATGTTAACCTAGATTAAATGTTAAAAATAAAACAGGCACAAAGGTAAGCATATTATTCTGATTGAAGGTCTATCTCATGCCCTTTATTTTTGATAGTCAAAGACTTAATCTTCTCCCAGGCTTTGCGGTAAATGTCTGCATCAAAAATGCGAGCATCTTTTGTGGCTTTTGAGATAAAAATAGCCCCAATGATGGTTAAAATAACATCTGGTATCCAAACAGCAATTATCACTGGAATTAGACCCTCTTTGGCATTTTTGTCTGCCAGCTGCATCATCACATAATATAGGATAAAGAAGCTAATAGCAATCAGAACCGGCATTCCAAAACCACCTTTTTTTATGATGGAGCCTAGAGACGCCCCAATAATAAACATGGCCAAGCAAGCCACCGCATAAGTATATTTATGCCATCGTTCTATATCAGCACTATACATACTACGCTTTTTGGTACCCAGAATGGCATAGTTGTTCTGTAATTGTGAAACAAAACTATGAGCCGTAGACTGAGACAAAGCCCATATTTCAGAGTAACGTCTGGTATCTTTCAGCACTTCTCTTTTCTTCTCTGCCCATGGTCCTGGTTCTATAGTCAAGAGTGTACTGTCGCCCGTTAAACTATCTATGTCATACTTCACGGTTGGCTTCTTAAATTGATAGGTATGCATCGATTTCAGCGAGGCAATTTGCGAAGTCACAGTTTTATCTATCTGAATCTGAGCAGAGTCAATCTGATCTTTCAGTTCAGTAATATCCTTCATGTATTCATGGTATTTGAACTGATTTTCACTCGTTTTCCTCATATTAAACGACTCTAATGAGAAAACCAAACGATTCTTTTTGAAACCATTCCGATAAAACTGAGTATCATTCAAACCTTTAGTTGCTCTGGTTTCGGTATAGTTATAGCCGTCAAACAACTCAAATACAAGGTAATTGTCGTCATACATGGTATACATTCTGCCACTGTCTGCCACAGTTACGTTCTTGTTACCATTTCTTTCTGTGTGGTTATACACTAAAACCCCCTTCAAACTCTCGTTATCAGGAAATTTCTCTTTCACTTTAATACTGTAGCCCGGAATCTCTCTGTAAAAGATCCCTTCCTGAATATTTAAAGCCACCTTGGTGGTTCTAATATCCCATAGCAGAGAATAGCCTTTCAAGTTTGCCCAAGGCGTTACATTATTATTAAACCAAAAGGAGAAAATGGAGATGAAGATGGTAAATACCAAAGTAGGCATGATGATTCTACCTAATGGAATACCCGCCGATTTTATGGCTGTCAATTCTGTATGTTCTCCCAAGTTCCCAAAACTCATAAGAGCAGCCAGCAGCGTAGACAACGGAAGAGAAATAGGTACAGTAATCAGGGAGAAATAACCAAAAAGCTGCAGAAACGTCTCTAAACCCAGATCTTTGCCTACGAAGTCGTCGAAGTAAAGCATGAGAAACCTGAGCAAAAAAATAAAGACCACTACGAGGGTGGTCAATACAAAAGGCCCCAGAAAGTTCTTAATGACAAGTTTGTCTATTTTTCTCATGCGAAAACTACTTGCCTGCAAAAGTCAGTCAGAATAGAAAAAGAAACAACTATTTCTATTTATTTAAGACTTCTTAACCCCCAACGATATCTTTCAAATCATCTACCAGACCTTGCCAGAGATCATTTAGTTCTTCGTCGTCATCATTATCAGAGATGTCTGTTACTTGAAGATAGGTAGATCCATCAAGCTCTCCGGAGACAAGTTTGAGCTCAAGAGAATTACCCTCGTCCTCATCTCCAATGAAATCATATTTAGCCAGCTTGTTCACTCTTTTGGTAACCTCTGCTATATGGACTTCATTATCCCATTCAATATGGAAATTACGATCAGAATCTACAGATACGTTTTCAGCGAACCACTGCTGCAAGCCACCTGGTGTACTGATGTAATTATACAGTACTTTAGGTGAGGTTTTGAAAGGATATTCTCCTACAAATTTATGTTTTGACATGGGCTGAATACTTATTTTTTCCTATTTACTTTTTTCAAGAATAGAAAACAAATTTCTGACTCAATATTTCGCTCTAAAGAAATCTTGAAAATTAGTTTTGACAGTCAAAATGGTTTGTATAAATTTGCAGCCTCATTCGCAGATGGCGGGGTAGCTCAGATGGTTAGAGCGTCGGATTCATAACCCGGAGGTCACGGGTTCGATTCCCGTCCCCGCTACTAAATAGCTCCTGATTTCGGGAGCTATTTTTTTATGCCAAAATATTGAATATTAGCTCTTTATAAAGGTCTGCTTCTACTTTTGTACCTGCCTGAATACCCTTTGAATTTTTATCTATTTCTCGCAGAGCATGAATTATCACGAAGAGCTTTCCTACTGAATACTTATTTGCAGCGGCTGTATAATCCTTAAGAAAATAGGGATTCACTTTAAGTAAGGATGCCAGATTGATATCGTTTTTACCCTTAGCTCCATGCACCAAAAGTACTTTTGAGAAGAAATTATACAATATCAAGATTACAGGCTGAATAGGATGATCCTTGGTATTGGCTGCAAAGTAGTTGACAATTTGAAAAGACTTCTCAAAATTCTTCTGTACCAAGGCTTTTTGAAGCTCAAAAACATTATAGTCTTTACTGATACCAACGAATTTCTCAATGATCTCCCCATTGATTTCAGATCCATCAGGAATATTAATGATCATTTTGTCAATCTCTTTCACAATTGACTCAAGATTATTACCTGTATGCTCAAAGAGTAATTGAGAGGCTTTTGGAGAGATTTTGTAACCTTTATCTCGGATTACGGATGAAACGAAGTCAGGAACCTGATTGTCGTACAGCTTCTTAGAATTGACTAAAACTCCGTTTTTTGCGAAAGCTTTGACAAAACCCTTTCGCTCATCCATGCTTTTATTGAACACCAAAACCAAGACCGTACTTTGAAGGGGTTCTTTGGCATAGGACTCCAACATGCCCTGAGCATCTTTCTGGCCAATGTCTTGTATTTGCTCGGCATCCTTAATCACCACCAACTGCTTTTCTGCCATCATGGGAAAGCGGCGGGCATTATTCAGTACTGAACCTACATTCAGGTCCTTGCCAAAAAGTATGAACTCGTTAAAACCTTTTTCATGCTCTGGAATTACCTTTTCAGTTAGCTTTTTGGCAATAACAGCCGGATAGTAATGCTCATTGCCATGCAAAAAATATAGGGGCTTGAAGTTGCCCGCTTCTATCTCTTTTAGTTCTGCTTCGGGTGATTTTGCCAATGTTTAATTCTCAATAAATGCGTTACACTCTTTTTGAAGTAGATCAAAGAAAACCAGAAAGTGCTCATTTAGCAAATCATAGTTTTCATGCATCGCCTGGATGCAATTAGTCATGTCCGGCCCATTTTTTATTCTCCTATTGAGACTCAGGAAGGCCCTTTCTAAACCATAATCAAATTCATAAGCCTTGAGCCAATCATGCTCAATCATGGACGAAACTACTTTTTTAAGCCGTTCTGGCATGAGTGGTTCATACTTCACAAGCTTCTGATAAACGTCTTTTCGTAGTTCATCAAAATTTCGATCAGTAAACGTACTCCAATTTTTAATTAAAAAATGATCGTATATAACATCCACTGCCACAGATGCATAGCGGCTCACAACAGGATAAAACACCTTTTTACTTTCAAGAACTATCGGGTGTGAATCTGTATAACTATCAATAAGCCTATGAAGCCTAATTCCCTTCTTTATTTGATCTGACAGATGATTATTTCTGGGGTGATTTACGGTACCATGCATGAAATCCTCGAGCATATTGCCAAAGAGAATTTCTTCATCTGAACCTGATAGAAATACATGAGCCAGATAATTCATGCATATTGAGGTTCATACTTTTCTACTTCTACACCAAAACTTCTCAAAAACTCTACGCCTTCGTCCTTTTCAATGCCTTTATACTCGGCGTAGCTATTTAGGAAGAAGACTTTTTTAATCTTCATTGTATAAATGACTCTGGCACAAGAAATACAAGGCGAAAGGGTCACATATAGCGTTGCCCCTTCAACTTTACCACCATTTTTAGCAGCGTAAAGAATGGCATTTTGCTCAGCATGCAAGGCTAAAGAGCAGCTTCCCTTAGAATCTCTCGGGCAGCCCTCATGACCATAATCATCATCGCAATTATGAGTACCGCTGGGAGGACCATTATAACCAATACTGATAATCCTGGTTTCATTGGTCAGCACCGCTCCTACCTGTGCCTTTACACAATGTGACCTTTTAGCGAGACTCATGGCTAGCTCCATGAAAATATCATCAAAATTTGGCTTACTCATATAGATATACTCTTTTCAAAAAGGATTCTCCAGCTGTCTGCATAATTATAATCAGCGGTCCGGCAGGCAAATTTAAATCTTCTGCACTTATTACAGTACTCGGATAGTCTAAATATGCTCGCTCAGCTACTTTTTGCCCTAAGGTATTATAGGCCAGAATAGTAAAGTCTTGAAATTGAGGCAAAAGAACCTGAAACTTCAGATCACCTTTAGTACCGGGATTACTCAAAACATTAAACTCTGTGGTATTGGTTACCGGCAACAAAAATTGACTATTCAAGACAAGCCTTCTTCTTCGAGGGCTTAGTTCTAAAACCTGCCTTACTCGTGCCTTCTGATCTTCTGTAAATATATTCATGCACGAATCAGGAGTGTAATCCATATAATTCTCAATCATATTCTGCCGACTGACTCCATTGCATCGGCTAAAAATTGGATCGCAACTAAAGGTCTCGTTGGGGTCCTGTATTTGAGGAGTATCCTCACAATAATCGGTACCACAGCGTTCATCACCCCATGTATGAATAAGGCCTAACCAATGACCAATCTCATGAGTAAGCGTTCTTCCGTAGGAGTAAATGCCTGTTGAGGCAGTTCCCGTACGACTCCCAAAAACTTCATGATCAATAAATACACCATCAATTATATCCACGGCATCTACTGGTTCTAAACCATCCAATGCCCCTCCCGGAAATTCACCATAACCCAAATAGACTCCTGCCAGATTTACCACCCACACGTTTAAGTATTTATCTGATGGCCAATAAGAAAGAGCAGAAATCCCCTCTAAATCTGAAAACACATCAAAGCTTCTTCGACTTGTAAATACCCTATTGATTCCTGAAGAAGGTGTACCATCTGGTCCGGTCTGGGCCAAAAAGAATTCAATTTCCAAATCTGCACCATCTGGGTGCTCATTATAGCCCCTGGTACCAAATTCTCTTCTAAAATCCTGGTTCAATACCTCTATTTGAGAGAAGATCTGTTCATCTGAGATATTGCCATTATTCTCCCCTCCTATTTCACCCGTTGAATTATTATGAATAACATGTACTACCACCGGTATCCGGATAATATTATCCTGAACCTTAAGGTTTTTAAGAGGACTAGATTGACCTCTGTCTAATAATTGTTGCAGGCTTTCATGCTTCCTTTTTTGACTTTCACTTGCCACGCGGCCAATAGCACACCGCTGTGCAGATACCCAATGAGAAGAAAAAAGAATAAGACTACTTATTATCAGCCTCTTCATATGCATTTAAAATCTTGACTACGAGCGGATGACGAACTACATCCCTACCATCTAATTCTATAAACTTGATCCCTTTAATTTTATTGAGTTTTTGAAGAGCATCATGTAAACCCGACTTTTGATTTCTAGGTAAGTCAATTTGAGTTACATCACCAGTTACCACAATTTTAGAGTTTGGCCCCATACGGGTCAAAAACATCTTCAATTGCATTGGGGTGGTATTTTGGGCTTCATCCAGAATAATAAAAGCATTATTCAGTGTTCTACCACGCATATAGGCCAAAGGGGCTATTTCAACCACATTTTTTTCTATATAACCACTCAACTTCTCCGCTACCAGCATATCATTTAATGCATCATAGATGGGCATTAAATATGGATCTATTTTCTCCTTCAAATCCCCGGGGAGGAAACCGAGGTTCTCACCAGCTTCCACTGCAGGCCTGGTAATGATTATTTTTTTGACCTGCTTTTCTTTCAAAGCTTTCACAGCTAAGGCCACAGCCGTATAAGTTTTACCCGTTCCTGCAGGCCCTACAGCAAAGACAATATCATGATTAAGGCTGGCCTCTACGAGTTTTTTTTGATTGGCAGTTTTAGCCTTTATGACCATTCCCCTGCTGCCATGCACCAGCACACTATCTTCTTTAATGATGTTTTCTAAATGATAATGTTCCTTTTGTAGGTAGTTGCTTACGATATCCGGGGTCAGTTTCCCAAATCGATGGTAATGCTCCAGAAGCTTGGCAAGAATGTCGTTGATTTCCTTAACATCCTTAGCAGGCCCTTTGAGAAAAATCTCATCTCCTCTTGAAATTACCTTACTAGATGGGAAGGCTTTTGAGATTTCCTTGATGTTTTTATTCTGAACACCCAGAAAATCAATTAGTGATACTTCTGATAGTTTAAGTATTTTTTCTGTCAAATTCTCTCAGTTTATTAGAACACTCAAATGTCATCAAAATAATTAACACTTACATCCGCTTTATGCACATTTTGAGGTCAGTAACCCACATTTCATCGTGGGAAAACTGGGTTTGCCTTGAAAATCAAGTCCTCAGCCTGACGATAAATTTAGATCAGTTTAGTGAAATAGTCTTAGGGCAAGATTCCCTATTTTTGTCACTGAATCAAAGTTAAGAAATAAGAATATTCCATGACTTCAGAAACGGTAGAATATAGAGCTCAAAATAGTGTTTTTCAGAACACTGATGGTAAAAAATTACCGTATTCTACTGAAATAGAGGCTGCTGTGTTAGGTGCCATCTTAATTGATAAGGAGGCTCTTCCATTAATTAAAGATTTGGTGAGGGTCAACACCTTTTATAATGAGCAGCATAAGATTATTTATGATGCCATTTTGAAGCTATTTGAAGCCTCAGAACCTATTGATATCATTACAGTTAGCTCATTTTTAAGAAAAAACAATACCATTAGAAGTGCCGGGGGCTCTAAATACCTTTCGGAACTCATGTCGAAGATCAATTCAGCTTCAAATATTGAGCATCATGCTTTAATTATCTCCCAGCTGAGCATTAAAAGGGAAATGGTTTCTGCCTCAAATGAGCTCATGACCCAGGCCTTTGATGAATCAAACGACATCTTCAATGTACTAGATAATACTGAGCAGTATTTTTTTAAGATTTCGGAACAAAGTATCAAGCGTCAATACATGAGTTCCTCGGAAATCATGAGATTGACAATTGACGAACTGGAACACAAGAAGTTAGGCAATGACGATGGCTTAACCGGGATTCCAAGTGGATTTACTGATCTTGATAAGTTAACCGGTGGATGGCAGAAGACAGAACTAACGATTATCGCGGCCAGACCGGGTATGGGTAAAACTGCTTTTGTGGTTTCTGCTATGAGAAATGCGGCCGTAGATAATAACGCACCTGTGGCTATATTCTCGTTAGAAATGTCTGCCACCCAGTTAATGTTGAGAATGATTGCCTCTGAAGCTGAGATAGAAAGTGAAAAACTCAGAAAAGGCATGCTGGAGCCGCATGAATGGCAGCAACTCCATACCAGACTAGATAAACTCTCTGCGGCACCTATTTATATCGATGATACTCCTGCCCTTTCTGTTCTTGAGTTAAGAGCTAAATGTCGAAGACTCAAAGCTCAATTTGGGATTGAGATGGTGATCATTGATTATCTACAACTAATGAGTGGAGAAGATGGCACGAACTCTCAAGGAAATAGAGAGCAGGAAATTGCCACGATCTCCCGTTCATTAAAGAACTTGTCAAAAGAGATCAATGTACCTGTATTGGCCTTATCACAGCTCTCGAGGGCAGTAGAAACCAGAGGAGGAGACAAAAGGCCACAACTTTCTGACTTAAGAGAATCGGGCTCAATAGAGCAGGATGCCGATATGGTAATGTTCCTCTATAGACCGGAATACTACAAGATAACCGAGGACGAAGCGGGTAACTCCACAGATGGAATTGGGGAGGTAATTATTGCCAAAAACCGAGCAGGTACCTTGGACACCATAAAGCTCCAGTTCATCAAAGAATTTACCAAGTTTGCTGATTTAGGCTCAGGTTTACGACCAGGAGCAGGCGGAATGTCTGATTACGGTAAAATAAACCTTCCTGGTGGAGCAGGTGACTTCAGCCATTTTGAAAATCAAGGTTCTGGAGCAAATGGTGGTGGAGATTCTTGGAGTCCACCGACATTCATTCAAAGTAAAGCCAATAAGGCTTCTGAACCAGAAGGAGACCAAAGGAATGATGACAGCACAAGCTCTTTGAGTGATGTTAACCCAGATGATGAGGTTCCGTTTTAAGCTTTAATTTCTAGTTTAGCAATGTTTTCCACATGATGCGTATGTGGAAACATGTCTACCGGCTGTACATCAAGAACATCGTACTTTTCAGACAATAATTGCAAATCTCTTGCTTGTGTAGCAGCATTACAACTCACGTAGACAATACGCTTTGAATTGATTTTCAACAACATATCCACTACCTCTTTATCCATTCCGGCACGAGGTGGGTCCGTGATAATGATATCTGGCTTACCTTCCTTGGCTATAAAATCATCATCCAGAATATCTTTCATGTTCCCAGCATAGAAGCTTGTATTGCCAATGCCGTTCACTTCAGAATTTATTTTGGCGTCTTTGATGGCATCTTCTACGTATTCAACACCCACGACCTTTTTGGCTTGTTTAGCAACAAAGTTGGCTATGGTCCCTGTACCTGTGTATAGGTCATACACCACATCATCATCATTGATTGCGGCTAATTCTCTGGTCTTTTTGTACAGCTCGTAAGCCTGATCAGAATTGGTTTGATAAAACGACTTCACTCCTATTCTAAATCGTAAACCTTCCATTTCTTCTTCTATGTAAGGCTTTCCATAGAAATGATGAACATCCAGATCCTGATAACTGTCGTTTCTTTTCTGATTGATGAAATAATTAACGGAAGTTATATCTGGAAAAGCAGAAACAAAGGCAGAAAGGCATTCTTCAATTGTCAAGACATCAGGCTTAGCAAATTGTACCACAACCATCGTCTCACCGGTACTTGCCGTACGAATCATGATATTCCTAAAAAAGCCTTCATGCTTTACATGATCATAATAGGTTTCATCACTTGCTTTGGCATAAGCATCAAACCAGTTTCTGATGGCGTTTGAAGGGTCTCCCTGCAAATAACATGTATCAATAGGCAAAACCTTATCAAATCGTTTTGGCACATGAAAACCTAAAGCATCTTTACTTAAGGTTTCTTTTTCATCTATCTCCTCGCGAGTTAACCACCGCGAGTTTGAGAAAGTAAATTCTAGTTTATTCCGGTAGAATTGTGTGTCTCTTGATGGTAATATAGAATGAAAGTTACCTATTTCTAGTTTCCCTATGCGAAGCAATTGGTCTCTTACCTGTTTTTCCTTCTGCTCTAATTGAACATCATATGGTATATGCTGCCATTTACAGCCGCCACAAACTCCAAAATGAGAACAGAATGGGTCAACACGCAAAGAGGATTCTTTGATCTTTTCTAGAACAATAGCCTCTGAGAAGCTTTTACGCTTTCTATTGATCTGAAGTTTTACCACATCACCGGGAGCAATATTTGGAGTGGTAATAAAAATAACCTGACCGTCATGTCTGGTAAGACATTTGCCTTCAGCGGCGAAATCTAACACCTCGATTTCTTCGATTATTTTCTTCTTTCTTCCCATTTCTGAAAACCATTATATACAAAAAAACCACCTTCGCATAGCGAGGTGGTTTTTGAAGTGATCCCGCTGGGGCTCGAACCCAGGACCCATACATTAAAAGTGTATTGCTCTACCAACTGAGCTACGGAATCATTTGATTAACTTTGTGTTTTCAACACTCGTTGTCTCAATTGCGAGTGCAAAAGTATAGGAATCCTTTTTAAATGCAAAACCTGAGAAGTCTTTTTTTTATCACTTTTTTGTGTGTTTTTGGCCAATTGACTGATAGTCAAGCACAATCACCATTCACAAAAAAAGCAGATTCTTTGTTCAATGAAAAAAACTACGCTGAAGCGGCCCAGATTTATCAGGAGCTGATTGCCAAACATGACATCAATAAAGGACTGGCTTATCTAAAATTGGCCTACATTCACGAGAATCAGGGAGAATTTTCTCTCGCTATGTATTATTTAAATCAATATTATCACCTTCACCCAGAAGAAAAAGTCTTTGATAAAATCAATGAAATTGCCGAAGAAAATGGTTTTGAAGGTTATGGAAGAAATGATATTAATTTCTTTGGACTTATCGTGCGGAAAAATGCCATTTGGGTCTTTTTACTCGGTACCGGAATAGTCCTATATTCGTTTGTGGTACTTTTCTTGAAAAGAAGCAAAGGAACTCCTATTCCACAAACACATAAGCTAAGCCTTACCGCAGGGATAATCCTACTCTTAGCTTTAATTAATTTCCCTAAAATTTATCAGACTGGCATCGTCAAAAAATCGAGTTCTGTTATGCGTAAACAACCATCTGCAGGCTCAGCAGTCGTAGGAAACATCGGTGAGGGCAGTAAAGTCAATATCATTGGACAAAAAGACATTTGGGTCAAACTTTTTCATAATCAAGGCTTTGCCTACATCAAGGAATCAGACCTCTGGATTATTGGCGAAGAATGATTGTATAAAAAAAGTGGCTTGATTACATTTGCAGCCCCAACACGGCGATGTGGTGGAATTGGTAGACACGCTATCTTGAGGGGGTAGTGGGCTAACGCCCGTAGGAGTTCGACTCTCCTCATCGTCACAAAATTAAAAAAGCTCGCAATTGCGAGCTTTTTTAATTTAAGATCTAAGAGATTCTATCTTGTCATTCAGTTTTTGAATTGACAAACTCAATAAAGGCTGAACTTCCTTTTTAGCCTGTAGAATATCCATTGACTGCAAAAGGGTTAAATATTGATCCAGAGAAGGAGATTGATCTTCAAGATTGATGGCTAAACCCATAAAACTCAAGATCTGGTCTAATGACTGCAACAAAGTATGCTCCTCTTTATCTTCATTAAATAGTCCCGCGATCTTACTCTTATTTGATGCTAATTCTGATTGTATCCAAAGAAGATTTTCCAGTAGCCTGGAATACTCTTTATTTAATTCAGTACTCAATATGCTTAGTAGTTAGGTAAGTATTTCGGCAAATATAGTGATTCGTTGATATTGAAATATGACCAGTAGCATCTACATGGGGTAATTAGTTACATTCCTTTTCTGGCCTTTCTCTTTACCTTTCTGGATGGCTGAAAAGAATTTATATCCGGACAATCCAACTCGTTATTTTTGGGCCGTCTATGACGAAGAGCCAAAAACAGTCCGGCATGTACTGACATACTTTTCGGCTTACCAATACCAAACCAACCAGTCATACTATCCATACCCAACCAAAGCGGACCTGCACGCATGGTGGCTCCCAGGTTTAGATTTGTGTAATCTTGATTTAAACTGATAGGAAAAGAAAACTCAACATGCCTTTTCTCAAATCTTGGGATTACACTTAGGCTAGAGTACCCAATCGGGCCCATCCTACCCTTTCCGAAAAGTGATTGCCTTAGAATAGCACCAACATAAAACTCTTCTCTAACTTTATAATCTGCTTGTAGATTGAGCTTGGCAGGCATTAATATCCTAAAAGATGTCCCGTATGGCATATTGGGGTTAAAAACCTGTTCTACATCTGCTACAAATTCTCGTGTGCTGCTTAATTGATAAAAAGTAGCTGGAGGAATAACCGTTCCTCCATTATTTACAGTACCAACCTGCACCTCCGAAGCACTATTATAACTGATAAAACCAATGTCTGTCAAAGAAGCCCCCAATCTAAGTTTATACTTGTTAAGCTCCGGGTCTGGTATACTTTTCCCTTCATATCTGTAACGCTCACGTGCATGATTCGGTCGCCACTCATACACTGCTCCAATGTCAACAGCGTAACCTTTGCCGATGGCTGAAAAAGAAGTCATCTGCTCTAAAAGCCATGACAAGCCTGGTGCACCTGAATTAGGAGCCGCATGAAAAAATATTCCCTGAGCTCCACCTACGTAAACGGTTTCACTCTGATTTGCCGGAGGGTTTGGCTCAATGCGGTAATCTACAGATTGGGCATCCACACTTAAATTTAAATTGCTGGTAAGCATTTTGGCCGAAGCTCCTACTTTTAAGAACTCGATGTCGTCTTCTCGTAAAACTTTCGCAATAGAGCCGTAGAATTCATTTATTCCGGAAATATTCATCAAGCCCGAAGTGCCTACATAATCGATATTTTGTAGTAACGGATTTCTGGTACCTGTGGCAATAGTTTGTAAAATATTTGGGCTAGAGTTACTCAATGAACCGAAGATTCGATACCGAACACCTCCAGATAACCCAAAACCTATTCTTGGAAAATTGAGAGTCAGGGCCGGTCCTCTGATTTCACTATTTACAAAAAGCTTAGCTCGGTTGGCATTACTCTCTTCATAGTATTGAGGTCGCCAAACGGGCAAACCAGAAGTAGGAGAAAGATATTGACCAGGTACCGTTTTGGTGATAAGTCTAAATAGAGAAAAGGGTGCTCCCCACTTCAAAAAGTTGTTTTGAACTTCTGCCCCCACAATTCCCAGATTTAAATGAATTTTAAATCGACTATCTACAGCATGAGCAGGATTAAGAAGTACTGCATGACTCCCGGCATAATTACTCTGAGCTACGCCCAAAAAACTCTGCGAATGGAGGTTCTTTGAAAAGCACAACAGGAGTAATAGTAGAAAAGCGTTTAGTTGTTTCAAAAAAATGGCTGGGTGTTATTACAAATATAGAGAATACTCTCAATCTATAGGATGAACGAAATGAATACCTGATTCATTTGAATTCATGTAAAGCAAAAACTATTTTTGTGCCAAAGAACTCTTTCAGTTCAAATAAAGAAGATATTTAGGCTGAAGAAGAAAAAGGATATGAAGAACAGACAATATTTAATTCTTGCGATTGTTTTAGTGGTTTTATCTGCGGTGAGTAGATTGGTAGATCACCCAATGAACTTTACACCGATAACAGGCCTGGCTTTATTTTCTGCTTATGCATTTTCTGGAAAATGGAAGTTGATTGTCCCTTTTGCTGCTATCATTTTGTCAGATATAGTTTTAGAAATCACTAAAGGTTATGGTTTTCATAGCGGTACTTTGATGGTTTATGGGGCATTTGCTGTGATGATTGCTATTGGTTATTTATTGATCAAAAAGCCAACGATCATCAATGTTCTTGGTAGTGCTGTTCTGGCATCTGTTGTGTTTTTCCTCATCACTAACTTCGCCTTATTTTACCCGGAAGTTACAGAAGGTAGCAACCTTCAAGGATACCCACATACTATGGAAGGGGTAATTGCAAGTTATACGGCCGGCATTCCTTTCTTTAGAAATATGCTGCTGGGTGATGTGATTTTCACTGGTGTGCTTTTCGGAATCTACGAAACAGCCAATAAATTCATTTTTAATAAGTCTTTCGCTTGATTCTTTCCAGCTTTACCTTCAGCGTTAATTTTTCGCATTCTTTACTTTTTGAGAACACTTTAAAAAAGGAGGCTATACCTTTTATTGAGTCCCAAAATTCTGTTCATAAAGTGAAGTTTTATAAGCTCCTTACCGAAATCGATAACGGAGGGCATACCCTTTCTCTTCAGGTATTCTTTAAGGACATGCAAAGTTTTACGGAGTTTGAACTCAATCAAAAAGATAAGCTACTGGGTCTTATTGAGCCCAAATACAGTGGAAACTACGCTTTCTTTCACACTCTATTAGAAGAGCTTTAATCAAATAGAGGCCAATTCACTTTTAGGTGAAATGTTCTGCTCATGGCCAAGTATTTCGGAGTAGTGTAAAATCCTTGAGTTGGAATTCCTTGGTTGACGTAATTGAAACTAAACGCCAACTTCACTCTTTTAATCATAAAATTAGTGTAAACATCTGCTATAGGCTGACCCCAAACTTCTTGTTCATTCTGTAAGTAAAAGCTCTGTAAATATGGAGAATAGGCATCCCCTAAATACTTACTTCTAAAGTATACGTCAGTTCCCAGGTAAATCTCAAGCGTTTTGGCGTAAGTAAAATGATATTCTAGGTTGAAATTATTAATCAACGCTGGTAGTCTGAAAACATCCTTATTACCAATTGCATTATAAATCAATCGGTTACGTAAATTCCAATTGCCTAATCCAACCCCTACACTAAGGCCAATTTCTGTGATTAAAGCCTGATTTTCTAACTGCTGCGGCTCTCTTAGTTCATCAAAAAATAGATGATTGTCAATAAGATTCACTTTTATTTCAGGCTTCAGAAAAGCCCTTCGGCCTTTCAAAAGAAAGCTCCCTTGGCCTCTTATCAGACTTAAAGCTTTATAATCATTTTGCCATGCGGCAACCGGGCTGGAGAATTGATTGAACAATAAATAGGGCGGCTTTAGCATGTATTGAAAGCCGAGATCAAAATTCTTGATTTTCAGAGCACTTCTTAAATACACATTGGCATAGTTTCCAATACCCAGATATAACTCATTTTCTAAATACGACAAACTATCAGGGAACCAGTATCCTGCGGTACCACCAACCAGAATTTCTGTTCGTGTATTGCCACTTTCACCCTCATGTACGGCGTTAAAAGAGTAAAACCTTGAAGTAAGTCCAATATTATACTTGAATCCTTTAAAATATCCTTTTACACCTACCCTGTTTTGAAGATTATTGAAGAAATAATAATTCTTCATTTTATTGTTTGCATTGGAATCTACAGCGGTATAAATACCAGTCAGTTCATTTGTGCTCAGAAGGGTATCCCGGTAAAAGTACTTGTGTCTTTGATAATCTAACTCATGAAAAACCTGAAATGCTTTCGATAACTGATACTGATGATATATATGAAGATCATTCCACCTTTCTCTGGAGCGAATACCATTTAACCTTTCCTGATAATTGGTATTATAATCTGCATTCAATTCACTTTCAGGAATAAAGGCCTGACCATCGTAGGCACTGATGCCTCCCTGCTCTAGCTGTGCATGATTCATGTGTAGAAAAGCACCTAAAAAGCGGTATTTACTATTCTCACTGATATAATTACTACTCAATGTATAATCCCAATGATCTACCAGTCGGTCTTCTGAGGTAGATGAAGACCACTGTTTAGAAGATAGCATTCTCCTTACATCTAGCGTAGCGTTTAAACAAGGAGATATATTTTGAGAATGGGTTAATCCCAGATTAGACATCCCATTTCCACTCTGCGTATACGCCATATTGGTAAAAGGCGAACGAGTATTATAGTATCTGACTTCTTCTACTTTTGGAGCATAGAAAGGGGCAAAAGCATTGAAACCTGTTTCAGTAAAAGAGTTTTCTGGTAATTGAAACACCATACTTTTGGCCGCCGTACCCTCATTTCCCAAGTCTTGCCATAGGAGGCCATTTTGATGATTCAAGGTCATCAACCTAAAATCGCCCAATAACGTATCTGGATGCCTCAAAAGAGTATCATCCAGTACTACATCACTTTGAAAAAGAAAACCAACCGAAGAAGGGCCGTAAACATTCTGAAGAGTATCATTCAGAATTTTTTGAGCTGAAACATGAAAAGAAAGCAGTAATAAAATTACTGAGAGCTTTTTGCCCATAAATGGAGGTTCATTTAAAACCCAAATTTAGCCATTTATTGGCGAATGCTTTCTTTCCATGCCCGTTTTATAGTCTGATTTAAGTTTACTTATGAATTCATGAGGAACACTTATCTCAATTTTTTGGATATAAAACTTTTGCTGTTCTTCACCACTAACGAGTTCTTTAATCTTCACCCAATCTTTTTCGGTACAAACAATGGGTAAATCAGTTCTTTTGAAGTCTAAGTCTTTCAAAACAATGTTGGAATGGTCTAATAAGCTCTTTGACTCCATGATTTTATATTCCTTCTCCACCTGGTATACAAAACCAGAGTTGTCTGCAATAGCAGAGATTACATTTACCGCCGTATTTGCTTTCAGCACCTGCCCCTTACAATTTACCGGTGTTAAAGGATTGACAGAGGAATAATATATGGGAATGCTAGTCTTCAAATCATTGAAACTTTCAAACGCTCCTCTTGGAGTCTTGGTGAAAATGATTGAACTAGCTCTTTTATAACCGACTCTCAATTCTCTTAAACTACCTATAGGCATCAGAAAATCTCGATGAAATGGCCTTTTATAAGGAGAGAGCAAAATCAAATGATCGGGTTTAACGGCACGATGCTGAAAAACATCATCAAATAAAATAAGGTCAATATCATGTATATTTCTCTTGATGTAGCTTACAGCCCTAACCCTTTTTTCTGAAATTATAAAGGTGGCTTCATCTTGATGTTTATTGAATAGCATCAATACTTCATCACCTACTTCCTGTACACCGTGGTTCTCTTTGACGTGAATTAATCCTTTCGTTTTTCTACCATAACCTCTGCTAATCACGGCTATTTTATAACCGCTAAATTGCTGAATCAAATAAGAAATCATTGGTGTTTTTCCTGAACCACCAACCGAAAGATTACCTACGCCGATACTATACACGTGGGTGCTTGTGCTAGAAAATATGCCTGTATCAAACATCCAATTTCTTACCACAGTGGCTACACCATAGAGAATGGAAAGCGGCCACAATAATGGTTTTAAAAAAAAGAGCAATCTTGCAGTTATACTTTTCACCGAGAATGTCTGTAAAAGCGAGTTTCTGCAAACATACACTAAAATTTAAATTCGACGCCGGTACCTCAAGAGGGGTTCTGAGAGAACGTGATTCTTATTTTATAAAATTGGAAAGCGAGGGTTCTTTTGGCCTGGGTGAAATCTCTCCCTTGAAAGGTTTATCCATAGATTATGATCTGGATATACAAGCCAAAATCCAGCAAATTATGGAAGGTCTAAATTATCAAAGAGTACAAACAGGTCAGCTAGCTGAGTACCTGAAAGCCATTCCTCTCGACCAATATCCATCAATCAAGTTTGGCCTGGAGACTGCGTTACTTGATTTAAATAACGGCGGAAAGCGAAAGGTTTTCAACAATTCTTTCTTCAACAATCAGGAACCTATTGAGATGAATGGCCTAGTTTGGATGGGAAATGAAGCCTTCATGGCTGAGCAGATTGAAAAGAAACTTAAGGATGGTTATCAGACTATCAAAATGAAAATTGGTGCAATTGACTTTGAGACAGAATTCAAGTTATTAAAGTCAATTAGGTCTAATTTTTCTTCAAAAGAATTGACATTAAGAGTAGATGCCAATGGTGCCTTTTCATTAGATGAGGTGATGGGCAAACTTGAACAATTGAGCAAATTGGATATTCATTCGATAGAGCAACCCATTCAGCAAGGTCAATGGTCTGCTATGGCTGATCTATGTTCCAAAACTCCTGTCCCCATCGCATTAGATGAAGAATTAATCGGAATTCAACCTCACCAAATGGATGAACTTCTGGATACCATTAAACCACAATTTTTGATTTTTAAACCCACTCTTCTTGGAGGATTTTCTATTACAGATCAATGGATAGAAAAATGTCTGGAAAGGAATATCCAATGGTGGATGACTTCGGCTTTGGAGTCAAATATTGGCTTGAATGCTATTTGTCAATTCACGGCAGGCAAAAACAACAATTTACCTCAAGGACTGGGAACAGGACAGCTTTACCATAATAATATCCCTTCACCTCTGACAGTTAAAAATGGTCATATTCTATATGATCAAACTCAAAACTGGGATTTCAGTCAACTGACTTTTATAGACTAAACCCAGTCAATGCCTTTTTTTAGTAAACTGAGTGTTTCAGCCTCCTTTGAATCTTCTTCTGGCTGTTGATTATAATGCCATTGAGCCTGCAGAGGTAAACTCATTAAGATAGATTCTGTTCTGCCGCCGGTCATTAAACCGAATTTGGTGCCTCTATCCCAGACCAGATTAAACTCCACGTATCTTCCTCTTCGGATCATCTGCCACTCTTTTTCTTTTTCTCCAAATGGTAATTCAGCATTTTCAAGCATGAAATGGGTATAAATTTTGGCAAAGGAAGATCCTACCCCTTTTACAAACTCAAAAAGCTCTGACTTCGACTTCGACATGGTGTCTTCATTCAAATGGTCAAAGAAAATACCTCCAATCCCTCTCGTTTCATCCCTGTGACGGATAAAAAAGTAATCATCTGCCTGAGTTTTGAATTTAGGGTAGTAAGAAGAATCAAACTGGTCACATACTTTCTTCAATTCTTCATGAAACCATGCAGCCTGTTTTTTATCGATATAATGCGGAGTAAGATCTATACCACCGCCAAACCAATAGGTGCCATCAGACAACTCAAAATAGCGTACATTCATATGAATGATAGGCACCATAGGGCTTTGCGGATGCTGAACTATGGATACACCTGAAGCAAAAAAGTCAGCGTCATTCTCAATCTTCAACTGCTTTTTCATGTCCACTGAAGCCGGACCCATCACAGCTGAAAAGTTTACTCCTCCTTTTTCAATGATATTCCCCTGTTGGATCAGTCGTGTTCTACCGCCTCCACCGCTATGGTGTTGCCATAAATCCTCTTCAAATCTTGACTTTCCATCTGCTTGTTCTAAGGCTTGACAAATCTCATCTTGTAAGCTTTTGAAAAATGCTTCAATTTCCTCTTTGCCGGGCTCTACATTTATGCTCATGTGGCAAAATTAGAAATTTAGAGCCATCTTTTTGAGATCATAGAAAATACTTCTACTACTTTTGCCAAGCAGCCTTAAAGCTGGTAAAATCTATAGAATAATCACTATGTCTCTGTACCAAAAACTCATTAGAACGCACCTTCAAAGTCTTAAACCTTACAGCTCAGCCAGAGATGAGTATTCGGGCAAAGAAGGCGTTTTTCTCGATGCCAATGAAAATCCATACGGCTCTGTGGCAGGTGAGGATCTTAACAGGTATCCTGATCCCTATCAGTGGGAAATAAAATCAAAACTCGCTGAACTCAAAGGATGCCAACCTGAGCAAATTTTCCTTGGGAATGGTTCTGATGAGGCTATCGATCTATTGATAAAAGCTGTATGTGAGCCCAAGGTGGATAATATGGTGATTTTACCACCTACCTATGGTATGTATCAGGTATGTGCAGATATTCAGCAGGTGGAAGTCAGAAAAGCCAATCTTACTCTGAATTATCAACCTGATCTGACAGCCATTAAAGAACAAATAGATGGCCAGACCAAAATCATTTGGGTTTGTTCACCGAATAACCCAACTGGTAATCTTATCAAAGAAGAGTTAATTCTAGAAATTCTTCAGAGTTATCCTGAAGTTATTGTGGTCATTGATGAAGCATATATAGATTTTGCTAAGCAAGATTCGTTTATCACTAGGCTAAATGACTATGAAAACTTGGTGGTGATTCAGACTTTCTCTAAGGCTTGGGGAATGGCTGGTTTAAGAGTTGGAATGGGCTTTGGTCAAGTGGAGTTGATCGCCATGCTGAACAAGATCAAATACCCTTATAACCTAAACTTACAATCACAACGCATCATTTTAGAGGCTTTAAATAATGTTGATCTAAAAGATCAATATGTCAGCCAAATTCTTGTGCAAAGAGAATTACTGGCCAAAGAGCTTTCAAAGTTAGAAATCGTGAAGAAAATCCATTCTTCGGATTCAAATCAGCTCTTGGTTGAGTTTGAAAATGCCAAAGAAATCTTCAAGACCTTATTAGAGTCCAAAGTAATCGTTCGTGATCGATCAAATGTGGTGCTTTGTGATGACTGCCTGCGAATTAGTATTGGTACCGAGGTGGAGAATCAGAGGTTGATTGTGGAGCTTCAAAAGATTTAGAAGTCAAAATAGTCTTGCATTTCTTCAATTGTCCTTCGGCTACCTATAGTAGGCCCTCTATGATGCAATTCGAATCAGAGTAAGGACGCATAGTTCTGCGACCTTTTGACTGCCAAATTCCCTAAAATGAAAAAGCCTCTGAAGTTTTCCGAGGCTTCTGTGGTGGATACAGGTATCGAACCGAGACGCGTAGTTCTGCGACTTTTTGACTGCCCAAACCCTTTAAAAACGAAAAAGCCTCGGAATTCCTTCCGAGGCTATCGTGGAGGATACAGGAAACGATCCGGGACGCGTAGTTCTGCGACCTTTTGACTACCCAGTTCCCAAAATGAAAAAAGCCCCGGAATTTCTTCCGAGGCTTTTGTGGAGGATACAGGAATCGAACCTATAAATGAATAGGCCAATGCCGGTGTAAATAACGTTTTAGGCTTATTTAGAGCGATAATGCTTTGTCATTTTCTTGATTATTAGGTGTCATATGTCATTTTTCTGTCATTCCTGTATTATTCCTAGATTTGCCATCCCTTTTATTAGAATCTATATGTAATCCATATTTAACCACACAACCCCTGGCCGTGTAGCCGTGTCTCTGCCTATGGAGACAGTGTAGGGCAAGGCTAATTTTGATTAATCTGAAGAAATGTTCTGAGATTTTTTAAGCGACGCAGTTTTGTTTTGAAAACTTTCTAATTTCTCTTTCAGAAGACTTACTTGTTCCTCTAAGAGCTCTGTATACTTGGATGAATAGTCTGGCTTGTTATCTGGCATAAAGCGTAATTCCTCATCGTCCGAGGCTAAAAACAACCAGTCCGGATCTATTCTGTATTTGGTTAACAAAATGCCTATTGAATCTACAGTTAGCTTCTGATTCTTATTCAGAATCATCGATATTTTATTGGCCGAAACGCCTAACTCTTCTGCCATGATCTTTTGCTTACCATGAAAGAGTTTATCAATAATAACTTCTACTTTTTTTGCGGTCATTTATTTAGAATCCTTCTAAATTACCTTATAGGTTATTTATAATAACTGTATAGTTACAGAAATAACCATTTAGTGATTATGTTTGTAACAGTTAATACTACTCGGTAAAAGTAACGGGTAGAGCGACATTAAACAAAAGTATAAATACGCTAAATGATGGGTAAAACACCAGCAGAATACGACGTAGAGCATTGGAGAGGGGAATTTGAGAAACTGTATGAGAAGCTTCCTAAAAGGGGCTTGGCAAGGCAACTATCAAAGTTTGATGATTACTTCGGTACTACTGAGGGGTATTTCTCTGTAAAAAATGTGAGAAACGGAAAGGGTAGCATCAGTACTACTAAAAGAGTTGTAGCTGCCATGGAGAAACTCATTCAAAAGCGATCTGCAAACAAGAATCGAATTAACAGACAGAAACTACAATCAGTTAAATGACGAAGAAAATGAATGCACTTATCGGAATTGTGGCACTAGCAGGATTATCTATTGGTACAGCTTGGCTGATTAATAGATCTCGGGCAAAACGTACTAAATCTAGTTATCCACCTGAAAAGCTTTAAGCCATGACAAAGGTTACACTGATGCCTCAGGATGTAAAAAATATCAAATGCTGCTATGTAAACACGCTTTTGAATAATTGGCTTGAGATAGACCATAAAAATGTCACCACGGCCATTGGCAAAATGGAGATCGCAGTTTTGGTCTGTAACGATAAGCAATTTGATGTAAGCATTAGCAAAGAAGAGGCTTCAGCTCTTACTGCGATAATATCTTCGGGTAATGAGCATGTGGCTGATACAGATATGGCAATCGGTCATATGCTGGGAAACATTTTCGTGGATGAATACAAGGAAAATGTAGCTGTACAGAAAAAACTTCAATCGATTTATCAATCATGACCATAAAAGAAATCATAACGGCCGTTAGGGCTAAAGAAATTGATCTGGATGATCACCTTGAATATCGTACTCGTTTGGTAGACTGGGCTAGGAGCCTAGCTGCAATGGTTAAAAATGCTGAGCAAGACCAGGTAGAAAATTATGCAAAAGAGCTTGATGAAGCACTTCTACTTTTAATTGACCATGGCAATGCTACTGATGAAGAGATAGGTCAGATAAAGGATCTAGCCAAACGGTCCAGCTTTCAACTGTCTGATATACCAGAGAAGACGTTCGCTTAAACAAACCAAAAACATAAGAGCCCGGCAGCCTGACGGGTAAATAAGGGCAGCTTTGACGGCTGTGCAGGGCTCTTACACGCTTAACCTAAAAACCGAATGGAATACAACATCACGCCCCAATCAATTTTTGAACAAACCAACGGTGGGCTTGATATCATTGAACGCTATTACCCAGAGGCGGGCAAAATTGCTGAAAACGGGAAAGGGCTATTTAAGCTAAGGAGCGGAGAACGTACCGCAAGTGCTTCACTTAGAGCATACGATGGGGTCTATTGGGTAAAAGACTTTGGCAGTACTGATAAGGCGATGAATGCGGTAGACCTCATCATGAGCGAAGAAAGACTGGAGTTTAAAGAAGCCCTGAATTACATCGTAAGAGAATTTAACCTTGAAACCAAAGATAGCAGTAAAGAAAAGAGTGGTTACGACTATGAGAAGCTTGAGCCTGAAAGTGATGAAGTTGTAGGTACCATTGATTTCAATCCTAAAAAATTTGACAGAAAGACATTGCAAACAATTTTCTCAAATACAGTCTGGAATCGTCTCAAAGGCCTCAATAGAAAGCCTGATAAAAACGGACAACTAGAGCCTAAAAGTGATGATTTGGCTGAGAAAAACGCAATGGCTATCTGTAAACAGTATGGTCTGGTAAATTTGGAGTATTACACTCAGGTATCAGCTGACAAAAATAATAAAGGCAAAAGGGCTAAGCATAAGTTTAAAGCCAATGATCAATTCCCTATTTTAATGTGGGAAGCTGGCAAATGGCGTAAAATCTATAAGCCGAAGGAACGTAACAAGAAGTTCAGATTTGTCATTCAAGGCAATAAAACTCATGTGATGTTTGGGGCCTCTGAAGTTGAAAAAATGCTTCAGGAGCGAATAGATCAAGAGATGACCAGACGAAATCTTAGTTGGGGGTCAGAAGATGAAAAAGTTCAAAAGCAAGTACAAGAGATTGACCGTATGAAGCTTGATGAGATTATCATCTGCTCCGGTGGCTCTGATGCTCTAAATGTGGCTGCTTGCGGTTATCCTGTCATTTGGTTTGATAATGAAATGTTCAAACTGTCTTCTGAAGAATACAGCTGGCTTTTTGGTCATGCTCATCGCGTGTACTATCTACCTGACATTGATGACAGCGGCATAAAGGCAGCTGTGGAACTAGGTAAAGAGCATTTGAATATTGAACTGATTTTCTTGCCAAAAAGCCTTGGCCGTGAGTATGATTTGAGAGGAAATGCCTGTAAAGACGTTCGTGACTTCTTCCGTAAAAACTCACCTTCTGATTTCAAGAATCTGGTAGCTAAGGCAAAACCTATGAGGTTTTGGGATGCCAAGGTGAAGTTAGATAAAAAGGGGAACGAGGTAGTCAGTAAAGGTCGTACTCAGTGGACTTTTACACCTAACCAAGAGCTGATCATTAATTTTCTGTACCTGTGTGGGTACAGCGAATATGAGATAGAATCTGCCAAAAAAGGAGCCATGATCATCAAAGAAGTGGATGGCATCGTAAAGGCTGATATTGAGTTCAAGCATATCTATCGTGAAATCAAGAATTTTCTGGGCACAGACCCGGTAATGAGGCTTGTGAAGCATGGGTACATAGACCTTGTCAATGCATTCAACAGGTCACCGCAGTTTAACGAAAGCAGTATCATGCATAAACTGCCGCCACGTTTTATTGACTTCACAGCCTGGGGTAAGCGTTATCAATATCTTTTTTTAGAGAATCAGGCATGGAAAATATTCTCTGATCGTGTAGAGGACACAAAAATCACAGATGCGGGTATAAAAGTGTGGGAAAATGATGTTCTGCCCTACCGTGTCAAATTAGAAGATCCCGATTTTATCATTACCCAAAACAGTGAAGGTTTAATGGATATTGATATCAAGAGTTCAGATAATATGTATTTGAATTTCCTGATTCAAACCAGTAGGATCCACTGGCAAGAAGAACTAGAAGTCCAGTTAGATGCCATCGATTTTGAGGACCCAAATGCAGTTACTTCATCAGGGAAAAAGGTGTCTCAACTCGGGGTTAAGTCTAAAGATGAATACCGCGAAAAGTATCTTTTTGCTATAGATGGACCACTATTAAGTGCTGATCATGTGCGTGAGCAAAAGTTAGTGTTGATCAGTAAGCTGGTTTGTATGGGTTACCTCCTACATGGCTATAAGGATAAGGCTGATGCTTATTGTCCGTGGGTGACAGATCATAACGGGGAGCAGGTAACAGAAGAAGCTCAGAGCTACGGAGGTACTGGAAAGACGATCTATTTTGACTTTTTACAGCTATTTATGAAAACACATCAGCTGGATGGTCAAGACCGAAAACTGATGGAAGATAAGCACATTCTTGAAGGCGTGAATAAGCACACCAGAATGGTTTATGTAGATGATGCCGGCAAGTATCTTCAGTTTGAAATGTTCTTTGCATGGGTTACATCATTCATGAAGGTCAATCCGAAGGGTACAGCAGCTTATACCTTGCCTTTTCCTGAATCTCCTAAGCTAGCTATTAGTAGTAATCTGCCGCCAAAGAAGAATGATCCATCTACTCGCCGTAGAATGTGGTTTTTGACTTTCAGTAGCTATTACCACAAAAACGCCAACGGTGAATTTAGAGAAGAGAGGGCTCCGAAGGATGAATTTAAGTGTACTCTCTTTGGTGATGATTTCCCGAAAGAACAGTGGGGTAAATCAATAAATCTGGCTGCCAGAAGTATTCAGTATTGGCTACGATTTGGCAAAATCAACAGTATCGAGGACACAATTTTAAGGAATATGCTTATACAGAAGATGACACTAAACTTTAAAAGCTGGGCTGATGAGATTTTCCATCCTGATAATAACCGTCTGAACACTGAGGTTCAAAGAAGTCCACTTTATCAGCTTTATCTGAAGGTAAATAGTTACAAGCTTTCTCCACAGGGCTTTATGGACAGGTTAGCAGCGTGGTGTGAGTATAACGGCTTTGTGCTCAATCCTACCAAAATGAGAGGGAAAGATGGCCGTATCATGCGACATGTAGAAAAAGAAGAGTTACGCGGTAATTCTATAGTTCTGATAGAAGTACCAGGAAAGCCAGGCATGTATGAGAAGGGCACCCGAGAGGTGATTTACATAGATACTAAGGGAGTTGGACCTTTTGAGCCTATGTCTCCAGACACTAGCAATCACGGAGAGAATACGAAAATAGAAGGTGTAAATGATGAAGAAATCAAATTTGGAGATGGTCAAGACCTCGATTTTTGATTTTGACTAGCTCACTTAACAGAATGTACTGTAAGACTGTAAAAGTGTAATGGATAATTCAAGAAGAATATGGTTTTGGCGAGAGAATGGAACTCAAGGTAGCGTCATCCTCAAGCCACAAATATCAAAGACTATGGAAACAGTAACAAAAACACAACCGGTGCTTTTGGTGAATAAGAAAGGCGAGGTTTATGAGAACATTGAAGGCGATACTTTCAGAAATCTGAGTACGCTGAAAGAAGGCCAGCTTACCAGAGCAAAAGCACAGAAAAATCTAAAGCTACCTGTCAAGCTAAACATGATGGTAGACAAGAACCCTGCCCTACTGACTCTACTCCGAGAGTTTGGGACTTCCGTAGTCATGGGTCAAGAGCCGTGAGTCTTCCATTCGACAGGCTCAGGGTTAACTCCCTCGGACTGACAAGCAGGACAAAAGACAGATTCAAAATTTACAACCGTATAAACATAACCGTTAGAAGCAATGAAAGAAGAATATAAGTCAAAAGCTATGCAGCTCATGGAGCAAATGAATGAGCTGAAAGTAACCAAAATAGCAATGTTGGATGATGCAGGAAAGCCGCTGATTGTGCTTCGTGGAAGGCCTGATCATATCGTAAATCTGATCGCCAACTGCATGGCTAATAATGAGCAGGTGGCTCACTATTTCAAAGCGGCCGTGCTTGCTTACCAGAATGGACCAAAACCTATCAGAGACCGTGAAACGCAAACACTACTAACATTCATGGGAATTGAGTTTCAGACTTGGGCAGAAGATTTCTTTCATCCAAGAAATGGTAAACTGAATGTCAAGCTGCCATTGATGGCTCTGGTTGACTTTTATAATTCTTTTGACAATCACCAGGTAAAGCTAAATCCACAAAAAATGACCAAAAAACTAGCCGCATGGTGTGTGTACATGCGATATGAGTTTTGTCCGGAGAAACACTGTAATGAGGGGATGAATATCATCGAGTATCGCCCTCCGATGCATTTTACTAATGAGGGAGATCTTGAGCTTAAAGATCAAATGGCTGGAAAAGTCAAAACCCGTCTTATCTACATCAATGGCAACCGTGAAGAGGTGAAAACAAGCAAGATCGTTGGTCTTAACGGTTCGCCCATTATTCAGAATTAATCAATTTTTTAATCAAACCAATTTTCAACATGTTCAAGAGCAAATTATCTCTAAAAATTGCCGCCATTTTTCTAATGGCTTCATTAAGCTCCTGCGGCTTTTACCGCCAGTATGAACGAGAGCAGGGTGAGCAGGATGCCGAGAGTAAAGGGAAGCAAATACTGCTGGAAGCAGAATCTTCAAAGAAAGCGATGATAGAAGAGGCCAAAGCTGCTAACGAGTCAGCCACCCTTCAGGCAGAGGCAAAAGTGAAAATCGCCAAGGCTGAGGCACAGGCAGAAATAGAGCGGGCAAAAGGTGTAGCTGAGGCCAATAAAATCATTGGCGAATCGCTCAAAGGCAATTCTGAATACTTGAAATACCTAATGATTCAAGGATTACAGGATGGAAAAGGTGACCGGGTTTACATTCCTACCGAAGCCGGCCTTCCGATTCTGGAAGCAAAATAAATTTCTCAACCAATTCAATTTTCAAATATGAACAGACAGCAAAGTTTTAACCCTACCAAGTTCCATCAGCTTCTATCACAGGTAACCTCTGAGGAATTGCTGAAAGATCAGGAAAAAGCCTACAAAGGCAATAAGGCGGCAGGTGTTCGGGTACGGAAAGCGATGTTAACAGTCAAGCAACTGGCACAAGAGACCAGACAGGAAATGACAGACATCAAGAAAAACCTTCCTGTAACCAAAGGCTGAATATCATGCGGTTCAAAGTGTTGCAGGCTTAGACAAAGAGTCTGCAACACCAAAGGGTGTGACCTCTACAATGAGTGACTTTAATCGAAATATAGGACAAAGACTTTATCAGTATCGGACAGCTGCAGGCTTTTCTCAAGAAGACTTTGCGGCCGCTCTGAATGTCAATATTTCTACCTATAAAAACTATGAAAGCCACAAAGTACGTCTGCCCTTAGAAACCGCTGCAGCAGCTGCTGAGATTTTAGGAGTATCAATTGATAAAATAGTAAAAGGAGACATGAAAATCGAAACTCAAATAAAGGATCTGAAAGAATCTGTTTCTGAGGAAATCAAGAGGGTTGAAAACGAAAAGAAACCAAAGAATATGGTTTTTGATCGGGTACAGCTTGAACGTGTGAGATCTGCCTGCGATACACTGGAACGCTGTTTAGATCGGAAAAATAAATAATCATCAAAAAGGTAGTTAACATGAAATATGTACTAATCCTCGGTCATAATCTGACCGACAAAAATAAGCTTCAGACAGAAATCAAATACCTGTTTGAGAAGAATGAACGCAAAGTGTTTGAAACTGAACGTGCATGCAAAGCACTGGTGAATCATATATCGATTGTGGCTCATGAGAAGCATCCCAGATGCAAGCCCATTACTCTTGAATTATGGAAGCCCGGAAGTAGGAACGATCTACATCTCTGTAGAGGACTTGGTTTGGATGTCCGCTTCTATGAATTAGCAGAACGAAACGAAAGTGTCTCCACCAAACCAGACACTTGTGCTGAAGAAGAATATTTTATCAGAACTGAGGGCTATTCAGGAAATAGTCTGATATGGTGGCGACCAAATTCTCAGGGTTACACGAGTGACTTAAAAAAAGCTGGTAAATATTCTAAAGAGGAAGCAGAAAGTATTTGCAGAGGTAGGGGTACCGAGCTGGCTTATAAATCAAGTAAAGTCTTAGGCCTTCCTAATGGACTTTTTACCACAGTGCATGCTGATTACCTGCGTAAGGATGATGCTGATATTGATTTTAGACCTCACCTTTTAGCAGAAAAGGAGGTGAGTGATGAGTAATCCAATCATTGTAATTGCAGGACCTGCCAGATGTGGTAAATCATTCTTGGTAGATATGTTGACCCAAGGAAGTAAAAAGTATCACTTGAATGCTTTGGATAGCCACCATTTTGACAAGGCTTGGAAATATGGAGGGTTAAGCCATGATGATGATTATATCTATTTAGATGACTTATCAAAGAAGACTCTGGATTTGATATATAACGATCTGCAAAGCGACCAAATAAAGGTACATGATAAAGGAAAAGCTGCCCTTATGATGAAGAGGCCGCCGATCATCATCACCACTGAGTTAATGCCTAAGGAGTTTATAAACCTCAAAGATGCTGTCATTTTCAGAGCGGGGCTTCATCGGAAATTCATTGAACGTCAGAAGCTTGAATTCAGGACTTATGAATTTGACAAAAAGGAGGTGAAAGATGGCCAGTAAGCACGATAAAATGCTCAGGCAGCTGAAGGAGATAGAACTAAAAGCCAAAGCAGAGAGCCAAGCTTTACTGAAAGAGAATTATCCCGAGTTTGAGAGCTTGGTGAGTGTTGGGATAAGTCTACATGGAGTCGAGCCAAAGAATATGCCTAAAGATTCTGATGAATACTTGAACTCTCGGAACATATATTTTAAGTCTTACCCTTTTCAGGATTATGATATGGTTTCTATGTATTCAAAAAGCTACGAAAAGAAGAAGCCATGAAAGCATTAGCCACCTTTTATCTGACAACCACTCTGGTCTACATGATCATATTTATTGTGAGACTAATAGGGAACTTCAGAAAGCCAATTACCGACACTGAGCACGCCGAAGGTTCGGGTATCGACTGGGAATTGCTTAATGATTCGCCTTTCGAGAAATGTGAAGGATGCAAAACGATGCTCCTTGAATTTGATAAAAAACAGGGGTTTTGCTCCACATGCGGGCAACCCCATAACCTTAACTAAGATGAAATTTAACGCGAAAGAATTTCTAAGCCGAACACCCGCAGGAAGGAGTCTATCTGAACTTATTGCATCGAAAGATACCAATGGAATTATCAAGATGATGGATGATTTTGGTTCAGATTTATTGCATCATTATGTAAATGAAAATTCAGAATACAGGCATCGGCCGACAGAGTATTTCAACAGATCGGAATCAAGGCCTAAAATGATTCTGGGTCCTGCTCTGTCTGGAAAAACAAGACTCTCTGAAACCATGGCTCAGGAGTACTCACCAGAAACTGTGATACGAATCAACGGTAGGGAGATAAAACCTTACCCAATGCTTTTGGAACCTAATCTTAGAATATGCGAGACCTACACCAGGCTGATCATATTTGATGATATGCCAGAGGCCAATTTTCATCAGCTCTGGCCTTTAGTTGCAGAGCAGTTTTTGCACATCAACAAAATGCAAAAACCGCCTTTTAAGCTGACATGCGATATGATTTTCATTTTTGACGAAAGTGTCAAAAAGGAGAAGATACCGAAAACATTACTTAACAGGTTTGAGGTGATAGACCTCAATAATTTCTTCTCAAAAAGTGGCGGCTACAGAACCGTTAAAAACCATTAACAAGTAAAACGATGAATTTTAAACCAATTTTATATAGTACCGATATGGTGCAGGCTTTACAAGAAGGCCGAAAAACCATGACCCGTAGAACTCAGGGGCTGGAAGAAATCAATAGAGCTCCAGATAAATATGAAGTGGTTACTCTCAATATCGGAGAATACCTTTTCTCAACAGATAGTGGTGGATTGCGGCCAGAGGTGACTATCAAAGCCAAATACCAGAAAGGCGACATTATTTGGGTTAGGGAGAGTTTTACTGTGATGGGTCATACCACCAAGCATTTCGCGTACAAGGCTGATCTTGTTAAGCAAGGATGGGATTTTAAATGGAAGCCGTCTATTCACATGCCGAAAGCTGCTGCACGAATCTTTAAGAAAGTGACGAATGTGAGAGTGGAGCGACTGCAGCAGATTTCTCAGGAAGATTGTATAAGAGAAGGCATCAAACAAGAACAATTTCCTCCAATGTGGGAAGATAGTTTCTACTTCTACCCATGCAATGATTCCAGAGATCGTACATATTCAGATTCAGCGAAGGTTTCATTTTACTCTCTTTGGAGGTCTATTAATGGGCAAAATAGTTGGGATTTAAACCCATGGGTATTTGTGTATGAGTTTGAGGTCCTCGACTCCGCTCGGACTGACATTGCTAAAGCTAAATATTTGAAGTGATGAATTTTTCAAGAACAGATATTTTGGAAGAAATAGCGACGAAAGGCCGTGAAATGCGTGAGGCTCAGGTGGCCTATTTTATCTGTAAGGAAAGTTGATCCTCAAGCATCAATGCCTATAAGTATGAGATTATTTGAATAATACTAGTTACAGCTTAGCTTATGGTACAAAGGATCATTCAGTGTATTCCGAATCACTCTCGGTAGGATCTTTAAGAACAATTGAATAATTGTCAATAAAGACTTTTACCGCTAGATCATATCTATGTGATTTTTGCAAATAAATGATACAAATACACATTGTAATAAGCCATAATACAAAGGATGATATATATATCAATAGATCATCTCTGAACAGAGGAATTGTAAAAGAAAGTGAAATAACACCAAATAGAACAGCAAGGAGCATATACCGATTGGCTTGATATGTTAAAACAGAAAGACCATTAGGATACTCTATGGCCTCCTTAACTATCTGGATAATTTTAGCCCTTTCTTTCTCAGACCTTCTTGATAAACGTTGGCTCGCATTTCTATAAGTTTTATCAATGAAATCCTTAATGAAGGAACTAAATACATTCAGCAAAACTCCTAAGAAAATTGAACTTAGCCACCATTCAATGCTCGTTAAATTGTCAGTTATTTGATCCATATGAAAAAAGTTTTAAACTTTAAAACGTCCTAATTGCTATAATAAAATGCTTGTCTTTTGTTTTTCCCTTGTGCTACTAATTATATGAAAATGAATGTAAAAAATAAAAAGTCCCTGCCAGCTATGACGGCAGGGATTCTTTTTTAATTTTCAATCAGTTCATTAAGGTAATCATCGTCTGCTGGCCCCTTGGAAATAGTGGTAAACTGGCCAATAAGAATACACAAAGCATGAGCTGAGCCAGCCTGCTGCATATCCATATAAATCTGCTTTAACTTGGCTTTCTCTTGTTCAGACAATGGACCATACAATTTTTGATGCGGAGTGGACTTAATAACCTCATTTTTGGCTTTCTCAAACCGGGATTGATAATCATTGATTTGGCGAAGGCCACTTTCATGGTCAAGAATTCCCTGAAAGTAGGATCCCGTTTTGGGTCCATGCGGTTCATCTGACAGTCCGGGAAAGTTCACAAAGTCTTCATAAAGAAGACCAGATGTGTAATTTTTGACATTTTCCATGTTTAAATTATTTATGTTTATTTGATTCACGCCGAAGGTCTGCATAATCCGCCTTTTCAGAAAGGACAGCTATTTGAGGCCTTCAGAGGCACTTTTCAAAGGTAGAGGAATGAAAATATATTCAGGGGGCAAAGTTTATCAGAGGCATTTCGCTTTATGTATTTGCAGCCACTGAAGCCCCAACCCATGGTCAGAGTCCAGGTCTACCACCACCCTACCCCTATTATTTATTTCAAGTTTTGCCATGTAAGGCAAGAGCTCCAGGTAGTTTGATGGAGTCACCGAACCGTAGCTTTTCCGGAGTATTGCCATCACACGGTCAATTTGCCTGGTATGAAGGTTTATACATAATGGTCTCAGCCGGCCTTTATGTAACTGTGCCAGCCTCCCTTTAATCTCTACACAGTTTTCTACTATGTAGATACGCTGATGCCCCAGACTCCTGAATGATATGTAGGCCTTAAACAGCCGGATTCTCTTATGCATTACGCAAAAGTATTATAGCATGCCCTTGATCAATGCCATTCGTTTTAGCTTGCCCCTCCCATTATTAGTTTTATACAATATTCCAATTCAGCCCATAATGGCTGAATTACCTTTTGGACTTCCTTTGATTTCAGCTGCTTTCCTCCTTACCTCCTTTTTGTTATTAAATTCATAGAATTTTTGTAAGACTGTAAGGGAGAGCGGCAAAATATTGCGAATTGTCTGTACTATAGATAGTTATGATTCTTACAGAATCCTTTTTCTTTTGTAATAATTCTGTCTTTATTACAGAAAACTGTAATAACAGTAGGCTGACCAACTTGCAAAAGAGAGGACTTGCAGCTTATTACAAAAAAAAGAGGTGCCCTTACAGAAATACATTCTTGGTAAGTATCTGACTCTCAATCATTCATACAGTATTACAGAATTACACCAAATTTCGAGTGAAGTCGCTAGTGAAAAAATCTCATCATGGTTTCTATAAAATGACTTTCATTGAATGGCGACTATTTTGAGAATCAGCTGAAAAGAATAGCATCTTGAAATTTTACCAAATGCAGAGAAAAAAAATCGAATCAATAGGACTTCCGTACCAAGTACTATATCTAGTGGCAGGATAAACCTGCGAAATGACAGTAATTTTGTAATATTGTAAAACACTGAAACTAGTCTATGAGCCTTAATCGTACTATTGAAATTCCGCTTCCTAAAGTAGTTCACTCTTATTTTTCCCATCCATGTAACCTGGGTAGTAATCCCAAAATTGAAAAGCGACACTGGTTGGGTAAGCACTTTTTAAGCATTATGAGTTATTTGCCGCTTTCAGAGACAGATCTGCCACTGAAAGAAATTGAAAAGAGTGTGGATGATTACGAGATATTTGAGTTTGAGATTACATTCCCTGTCAAATTTAGTTTTATCACCGGTCATCATATATGGGCTTTAACAGCTTGTATGGAGAGCATTTTTGAGATTAGCCTTATGAACTTCTGTAGAGGTCGATTTTATTTTGCTCCAAACTACCATGCCGCAATTGATGATTTTTTTAAGAGATATGATCTGATGGATATTGATGTAGATCGAGATTACTTCAGAAGGTTCGTAAATAAAAAGTACGGGCCAGTGATAAATGAGGAGCTGAAACAAATAGAACTTACCAAATCAAAAAATCTTTCTGAACAGCTAAGGTCTGCACTTAAAACTGCTTAAATATCAGTAAATTATACTATTCGAATAAAGAATGGACTGAAAGTCTGACTTTAGCCCTGAAATAAGAAACTTTTGCCCTAAATCAGAAAACTTTTAACCTAAGAGAGGAAGAGTTACAGACTTCTACCCTAAGGCATTTGAATAGGTTTGCGGATATTAGCGTAAATGAATGATTATCAGCAAAATAGCAACTTGCCAGCCATAAAGAAGCTGGTGATCGTTTCTGATGAAAACTTTGGGCAGGAAGATGCATACGTTAGACGTATATACTTCGCTTCTAAGATGTGCAGCATCACCTATACACAGGACGTATCTGGCAATGGCATCTTATATATTGGATCCATTGCGGCGTCTTTGCCCAGGCTCAATCCTGATTTTCAAAATTTCGTTTTACAGAATGCAGAAAAGCAATGGGTATGTCTTGCAGAAGATTTTAATGGCTTTACTCATATAATAGGTACAGCTGGTACTGGTTGTCGGATGAGCTATTCTGGAAGTTCAGGACCCAACAATGGCTATGAAATTCAGTTTATTGGCTCAAACCCAGAGCCTTTTCAAATCAAAAAAGCACAAGTGATGGATTGTTTGAGAGAACATGCTGTGGTAGATCATCGTAAAGCTGCCGAGGTCGATTTTTATATGACTGCATTAACTTATGTAGAGAACGAATTCACTCTTTATGATGCTGAAGGAGATATAATTGACCTTACCGGATCTTCCTTCTACTTGGTAATATTCTTCGGATCTCGAGAAATAGAAAGGTACAGTTCTGAAGATAGAGTGGAAGGCGACGATGGAGAAAATCAATTTTTGATTCCGGCTGACTTAGTTATCTCAGAAGATAAAACTAAAATAAGCCTTTCCAGAAATATCACTACTTCAAGAGGAAACTACACTTACGAATTATGGCAAATAGACGCTGCTGGAAAACGTCAAAATGTAATGAAAGGCCTTTGGGTCTTAGAATAACTAAAAAGCTTAAAAGAATACTCATTATGACTTTAAAGAAGATTGGAATTGAAGTAAAAAGTAGTCCAGGTAGTCAAGGAGAAACAGGTCCTGAAGGACATTTAGATCAAGGAAAGGTTAAATTTTACTGGGATGTTTATGAGACCTATACTGAAGGGGATATAGTGAGTTTTTACAATGGTAATGTTCATCGTCATAATTCTGAATACGACATTATACATGGTGGATTATTTATTTGCCAAGTAGCTTCCAGTCAAGGAAATGCCCCTGTTAGTGCTTCTAATCAATATCATACTGATTGGAAAATCATACACCGATTAAATTTGCCGGTAGTAACTCAGGAAGAACACACGGTTATTGTATCTGGTGATATTACTCACATTTTAGCAGGCTGTGAAGTCATAATTATACCAAAAAATGCGGTATCGTCTGAGGATAAGTTCACGCTGAAAATGGGAGGAGAGACTGGTGTTGGTTTAAGTCAGCATGACCTTCCAAAAAAGCTTACTATCATAAACGGAAATGATAAGGGTTTCGAAATGATCAATACCAGTAACCCTGCTATCCAATGGCCAGGACATTTCTTTGAAAGCCTTGATATAAATGATTTACAACTTGGTCAAGCTACTGGTATTGAAATCGAGGGCGGTCTTGGTATTTATGACTTTATCAAAAAGAAAGGGGAAGCGTCAGATAATTATGGTGAGTACATTATTATCAAGAGAGATAGTCCCATAGATAAACCTGTTTATTCTTCTTATAATCTTCAGGTAACTCAGAGTAGTGGGCAGATGACAAAGGACACCAATATGATAATCGTAACTCATGATGGAAGTCCTCAAATCAATATTAAACTTCCAGAGGTAGACGGCTCTAGCAATTACAAAGCAACTCCATTATCATTTAAGCTATATATGAGGCCATCAGGATTTGGCGGTGGGTATCAGGTGAACATTGTGGATCATCTAAATAATCACAAAACAGCCATTGTAATGGATGAATATGGCGACTTCAGAGGTTCTGGATTGGGTTATACTACAAGATTAAATGAAGCTGGAATTTACCAATTTATAAAAGGACAAGACTTAGACGATTGGTATATTATTCAAGAAAGAGCTTACTAAAAAAAAACAGTATTTTTTGACCTAACCTATGTTAGGTGGTATACGCTAATTCGTACCGAGCCAAATAGGTACGAATGGATATCCAAAACTTTTCTTCTGTTGATTTCTGGGCGTTGCGTGAGACTACTTTCCGTAGCCTCGGCAATGCTGCTTTGGGCTTTACCAAAAGTGATTTTGCCATTCGTGAGCCTCAGGATAGAATTGTTTTGCCAGCCAATGCCATTAAACATGGCGAAAAGAGCTCAGCAAAGCCTGGCCCAAAGGGTTTTATTGCCGTGGTTACTCTTGATGAAATTGTCACCAGATATTCTACTTATTGGACTTTTGGTTCAGAAATAATCGCTTCATGGATTACAGAACTGGCAAATGATGAGGAGATCGCCGCTTTGGTGATTAAATCTGACTGCTATGGTGGCGATGCCAACGGTATTGAGCTGGTAGAAACTGCTCTCAAATACTGTAAGAGCAAAAAGCCGGTGGTTTCTCATGTGGCCAATGCCTACTCAGGCGGTATATGGATAATCGCTCACTCCTCTCATATCATGATGGAAAGTAAGACCATTAGTGGCATTGGCTCTATTGGTGTTTACAGTAGCCACATAGACTATGTGGATTATCTCAAAGAACACGGTATTGCCTGGGAGATGATCAGGGCAAAAGGTTCAGAAAACAAAGCCCTGAACAATATGATAGAGAAGCTTTCTGATGATGCCCGGGCTAAAATAATTGAACGTGTTACCAAGATCAGAGGTGCTTTTGTGAAAACAGTGAAGGCTGGCCGTAAAGGCGTGGATGACTCTGTTTTTGATGGCTCAGAATTTAACGGTGAAGATGCTATAAAAGTGGGCTTGGCAGACTCAATCGGCCTTTTAGGTGATGCGATTGAGCTAGCAAATAGCCTCGCAAAATGATTTTGACTTTGTACAAACTTTAATAATCGATTATGAAAAAGAATGTGAAACCGGTAGCCGCAGCTCTTGCAAGTCTGAAGGCTTTTTGGTCTTCTGACACTTCTACGACTTCGACAGGCTCAACTACCGAAGATCCTGAAAATGGTGAAGGTGCAGAAACTAAGGCAACTACCGAAGATCCTGAAAACGGTGAAGGTGCAGAAGCCAAGAAAACTACTGAAGATTCTGAAAATGGTGAAAGTACAGAAGCTAAGGCAGCTACCGAAGATCCTGAAAATGGAGAGGGGGCAGAAGCTAAGGCAACTACAGAAGATTCTGAAAACGGAGAAGGTGCAGAAGCGAAAGCCGCAACCAAAAAATCAAATATCAAAACAGCACCTGAGCCTGAAATGGTGACGATGCCAAAAGCTGATTTTGAGGTGATCAGCAAAGCCGCTCAGCAGTGGGAAGCTAACGAAGCTCGCTTTAACACTTTGGTAAACTGGGAAGCTTCAATGAAAGGTGCCGGAGCAAGCATTAAACAAGGAGATGCCTCTAATAATTCTGGAAAGCCAGAAAGAGTAAGCAGAACCACTGCTCGTGCTCAGGAAATCTATAATAAGCGGGTTAACCGCAACAGAAAAAGCAAGGACTAGTCGGTCGATTACTGACTTGAATTGATACACAAATTATGTTAAATCTTAAATTCTAAAAACAATGGCAGAATCATTTAGCCTTGCGGAAGTGTCGGCCGACCTTCAAGACTACGCCTTAGATCATCAGGAGTATATCATCGATGAGATATTCCAGATTGGTTTTGGTGGTGTTGAGAACTCTCCGATAGTACCGCTTGACTCTTACGTTAACATCTTGCCTGCTGATGGTGAAGTGGTGTTATCTGACCTGGTAACTGGAGACCCGTTACAACCGGGTGAAAAGGATGCATTTAATGCTAAGGCATATGCTACCTACAAAACACAAAAGGCAAAGCCTGAACCGATTAAGGTCGATTTGCTATTCTCAAACACGAGAATGAGAAGCTTGTACAATACGTACATGGCAAAAGTGAAAGGTGCTAAGTTTAATCCTGAGGAAATGCCGTTTGAACAATGGCTATTAAGCAGGTTAAATAAGGATGTACAGAAGTATATGCGTTTGGCATTCTGGAATGCCGTGAGTAACCCTGGAGGTACCAGCTCGGCTGACCTTTTTGACGGTATTGTGGAATTGATTACTGACACGATCGCGAATGATCTTGCAGCTATCAATGTAACCGATTTGGAAGTGAAGCTTTCTGAACTGACCGTTGACAACTGTGTGCCAACATTTGAGAAAATGTTAAATGGTTTAGATGCGGCTTTTGCCTATGGAGAGGATGCTGTTTGCGTTTTGCCTAAGAACTTATACGATTTGTATAATGCGAGTTACCGAAAACTTCACGGAACGTTGAACTATAACGAAGGTTATGCAAAACGTACTATGGACGGTTCTTCTATTGAAATGATCATAGAGGAAGGAATCACAACATTCAGCAGACCAATTATTACTACGCGTGATAATCTGGTAATGTTATATAATGGTGATAATGCTCAAGTTGAGTTTGATTACCAAAAGCGTGATCGTTCACTGGCCTATGTGTTAGACTTTGAGGCGGGTGCCGGTGCTTGTGCGACTGAGCGTATTTATGTAGGAGCGTGGACGCCTGAAGCGTAGTCTTCCCTTCGACTATGCTCAAGGTAATGTAGCTCAGCTAACGAAAACTTGACTGACTTTACTCTGGCAAGCCCGGGTAAAGTCAGCTTTTAAAACTTTTAACGAGAAAAAACAAAATGGTAAATTTTGCATCAATAAGAGCAAATTCTTCTCAGAAGGCGAACCCAGGTGGTTTGTTAAAACTTGCCAAAATGTCTGCTCATATGTTTACGGCGGAATGGCCCGCAGAGGCTGATGTAGTAGATGGTGAAGTTACAGGCTTGCCGTCTGCAAAGCTCCCTGTAGATACCGAATGGCCGATCTATGCTGTACCGAAAGACACTGTTGATTTCAGGTTCAGCAATGTAGGACAGAAAGACGGTTATACCAATTGGTCCCACGCTTTGGAGTATGATATGGCTAACTTAACCAAAGAACTTGTTGTGGAGATCCAAAAGGATGTAAACAACGGAGCTGTTTATATTGGTAAAGCAAGAGATGGTCAGTGGTATGTGATTGGCAATTCCGACAATCCTATTTTTCCTATGCACTCAGGTGGAACTGGAAAATTAGGAAGCGATAAGCGTGGTACAGTGGTAACAGCTGAAGAGGAAGGTTACATGTTCCCAATGTTGCCATTAGCTCCTGCTGTAGTAGCTGATATTACGTTTGAGGCGTTTGCCTAAAACAGACAAAATCACCTACATAAAGTAAGTGTGAAATGAAAAAATTTATTCTAAAACCTGAGGTCAAAAGAGGAAGTCAGCGTTTCTGTCCCGAAGTGGGTCATGTGACGCTGACTGATTCTATGTCTGATGAACTGGCAGAAAAATTTGTGAATGCCGGTATCGAATTGTTTGACCTCGCATCCGATACTAATAATGGCGAAACAGAATCAAACAGCCAAGAAGGAAGAAACTCCGACAACGGAAGCACAAATGGCGGAGCTGAAAGCTCAGGTGGAAACCTTGACCTCGGAGAAGGAAACTCTGGAAGAGGAGAAAACGACTCTAACGAATCAAGTGGAAACGCTGACCACGGAGAAGGAAACTCTGGAAGAGGAGAAAACGACTCTAACGAGTCAAGTGGAAACGCTGACCACGGAGAAGGAAACTCTGGAGAGCAAACTTCAGGAGCAAGCTCAGGAAGCTCCCAAAAAACCAAAGGAGAAGCTGAAACCATTTCAGATACAACTTCTGAAGGAACAAAAAGAAAGAAAAGACGCGGCCCAAAAACGAGCTGAAAATCGTGACAAAGTCGTAGGTAGCTCTGTATGGGGCGAACAGCGAGTAAAAAGCTAGGCTTCGACAGGCTCAGCCACTAGTAAGGTAATTATGAAAAGCCTCTGAGGAATCAGGGGCTTTTTTGTGTTTAAACGCAGGAGAATTGCGTAAGTTTGTAATGCAGTTAATTACCAAGTTTTAAATTCGACAGGCTATGCCGAAGATCTTGTGATCGGTGGTAGGCAAGGGGTTGCGAGTACCCCTTCTTAGCCTGTCTTGGTTGATTAACTGCAAGGACCTACCCCGAACACTCCCATGGAAATATCACGGCCTTCAGAAATTCCTGCCTTTACTGACCATCTTCGATTATTCGCAGATCCTTATCAGATACAGCTGGCAATTACCACTTACAGGGAGCAAATTACCGTACCTGATCATCAACTTTATCCCTTGGAGTACATTGAGGCTCTTGACTACCTTGAGGTCATTGATAAATTTGAGAATTTACTGAATTATGAGCTTAACGAAGATTCAACTGGCGATTGCGAAGGAAAGGCTGACAATACACTTCAAGAGGGGAAAAATCGACGAGGAAACGTACCAGGCAGAGCTGGAGAAACTACAAGAGAGGACAGAAAATGAGGTTGAGGAAGATTTAAGACAGAAGACGCAAGACAAAAGACAAGAAACAATTGTTAGTCCGAGCGGAGCAGAAAACAGTCAATCACATTCACTCTCAGCCCAGATCTTGATTGAGACTTTGGATGCAGAGTTGGCAGAGATTGATGCCGAAAAAGCATCTTTGAGTAATTCGCTTCAAGGAATTCCTCAAACAAAAAATGCCAAGGATGTGGTAGATCATATTTTAGCTAAACGGGAAGAATGGAAGCAAAAGAAGGATGAACTACTATATGTTAAGAAACATGGCCACTTGCCTGATGCTTTGACAGGATCTGCGACCAATGGTGAGTTTGTGCAAGACGAGTTTATGAAGAGTTTGCCTGATGACAAGTACGAGCTTGACCGTATGATGAGGAACCTGAAGAGTAACCTGAGCCCCAGTAAGTGGCCGGCCAGAGCTGCTAAAGCGAAGACAGAGGCCAAAAGAGTTGAGCTATTGCAAAATATCGCTCATGGGAAGCTAAAGCTGGATGCTATTGAGCAAAAATTGAGAGGTATGTAATCTCCCTTCGGCTCCGCTCAGGGTAAACTTCTCTGCTCGTAAAGACAGTTTGATCTCACAGACCAAAGACTTTAGTTTTGACAGCCATAGTTTGAAATCACCTCGGTTATACCGGGGTGTTTTTTTTGCCCTATTGTGAATACATGACGCATCCTATGTTCGCCATCGGTAATTAAAAACTGCGTTTTATGAATAATGAACTATTTGTCACCGAAAAGGTGAAGGTGTCTGACCTGGTACCCAGAGTAGACAATCCCCGAAAAATCAAAGCTGAGGAGAAAAAGAAACTTTGGGAGCGTATCCAGAAGTTTGGCATGATCAGTATACCAGTACAGGCTTTTGATGGCCAGCTATTGGGCGGTAAACAACGCTGTGAGCTTCTTATGCAACATGGCTTTGGCGATACGTTTATTGATGTCAGAAAAGCCACGAGAGAGCTTACAGAAGCTGAGCTAAAGGAGATCATGGTCATTGAAAATTCGCATGCTGGAGAGTGGGATATTGAGGTTTTACGCAAAGAGTTTGATGATTTTATTGATCTTGATGATTTCGGTTTAATGCTCGATGAAGTGACTGAAGAACTGAAAGAAGCCATAGAGCAGGATGAGCCTGAGATGCCTATTGTGGCAAAATTCTCTGAAAAGTACACTGCATTTGTGATTGTGTGCACCAATGAAATTGATGAAAACCATGTGGCTGAAAAACTTGGTATTGAGCGAAACCAATGCTACAAAAGCAACAAAGTAGGTATTTCTCATGTGGTAGCTGCCAAAAAACTGATTGAACAATGGAAGTAAAAGTTGTAATTCCCAGTCATAAAAGGTGGGATAGAGTAGCCACTATATGTGCTGTAGATAACGCTGTGCTGTGTGTTGAGGAATCTCAGGCCAAGCTCTACCAGGCTTGTAATCCGGGAATTGAAATTGTGACTCATCCTGATAGTGTGAAAGGTTTAGCACCCAAACGTGATTGGATTATCAAGCACTTTGGTGATGTATTTATGCTTGACGATGATATTGATACGCTCAAAAGGGTTTACACTGAAAAAGGAGAAGAGACTGATGTGGATCCAGATGTTGCATATGATATTATTCAGGCTACTGCTGCAGCTTGCCGAGAAACAGGTTTTTTCGGTTTTGGTTTCAGTACCTCCCCTACTCCACTTCATTTTGATAGCTTGAACCCGATTAGGCTCACAGGATATCTAACTGGCTGTGCACATGGAGTATTGAAGGGTTCCAAACTCTGGTACAATCCGGATATAGTATGTAATGAGGATTACTGGATCAGCTGCTTGAATGCATTTCACCACCGAGGCGTTTTTAAAGACTTGCGGTTTTACTGGGCTCAGCGTGATACTTTTGTGAATAGAGGCGGCTTGGCTGAGTTTAGGAATCTGGAAGCTGAGGAAGCTGATTTCAAACTACTTCAGAGAGTTTTTGGGCAGGATGTTATATCTTTAAGGAAGAATAAGGGAAGCATGAAGCACCCTTTCCAGAAAACATTCAAACTGCCGTTTTAATAATGCACAGCAATAAAGTATTTACACTCAAAAATCATACTTCGAATGAAAGGTATCTTGTTTTAAAAATACACATACTTACAAATGAAGATGGGCCTTATTCAGTATTCGTTGGTGAAAACAGTGAAGGAAATGTTGCAACGTTTAAGGAAAGTGAAATCATGATGATTGATGCTGGCTATGAAATAGCTAATGCTGAAATGGAGAATCAAATTAATCAGCTTTAGAATAAAATGATTGAACACGTAATCACCAAAAAAATCGGGAAAGGCCAATTTAGGGCATGGTTTCAGTTTAAAGAGCCTGTACCTTTTGCTGATAAGCTGACTCTGAAATTTGGTATCTGGGGCGTGCCGGTTACGTTTGACCTCGAAGAGATCATAGAAAAACAGGATGGCACTTTCCGTATGGTAGTGGTGAACAGTTCATCCGCTACTTTGAAGTCTTTTCGTAAGGTTAAGGCTCTTTGGATCCGTAATATCCCGGGAAAGGAAAAGTCTGAAAAACTTCTCACGGAGAAGGTGAAAAACAGTGGTATGTTTGAAGATTTAACCGATGTGAGGACTTTTGCTAATGCAAAGCGGAAGTTGGAAAAGGCTCTTAATTAAAGTTGATAAAGCAAAAACAACGATTTACTCAATAAAATAAAGAACAATCAATTCTAACCGTGATAGATAATTTTATCTTACTTAGAAATACGCTAAATCAAATAAATGAGCTCATCAAAGAGTATCATAAGACTCTTTTAGTCTTAATATTAATAGTAGGTGGAACCTACCAAATTATTAATCTAATGCTTCTTGGCTCTGGATTTATTCGATATTTCTCATTAACACAGCTGATATCTGATGGTCTGCCTGCCTTTTTTGTAAGTATAATCTTAATCCTAATCTTCATTCAAATTAAAAAGAGATCACTTCTTTTATTGAAAAATTACTCAAAAAATAGGTTTATTATATTTTATGTAATTCTTGTTCTTTCAGGTTTGATACTAATATTTTGGCCCAATAAGATTACAATAGATAAATTTCCTCTTATAGTTACTAATGCTACAGGACTTTCCTCTAATATGTTTAATACACTCGTTGAATTATTTTTTTTTCTTTCACTAGCGTATTATTTTTTTTCAGAACTATTCTGTTTGAAGAAATATATTGAAATGGAAAAATCATCTAAAACAAAAGAATTTGACACTATTCCTAATTTAAGTGGTATAAGAGGTTTTTTAATAGAACTTGCTATTTCTTTGTTAAGTATACCTCTCATGGTCTCTATTTTTATAATTCCATTGACCATTCTATTCAAGATATTCTTCTCTTTTGATTCTATAAATCAGGAATTTATCCACCCAGAACAATTCTTAAATAGAAAAATTCTGGTTGAAAGGGTAAGCTCAAAGTTTAATTCTGAAAATGTAAGTATAAAATACTCCACTGATGACTATGTTTTCATTGAAGTTGATGGAGCAATAATGATTCTAGGGATTGAAGCATTGATCCCCAAAAATCTTGAAGATTAAAAAAATAATGTTTCGCTTTTCTATTCCGTTCTGCTGGGAGAAGTTTCTGATGTAGTTAATTATTCACTTACACATCAGAACACATGCAAACAGTATATTATTACCTCTTTGGTGAACTGGCCACAGAGGAGTACGAAAAACCCTCAGAAGATGACTATATCAGCTGGGCGATTAACAATCCCGACGAATTTGGGATTTATGCTTACCATGAAGACAAAAATAGCCCGAGTGACTTGCTTGAAGCTTCCAAAAATTGGGATGAATTCACCGAAATTCCAGAGTCTATCCATGAGATTCTGAAAATGATTCGTGATAAACCTGAGTTAAATGTAGAGCTGGCCATTAGCCTTGCAGCCAGGTCAATCCTCATCAATAATCCAATGGATTATCCGGATTTTGATCCAAATGTAGAAATCGGGATGCCCGGTTATATTACTGCATTGGTTATGGATGCCGTTCGTCCACTATCTTTTCCCGAGAATATCAGTAGTGATATGGTTTACGATTACTTTAATAACGCTTTAAAGAAATGAAAGACCTCAAAACAGTATTAATGACCAGAGACGGCATGCCAGAGGCGGCAGCTGATGAACTTATTGCGGAGATGCATGAGCGTGTATTGGATGGTGAGGATCCTGAGGATATTCTTTATGAAATAGGCCTTGAGCCAGATTATGTTTTTGATCTGCTGATGTCGAAGATATCCAACAATTACTAATGCGATCGGCAACCAAAATGGTTGCCGATTTTTTTATAAAAAAATACGGAAAACGCTTTTCTAATCCGTTCTGACGGGAGAAGTTTCTGATGTAGTTAATTATTCACTTAAACATCAGAACACATGAGAGTTCAATTACCAAATGGCAAATTCGCCGCTAAAACGTCAAAAGTTTATCAGTTTGTAAATGCCGGAAAGGGCACTGTTGAAGAATATTTCAAATGGGCTACTGAATGTGGCTTAAAAGCGTCACACAGCTCGAAAGATCGTATCATTTGCGAGAAACTTGATCTTGATGAAATTGCTGAAATCAAAGAAGTAAGTGCCGTCAATATTCCTGAAGGCATGGATTTTAACGAGCTGAATGAGTTTATTTTAAATGAGTCTGAAAACCCAGCTGATATTGCCGCTTCATGGCTTGAGGTTGATCAGATGGAAGATGATAGCATTGCCGGTTTTATTGATGAAAACCTAAGTCCAGTAACAAAGGAATCATTTGAAAGATGGGGTGATGTTAACACCATTGATCAGGTTTCGCCATCATGGTTTAAGAAAGACGGACTTCATATTGATATTGCTGCCATGAAGCTAACTGAGATTTTCGGCAAGGAAATCACTGAGCAAGATATCGTTGATTATTTAACAACGTATAGAAAAGGCCGTTACAAGTCTTCTGTTGATTTTCTTTCAGACCGATATAAGAGCCGTTTTTACCAGATTACAGGCTTCAAACTTACAGTAGCATATGCCAAACATCTGAGAGATCTTCTTTTTGTGTCTGAAGCTGAAACCACAGAAGTTCCGTTCTAATGGGAAAGCTTATTTACGAAGTGCCGGCAGAGCTTAAAGAGTTCGCCGGCCTATTTGATCAGCTGAGCTATAGGCACAGCGACTACGGAACGGTATTTCATGATTTTGTGAGTTATTGGACGGGCGGTATGCTTCTTAATGGAGATCAAAAGCTTGCGGCTGAATTAATGAGCAGGTACGATGATGATTATGCAATGTTTAATCAACTCATTGTGGCTATCTTAAAAGCTTACAATTCACGACTTCAATTTGATCGATGGTATGACGGACTTGGGCTGTTTTATGAGATCATTGCCAGCCGATATAAAAGCAGCCGCCTGGGGCAGTTCTTCACACCTGCACCAGTGGTAGATCTGATGGCTGAGTTAAACGGACCAATAAAGGGTAATTCAGTGATGGACTGCTGCAGCGGCAGTGGTCGCTTTCTTCTTGCTGCCAAGGCCGCGAATCCGAACATTTGGGGCTATGCTGCTGACCTTGATCCGGTATGTGCCAAAATGACGGCATTAAACATGGCCATGCACGGATGTATCGGTGAAGTAAGTTGCATGAATTCCTTGTCAATGGAGTGGCGGTTTGGTTACACTGTGAATCCACTTTTTCAGTCTCCGTTAACACCTCCGGTACCTCACTTATCACCAATTGAAAACTGGGAAGACTCGGCTTTTTATGTAAAGCAAGTGGAACTTAAAAAGAACGTAGAACACAAAATACATGAGGGTCAATTAAGCCTGTTTTAAGGATGAATTTAGAAGAAATATAAGCAGCAATTGAAGATGGAAAAACAGTCTATTGGGCCAGTTTGTACTACTGCGTAGTGAAGAATAAATTGAATGATGATCTGCTTGTAAAGTCAGGAAACGGGCACTCTATTTGCCTTCAGGATTCAGATGGTAATCTAAATTTTGACCTCAGTGAATTTTTCATAAAATAATGTGGAAAACGCTTTTCTAATCCGTTCTGACGGGAGAAGTTTCTGATGTAGTTAATTATTCATTTTAACATCAGAGCACATGTCAAAGATTATTCTAGTTATCACCAAAGGCGAGGATGGGAATTTTGAAGCCAGCAATGGCCGGTATGAATTCAAATCAAATCCAAAGGAAACTGTTGAGAATTTCAGATTCAGGATTAACAAGCATTTCATGAATTCAAAAACGCCTCAAAACGTGTACTTCCGTCATGAAAAGTAAGATCCTGAAACTGCACGGTAAAATAGAGGCTCTACCAGAGCATGAGAAAGAAGTAGTCATTGAATACTTCAAGAAGAATCCCGGTAAAGTATGGGGCGAACAACGGAGCTTATTGAAGGGTCATTCAGACCTGCCGCTATTCAGAGCTGAGGCGGAAGAGAATCAGCAAAAGTTATTTGATCAGTAAATGAAAAAGCCCGGGGGTAACCGGGCTTTACTGTTCATCAAAAAGGTAGTTAATCATTCATCAGAACGAGAGCAAAAATGGAAAAAGAAATTAAGATACCCAAAATAGAATTTTCAGTGAGATATTCAGAGAAGGTAAAAAAGTCTGAATTGTTTCAGATTTCAAACTCAAAAGATGCCTATCAGGCGTTTCAAAAGATTTTTGACAGCGATGTCATCGATTGGATAGAAGAGGCCTTTTTGTTGTGCCTTTCTCGAAGCAATAAAGTTGTTGGTTATTTCAAGATTAGCCAGGGTGGTACTTGCGGAACGGTTTTAGACCCAAAGGTCATCTTCTCATTGGCTTTAAAGCTTCCAACATCGGCAATAGTTATTGCTCATAATCATCCAAGTGGAAATTTAAAACCATCAATGGCTGATAGGGCGATAACAAAGAAAATGGTTAATGCCGGTGCCCTTCTTGATATCAGTGTTTTAGATAGCATGATCATCACCAGCGAGGGTTATTATTCATTCGCAGACAATTCGGAACTATGAGCAGATACAATTTAACAACGGAAAACGGATACGATTTCTTTGAGTGTTCCTCTGCTTTGCAGAAAAGTATTCGCAGGGGGCTAGAAGAGGAAGCGATGTTTTGGGCAGTGGAACTGTTTAATAGCAATTACCAAGAATATGTTTGGAAACGTCTAAAGATAATTAGTTCTGAAGATATAGGTTTGGCAAATCCAACGATCAGTAGTGAGGTTCAGGCATTGTATGAAATGCACAAGGAACAGGCGAAAAAGAAGGATGATAAAAATATGCCTCAGCGTTTATTCCTTACTCATGCCGTATTGATGATGTGCAGGTCAAAGAAGTCAAGAACTGTTGACTGGGCTTTGATTTATCATTGGGGTTGTCATAATAACAATTTAAGAGCAGTCCCGGACTTTGCTTTAGATAAGCATAATGAGCGTGGAAGAAAGCTTGGCCGAAGTTGGAATCATTTCTTTGAGGAAGGAACCTTGCTATCAGATGAGGCCACAATTCTCACAGAGGAAGAATATAAAGCCAAAGCTAAAGGTGCTATAAGAGGTACTTGTGGTAATGGACTGTTCGATTGAAAATAATAACTTCGCCTAAATTTTAGACGATCAAATATGAAAAAAAGCGACTGGCTAGATATTGCTATTATCACGGCGTCAATAATAACAGCTTTTATTACATTGGTGTTTATCACATATACCTTCTTAAAGTTCGAATTGGATAGTTATGGGACATCGAATGACCTATCAGCCACTGGACAACTTGGAGACTTTTTTGGCGGTATTGTTGGATCGATATTAACTTTTATTTCAATTTTAATACTCATAAAAGCTAACATAAATCAAAGAGAAGACTTTAAACTTCAATTGGACCTTATTACAATTGACAAAAAATTAAATCTGTTAAAAACTGAATCGGACCTAGTTGAAAAAGAACTAAACAAGCTTCAAAAAAATACAACTGATAGATTAATTAATGTACTCAATCAGTACAATTACTCAACCCCAGAAAGGAATATTCATTTGGAATTGAGCGAAGACGTTAAAGAGGAAATCGACTATTTACTGAATGTTACAAAAGCTTTAATCAAAATGATGTCATTGGTCAACATATATTTCCAATCAAAAAAATACACATCTGAGATTAATTTGCTTATTAAAAATGCATTGTTCCATGATAACCAACTTCAAAATTACAGTGATAAAATACTTGAAGTTTCAGAAAGTCTATCTACCACCGACTTGCAAAAATTATTTAAATCTAATCATTTTAAGAGTTTGATCAATAAAATTAAAGCTAACAATCTGAATACAAATGAGATTAATAGATTAAAAAGTTTAAAAAGTTTAAAACAATTAAAGAAAGAAACAAAGAACTATATGGAACTCTATTCTAAAGTTGATATAAACCTCTGACCACGGAGTGGCAATTGCCACTTTCTTTTTTTTGCTACAGTTCAATAGTGTTGAGAATGGCCAAAGTATAACTATGAAATCTATGACTGGGATATCAAAAAGCTTCTAAATAATAAGAGTAAGCTGGAAAAGTATTTCAACTTCTGACCTAGGTGTGGCAATTGCCACTCTTTTTTTTTGCTACAGTCCAAAACTGTAGTGAATGGCAAAAAGCATAATTAAGAAATTTAAGTCACGGCAAATCAGAAGGCTTCTCAAAATTCCAGATGATGAGCTAGCTCCTTATTATGCCTATTACCTCGGAGAAATCACAATTGATGATTTAACCGATATGCAACAGGAAAAGCTTACCAGGTATTCAAAAATCTGGTCTCAATACCTGATGGGTCGTACTCAGCCGATGATTTTAGGGGCCATCATGAAAGAACATGATGTAGAGCTACGTCAGGCACAGTATGATCTTTCTTTTGCCATCAGGCTTCATGGGCCCATTGACCAGGTCAACAAAGATGGCCGCAGAGTAGCTTCAAGAGAGTTCTTTGATCTATTGGCTCAGCTGGCCATGAAAGACAAGCAGTATCAGGTCGCAGTCATGGCCAGAGACAAAGCTGATCATCTTGCCGGTCTGCACAAAGAAGAGAAAGAAGGATTTGATCCTGAAGACTTCGCCAAGCCTCCGAAAATCGTCTACAATATTCAGGTGAATCATAATTACTCATCATCCGACGAAACGATTGAACTTGATGAGTAGGACACAACATGTCGATATCAACCCAAAGCAGTGGAAGTTTCTAAAGTCACGGGCAAAACGAAAGTCTTTCATTGGTGGCCGTGGATCCGGTAAGTCAACTGTTATGGGCTTGCAGGTCGGTGATATGTGGATGGAATTTCCACGGGCTACTTGGGTAGCAGCTGGTCTTACATATGTTCAGCTTGACTCTATAGTAGTACCTGCCATTCGTGAAGCACTTGAAATGCAAGGATATCACGAGTATGACGAAAAAACACAGCCTTACGGTGTGTTTGTCATACAACGACAGCCGCCAAAACATTGGAAAACTCCTTACAAAAAGCCAGGTAAGAAAATCTACCAGTATTGTATCACATTTATCAATGGTTATACTATCAGGCTTGTTTCGCAGGATAACAAGGAAACCCATCGAGGGCTTTCTATTGATGGTATTTTAGTAGATGAATCAGCCACAATAAGTTGGGAGTTTATTGAGAAGATATTGGTACCGGCCTTACGTGGGCGTAAAGATGCTCCGTACTATAACCACCCACTCCAGCATGGTATTTTCGATTTCAGTTCTGCCAGCTGGACCATTGAGGGAAACTGGATTTATGATACCGAGGTCAAGTACAAAGCTATGCTTACCGAGCGTAAGCGAAAGTATGATGAACTGGAGAAAAAAGAAGAAGGCTCAGGTAAACAATGGCTTCTGGATAACCCACCAGAATACCTCTTTCTTGAGTCTACCTACAAGGACAATCAGCAGTTTCTCCCAGATGATTATGGCAAGCGTCTTAAAGACGCAATGGATCCATGGAAGTTTGCAGTTGAAGTGCTCAATCAAAGAGTGGTTAAACTTCCGAATGCTTATTACCACTCATTCAATGGTGATGTTAATCTATATAAGACAGCATTTGATTATAGAGCCGATGCGACTGGTAAGCTAGAATGGTCCAGTTCTGACTATCATGCTGACAAGCTGATAGAACTCAGTCTTGATTTCAATGCTGATATCGTCTGGTGCCTTGTATGCCAGGAATACGGTAAGGAGTTTAGGATCATCAATAGTGAGTTCAAGAAGCCAACAGTAGTGAATACAGAGCTTGAGCAAAACATATTGAAGCAGCTCGCTAAGTGGTTCATTGATACCTATGCTGATCACCTTGAAAAGAAGGTCCACTTATACGGTGACCCGAATGGAAACAAGCGATCGGCAACAACAGACAAGAGGAATAAAGTATTCTTCAAAGAGTTTGAGGACGAGCTGAAGGCGGCCGGTTGGAAAGTTTTCCGAAGAGAGTCAAAATCATACCCACATCCACAGGATCGCTATTCCCTGGTAAATAAGCTTCTTTCTGGTTCAGAAGAGAAAGCCCCAAGAATCAAGATCAATCAGAATACCAATAAATCGTTTATTATTTCCTTGAACAATACTTTGGTAAAGACTGATAAATCATTCAGCAAGGATAAGAAATCGGAAAAGAAAGCTAAGCTCAGAGAGTGGGCCACAGATCCTACTGATGCCTTTGATTATATCCTATACGCCAAGTACAATCACTTCATAGCGAAAACCAAATGGTCGAATACTGGAATTATTACACTTAGAAAGTAATTACCACATTCCTTTTTTTGAAGTGGTAATTGCCGCTTTCGTTATTGTGCGGGCGAGATAATATTCACACAAGATGAATTTAAAAGGTCAAAAAACGGGTAAGAGCTTAGTTCATAGAATATTACACCAAAAAAAAGTGCATTAACCTATAGAAAACTTTTGCCCTAACATCTAATAGTGCCTGTTTTTAAACTTGTAGCATGGCAGATAAGATTGGAATTGGTGAAGTACTGGCTGAGATCAACAGAAAGAATGCCGTATTCTCTGTGACTTACCGCAAGCGAAATGGAGAATGGGGTGAGAAACATAGGGTAACTGCGAGAACTTCAGCAAATGGTCTGAATCAGAGGAAAAAGATGAACCGCAGCGGCTTGCTCAAACTGCATAATATGGATAGTGGTGAAGATTTTGACCTTATGATAGATCTGCTGGAAACCTTTAACGGAACTCAAATTAATTTCTATGGCCAGTAAGGAAGGACTGAAAAAAGTTAATGATAAGCTATATATAGCTAAATACGGCAAGGCTGGTAATGCTGTAGCAATTGACTTTACCCGTGATGGGAGTAAGGCTATTGAAGCTATTGAATATGCGGAAGGAAACGGTAAAGGGAAAGTTTCTAAGGATTATTTTAAGCGTGGGAAGAATGATAACCGACTGCTTGAGATGCATAAGCTGGCCACTGAAAGTCCTAACAAGTGGCAGCTAATTGAGACCAGAGGTTCTTTTATAGCAGGTGGTGGCATTAAGATTTTCAATAGAACTATTGAGAATAATCGTGAGGTTTTAGTACCTGATATAGAGAATGAGAAATGGGATAATTTCTATGAGAGGCTGGAGCTAGATGAATACTGGGAGGCGGCAGCGATGCAATGCTCATTTGGGGCTGAACTGAACGTTAAGCTTACGCTGAACTCTGATGATGAAAATGGGAAAGCTGCAAGTTTGCAAGTTATTGACAATAATGACATCAGGGCTGTAGTACCTGAGAGTGGTAAGCGGATTGAGATGTTTCTGCTTAGTGATCAGTTTGGATATTCAAAATCTTTGAAAGTTGAGGATTGTGATGATATCCCTGCTTTTGACCCTACTAACCCCACGAAGTTTCCTGTTTCAATTATTCATTTAGCGGCAAAGAAACCTGGACAAAAGGTTTATGGCCTTGCAAACTGGTGGGGTACTGAGCATTGGACCCGTGTGGCGAATGATGTACCTACCTACTATGAGGCAGCTTTTCAGAATGGCTTTTTTGTGACTCACCATGTTCAGTTTCCTGATGATTATTTTGATAGAGATGGTCTTGATGATGAAACAGAAATAGAAAAACTTAAAGAGCGAACTCTTGATGAAATAACCGACACTCTAAGCAGTATTGAGGAAGCAAATAAAATCATAGTTACTTTTTCGAAAATTGCTGCTGATGGGAAGTCTTCTCTGAAGGAAGTAAAGATTGAGCCGTTGCCAAGTCCAATTAAAGATGAGGCTTTTATAAAGATGTTTGAGGCTGCGAACTTGGTTCAGGCGAGTGGTCATGGTGTGCCAGGAAAGCTGGCAGGTGTACAGCTTGGTTCTGATATGGGTAGCTCTGGAAAGGAGATTGCGGCCGAAGCCGCCTATATGCAGGACTTTCTGACCGTTTTTGATAGAGCCAGGTTGGTTAAACCTGTGTGGATTGCTGCGAAAATTGACGGTATTGAACTGAAAGGTAAGAAGATAGCTATTGACCGGATTGATAGCTATGTACAAGGCAGTACTGCGAAAGATGATGTTTCTCACCCTAATAATTAAGCTATGATTTTTAAGGATATTAACCAATTGAGTGAGTATATCGGAGGTATTCAGAATGTTATGCATTTTGAAACCTTTAAACCTTTTGTGTCTGAAGCTGAGGAGTTTTTTGTTAAGGATTCGATTGGTAAAGATTTGCTGGACACACTTTCGGATTTTGTAACTGAGAATGACGTGAATCTTGGTGCAGCTACGGATAAAGAAAAAGAGGCTATTCATCTATTGCGAATGTCGGTGGCTGGCTACGTGGATTTTGTAGGTAGTTACCGACTGGTATTGACAACAGGGGATGGTGGCAAAACGATGTTTACACCTCCAAACTCAACGGCTCCTACTAAATGGGCTACACTTGGCGGCATGGAGGCTGCGTTGTCAAGAGGCGATACTGCCATGGAAAGGCTTTTGGTATATCTGGAATCGAATGCAGATGATTTTGACAGCTGGACTGAGTCTGATTTCTACACTATTCTAAAAGGCTGTTATGTACGAACAGCAACAAAGCTTACAGAGGCTTTCCCGTTCGCTAAGAATTCACGAAGACTTTTCCTTGGATTATCTGACGGGCTTAAAAAGGCTCAGGGTAGCTACCTGAACAGCATTATAGGTGCTGATTTTAATAAGTTGATGATTACCCGAATTTTAGCTGATGATCTATCTGAAGCCGAGACTGAATTGCTTGATAAAATAGCCACAGTGGTGTCTTTAAAGGCTGTGGCTGACTCGGTACCTTATCTGAACATTAATGAGCATTGGAGGCTAGTAAGCCAATTTGATGGCTATGGAAATCAGGCCGTTTTACCTGAGAGCCGAAGAAATGAGATTTCTCTTCAGGTGGAAGGTGCTTTGGAGTTAGCTAAGAATGAGCTGACAAAGTATCTGCAAGATACTGCTTCAGCTGAGGTTTTTCCGGAATACTTCAACAGCTCGCTATATGAGAGCAGGGCTGAGAGTGGAACGAGTAGCCGATTTGTAAACAAGAAGGAGAGAAAATACGCTGTATTATGATAGATCCAAGGTTAAAATATGCCGATGCAATTACGCTGAATAGGATTCGGTTTTTACACCCTGCCATTCGTGAAAAGGTGAGAGAGGCGTATCTGACTGTAAATTATAAGCTACTTGGTAAGGGTGTAAGATTGAGGTTTCCTTACACACACCGTACCAATGAGACACAAGACAGGATATATGCCCAGGGTAGAACCGTCTTCTTTGATTTCAAAGGAAACAGGCTTGGTATTGTGACTTATGCAAAGGGTGGTCAGAGTATCCATAATTATGGACTGGCATGGGATATAGTGCTTTTGTTGGACAAAGATGGCAGTGGCAGTTTTGAAACTGCAAGCTGGGATGTTACTGCCGATTACGATGGTGATCTGATAGCTGACTGGCTGGAAGTAGTGGAATATTTCAAGTCTGAACTAGGAGCTACTTGGGGTGGAGATTGGACAGGAAAAAAAGTAGATAAGCCTCATTTCCAACTTGATTTTGGCTTCAGTTGGAGACAGTTAAAGGAAAGGTTATTAAACAGAGCCATTACTGAAGAAGTAATTGACGGAGTGAAGTACGAGTGGGTAAGGTTAGACTGACCTTAACAAGGAGGTTTGCCGATGGACTTACCTGACAATAGTATTCAAGCCCTTTAGTGATCAAATAACTTTTGACCTAAAAGTTCTGTAAACAAGTGGTTTGATTTGAATAGTTAAACACAAATTATGAAAAAGCAAAAATGGAAGTCGGTGCAGGGGCTTCTTAAAATATTGATCCTGCTACTCTTTATTTCAACTGGCCATGGTCAGCAATTAAAGCAAATAGGGACATTTACAGCAGAGAATTACCCTGTTTACCATTTGGGTTATAATCTCCAAAGCACGGCGGATGGTAATTTTTTAATGATTCGTGGTGGGAACTTTCAGAATCACGAGCTAGTGAAAACAACTCCGGGAGTTCCAAATATTAGCAACTGGAATGGGCTTCATACCAATGCCGGTGGGTTAAGTCTGCCGGCAGCGGCTGAGCTTCCTGAAATTAACGGATGGGAAGTCTGTTTCTGCTATGATGTTATTTGGAATGTTACAGGATACGGATTGTGTAAGGATGGGCTGGATTATGGTGCTTATAAGGATGATCCGAATTTGAGGCTGTTTAAAACGGCAAAAGCAGCTGAAAAGCAAGTTATTTTCAAGCCGGTAACAAACCCGGTTGGTCCAATACCAATAGAGCCCACTATACCTGACCCTCAATTAAATGCCGGATATTATAATCCAGATTTCCCGAATTATGAAACTATACCAGGCACACAGATACTGAGCCCATGGTGGAAAGGATGGGTTGGTTATAGCTATGGAGCTAATTATTGGAGGCTTGTAGAAGAGCTGCCCGGTGGTGAAAGTCATTTTGAATTTTATGGTCAAAACGTGGCCTACCCTGCCCCTAGAAATACAAATGATGGGGTGAAAAGTAAGAATGGTCTGGTGCAAGTAGATCTGCCTACACATTCAACTACAACTGATTGGCACGCCGTGCTAGAACACCATACACGAAGCAAAATTAGAATGGAGCTTTATGATATGGATGATAGGTTAGTGTGGCGATTGTATGACACTAAAGGTGGGTTTCACCCTTTAGACACTGGCTGGCAACCGCGTGGAAATAATCATTCTGATGGATTAAGGTTTCTGAAGCCAGCTAAGTATAAACTGAAGTACTGGAATCTCAATGATAGTGGAGATCCTGGGGTGCAAACACAGAGGTTTGAGTTTTTGGTCAATAATAAGTGGATAATAAAAGAGATGGTTAATCCGGAAAGTTATCGTGAATGGATTATTGACATGAGCGACGCCAATAGTCATTATAAATTAAACTGTAATCTGGTAAAAGGTGCTATTTAACATGTTTAATAAATTGATATTTTTTTTGAGTTACTTGAGCTCGGCCTTTATAACTCAAATTTTGTTTCTGCAAGTGGATCCTCTCAAAGAAGAGGTTGAAGGTGTGATAGTTAAAAGTTCTATACTAGCCTATTTCGATATTGCTAGTCCCATTATCAGTTTTATTGGTTGCATTATTTACACTTTAGTCTTAAAAATAAGACATACTGATGCTTTGGCTGAGGGGGTTATGGTGCGGCCTTGGAACAAACATCATACTCAGCTGACGTACCTGAGGCTGGTGCTCTCATTACTACTAGGGTCTGTAAGCGGTACGTTTTTAAACATGATTGGAAGTCATCAATCAATTTTCCGTGAAGGGTTTATACCTCAGGTGGGTGTTAATGCGGCGGTGGCGTTAATTGTTGGTTTTCTCATTATGAAATTTACTAAGCAGGAGTTTGAAGACGAATTGTGGGATATAGCAAAAGATAAAGCGAAGTTATAATGAATTACATCATTTTAATGAAGATAGGATTAGTATCACTCGTGTTGGTTTACACGTTTATCAGGATGGAAAAGCTCGGTCATTACCTACGAAATATTCCTGGAAAAGATAGAAAAGTTTACTGGAGAAACTTAACGATCCTTGACCTGATCATTCGTCTATGTTTTGTTTCTGCAATATTTTTTGGGTTAGAGTTCTGGATTTTAGTAGTAGGTGGATTGACTTTGTTTTCTATTGATCGATTGAAGGGTGATTACTTAGTAAACAACTATGGTGAGCGAGAGATGGCAAAACGAAAATTAGACTCATTACTGGCTTTGAAAACTGATGCCATGGACAGGCTCCGAGTCCCAATTTTCATAAAGAAGTATGATGAAGACAATGATGTATTCAGGACTATTTATGTGAATGAGCTGTTCTGCAAACTTTTGAAAGTAAAAAAGGATGAATATGAAGGTAGTTCAGACTTCGATTATTGGCCACTAGAAATGGCAAAGCAATACGATTCTCAAGACAGGGCTGTTTTTTTTGGTGAACTAGATGAGTGGGAAGGAAATGCAGATTTTCAGCCTCTAGGGGATGATCAGGTACAAAACGAGAGTTTTGTTAAATATAAAGAGGGCCAACTATTAATTGGCATGGGTCTGTTTGTAAAAACATCATAATGAAGGCAAGAATACTAAATTGGTTAGGGTTGAATTGGGTAAAGTGGTTACTCGGGATTGTGATGGTTCTGGGTAGCCTTTTCCTGCTATGGAAGGGCTTTGAGGCAGTAGTGATTAATCCGATTGTCGAGAAAAGAGTGGAACCAGTTAAATGGTCACTCGACTCTGCTCGAGTTGATATTGCGAATTATACTCTATCCGACAGTTTGCAGAAAAGGCAAATTGGAGAACTGCAAACTTTGATTAAGAAAGTAGAGTACGGAAGACGCAAAACTGAAGATTCTCTCATTTACGAATTTCAGACATTTAATGTGAAGCGAACCGCCGAGTTTCAGGGTGTAATTAGGAAGATGGAAGTTAGAAAAAGGGAGTTGGAAAAGGTTCTCGACTCCCTTAGACAGGCTCAGTGGGCGACTCGTGATTCTTTACGAAAAGCTGAAAGCGGGTTAAGGGTGGATTTGGTTACTTTAAAATTTGGTTGGTTGGGTAAGTTAAAGGATAGTACTTATGTAGAGGGTTATCGCTGGCCGCTAGATGAAACAATAATGGAGTAACCAAGACAAAACAGCCAGAATAAGAATTACTGTGAAGTAGATGTTCGCTCTTTTTTGAGCTTTTTTATTAAATCTAGGATTATACATACATCAAATTTATGAAATGGCCAGAAAAATGGGAAGATCTCAGTGCTAATACCATCAGGAAGGTGGTTCCGCTTGTCTGGCAGATGAAGTATGCCGGAGATGACTATGATCAGGTTATACTGATTGGCAGAGCTCTTATTCATGCCTTTCAGCCGCAAAACTCTCGACTGAATCTGACGGAGAAGGAAGTATTGTTAGGGCTTAACAAACTCCTTTGGTTATTGAATACCGATATCACCACCAGGCCTTTTGATTATGTCAAGGTGGCTGGTAAGAAACGTTATCTACCACGAGAGAATTTTGAAGATACCGATGCCATAGAAATGGCTATGACTAATTTCTACTATTTACAGTTTGCCTCAGCGGCTTCAGCATCACCCCAAGAAGACACTAAGGAGACTGTTGGTGATGCCTACAGGTATTTGTGGATTTTACTTGCTATGATTTGTAGACCTCGTGTAGACAGGCTCACCGATCGCTTTTGGCGACCCTTTTCTACATCAAAGGAGTCTCAGAGGGTGGAATTTGATAATGATGAGGCTGAGAAAGTGGCAATGGAATTTTCAAAATTGCCGATTGGCGTGTGTCTGGCTATACTGAATTATTGGGAGGCTCAGCAGAAGGTTTTTATGGAGCAATACAGCAATGTATTGAAAGGTGAGGGCGGTGAACCTCTATTTGCCAACGGTGAGGGCTGGATAGCTTCACTTGAAGATGTAGCTAAGGATGGCGTTCACGGTGATTTTGAACGGGTGTGTAGCACTAACTGCCACACTATTTGGACCTATCTATCACATCAAAAAACAATTGCTGACGCTCAGGTGAAGGCTAATAAAAAGTAAAATGGAAAAGAGTGGGTTTAGGATTTATGCGGATTATTTCAAGGATTTCGTGGAAAATGACGAGGATCTGAAGTTTTTTCTATTCGGCGGTGTACATATGGGCATGGCTCATGCCAACGGTCATCGCGATTTTAAGTATCCCTTTTTATGGTTGGAAGAGCCGATGGTGCCGAGTTCTAATAACGGAGGCCAATATTGGGATGAATGGCAGGGTGGTGTTTCTTTAATAACTGAGCATAGAGCTAAAAACTCAATTGATAAACACATTGAGGCTCTTGATCTGGCTTTCCAACTTATCCAACGATTGGAGATGAAAATGCGTGTGGATTACGAGGATGATTTCTTTCTGGAACTTGATGATGATATGAAGAAGGGGATTATTGACCCTATTTTTCTAAAAGATGCTGTAGGCTGGCGATTGGAATTTTCTTTTAAACTAAACTCAAACGAGGCTTTACATGACAATTGATAATCTTGCTCCCGGGAATGCTTTACCTGTCAAGCTGGCAAGGAATAGAATGGTGGTAAATGTACCGGCCCATAATGTGGCCGGTGTAGAAGATCGCAGCAGTATTGACTATTATCTGGAGGTTTATGTGCCTCAGTTTCCGGGTTCAACCGAGTATATTTTATTAGAGACGCTGGATGCGAAGGATAGCCCAAAAGTTACTGATGGGGCTATTGAAACTTATAACGGTGCTTTTTTTGAGATTGATGATCTACTGAGGTCGTTTTTAAAAAGCTCGGCACCGGATTTTGGACAAACCAATATCAAGTCATTGCCTTACATGACCACAAATTACTACTGCAAAGTGGTGATTAAGGTGGATGATGTAGAGGTTTCAACTGAGACTCTTGAGCCAGGTATAGCTATTTACAGTGGAATATCTGAACGTGACTGGTCAGATTATCAAGATGTATTTTTCACTGATTTTATTGGTGTTGAACGCCGCTTTTTGACATATAAGCCTGTTGATACTATTATTGCCGCTGATCAGCCTGAAATTTTACATTGGCTTCACAATTACAGTGACACAATTTCTGAACTGAATCTAAAGGTAGTGGCCACCACAGCGGCAGGCTCTGAGATTTCGGGCATTGCTCTTACGCTCTCTAATGTTACCGCATTGCGTGTTTATTCTATTCCAGTAGGCGTATCTGTGCTTTCTACAATTCATAATGAAAAGGCCCAAGTGGTGAAATATACGCTATGGCTGACCGATGAAAACGGTGAAAGGGTGAGTGAGGTAAGGAGTTACACGATTGACAAGGTTTACCGTAGGAATAACCGATATCTCTATTTCCTGAATTCTCTTGGCGTTTATGAATGCCTGAGGTTGACCGGTACGGGATCTGAGGAGCTGGATTTGCAGAGCACAGAAGCTGAGCAATTCACAGGTTATGATTATCTGGCAAAATACGCTGAGCGAGTTATCACTGATAAAGCTGGCAGCAGGAAACTGATGGTGAACCTGCAATGGTCTAAGAAATCAGTGGTGAAGCACTTGACGGATTTGGCACTGTCTCACTCTTATTATTTTGTATCTGACCGGGATCTGTGGCCTATGCTTCTAAAAGGTGACCGATATGTACCTTCTGATGATAATGAAGACTGGGCAGGACGTGAGTTTCTATTTGAATTTACCAATATGGAACATTTCTATAGTGATTTGCCGGTAGTTGTTCCAAAGGAAACGAGGCCTACCATGTGGGCTCCACTGGCTGCTAGTTGTGAAATTGATAGCAGAGGCCGATATAATGGCCTAAGGATAGTCACTATGCTGGAACTGGTTTATGCCGATGACGGAAGCCAGGTATTGCCACGAAAAATAAAGCCGAATGTGGCAAATGAAGAGGGATATGTGGCTCCGGTTATCTCTGATCAATGCGAATTAGCAGATACTCCATACTTGTCTGATGAGATCCAGGCTTATGGAAGTTTCTCAAAGTCTAATTGTGGAGCAGGTACAGTGGGCGGACCTGCACAAATTACGGTGGTTGAAGATGCCTGGGGTTCTACTGTAAGCCTTCAAGATGCTAACGCCAAAGCACAAGCAGAATGGGATAGCCTCGATACGCAAGCTTATGCTGATGCCAACGGAACTTGTAGTGCTCCTAACACCAATGGTCTTAGAGCTAAGTTTTGGAATTTTGTTTCAGCTTTATCTGGTTTTGGCCCTAACTGGAACTTTGGTGCTGCACCTGCTCATCAGGAGGTGGTGACGAATGCCGACTCTAATGTTTTCGCTACTACTTACCCAAATGCCGCGAGTGCCGGAGTAGTCAACGATAAAATGGTGATGGAGCTGAACGGGTACCTGAAAGCTCAGGCCACTGCCGCTGACCTGCAGCTGGTGGCTAATGTAGATGACGGGATCCGGATTTATGTGGGCGGGGTTCTGGTTCTTGATTCGTGGAAGTATGACAGCGGAACGAGTAAGGATAAAGTATCACAGACTATTGCTGTTACTGCGAACGAGTTTTATTCTTTGAAAATTCAACTCTATAACCAGGATGGTTTTTTTGGGAATACTCTAAGCTGGAAATGGACGGGTCAGGCAAAGACTGGTGTGCCTGATGCTCAGTTATTTTATATCTGATGAATAATAAGCAACTTTTTGATGAAACTGCTGCAGCTGTGGCTGAGGTAACCCGTGATGGAGTGAAATACTTTCAGGGTGCTATCAGAAAATCTGGTCTAATACTTACTGAACACCTTTATAACTCTGTGGAAGGGGTAGTGGTAGAGGAAACTGCTGGACTTGGCATGGAAATTCATTTTGATTTTGCTGAATACTGGCGATATCTGGACATGAAGCGGCTTGAATACTCAACGGCTCCAAATGTAGAAGCAATGATGGAATGGGGAAGTAAAATACCGGTCAGACAAATTCCTTGGGTTAGTGGATACGAAGGTCAAAGTGCTTCTACTGTAGCTGCCAAGATTGGTGAGGATGCTGTGCGAGAGCGTTTTGTCAATAGTGTTCTTGCTTATAGGAGAAAGGTGCCAACCGTAGTTCATAATAATAAAAAGAGGCTTTATAATAAGACAAAGGCCGCTTTTATGAATGTATTACGAATTAGATTAATGGAGAAACTAGGTAAGAGAATACCGTTGTTTGTTAGTGAGCAGATGGCTTTGCAATATTAAAACCGATTTGCTAGCATAATTGAGATCAGTAGCACCAATTTTAAAAAACTAATCAATCTAAATAAAGAAAATTACTAAGGTGTAATGTATAATGTATCCGTCAGATAAGTTTAATACACAATTAATCTAAAACCAGACATCTTCATATTATTTCTATCTAGATTTAGTCTCATTTAAACATAAACTTTTAATAAAATGAAAAGAAATCCATTTCTACGATTAATTACAATTACCGCACTCGCTGGTAGCATCATGGCTTCATGTACAAAGGTTGAACTTAGTGATTTAAGTCCGCAAAAAAATGAAGAACATTTTGAAGAATCCAAATTTACTTCCTTCTCTGAAATGAAAAAGATTGTAGGTCCAGATGGGAAGCAATATTTAGTTACTGAAAAAGACTATTATGAAATTCAAGAGGTATTGGCTAAAAAAGAAAATGTCGAAGAATTGAATGATAACAATCGGATGATGCCCACAATTACCCGACATACTATCAATGGGATTTTACAGCAGCTAAGCACCAATTCAATTATTAATATCTTTTATGATATATATGGTGGAAATTATTTGTGCAATACTTACAGGTCCTATAATTCTTTCACTTTGTCATCCGGGTCTTATGCATATTTTGATGAAGATTATGGTGATGGGGCGACCTTAAATGGCTTTGAATATACTAACCCTATAAATTCAGGTACACCTCAACGAGCTGGCATTACTCAAACTGGGTCTACTTATGAAATGAACACATACAGTATCATTCCTCATCATACTACAGCTGGAACGCCAGTCATGCAAAAGGTTCTGCCACAGAGTCTAACTGGTAATCAGTTTAAATATTCTGTATTTACACCTTAATCCTTATTGAAAATTAGTGGTTATTAAACTATAAGTAAGGCCGTCTTATTTTTATAAGATGGCCTTACTTTTTTTTGAATTTGAAGATGATTACAACAAAATCAATATACTTATCTCAGAAGGGTAAATTTTTAGACAACCGATTATCCCTATTTTAATTTGTATCCAACAACCAACGATATTGGTAAGGACATACTAAGGTTTGATAATTCAATTCCTCTTTCCTCAGATGAAGGATCAATTAACGAGTATGCGACAGGAGAAAAGCTAGAGAGTATATTTCCAGACATTCCAAAATTAAAATTGCCAATAGAGGTCAAAATGCCTAACTCCCCTAAGCCTCCCCAGAAGAAGGAGTTATAGTAGTAATTATCAACATAAAAAGAACTGCTGAAAGTGCGGTCTTTCTCAATTGACTGACTAATGTATGGACCAACTCCAACAAAAACTTTTGTATTATCATTTTTTAGAAAATGATATCTTATGGTTGATCCAAGAAATAAATAGCTATGACTATCGGTTGCTTCTTTATACTCATCTACAGTAAATTCATCTCTTTCATCACGACCACCAAAAGTCATAAGTCCTAATTTACTTGAGATACTCCACCTTTCTTTATTCAAATAATCTACCTCAAGCCCAGAAGACCAAGTTCTTAACCCCTTATCTAGGAATGGTAATTTTTTAGAGTTGTTAAAAGATGATGAGTTCAGACCTCCGTATAAATTGATACTTTGGGCATTGCCTGAGAAATAAATAAATAAGAAAAAGAATAAGAAGGTTTGTTTCATTAGTAACAAGATTATAAAGTTTAAAGTCTGCTTTGGATTTTATAAAAACGCAAAACCATTTCTATTATTATCGGTTATTTATGGTTCCTTTATTTTGCAATATCATTCAAAATTTATTTGAAAATGATCATTAAACTCTAAAATGTTGCTTCTCATTTGATGTTTTAAATTAATAGTACCGTCCAATAAGACTTGGTTAAAAATGTATTAAAGTAAATTTATTATTTAGATGACCTCGCTATCACATTTTGTTAATTTAAAAGGAATATTTAAGTATTTGCAGTAGTAAATTCTTTGCAACTCATTATGATAAAAAAGTTAATGATCCCTGTTTTTTTCCTAGCACAATTCGCAAACGCTCAAACTATTGATGGTATATCTCTGGATAGTTTGGACGCAAAGTATATTTCTCTAATTGGCATCCAAAAAGGGCTAAGTTTCAATGAAATTAAAGTGAATGTTGACTACGGTCAAAAAAGAGAGTTTTTGAATGAGAAGATCTCAATGAGGTTGTTTGATGAAACTGGTAATATTGTGGTTTTTAACAGTATGATTGGGGCTCTCAATTATTTTGAGAAGTACGGTTATCAGTTTGTTGACTCGTATCTTATTAATACGATGGGACAAAATGTTTATCATTGGATACTGATGAAAAGTGATTAAAAATAAAGTTGTGTGGTTTTAATTTAAAAGGCGTCCTGATTTTTGGGTCGCCTTTTTTTGTCCTGAATGAAGAAACTTTTGCCCTAACATAAGCCAATGTGGCTGCTGAATTTGAGATTGAATTAATCTCAAAATACTATGCAGTTTGAAGATATTGCCCGGCTGAGGGTTGAGATTCTTGGTGAAGGTGCTGATAAGGATTTAAAGACACTCAATAAATCGGCGAAGAGTATCAAGGATGAACTACACTTGATAGAAGTAGCTGGCGAAAAAGGTTCTGCTAAATGGCAGGAACTCAAAAAACTGCAAAGGGATCTTAATGCCGAAATACGTGAGCAGCGTAAAGCTGTAGACCTCAATAATGCAAGCTATAACGAACTTCTCGGCGTGAAGAAGTCACTTAACCAGGAGCTGAAGAAAACGAAAATTGGCTCTGATGAGTGGGTAGCTGCTCTTAAGAAAATAGAGCCGGTTAATGAAAAACTGAAAGAAGCCGGCGATGCTATGCGATCGGCAGGAAACGAGGCTAAATCTCAGAAAGGATTGTGGAGTAATGTTAAGGAATGGGTGATGGGTGCTTTTGCAGTCACCGCCATAATGGCTTTTGGAAGGAAACTTATAGACCTTGGCAAGCAGGTATTTGATATCACGGCGAAGTTTGAGAAGTACAGTACCGTTCTGAGCAATACACTTCTGGGGCAAGATGAAGCGGCAGCGGCCATGGATATGATCAAGGATATTGCTGCGACAACGCCGATAAGTGTAGACGAAATGACAGACTCGTTCATCAAGATGGTGAACAGGGGGCTTAAGCCAACGGCCGGAGAGATTAAACAACTTGCTGATTTAGCGGCTTCGCAGGGAAAATCTTTTGATCAGCTTACTGAGGCAGTGCTTGATGCCATGATGGGCGAAGGGGAGCGACTTAAGGAGTTTGGCGTTAAGATGCGGAAAAGCGGCGATGATGTTTCTCTGATGTTTAAGAATCAGACGGTTAATGTCAAAAATAATGAGAAGGCAATTTTTGACGCTATTGTGGCCATGGGTGCATATAATGGCGTAGCTGGAATGACTTCTGAAATCTCTAAAACGCTTGAAGGCAGAGTTTCAAATCTTGGCGATGCATGGGATTTTGTACAGCTGCAGCTCGGTGAAAAGCTGAGACCAGTTTTTGTTTTTATTCTGGATTTGTTTGCAAAAGGTGTAGAATGGCTAAGTAGGCTTATTGATGCTTCTGAGCCTGTGGGTGAGTATTATGGCATCATGGCAGATATCTTTAGGCAGGTTTGGGATATGGGTAAGAGCCTTTTTCTTTCTCTACTGCCTGCCGGTGCAGGAAATCTACTAACGATGAAGAATGTCATCAAGGCTGTAGTGGCTGTAATGGGTACTATGCTTTTGGGAGTGAAGACACTGGTAAGTGGATTGCAGATTTTGGTGGATACGTTTATTGCCCTAACACATGTAGGAAAGGCGGCATTTCACGCTATGAAAGGGGAGTTTGCTTTGGCTGCTGTAGAGGCAGAGAAGGTTGGTGATAGTTGGGATAATCTGAAAAGTAACGCTAAGAAGAATTTCAATAGCATAACAGAGTCGTTTACCAAACTTTGGTCTGCGGCAAGTGAAGAAACCGAAGTGGCCACTGAAAAGGTGGATATGTACGGGAAGCTGACGAAGGAGACAGAAGAGGAAATCACCGAAACCAAGAAGAAAGAACTCAAAAAACGTACAAAGGATGTTGAAGAAGCTGCTGAGGAAGAGACCAAAGAGGTCAAAAAGCAGCTCGATATCCAAACCGATGCGATTGAGAAAAGTAATGAGATTAAGGTTGAAGGCTTTAAAGACGCTTCTCATGACATAAATGCCGACTGGAAAAAGAAACAAGAGGGTATGACTCAGGCAGCTAAAGATGAGTCGAGAAAACAGGGAGCCATATTCTGGAGTACTGTCACCAATTTTAAAGACCTCTGGGAAGATGCCAAAAATAGTTTTAAGCGTAATATAAACGATGCGGCATATTGGGTAAAAGGAGCCTTTGATGCTGCTTACAGTACTATATCTGCCTGGCAGGGAAGGTTGCAGGATCAATTGAAGGAGACTACTGACCAGATAGAAACCGTAGTACTTACTCATAAACTTAAAATGGCTGAAGCTGCTAATTCAGCAGTTACCGCTGTAGACAATTTGTTGGCAGGGAATTTCCTTGGTGCCATTGCTAATGGTGTAAAAGCATTGGGTACAGCAATGGACAGTTGGATAAGCAAACAAAATGATCTTTTCTTAGCAAAACTGGAGAAACGAAAGGAGGAATTAGAGGAAGCAGGTAGGATTTTCTTAGAATCAGCTGAGAGCTTTGTTAATACTGTAGATATTGGGCGTATTGACGATATATATTCAAACCTCCAGGATGGCTTTAGTTTTCTGGATGGTGTAAGGCTCGACCTTGGAGAATATGACACTGCTGAAAGGAGACTGGAGCAAGAAATATCTATCGGTGAGCATATTGTTAGGAATTATAACCTCGCACTAAAAAACGAGCAGGAATATAGCACACAACGCATTTTCAACATCAATGAAGCCTATAATTTAGAGCTTCAGAGAATAAATGAAAAGTATGCAATTCTGGCTACTCAGGGTAAACAGGCATACGATGCAGATACTCAGGCTGTCCGAGAAAATTTGAGTCAACAGCTACTGGATTTAATTACCAATGAAGACAGTAAGACTTCTGTAGTGTCTGAATATGCTGCCAAAAGGAGCCAAATCATGCAGACTTTTGCAATGGCTGACATGGCTATTACTGAGGATATGGACCAGAGCCAAATTGATGCAATCAATGCCGCTATTGAGGCTCGAAATAAGGCTTTAGCAGATTTGCAAAACTGGTATAATCAGGAATTGACATTTATTGTCAATAATGAAGAACAAAAGCGAAAAGAATACTCCGAGACAGAACGTCTGCAAATTGAAGCTAATGAGGCACTTGCTCAGCTGGCACTTGAGAATCAGGCCAATGAAATTGAACTTTTAAGATTAAAAAATCAAGAAATAGAAGCTGCCGAATTGGAGAAGAACATGAATCTGGAAGAGGAAGCAGCCAGACATAACGATGTAATTATTCAGCTAGGTCTTGAGAAGGATGCAGCTTTGGCAGAAAGTTTTAGCATACTTAAGGATATTGTCACTCAGGGATATGATGAAATGATGGCTAAGGCTCAAGAAGCTTATAATCAGGGTATGATTACAGCTCAGCAATACAATGAGTTAATTAATCAACTGAATACATTGCGTGGGTTAACCTCTCAGCCACTTACCGTTCCGAATGTGGATTTTAATCTTGATGGCATCTACAATCTACCTCGATTTGATCGTGGCGGTTTTATGCCTTACGGAGCATCACACTCTCAGGGAGGAATTAAGCTGTGGGATAGCATGACAGGACGTACAATCGGTGAAATTGAGGGAGGTGAGCCAATTTTGAGTCGAGAGACTTATAGGAATAATAAGTCGCTAGTAGATGCACTATTGAACAGCTCTGTTCATAGAAACGGGGCTAAGATATTCTCAGGAGGAAGTCACTATAATTATGCGAGTCCGAAATATGCTTCAGGTGGTGTTTTGCCATTGTCCGGAAGCTTCGGAAATGATCCTGATATGAAGTTAATGCTGAAGTATTTAAAAGATACTTCTGAACAGGTAGAGAGGATGCGTGAGGAGCACAATAAGCTTCTTGATAGAATTGCAAAGAAGCCTGGAGGGGTATCATTGCATGAATTAAATAGTGCCTTTAATTCTCAAGCTGAGGCAGAAAGGTTGTCTAATTTCTGATTTTCAACTTATTAAAGGCACATGGTTAGGCGAATATGAGTGAACGAGATCTTTATATGGTTTAGACGTTTGATTAAAAAACGGCCCTACTCTGTGGGGTCTTTTTTTTTCTTCAACTTTTGACCTGTGCTCTAGTGGCATAGATGCCGAGTTTTGGCTAACTGCAATTTTTTAAAATAAAACTTGGTAAAAATGAAAAAGCTGAAACTTCATCTGTTTTTGGCTGCCATATTGACTATGCTCAATGTGACAGTTGGTCACTCTCAATCTATCAATGGAAATCAATTTCAACCAGGTAAGCTGGTTACAGATACACTCGTAGTGAATCATGTGGCTACAATACCCGGAGGTTCTTCAGGTGGCGGTAGCCCTAGTATTGAAGTTCCTAAAGATACTGTGATGACTATTTCTTTGAATCCTTTCGGAGGAACTGATTATGATGCATATGGTTACACGCCTTTCACAGCAACAAAGATCATTTCTGTGTTAGGATTTGAGACTAATGTTTACACAGGAATATTTGGAGAAACTAGATATCAGGTCTTTTCGCCTGTTACCTCTAATAAAAGAATAGTCTGGGGATTTACATCGGGTTACTTAATTATCTACAGTGGTGCTGGTGGTGGTGACCCTGAAACATCTATAGATATTTTGATAAGATATATCGAATAAGTTTTGACCTAGACTTCTCTGCTCTAAATGTCAAGATTTGTATATGAAAGAAATTCTAGCCGGTGATAGCTTTTTTGTGGTATTGGAGTTCAATGCCGGCTATGATATTGAAAACAATCTGAACGATGCCAAGGTTTTTCTTGGAAACAACCTGATGGGTAGCATCTCTCTAGGTGGCTTAGAGGAAGGTGCCACAACTCAGGAGCTGGAAGTGGAAATTGAAACTACGGATACTGAAGATCTGTCTGGCAATTACCCTCTTAAGGTGGAGCTGACTGATAGTGTTCTTGGTGTTCAGGTTTTGCCGCTTTACACGGTGGCCGTGCTTAGAAGTGCCGATGTAGGCCAGGCAGAAGATAACCGCCTGAATGATGTCAGATTTAAGATCAAAATGTACGGCAGCTATGTGGTGTCTGAAGTGGTTTTACTAGCTCCTGTGAGAACACTTAGTAATTATGAACAGGCGGTACTGAATGGATACACTGGAACGGAGGCTGAATATAATGCAAGTTACGCTCAGCGGGTTGCGGCCATTCAAATTGTAAATAAAAAAGATGGTGACATTCTAAGTCATAAGCTGGGCGGCAAGGTGGTTATAACGGGTTTTGTACCTAACGGAGAAACGAAAGCAAAGTCTGGTTTTGAAGCTGAATATGTAAACATCAAGGACTTTGTTTTGAGGACTAAAATGCCGCCTTCGCTGATTAATCAGACGTTTACGGGTACTGTTTTGATTGAGAAGTTTATTGACTAGTGGTTCGACAAGCTCAGCAACCAATTGAATATTGATCGATTATGAAAAAGATATTTTTGATTTTACTTCTGTCTTCTGTCTTCTGTCTTCCGTCTTCCGTCTTTTCACAGGATATCGGGCATTTTTATGTTGAGGATACCAGTGCGGCGGATAGTGGATACATGCGACTGTTTGGGATTGGTAATGACGCTTACTTTCGGAAGTGGACGGGGCCAAAATATAAAATTGCCACTACGGCCTATGTGGATAGTGTTTTACAAGTGGGAGGAAGCTACGAGCCGATTATTACTGCCGGTACTACTTCTCAATATTGGCGTGGTGATAAGACTTGGCAAACGCTGAATAAATCTGTTGTAGGACTAGGTAATGTTGACAATACGAGCGATGTAAATAAACCAATTTCAACAGCTACTCAGACGGCTTTGAATGGAAAGGAGGCGACTATTGCTGCTGGCACTACTTCTCAATATTGGCGTGGTGATAAGACTTGGCAAACTCTGAATAAATCTGTGGTAGGACTGGGTAATGTTGACAATACGAGTGATGCAAATAAACCGATTTCTACAGCTGCTCAGGCAGCTTTAGATGATAAAATGGAAAGTGCCGACTGGATAGCAAAATGGGATAGTGTGAAAAACACTACAGCCACTCATACTCTAAATGGTGGGCTGAATATTAACGGAGAATTAAAAGTATATGATGGTGCTTTATTTGATGGAGGTGGTACTGTAACTATAAACGGAGGAACGCATTTGGATGCTACTACAGCAGGGCAGTTTCTGATGCCTGAAGAGGTTCTATTTTATGAGGAACCAGGATTACCAGGCCAGGTACATAAGAACGTGAGTTATTCCAGTCAATGGGGATGGGTGGACTATTCTGAATTAACAGGCACTGATCAAGTTGTTGAGGCCGACACTATGAGCGGCCGAGGTGCTCTAAAACTCCCAACTTATGTAGCAGAAAAGATTCCTGATAGTTCTCATTTTGTAATAGAAGCTGATTATATAAGAGCCAGAAGTAGTGGCAATAGTTATTTTGACACGCTTAGGGCAGACTACCTTTCTTATAATTTACTCAAGGACTCGATAGAACTGGTATTGCCTGATTTTACAGGGGTGCTGGACCAGGAGACTAATTTTCATATCACATTTATTGGCTCTGATGATGATGATTCACTGTTTGTTTATTCAATTGATTCAAGCTTTTATAGGAAGATTATTGGAGATGATATTGAAGATGTACTCGATTCAATTCTGATAAATAAAATATCGAGCATTATCTATTTTTCTGATACGATTTATTATGACTCAAAGGACACTGGCTACATATATGGAACTACCTATATGAGCTCTGATCATACTAGAACACCGTTTAGAATTCCTTCAGAAAACTCTCCTTTATTTTCTTTCACTTTAATCTGGAAGCCTGCTGAGGGCAGGTATTATCTATTATGAAAAAGTTGATTTTTATTCTGCTGTTATTTCCTTTTTGGAGTAAAGCACAAACGACATGGTCTATTCAAACAGTGACATCAACTGCTACTGTTAATGCTACTGCCAGGCTGGTTGTAGTCAGCTCGGGTGCAGCCAAAACTATTACATTACCTAGTAGCTCCACCGGAAGGGTTATCACAATAGTGAACCATGGTACAGGCGATGTGACTCTAAGCCCAGCCGTAAGGGTTCAGAATGGAAAGACTTCTGCCCTGTTATCTCCTAGTGTGGGTGAATATTTATCTGGTATAAGTTCTAACAAGATCACTGTGGTTTATGATGGATCAGAGTGGCGTTTAATCGATTGATTTTTATGAAAAAGTTTATTGCTACTGCCACTTTGGCAATGTTTCTTTTGACACTTTGTATTTCTGCATTTTCTCAGACGGCATTGAAAAAGATGGTGACGGATGATTCTAATTCCGCTTTTAAGGCGGATACGTCTATTGTCATGGTTAATGACTCTGCTTTTCAGAAGGTAGTTTCGGTTACCTATCGTTTTATTTCTGAGGATATTTTACTGGAAGAATTTCAACGGAAGTCTGAATATGTAAAACAGCAGATAGAACAGGAAAGAGATAATCGGGAACGCTCAACTTTAGCAATTAACAAACTAAAAGCTGAACTGGAAGCTGAAAAGAACTTTTACCGAACAGCCAGAAAGCAACTGAAGTTTGATACAAAGGAGGCTGACCAGATTAGTGCCAAGGCTGCGGCAAGGAAGGCTGAGCAGGAGAATAGGCGGTCTAAAATCGAAATAAGGGATAATCCAAGGAAACCAAAGTGATGAAGGTTGTAATGGTCAAAAAGGCAGAAAAAGGTCAACCTTACGTTTGGCTCCAACGAGCTGATGGAAGGGAAGAATTAAAATGCGGTACCATTTCGCAATTTCAAGAGACGCATGATCTGATCCGCATTAATAGAGGTTACGCTGTCTGCCTTTCTATTATTGCAGAGGTTAAAGGCAATAATGCCATTCTTACCTCAGGAGAAAATTTAAGAATATCACGTAGAAAACTTCAATCGTTCCGACATGCTGCAGCTGCTCATTAATGGTAAACAGGCTGTTTTGCCTCCTGATTTTAATGTATTACTGGAACGCTCAAATCCACTATTGGAATTTGACGGCATTCGAGGTGCCAGAGCACTGAATTTTAAGCTGCCTTATGATGATGTTAATAATGCAATATTTGGCTTCTACGGAAATAGAAATGTAAGCTATAAGCATGCTGAATACCAATGCGAAAAGTTATACAAAGGACGGAGTGTGGAGCGTGGCTACCTGAAATTACTTAGCAGTCAGTCTGGTTTTGAGGTTCTTTTTACCGAAAACCTTTCTAACATTTTTGGAGACTATGACACCTACAGTTTGCAGAAGTTGCCATTTGCAGATATTGCTATCCCGGGAGTGTTGGATGCTAATGCTGATGAGTCCAATGATGCTTTTTGTTGGCCGATGATTAGGAATGATCAGTTTTATGGCTCAAACCAAGGTGGTTATATGGGCTATGTAAATAAATATGCTGATGGTGCTTATGAAGAATCGCCAAAGGTTCCGTTCTTTTTTTTAAGATGGGTTTTTGAGCAATTGACAGCAATCACCGGGGTAAAATTTACCGGCACCTTTTTGGAAGATGAGGCGATGGAAAGCTTGATTTTATATAATACGCATTGCCTTGACGGGCTTTCTTCCATAACTCCAGGCAATCATTTGCCGGATATGAGTATTCGAGAGTTTGTCAATGAGCTAAGGAAGCTCTTCAATCTGGCCATCTGGCCTAACGTCTGGAAGAAGGAAATCAAGATTGACTTTGCCAAGAACTATTTTGCTGCTGATGTGGCAGTGGATTGGAGCAAGAAGTTCGGGAAGATCCGTGGCAAAAAACCTGTGCTTGAATCAAGACTGGAGCTTGACTGGGAATTGGAAAGTTCTGATGCCATGGTTAGCCAGATTCCTGAAGATCTTGATGGGTATTTGACTGATGTTGGCAGCGAGATACCAGGTATTTTCCCTATTACTACTAAGTTTAGCACATTGGCCATGCAGAATGGATTACCTATTACTTCTCAGCAAGGTGTGAGTGCATTGAATGGTCAGCAGAGTAGCAGATTTGCTCCAAGGCTGCTCTTTTGGCGTGGATTGATTGATGGATTGCCATTAGCTTCCACGAGCTCAGGCACAGGGACTGTTGTAAATTTAAAATGGAACGGAGCTAATGGGTTGAAAGAGACATACTGGGAAGAGTTTGAGAAATTCAAGCTAAATACCCATATCTATGAAGGTGAAGCGAACCTGAATGCGTATGATTTGGCTTTAATTGACAGTCATCGCAGGGCCGGTGAACTGGTGAAAGTGCATGTGCAGGGCTATAATTATATGATTGGTCGTCAGCAGATCACTCTTCCGGGTAATCGCTTGCCGGTTTTGGAGTTGTGGAAGTGTTGATTGAGCTAATCATTGTTGCTTTTTGAAAGAACTCTACCATTTTTTTAGGTCTACTTTGAATAATTTGATACACTGAGAATGATATAGATATTAATATGGCAATGATCGAAATCCAGTAGCTCTGTTCTGATTTGTTTAAATATTCGGAAACTAATGAGTTTTTATTACTTAGTTCCTCAACAATTCTTTCAATTTCAGGCTGTACAGTCTTATACTCATTTCCTAGTTTAATTCGTACATTTTCAAAATGAAATTTTTGATTATCGTCTAAATTATCAAATGGATCCTTCTGATCTTGCTCTTCTAAAATTTTATCAATTTTACTCAAAAATAAATCGTCAGAAGATAATGGTTCAAAATTGTTTGAATAACTACTTTCACGGTCGTTAATGAAAAAGTCCGATCTAATTTCCTCAAGAACTGAGGATAATGCTATGTTCTTTTGATAGAACTTATCAGAGCTAAGACCTACAACTTCTTTTAATGAATTGAAAACGGTAATATCATACCTTTCAGCATTGTTAAAGATTGCTTGAACAGCTTGTAAGTCTGCACCATTTTGAATTGCTTTAAGTATTTGAACCTTAACTTCCCTTTTAAGTAGTTTATCTTGATTTGGCAATGGAGCCGCACTGAAAACATAAGTCGCGATAGAAATTGAGATAAGGGATAAGATCAACAAGAACGCAGTCAAATTTTTCTTCGCTCTACCCATAATTTCTTTTTTGAGTTCTTCTTGGTCTGGATGATTAATCCAATCATGTATTAACTGCTCATCTTTCATGAATCTAATAGTTTATATTTCAGGAAATTTATTGACTTCGGTATAGTCTGTGAATTGACCGAGATCACGAAGGTATTTTATTGTAGTAGCCAAATCTGTATGTCTCAAATGCTCCCTTAAGAGTTGAATGTTTTGTGTGGCTTGCCAAAGTGCAATAGCACCAGTGTGCTTCCAACTGTAGACATCTATTCCGTTTCCAAACTCTCCTATCTCTTCGAGAATTTTTCTGTGATATTTGTACAATTGATTTAGATGGAAGGCTTTTCTTCCAGGAACGCCAGATTGAGAAAATACATAATCTTCCGGATCGTATTTTCTAATTTCGTGTTTTTCTAATTGAGCCTTCAATGGGTCTGGTATTCTGATAAAATCATCCCTGTTTGATTTAGCATTTTTGCGATCTATACGTATAGTCTTGTCTTGTATATCTTTGACTTTTAAAAGTCGCAGCTCAGTTCTAGGTCTAATAGCACAGTAATAAATAAACTGTACTGCCAACCATATTTGTGGCGATGCGGCGTTCTTAAATTTTGTTATTTGATCTGGACGTAAAGCTGTATGTTTTTTGCTACTCTCTGGTAAAATATCAATATCAATGAAAGGATTTTCAGAAATAATTTTTCGTTTTCTAAAGTAGTTAAAAACTGTTACAAGCTCTCGTACCACATTATTGCGATATCGATTTGTTACGTCAGTTTCTTTTTTTAGATAATCCGCGAATTCAAGAGCCTGATCATGATAAAATGACTGAACTTTAATCTTATCTAAGCCGCGTTTTATTAGGAATTTTTTCAATGCACGGACATAGGTTCTCCGTGTTCTCCAGGTAGATGGTTTAACTATCTCCTGAATTTGTACCATATACGCATCCAAGGCCTCAGTTAAGTTTTGATCCCTAATTATGGTTTTTGATTTCGGTCCATTTATGTAGGCACCATCTTTAAGAATTTTGAGTATTTCTTCAGCTATTTCTCGACCCTCTTTTAGTCTCAATTTTTTGGTGGGCTGAGACAAAACAACTCGTTTTCTCTTCAGCTTTTCTGCTGAGTAGTCCCAGACGTAATATTCTACATACCAAACCTTATCCAACGATTCGTCAGGAGGTATGGCTATTCTAGGTTCTTTGAAAGGATAAGATTGTTTCGCCATGATAATTTTGATCTTGGCAGCTAGAAGTACGGAGGCCGGTGTCATAGATTTGTCATTTTATCTAATCACACCGGCCTTGTTATCACCTAAACACCTTACTATAAGATATTTAAAATAAGTGGAGGATACAGGAATCGAACCTGCGACCTTTTGACTGCCAGTCAAACGCTCTAGCCAACTGAGCTAATCCCCCTAGTTTTGAGCTCTAGCCTCCCGATAGAAATCGGGTGAGCTAATCCCCCATAGCGGCTGCAAATATAGCAGAACGCTTTTGATATTTGCAATACTACCAACCAGGAATCATAAAATTCATTCCGGTAACTACAGGCTTCTTTCCACCATTATAGAATGGCACTGCGAAATAAGGTTCCAGAATTAAATAACCCAGCACATTGATTCGCAAGCTTAAACCGGTGGTAATGATAGGGTCTACCGTGAAATCTATCAAAGTATTTCCAAAACTTGTCAAACCATAAGTCTCCCCTATTTGACGTTCTCTTGACCAAACCATACCGGCATCTACATAAAAATTCAAATCACTTGGTAGGTATTGGAAAGGAATAAGTGCAATCTGCTCAGGACCAGTAAATGGCAACCTAACCTCAAAATTGGCAACTGCCAATTGCTCACCCATTAAAGCCTGCTGTGTGATATCTCCATTGGCCTGCTGCTTATTGAACGCCTGACCATAAAATCCATGCATGTACCATGGGAAGCCTAGATATAAAGGATTGATCTGATTCAGAAAATCAAGATTTTCCGGATTTAAACGTCCGTTATACAAGACACGCCCGGCGATGGTGAAAGGCTTGACAAATTGATATTTTCGAGCATCCAGAAGTACATCGGTATAAGAGGTAGTTCCAAAATACTGCCCTACCTGAAAACGATATCTATATCCATTAAGTGGAGCTACTGTGCCAAAAGTGGCATTATCACCTACAAAAGCCCCATAAACATGGTTTAGCCTGAAAGGCTCAAGTCCAAAATCAGAAGGGTCAAGTCTCTGTGGTCTATCTTGACCAAAAGAGAAGTAATCGTACAGATAGCCGAAGTCATCCATGGTGATTCTCGCGTATTCAGGATATTCTCTAACAGAGAAATTATAGAAACTCATAGAGGTACCTGCCTCAAGTCTTTTCGATTTTGAAAATGGTCTAAAAGCAAATACTGAAGCTTCATCAATAAATAGTCGGTTGATTCGCTGTTTGATCAAAGCGTCGTATTGCCCTACTCCACCGGCATAGTTTAGTGTATCCAGAATGTCAAACTCTGTACCGCCAAAAAACTGATAAGGAATATGAGATAATGAAGCTCCAAACTGCAAAGGTCTCGTCTGATTCAAATAATAAAACTGTCCTCCGAAATCCTGTATTTCTCCATTGAGTGCCAGTGTTCCTCCCAGCTGATTATTATTCAGCATATCACTGAAAAGCCCTGTGATACCGCCTCCAAGGCCGGTTCCGAATCTCGAGGTAGAAACGCCCAAGCCAGAATTTGCCAAATAATCTAATTTGAACTTACCATGATATGGCTTTTCATTGAAAACTGAAGAACGAGTTCTTGTCACCAAACCCTGTTTTTCAAGGTTAGTCTGTACCAAATTTCTTCCTTCCAAAATCTGAGGAGGAGGAAGAACCCCAGCAAGTTTCAATACCGAATTCTCAACTGGTTCATGTAAGAAATCTGCATCATTTGCTTTAACAACGGTGTATTCTCCATTAAGGAAGTAAGAATAAGCTACATCTCCTGTTTTGCTAGCCATACTTATGGCTGGCGAAAACATTGTGATCCCACTAACCCCAGTGTAATAATTGGTCAGTTGACGAACCTCACCAGAAAGCATATCATACTCATACATATTGCGATAGCCATCCCGGTCAGACAAAAAGATGAGCTGGTTTCCAGAGGGATCTACCACCGGATTGAAGTTATCTGCTCCTTTAAATATATCAAGCGACTCTACTTTCCCTGTTTGAACCTCCAATCTGCTGATAGACAGATTTGCTTTTTCTAAACGAGTGACTTCATCACCCCTATCAGAAACAAAATAGATAAATCGGCCATCTGGGCTCCAGGAAGGTTGAATATCCGAGTATTCGTCGTTGGTAAGATTTTTAACATCCTTCGTCTTGATATTAAAGCTATAAAGGTCAGAATGTCCCTCCATTAGCCCTGATACCACAATAGAGTTTCCATCTGGAGACCAGGTAGGGTTTGTAAAAGAATCAACTCCTTTTAGACTGTAAATTTTCTTATTGCCATTGGCAGTATTGATAATACTCAGCTTGTTCTTTCCTTTTGACTGTACCACTATAGCCAAGTGCTTACTATCGGGAGACCATGTGCCTGCGGTTTCAATAAAACTATAGGAATCCACATGCCCTGCAAATGAACTACTTGGAATTCTTTTAATTACCTTTCCAGTAGCGGCCTCAGCAATATAAATATCTATTGAAAGCACATTTCTAGATGAAATATAGGCGATGTATTGACCATCTGGGCTTATTGTAGGTGATAGGTTCATTTCACCACCATCATCTTTTGAGGCAATAACAGCTCCTCTGATTTCCGTTTCTTTTCCTTCTTTAAATGGTTTGTAATAATCAATCAAGGCCTTCTTAAAATTGGCTGAAAACAGATTGATATCCATTTTGAAGATGCGTTTAAAGGCAGCTTCAATACCATAAATGGCCGTTTCTTTGAATAATGGTCGAATTATATCGTCTCCATATGTAGCTGTAGTGTATGACCAAAAAGCCTGCCCCCAGCGATATGGGAAATACTTGTATTGTTTGGTGACTAAATCTTCAATTGTTGGGATATCTCCGCTCTCCACGGCGTCTCTCATCCACATGGCTGTATGAGAATCTTCTCTTCCAATTGACATGTATTCTGCCAGACCCTCAACCATGAAGAGCGGAAGGTTTTGAATGTTAGCCAAGCTGGTAGAATCTGAACCATAAGTCATGGTTTGATACTGAAAAGCATGTACTAATTCATGGCCCAAAACATGATCTGTTTGTCTGTGCGTGTACATGACAGGCATCACCACACGTGTTCTGAGACCTTCGGTAACACCACCTGTACCTTCACTTATAGTGCCGCCAATGGCCGTAGTTTCCTGAAAATCAGGATGATTTTTGTAAATAATTAAGGGATTGGGCTTAATAAAAGCCAGCTTAAACACTTCCTGATGCAGTTTATACCAATGCTCTGAATTGATCAGAATATCATCGGCAATTGCTCGATCATCGAAATAATGATAGAGTTCGTAATGTGGACTTTGAAGTACTTCAAAATCGAATTTCTTATAGCGGGGTTTATTCTGACCAAAGTACTGTGATTGAGCCAACAATACATGTGAGCTGCAACCCAATAAAGCGATCAGAGCTATTGATATTCTTTTCATCTGTTTATTCACTAGGTATATGGTTTGCCGTTTCAGGCATATTTATCTAAACTCAATAGGGCGTGTTACCTGCACAAATCTTTTCTGCCAATAATTGGAAGCCAAATCATCTATTCTCACTCCACCAGAGGTAGATGCATGTATAAAAAGTATTTTCCTTTTGCCCTTTTTCTTCACTATCACTCCGGTATGATTAATTGCTTTACCAGAGGTACTAAAATACACTAAATCTCCTTTTCTGGCTTTTCGGAGCTTTTTCAAGTTACGAAAAGTAGTGGCCTGCTGATGAGAAACCCTGGGTACTTGAATGTCAAATTCCCTGAAAGCGTTGCATATCAAACCAGAACAATCAATCCCATTCTTATCATTACCGCCAAGTTTGTAAGGTGCTCCCAAGTATTTTTTGCATTCTTTCACAAAAACTCGGGGCGAATACGCCACCTGTGCACGAAGCGGTATTGAGGCCAGGAGTATCCCTGCCACTAAAATTATTCTCATGTAAAAGCACGTTTATTTTAGAATCTCAGATTCTAATTGTTTGATGATACCTCTACCTTCATCCATAGAAGGCGGCATCAGGTCATCGGTTACCCAATGTCCTTGTTTATCTAATAAGACGTAATAAGGCATGGTTTGGATACCATATTCTCTTAAAAATTTTGAATTAGGGCTAATCCTTGAACCATAATTACCGTATGAACCCTTTGAAGCTACTTCAGCAAATGCCTCTGGAGTGTCAATGGCAATATTCACCACTTTCAAACCGGCTTTCCTTTTAAAATAGTTTTCAATTAAAGGTAAATATTCAAGGTCATCCATACAGGGTTGACACCAGGAAGCCCAAAACACCATTAGAACGAAATTTCCCTTGAAATCTTTTAGACTAAATTCCTTATTTGAGGTATTGGTGAGTCTGAAATCCGGGGCTTTGCCTCCTGTTTCTTTAATTTCCTGAAGTTCTAGCTGAGCGGTCAAATAATTCTCAAAGCTCTCCTGGTCATTAAATTCAAAGAAATCTCTAAATACCGCTTTTGTTTCACGACTGACACCTGTTCCTCTCAAAATGTTTACCAGTTGCGTACCAAGCAGCCGCTCTGTTACAGGTTTTGTTATCAATGCTTTCTCAAAACAGTATTTGAAATAATAATAATCCTGGTAAGGATCTATGACACTTATGGTCTTCAGCTGACGTCTTTGAGCCAAGGCCAATCGCTCTATAAAATGACCATATTCAAAAGAAGATGACTGCATCTCACCCGCAATGGCTTTTGTCTCGAAACGATCAAATAGATCATTTTGATCACTTTTCACATAAAAATCTAGTCGACGACTATTGTATTTTCCCGAAATGTCTGCTCTAAAGACACGAAAAGCACTTTCGCTTAATTTCTCTCTATGCTTTTCAAGAAAAGCTAGTTCTGCCTCTTCCATTTCCCGAACAAAGTTCAGGTATTTATGAGGCTGATTTTTGAGGAGATCTGAGAAGTAAATATCTCCGAAGTCAGCAAAATTCAATTCGCTCTGAATCGAATAATTCCATTTTTCAGCTCCTTCTCCAGAAGGCTTCAAACTTTCATGAAATTTGCCGGCATCAAAATCCAAATTGATCTCGTCATTTGGCTCAATGACCTGAAAAAGTAAACCGTCTAATCCATTATTAAAATCCAGGTAGGCGATCTCCGAAATAAGCGTATTGAAATAGAATTGACCCTGATTATTGAGCTTTAAGACAAACTCTTCAGGAGGCTGAACCCAGTTTCTATATAAAGTAATAGTGACCTGATCTACAGTCGCATTTTCAATTGTCCCACTCAATTTAAAAGTATCTTGTCCTTGAAGATTTGTGCTCAGAAGAATAAATAGGACAAACAGTAGCCTCATTTAGGGATCAATTGTGAAAGTTCGAATTTATAATAATTCTTTTTAAGGATAAACCAGGACAAAGCGAAAAATGAAAATGCCAAAATGATCAATGGAACCTTGAACATGATAAATAAGAATACGATTACATCTACGGCAAAAATGCCTTTAGAGCTCTCTTTGCTGTAAGCATAAGAGGAATAATAAAAGGTGTTCCAAAGTGTAAGGGCAGCTATTAAGAGAATCAATGCACCAACTAAATGAAATAAAGAGACATAGAACCACCAATTATAAGCTGTCAATATAATCTCGGGAATTAAAAATAGAAAGGACTCTTTTAATATGCCTATGAACTTTCGACCTATACCTTTCGGGAAGCCTCTTCTGAAGTTTAGCTTTTGTTCTTCAAAGGCAACTTTCTCTTTCGCTAGAGCAAATAGACCGATCAATGCCAAAAAAGTCGATAGCCCAAGCAATCGGAAATCATAATCATCGGTCAGGAAAAGTCTTGCCCCACCTACCAAAAGAAAACAAGTGTATAATTTTGAGCTAATTAGCAATAGCCATTTGCTCTGCATCAAATGTCTTGTAAAATAGAACTGCGGCCAGCCAGGCATAAAATCGAAATGGATAGATTTTGATTTTTCCGTAATGAAATTCATCAGTCTCCGATTCAAATAGATCGAAGGAAGTATAATCAGGAGACAATTGACAAGAAGAAGTATAACAAGAGCATAAAAATTGGACTGCTGCAGAGCAATGGCCATCATCGCGATGGCGTACAAAAGAAAAGGTAGATTAAAGCCCACCTGAGCGATCAGAAGGCCTTTCCATTTCTTTACATCTAAAGCATGCAATCTGTATGTCTGTAAAAAGCCAAAAGCTGGGTCTTGCAACTTTTGATGAAAGTAATAAGACGTTTTCAAGACATGCACTAACCAAAACAGGGCGACAGCAAAAAGAAAGATTGGTTTTGAAATCAAAACATTGATCAATTGGAGATGATCAGATGACTTCATAAATCCAAAGAAAAAAAGGACTATGAAAAGGTAGAAACCTACATTTTCACGATAATACTCTCTAATGATGGTCTTTATGAGCATTATTAAACTCTGGTTATTCTTTGATGTTCTACTTTATAATGATGGTCTATTTTTAATAGATCGGAAGGTAGTTCATGATGCGAGGCAATGAAAACACTTGTTCCCAAATCGGCTAAAAACTTCAATAAAGTGTTCTGAGAGGCTACATCAATAGTGGTCAATGGCTCATCGAGTAGTAAAAGTTCAGGCTCACCTATCATTGCCAGAACCAGACTTAGCTTTTTAATCATACCACTGCTGAAAGTTCCAATCTGCTGGTTGATAAACTTGTTGACCTCAAATAGATTTACCAATTCTTCGGCATCATTATGCGAGGTTTGATAAACCTCTTTGTGGTAATCAATCAGTTCTTTTGCTGTCAGAAATGGTGGGTATTGTGACTCAGCCTGGCAGTAATTGACTTTTCTTCGGTATTCTACAGGCTCCTTTAATTGATCAATTCCATTCCAGATAATTTGACCTTCAAAAGGAATGAGGCCGGCCACAGCCTTGAAAAAAGTAGATTTTCCAGAGCCGTTTACACCTTGAAACCAAGAAACTCCCTTGGGAATCTCAAGGGAAGGCACTTCCAATATTAATTGACTTTGATAAGACTTTTGAAGCGAAAAAACCTCAAGCATGAGTCCAAGCTATAAAAAGGCCTGAACTAATACCTGAGGTTTATTACCAGAGGGTAAATCCCTATTTGACTGGCTTATTTCACTCTGAAAATTCCATTCATGACGGTGTAGTGTCCCGGGAATGTACACACAAAGTGATAATCTCCCTTTTTGGCCGGAGCCCTGAAATAAAATGTCTCCGAGCTTTCAGGCTGTAGAATTCCACTGTGAAACAGTACATCATCCATCTCAGGAACATAACCAAGATTTGGACCTTTCAAACCCATATTAAGGGCGGCCTGCCCTACTTTTTCTACTGTTCCAGGATTTACGATGAGTAGATTGTGAAGCATGTCGTCATTATTATTAAAAACGATTTTCACTCTGCTACCGGCTTCCGCTTGAATTAATTTGGTGTCAAACTTAAGTCCCGGTACCGTACCTATGATAATTGTTTCATCTACTTCACCACCCCATGATTCCGGCATTTCATTCAATCTCTTTGCCGAAACTATATCAGTTGTAGGCATCTCCATCGCCGAGTGATCATGTTCTTCTTCCATGACAGCATAATAATCAAGGTTAAGTGGCTCTACTTCTTCATTGATTTGGTTCAGAGTAAAGAACCCTTGATTATGCAAAAGGCTTTGACCATTCGTATTCACAATACCTTCTGCGGTTATCCCGAAAATATAACCAAGTCGCATACTATCTACCGCCAGGTGAACTGTTTTACCATCTTCCAGTAGCTCAATTCCTTTGATCTTGACTTCACGCTGATTAATAATAGGGCTACCATAAGTATGGTGGTACTTATAAGTGAAGCTTTGGATATCGTAGTTCGAAGGTTTGTAAGCTTCTTCTTCTGAAATTTCCTGCGTAAACTCCAAAATGAAGCCATCGGCAGCCGATCTTATTTCCTTGATTTCAAAAGGAGTTTTGCCACTCCAAACCAAACGCTGAAGACCGAACTTAGATCTTCCGGTAGCTGCCCATCCACGGCTGGTTTGACCAACAAACATTGACTGGTCCACTCCCCATTCCATTCTCAAAATACCGGACATAAAACCTTCTCTAAACGGAAAACAAGCTCCTTGGTATACTCCATTGACTTTTTCAAGCGTCATTCTCATGATTTTGGAGTGTCCTTGGTCACCTACAAAATATTGACCTGAGAAAGGTCCGAATTTTCCGCCGCTAAGATCCTGAACCATATCGGATGTAGAAATTCCCATCAAAGTATGCGGAAACCATACAGCAGGAGGTTTTAAGCCTTCTACACGCTGTGCTACTTCATACATTGGTTCACCAGTATCTGGAATATCCTCTGTTCTCAGCTTTACGGGCGACTTCGGGTCATCTGCCCACTTTAAACCAGCGGGGTTTCCGGCAAAATCACCTTTTTCAAGATGCGTAACCCTACCCGAGCCTACCCAGTCACCCTGGTTTTCGGCATAAAAGATATCACCTGCGTCATTCACCATATAACCGGCAGGAGACCTCAGACCTGTGGCCCAGGGTTCCATATTTCCATCTTTATCAAGCGTAAACATCCAACCTCTCCATTTGGTCTGAGAAGCACCATGTCCAATCCAGTCGAGATTTAGGGTGAATAACATTTTGCCATCCTGAGTGATCTCTGGCCCATAAGAGTACTGGTGATAGTTACCCGAGAGAGGCCAGTTATAGAATCTTTCAAACCGATCTATCTGTCCATCTTTATTATCATCATTGAGTATAGTCACTTCACCACGCTGCGTAGCCCAAAGTTTTCCGTCAATGAAATTGAGGCCTAGTGGTTCGTGTAAACCTTCAGCTATTTGAGTAAAAATGGCTTTGCCACCACCAAACATGTAAGGATTTGAGACTTTCCATACTTCTCCTCTTCTTGTACAAATGGCCACACTGCCATCTGGCATTAGGGTAAGTCCGCCTACTTCTAATTCTACACCTTCAGGTGTTGGAATGGTGACGATCTGATAGTAATCATCCTCTGTGAGTGCTTGAGCTTGTGCAGTCTGAAATACTACAAAAGAAAGCAGTACATAAAGTATTTTAAAATTCTTCATTTCTATATATCGTTTTGTGAGGTTCCTAAAGGAAACCTTACCAAATAATTTCAAAAGATTGTAGTTCGTTGGCATTAGCCCAAAGCTGAGTTTCATCCCCTTCCTGTTTTTCAGACACTTTAATGTCTTCCGGGAGTTGAACGTAGTAACCATCAAGCTGATAAAGACCATTGCCAAGAATTCTGATGTCCTTTCCGGAAGCAACTTTATATGACGCTTCGTCCGTTTCTGAACCTACTTCTACAGTAAGACCTGATTTGGTAGGAATGAACTTTTGAGACACCAGCGAGCCATTGATAGAATGATTGAAAGTAGGAATACCGGCTTTGTCCGTGTAGTACTCATCCAGCTGAACTGATTCTTTTTGACCATGCAAAGAAAACGCCGATTTACCATCCAGCTGTACAGTCTGACCTAATGGTTCTATGATTTGTGGCTCTCCCCTTTCATACCACATTTCAGTAACATCGGCGAAATCGCCTTTCCAAATATATAGAAGACTCCCGTTCTCCAAATCATAAGAATAGTGTCTGTTTAAGCCGGAACCCACTGTGATCACTTCAGTTCTTTTTTCATCTTCAAAGTCCATGAAAGACCTGATCAGCTTGGCTTTAGAAATGTTTGGTTCTACAAAAATGCCTCCTGTTTTCTGGATATCTGGCAAAGAACTCACAGAATGAAGTGCATAGGGTCTGAAAGTAGGCCCCGAGACGAAGAGTCCCAGACCAGATGGCCACCAGGCTTTTGTATAATTGTACTCAAAACTATGTGTACCTTTAGTCAAATGCACAAGTCCGCTACTAGGAACCCTGTAATTGAAGTCCTGAAAACCTGCAACATCTTTTCCATCAATTTTGAATGTAGCAATACCTTGATACTCTAAAGTAAAAGCATAATCACCTTCTTCAGCCACTTCTAAATCTCCTGTAAGTGATATTAAGTATTGACTGAAATCATTCTGCACTCTGAAAGTTAATTCAGGTAATTCCCCTGTTTTAGGAGCAGCCTTGTCTGCTCTCTCGATTTTTCTAAAGTTTTCCGTTTCCTCCAGCGAGTATTTGATATTGCTCAAAGCAACAGGCTTTTCATCTCCATAACCAGATATAGCCAGGTTTCTAATCGCTAAAGCACCTTTTTCCAGGTTGAATTTCAAAGGAGCCTCTTCTCCATTAACACTCCAGTCAAAAACATTTTCATGAAGTGTAACACCGTTTACTCTAAGTCTTTCCAGAATTGCGGGTTTTCCGGCCTTGGGAGCTACATATGTCAACTCTACTTTTTGCCAAAGCCCGGGGGCTGCACAAACATTTTGAAGGGCTTGTCCGGTATTGTTTACAGTACCTATATAGGGTTTATTGCCCGTAGAGGTAGCATTTAAATTTAATTTTATTGCATTACCCAAAACAAGATTTGCTCTTGTTTTGGCCGATTGCATCATTTCAAATTCAAGCTTAAAATCACCGTAACTCACTTTTGAAGTCAATTGTCCGGCCTCATTTGCAAATAATACCGTTTTACCTTTCTCAGTTTTTATTTCGTCCGAAATCGGGTGAATCGTAAGGTCTCCTATGCTTTTCCATTTACCTTCAGTACTTTCAAGTTCAGTAATTGAAAGCGGGTTTAATGGAAAATCCTGAGACCACAGAAGTAATGGCTGAAGTAATAGCAGCGTAGCCAATGCTTTTCTTAACATAATCAATGGGTCTTTGTTAATTGAGTGTCAAAATAACACTTGTTATTCATCGCCAAATTTACGCTTACATCACATGAAACCAAGATAGATTTCTATTTTTGTGGCCAAAAGAATTAAACTATTCAATGACAAAACCCACATTATTAATACTTGCTGCCGGTATGGGTAGTAGATACGGCGGAATCAAACAACTTGATAGTTTTGGTCCGAATGGCGAAACCATTATCGATTACTCTTTATTTGATGCCATAAGAGCAGGATTCGGTAAAGTGGTCTTTATTATCAGAGAAGAACTCAAAGAAGACTTTGAACGAGTTTTCGGTCCTAAACTAAAGGGAAAGATAGATTACGATTATGCCATTCAGGGTTTTCAAAGTTATGTTCCTGAATCTTTAGGAACGGCAGAAAGAGCAAAACCATGGGGAACAGGTCATGCTATGCTTTGTGCATGGGAGCAAACAGAAACTCCTTTTGCAGTAATTAATGCTGATGATTTTTACGGTCAGGAGGCTTTTCAAACCATGGCCGAATTCCTATCTGGAAATGAAGATGAATCGGTACATGCCATGATCGGCTATCATGTAAAGAATACACTTTCAGAAAATGGAACTGTTTCAAGGGGTGTATGTGAGAGAGATAGTGGTGACTTTTTGACTTCTGTAGTAGAAAGAACTAAAATTCTTAGAAATGATGAAGGCAAAATCGTATTTCTTGATGAAGGAGAACCAATAGAATTGGGAGAAAATACTCCTGTTTCTATGAATTTCTGGGGCTTTATGCCTTCTGTATTTGAAAAGACGAAGGCCTACTTTTCTGATTATGCTGAAAAGAATTTCGATGCTCCAAAAGCAGAATTCTACATCCCTACGGTCATGAGCAATATGATGAACGAAGGGGTTGGTAAATGTAAAGTATTCGATACTGCCTCAGATTGGTTCGGTGTAACCTACCCTGAAGACAAACCGGATGTACAGGCCTCTATCCAAAAATTGGTATCTGAAGGAAAATATCCCAACAAGCTATGGGAATAGACTTGTTAAAGCCTTTTGAAAACCTCTATTTTTATAGAGTTTTTTTTTGAACCATAACTGAACATTTTCATGAAATCCATAGCTAGACTTTTTGTCATTTTATTATGCGGTAGTCTTTTACTCTCTTGTCAAAAAATTATTGTCAATCTTTTGACGCCTTCGAAAGACTTTTCGGAAGTGACTCCCCCACCGGCACCTGACTACAGTTCAATAGAAAGCTGGGGTGTTTATCCCGAAAATCCTGGTTACGCTGAGATGATGCCTGCAGGAATAGCCAAAGATGATAGTCTTGCCAGTCAAATTGACGTCTTTTTCATTCACCCCACAGGTTATTTTAAAGGAACAACCTGGAACGAGAACATCAATTCAGAAACGGGAACCTACCGTAACACTGACATAATGATGGCAAACCTGGCAAGTATCTTTAATGAAGCACGTTTATTTGCTCCCCTATACCGACAAGCCGTAATTGCCACCTTTGTAAACATGGAAGGCGAGAATGAAAGTAAGGCCTTGGCTTTAGCCTATTCAGATGTCAAAGCTGCATTTGAGTACTACATAGAAAACGAAAATAATGGTCGCCCATTTATTCTAACCGGCCATAGCCAAGGCAGCTATCATGGTAAACTTCTTATTGATGATTTTGTCAATAATAAACCCTTAAGCGAACAGTTTGTGGCAGCTTATCTGCTGGGCACAACAGAAATAACCTACGACTGGGTAAATTCTATGAATGACATTAAGGTTTGCAATTCGCCAACCGAGACTGGGTGTGTCATCAACTACAATTCATTCGCTAGTGGAATAAAACCAGCCGAAGAGTTAGAAAATGAAGGTGTAGTCTGTGTCAATCCCTTAACATGGAAGATGAACGGAGAATTAGCAGATAAAGATCAGCATCAAGGATACGTGCCTTTAAAAGATGAAATGGATATCAAACTTTTTGGCAAAGACAAGCCCTCAGAAACTCCAATCTCCGATTTAGAGGCCCCTAAACCAAAGTTCACCTCAGCCAAGTGCGAACTAGGGGTTCTTTTGGTCGATGATCTTCAATTAGGAAACAAACTTGATGAAGGTAATTATCATGCTCAGGATATGCCCCTTTTCCATATGGACATCAGAAAGAACTACAAAGAACGGGCTACAGCCTTTCTTTCTGAGAATCCTTAAGCCTTCTTCACTTCTTCAATTACGCGTATTTGCTCTGCTACTTCCTCTGGTTTGATGATGGCTTCAGCTTTATTAAGAATTACATCGGCCAGATTATTGAACAGATACATCCAATTACCCTGAAAAGTTGTGATAGTGGCTTTCATTTCCATTCCAGCCAGATTGGTAGTTAGTTTACCATCAAACTCAGTTGGCTCTATTCCAAAACCTTGCATTCCTGGCAAATAGCCGGCTTTTAAATGATCCTCTTGCTGATCAAGTCCATATTTGATAAAGGATCCTTTTGTACCATGAATTGAATATCTAGGTTCAAAATCCTTCACCATAAGGCTTGAGCTTAGTTTAACTTTAACTTTCCCATAGTCCATGTTCATATTGAATGCATCATCAATAGAACTTCCCTCTCTTTGAGTAAAAACTTCGCCAGTAACAGATGATGGATTACCGAAAAGATATATGGCCTGATCTATTAGGTGAGCACCCAAATCATAAATGATTCCATTGGCAGGTGCCACTACTTCTTTCCAAGGTTTTGGATTCAATATAGGATTATAACGATGCCATCTGGCTTCATATGTATGAATATCACCCAAAACGCCAGACTGAATCACTCTTTGTACAGTCATAAAATCGCTATCAAAACGCCTGTTTTGATACACCATAAGCGTTTTCTCTGCCTTTTTACTGATTTTTATGAGTTCCAGAGCTTCTTCATACGTAGCTGTCATGGGTTTCTCAACTAAGACATGCTTGCCCGCCTCTAAAGATCTCTTGGCATAATCAAAATGAGTACTGGAGGGAGTACAGATTGAAATTAAATCTATTTCATCATCTGCTATTAATTCATCAATTGATGAAGCTCTCTGTGTCCCTGGAAATATATCTTGCTCAATTTCTCTTGAAGTCACGATGTTCTTCAACTTGAAATTTGGATTGATGGAGAAAAATGGTGCCTGTAACCAGCGACCTGAAAGTCCGTACCCTACGAGTCCTACAGTGATCATAATTAATCTTAAAGGTTGAATTCTGAACAAAGTTATTCTGTGTGATTGAAGTCACAAGTATTCTCAAAGAAGACTTTGAATTTTGTATACGAGAATAGAACAATCGGTTAAAATAATATTAGTCGTTAGTTTGGATGAGCCCTATTGAACTACTTATATGCAGGAATATCGAGTTTAAAAATTGAGAAAGATGAAATCAAAACTTAAGGAGGACTCTTCTTGTGAGAGTATTTCAAAGAACTCTTGCTGTGGCTCTTCTGAGCCAAAGCAAATAGAAATTCAAGCTTTAAAAGACCATTGGAATAAAAGTTATGAAACAAAAGCCTTAGAACAACTGGGTTGGTATGAAGAAAATCCTACGCCATCACTTCAGTTAATTGAGAAAACAGGCTTAAAATCAAATGCAAGAATTTTCAATGCAGGAGCTGGGGCTACTACCTTGGTAGACGAATTGCTAAAAAAAGGTTTTCAGAATATCATTATTAATGATCTTAGTTCAACAGCGATAGAATTATTGAAGAACAGATTAGGAGAAAAAGCTTCTAACTTACATTGGATTGAAGATGATTTGACAAACGCCAGAGAACTTCAAAAAATAAAAGAAATAGATCTTTGGCACGACAGAGCAGTACTACATTTTTTCCATGACCGTAAAGAACAAAAGAACTATTTCGACCTCATTAGAAATGTAGTCAAACCAGGTGGATTTGTCATTATTGCAGCTTTTAATCTGGAAGGAGCTACCTCCTGTAGCGGATTACCGGTTTTTAGATACAACGCTGAAATGATTAAGGAAAGAATAGGTGAAGACTTTGAACTTATTGAAGCCTTTGACTATACTTTCACTATGCCTAGTAAAAATACGAGGGAGTATGTCTATTCTCTTTTCAAGAGAATGCAGTAAAAAGACTACTCTTTTCAGGCAGCTTTTTCCTGAGATTTTAGATCCGTTTTAAAAACTCACTTCAATCTGATGACGGTAAATGTCTTCAATGCTTTCTCTTTCTCTAATAAGATGAGCCCTCCCATTATAAACCAAAACCTCAGCCGGTCTGACTCTTGAATTATAATTTGAAGACATGCTAAAGCAGTATGCCCCTGCATTTTTCATGGCTATGATATCACCTGGTTTAACTTTTGGTAGCTCTCTGTCTTTTCCTAAAGTATCGGTTTCGCAGATATAACCTACCACATCATACTTTTCGGTTTCCTCAGTATCTGGAGTACAATTGACGATCTCCTGAAAAGCGTCATACATCATTGGTCTGATGAGGTGATTTAAGCCACTATCTACATGAACAAAGTTTCTACCCGGATTATGCTTCACAACATTACAGGTCATCAGAAACGTACCTGATTCACTCACCAAATACTTGCCTGGCTCAAACCAAAGCTGTACTTTCTTTCCATATCTCTCCTGAAAATAAGCAAATTCCGCTACAACTTCTTTGGCCAGTTCATGAATCTCAGTGATGTGATCATCTTCATGATAAGCTACTTTAAAGCCAGATCCCATATCAATGAATTCAAGATTCGGGAAATGCTTTTCTGCCAGCTCAATAGACTTTTTCATAGCCTTCACAATCACAGAGCCATCCTTAAAGTCAGAGCCATTATGCTGATGGAGCCCCACAATTCTTAAATCATATTGATTTACCAAAGCTAAAACCTGGTCAATATATTCAATAGGGATTCCAAATTTAGAATCTGCATGTCCCGTGGAGATTTTCAGATTTCCACCTGCCATAATAGATGGGTTCAACCGAATGGCCACAGGTAATGAATTTCCGTAGGTCTCCCCTACTTTTTCTAACAGCTGAAGGCTATCAATATTCAACCTGATCCCCAAACTAACAGCCTCTTCAATCTCAGAAAAAGCCACACCAGATGGAGTATATTGAATTTGCGAAGGTTTATAGCCTACTCTTAAGGCTAGTTTAATTTCTTCAATTGATACAGCATCAATATCAACCCCATTTTTAAGCATCAATTTTACGATACTCATATTGGTCAATGCTTTACAAGCAAATTTCAATTTCACATCTACAGCACTGAAAGCCTCTTTCATAGAGTTAATTTGCGACTCTATTTTTTGACCGTCATAAACATATAATGGTGAACCAAACTGCTCTACAAGAGCCGAAACAGGCTGATTTTGAATAAAATAGGTATTCCCTTCTTTGCGTAACAAGATTTCCTTAATGTTAAATTTCGGCAAAGATATGGATTGCTGCCTTTTTCAAAACCTATATTTGAGGAATAAACGAAATCTTAATGCTTCAAAAACGACTATTTACTGCATACATTCTAACTATTTTAAGCTACTCGTCCTTTGCTCAATTATTGGCAGGGCCAATGCTTGGCTACTCCGAGATGAGGGAAGTAATGATTTGGGTACAAACCAAAGAACAGGCTGTGGTAAAGTATAATTACTGGGAGAAAGGCTCAAATGAAAAAATGAGCAGTACTCCAATAATTACACAGAAAGACAATTTTTACACCGCCAAAGTTATCTTGGATGAGGTGCTACCTGGTAAAGTTTACGAATACGAGCTTGTACTGAATGGAAAAAAACAGTCATTTGACTACCCATTGGAGTTTCAAACACAAACGCTTTGGCAATACAGAACAGACCCGCCGGCTTTCAAATTTGCTTTCGGAAGCTGTGTTTACACCAATGAGCCTGAATTTGACCGTCCGGGCAAACCTTATGGCTATACCTACGATATTTTCAATAAGATTTATGAACAGTCTCCTGACCTAATGGTATGGGGAGGTGATAATATTTACCTCAGAGAAGTGGACTGGAATACACGCAGTGGTATTTATAAGAGATATATTGACTTCAAAAGACAACCTGAACTTCAACGACTTTTTGCCAATACACATCACTATGCAACCTGGGATGACCACGATTACGGCCCAAATGATGCTGATAGAAGCTACTGGGGTAAAAAATGGGCACTAGAGGCTTTCAAGGATAACTGGGCAAATCCAAACTATATCTTTGAAGATGAAGCAGTAACCGGTACTTTTTTCTGGCAAGATGCTCAATTTTTTATTTTAGATGATCGCTGGTACCGTGCTCCTAACTATTTAAAAGAAGGTCAAAAAGATTACTTTGGGGATAAACAAATTGACTGGCTGATTGACGCACTGGCTATGAGCAGAGCACCCTTTAAGTTTGTGGTAGCTGGCGGACAAGTGATTAACCCAAGTGCTGATTTTGAGAATATGGCGACTTTCCCGGAGGAAAGACAAAAGCTTATTGACAGAATTACGGCCAATAATATCAGTGGAGTAGTTTTTCTGACAGGTGACAGACATCACTCTGCCCTAAGAAAACTGGATAGAGAAGGTACATATCCTTTATATGACATCACCATTTCTGCACTAACAAGCGGTATGGCAAAGCCAATGGATCATGAGCGAGAGACTCCTGACCTGATCAAAGGAACTATCGTTGAAGACCTTCAAAATTTTGGGATTTTTGAAGTTAGTGGGCCAAGAACAGATCGTGAGTTAAAAATCAAGGTAATCGATAATACTGGTAAAGAACGCTGGGATTACTCTATCAACGCCAGGGACCTCAGAAAACCTAGAAATTAGAACTTTCTTAGCTTGCAACTCGTAGATAAAACAAAAAAGAATCTATGATAAGAACACTAATAATACTTCTGGTAGTAGCTATATCAGGCTGTAATTCTAATGCTCAGAAGTCTACAGTAAGCGAACATGAGGACTGTGATATTGAGAAAGTAGTCAAAACAGATGCAGAATGGAAAGCTCAATTAACTGACCTTCAGTATCGAGTGACTCGCCAGGAAGGAACAGAAAGAGCATTCACCGGAATTTATTGGGACAACAAAAAGAAAGGTACCTACACATGTATAGGCTGTGGTCTTCCTTTGTTTGACTCAGAAACGAAATTTAAATCAGGGACGGGCTGGCCTTCTTACTGGGCACCAATAGACCCATGTAATGTCAAAATCAACAAAGATTATTCTTTAGGCATGGTAAGAGAAGAAGTGGTTTGTGCTCGTTGTGATGCTCATTTAGGGCATGTTTTCAATGATGGACCCAAACCAACCGGACTCAGATATTGCATGAATTCGGCAAGTTTAGACTTTGTTAAGAATTAGATCTTTAAGCCATAAAACTGAGGGTAGATGTAATTCTACCCTCTTTTTGTTTACAGTCATTTTTTTAAGCAGATTTAATTCTAATTTTGCTTCAAACGTATAAATCACAAATGGATAAAAACATAGAATTTCTTTACAAATACCTTAATAATGCTTCACCTACGGGTTTTGAATACCCAGGTCAGCAGATTTGGTTAGATTATATTAAACCTTTCATAGATGAGACCATCATTGACCCATATGGTACTGCCGTTGGAGTGATTAATCCAGGAAAAGATTACAGCGTGGCTATTGAAGCTCATGCTGATGAAATTGCGTGGTTTGTGAACTACATCACTCCTGAGGGTTATATCTACGTTATTAGAAACGGAGGTTCAGATCATCAGATAGCTCCTTCAATGCGAGTAAACCTTCATACTCGTAAAAATGGCGTGGTTAAAGGGGTGTTTGGTTGGCCGGCTATTCACGTGAGAAGCAGAACTAAAGAAGCTGCTCCTTCTCTAGATAATATCTTCATAGACGTTGGAGCCAGCTCAGCCGACGAAGTGAAAGAAATGGGGATTACTGTAGGTACGGTAGTGACTTTTGAGGATGGTTTAACAGAACTTAACGGAAAATACTACACCGGCAGAGCTCTTGATAACAGAATGGGCGGGTATATCATCGCGGAGGTGGCTCGTAAACTCAAAGAAAATAAGGTAGAGCTTCCGTTTACGCTGTATGTGGTGAATGCTGTTCAGGAAGAAATAGGTCTGAGAGGTGCCGAAATGATCTCAAGAAGACTGAAGCCAGATGTGGCAATCATTACTGACGTAACACATGATACACAATCTCCGATGTACGATAAAAAGAAGTCTGGAGATACATCTTGTGGCAAAGGCCCTGCATTGACTTATGGTCCGGCAGTTCAAAATAACCTTTTGCACTTTATCATGGATACGGCTGAAGAAAAATCAATTCCGGTACAGTTACAGGCAGCCAGCAGATCTACAGGAACTGACACAGATGCATTTGCTTACTCTGCAGATGGTGTTCCTTCAGCATTGATCTCTTTGCCATTGAAATATATGCATACGACGGTAGAGACCTGTGCAAAAGAAGATGTACAGTCGTGTATCGACTTATATTATGAAGTGCTCCAAAAGCTAGAAAGCGGACAGGACTTCAGATACATCAAATAAGAAAACTATAGCGAGAATTTTGGGCGGCTTCTGAAAAGGAGCCGCTTTTTTTATTGATATGTGCTAAATGCAAAGATCAAAATATTCGCTCCCATCTGAAGAGCTTTTTGTCTGACAGATTCGGGGTCGCCATATACACTTTGATCCTCCCAACCATTGCCTAAATCAGACTCAAAACTGAAAAAACAGACCATTCTTCCTTCATGAAATAAACCAAAACCTTGTGGCGGCTTATTATCGTGTTCATGAATTTTAGGCAGTCCATTGGCAAACTCGTATCGCTGGTGGTAAATAGGGTGAGAAAAAGGTAATTCTACAAAATTGGCCTCTGGCAAAACCTTCTTCATTTCTCGTTCAATGAATTTTCTCAAGCCATAATTATCATCTACATGAAGGAATCCGCCAGCTAATAAGTATTTTCTCAAGTTAGCAGCTTCACTTTCTGTGAAAACCACATTTCCATGACCTGTCATGTATAAAAATGGATACTGGAATAACTCAGGACTACCTACTTCTACAATATCCTCTTCGGGAAAAATATTAGTCAGCAGATTCTTATTGCAGTAATCAATGAGGTTCGGTAATGCTGTTTTATTGGCATACCAGTCTCCCCCTCCACCATATTTTAGTTTGGCTATTTTTATAGAATACCCTTGAGAATAAGAGCTAAAACTGATAAGTGCGAGAATTAGTAAACCTAAGAGTTTCTTCATTTTGGCTTATATTAAATTCATTAAAGTCACGGCCACCAAGCCCGCCGTCTCTGTTCTTAAACGACTTTCACCCAAGCTAACTTGCTTAAAACCTGCATCAAATGCCAATTTTAGTTCCTCTTCAGTAAAATCCCCTTCAGGACCTACTAAGAAGCATACATCGTTTTCTAGGTTTTCCTTTGCTAGTGGTACAGAAGATTCATCCAAATGGCAAATGTACTTCTGAGCCTCGTTTACTGAATCAATGAAATCGCCCAAAGACTGTAAATCATTGATAGTAGGTAAAAAAGACTTCAAAGACTGTTTCATTGCTGAAATAGCCACTCGTTCTATTCTATCCGTTTTGATGACTTTCCTTTCAGAATTGGTTGTTTGAATAAAACTGATCTCATCAATACCGATTTCTGTAGCCTTTTCAACCAAATAGGTCATTCGGTCGATGTTTTTAGTTGGAGCTATAACCAGGTGTACTCTACGCTCGGCACGTGCAGTTTGATGCTGTTCCGAAAGAACTTTGAGCTTTACTTTTTTAGGATGATGATCAATAATTTCACATTCAAAAAGCCCTCCGGCACCATCGGTTACCCAAATAACATCACCATTAGACTTTCTTAACACCTTGGCACAGTGTTTAGAATCTACCTCGTCAAGATGACCCTTTTCCCTAAAGTCTTTTTGGTAAAACAGCTGCATTTAAGCTTCTTCTTTGAAACTGAATAGATTAGTGTCTGGCTTGAATTGACCTGAATTAAAGTCTTTGATAAACTTCTCAATAACTTTCGGTGTGATCTCTTCAACATTGAGTGCAACTTCAAGCCCAATGCCAAATTCGAAATCAGTATCAATCTCAATAAATTCTGAGACCTTTAATGCATCTTCTTCTTCAATCTCCTCAATAAACTCCTGTACCAGCTCATCAATCTCAGGTTTAGCCTTATAACCCGGATTTCGCTCTCCAATTGGCAAAAAACCTTTATGTAGTTTAGCTACCTTTTGCTCCGCCATTTCCAGAAGCTGGCTTTGATAATGCAGTTCTAAAGTGAAAAGTGCAGCATCGTATATGACCTCATTGTCATCCGCCTTCCCAACAAATTGAAACTGAACATATTCACCACTATCGGTTAGGTCCATTTCATCTTCTACCAGAACATAATTTTGCCCTTCCGCTTCAATTTCTTGTTTCAGTTTATCGATTTCTACTTGGTCGTACCCTGGATTTTTACTCATGAACTGCTTTTTATGATGTGCAAACTTACGCTTATTTCCAATAATTAGGCTTTTGATCCTAGCCTTTTAAGACTTGAAGAACTTTATGGCTTTCAGGGACAATTTCTATCTTTGAAGTTCAATAAACTTGAAAACCCTATATGAGAGAACGCATTCAGTTCTTGTTTATCTATTTCGGATTCTGGGTCGTGTATTTTTTATGTGCCCGATTCGTTTTCCTGGTTTATCATATAGATCAAACGAAATTACTAACGTTGGAAACACTAGCGGGAGTTTTCTGGAATGGAATCAGAATGGATATGTCTATGGCGGGCTACCTGTCCATCATTCCTTTTATCTGGATTACGTTTTCAAACTTCATCAAAAAAAGCATTTTTGAGAGCAGTCTTTTCGGTTACACTTTGGTCATGGTTTTCGTTCTCACGTTAATCATTGTTGTTGACCTGGAGGTCTTCAATGTATGGGACTACCGACTAGATGCTACTCCTCTGAATTACTTAAATACCCCGAAGGAGGCCTGGGCCTCTGTTAGTTCGTCGCCTGTTTTGAGATTATTGATTAGCTATATTTTATTGCTAATTGTGGCTAGTTATTTCGTGTACAGGATTATCGCAAATAAGATGAATAGCTGGAATTTTACGAAGAAATGGCGATTCATACCGTGGGCTTTCTTATTGACCCTCGCTCTAATCATTCCAATAAGAGGGGGTATCGGGATAGCCCCGATGAACCAAAGTACGGTGTACTTTTCTAGTAATAACTTTGCAAATATCTCAGCTGTCAATGCTTGTTGGAACTTCTTTAGCTCACTGGTCAATAAGACCTATAATAAGGTTAACCCATATACTTATCTTCCTAAAGAGGAAATAGAAAAAAACCTTAACGAGCTTTATCTGGAGCAAGGGAAGAAATACAATATCCTCAAGCCGGAGGTTGAAAATCCGAATGTACTTGTACTAATCTGGGAAAGCTTCACAGAAAAGGTGGTAGACGAGAAGTTCGATGGTAAATACGTTACTCCTTACTTCAACAGACTTAAAAAAGAGGGCGTTTACTTTTCAAATGCCTACGCCTCTGGAGACAGAACAGATAAAGGCATTGTCTCTGTTTTGAGCGGTTACCCAGCTCAACCGACCTACTCCATTATTAAAGAACCCTCAAAAACTCAGAAACTTCCTATTCTCTCGAAGGACTTTCAGAATAGAGGATACAACTCTGAATTCTATTATGGAGGAGAAACAGAGTTTGCTAATATCAAATCTTATCTCCTAACCGCAGATTTTGAGAATATCATTGACCTTGATAATTTCTCTGAAGAACAGTCAGACACTAAATGGGGCGTTCATGATGAGCTCATCTTTGATAAATTCCTTGCTGACCATCAGTCTGCCCGAAAAAGCCCATTTTTCAGTACACTTTTAACCATAAGCAGTCATGAGCCTTTTGATGTACCCTTAGACTCCACCATTTTTGAAGGTTCAGATGAACAAAATTTATACCTCAATTCATTGTATTACACTGATCAGGAATTCGGTAGATTTATAGACTCAGCCAAAACACAACCATGGTGGCAAAACTCTATTGTGATCGTTGTAGGAGATCACGGACATCGATTACCGGAAACCAATTCCAAATCTGAGTCATTTAGAATTCCTCTGTTATGGACCGGTGGAGCGGTAAAAAATAGTACAGTTGTCGATGATGTAGTATCTCAGAATGATATTGCTAAGTCTTTACTAAATATTCTTCAAATGAATTCACAAGCATATCAATGGAGCAAAGATATGTTTAGAACCATATTACCTTCATGGGCCTTTTTCTCTTTCAATGACGGCTTTGGATACGTAAAAAATGACATCGAAATATTATTTGATAATATTGGCAAAAAGGAAATTAATATTTCGGGCAATGTCTCAAACGACGACCTGAATAAATCAAAATCTTTACAACAAAAGTATTTTCAAGACTACTTAGATAAGTAAAATGAGGCCGTTTATTCAACTTGCCAATAGACAATTGCACTATTTCAATAATATAGAATAAAAATCTACCAAAAAGCCATTTAGGACAATTATGTATGGAAGATTAATATATATTTGCTATCAAATTTTAGGATAATCAATTTTATTAATACGTAAACATCATCATGGCAAAAGCAAAACTTGAGTACATTTGGCTTGATGGCTATAAGCCTGTTCAAAGCCTAAGAAGCAAAACAAAAATTGAAAATGATTTTAGCGGTAAGCTGGAAGATTGTGACATCTGGTCTTTTGACGGATCGTCTACAGAGCAAGCCTCTGGTGGTTCTTCTGACTGTCAGCTAAAACCTGTATTTATTTGTCCGGATCCTGAGCGTTCTAAGCTAGGAACTCCAGCATATTTTGTAATGTGTGAAGTTCTGGATGCAGCGGGTAACGCTCACGAATCAAACGGTCGTGCTACTATCGATGATGATGATAACGATTTCTGGTTTGGTTTTGAGCAGGAGTACTTCCTATATGATCCTGAAACAAACCTTCCACTAGGTTTCCCGGCTAACGGATACCCAAGACCACAAGGACCTTACTACTGTTCTGTAGGAGCGAGAAACGCTTACGGTAGAGAGATCATTGAAGAGCATTTAGAGTACTGTATCCAGGCTGGCTTAAACATTGAAGGTATCAACGCTGAGGTAGCTGCTGGCCAGTGGGAATTCCAAATTTTCGCTAAAGGTGCTGCAGAAGCTGGTGACCAAATCTGGGTTGCTCGTTACATGTTGGAAAGAATTTGTGAGAAATACGGTGTATGGGTGAACTACCACTGTAAGCCACTTGGTGAAACTGACTGGAACGGTTCTGGAATGCACGCTAACTTCTCTAACACTGCACTTAGAACTGCTGGTAACAAAGAAGTTTACGACAAAATCTGTCAGTCTTTTGAGCCATTCGTTAAAGAGCACATCGCTGTTTACGGTCCAGATAACCACCTACGTCTAACTGGTCAGCATGAGACTCAGTCTATCGATCAGTTCTCTTACGGTGTGTCTGATAGAGGTGCTTCTATCCGTATTCCAATCGCAGCTGTACAGAAAGGCTGGAAAGGTTGGTTAGAAGACAGAAGACCAAACTCAGCGGCAGATCCTTATAAAGTAGCTGCTCGTATCATCAAAACTGTAAAAACTGCAGACGTTTAAGAAACACTGCATTTGATATAGAGAAAGCCTTCACAATTCTGTGAAGGCTTTTTTATTGCCCCACATTCGATTGATTTTTAGTAACTTTGCAGCCTGTATGAGCAAGAAAGTCGCATTTTATACACTTGGCTGTAAATTGAACTATTCTGAGACTTCTACTATAGGTAGAATGTTTCAGGACAAGGGATATCAGAAGGTAGAGTTCAATGAAGCTCCTGATATTTTTATTATCAATACCTGTTCGGTTACCGATAATGCTGACAAAAAGTGTAGAAAAATAGTCAGAGAGGCTCAGGCGATCAATCCGAATGGTTTTGTAACTATCCTTGGATGCTATGCTCAGCTAAAACCAAAGGAAATCGCTGAAATACCAGGAGTAGATGCGGTTTTAGGAGCTGCAGAAAAATTCAGACTTCTTGACCTCATTGACGATTTTAAGAAAGAACCTGTTGAAAAACCAGCCGAGGAGAAGGTTTACGCCGGCAGTATTGAGCAGAAACTAGACTACCACACCTCCTACTCTTTAAATGACCGTACACGTACTTTTCTGAAAGTACAAGACGGCTGCGATTACCCATGTACTTATTGTACTATTCCGTTAGCAAGAGGAAAGAGTCGTTCAGATACTATTGAGAATATTATTAAAGCCGCAGAGGAGATTGCTGAGCAAGGAGTAAAGGAAATAGTTCTGACCGGAGTTAATATTGGTGACTTTGGCCTTATCAATGGAGAAAGAAAAACCCGTTTCCTTGATTTATGCATGGCCTTGGATCAAGTAGAAGGTATTGAAAGGTTTAGAATTTCGAGTATTGAGCCTAACCTTTTGAGTAATGATATTATTGAATTCGTAGCTCAATCTAAACGCTTTGTACCCCATTTTCATATTCCTCTACAAAGCGGCAGTCCTGAGGTGCTTCGTCTAATGAAAAGACGATATAAGCGAGATCTTTATATTGATCGTGTCAATAAAATCAAAGAAGTCATGCCCGATTGCTGTATTGGGGTTGATGTTATTGTGGGTCATCCTGGAGAAACAGAAGACCGCTTTCTGGAGACATACCAATTTTTAAATGAGCTTGACATAAGCTATCTACATGTTTTTAGCTACTCAGAAAGGCCGAATACAGAAGCGGTAGATATACACCCTAAAGTGAGTAAGAAAGACAAGAGTACTCGCTCTAAAATGCTTCATATCTTGTCTGATAAGAAGAAAAGAGCATTTTATGATTCTCAGTTAGGGCGAGAAAAAAATGTATTGTGGGAAGAGGACATCTCAGAAGGCAAAATGCATGGCTGGACCGAAAACTATGTGCGAGTAAGTGCCAAATATGATCCTTTGAGAATCAACACCACTATGATGATTACCCTCGAAGAGTTTAATGAAAATGGTGCCATTGAAGTAAAAGAGGTTGACGAAGTTCTAAGTCATACCCTCATGCATCAGTAAATTTCTATCCCCCCCGTAAAGTAAGAAACTACTCCCCAGGTGGAGAGTAGTTTACTTTTTTTTGAGTACAACAAAACCACAATTAATTGTGCTTTTGTCAAACACCTAACCTTTACCTAACAAAATTTTCGTTTGAGATATTACTCAAACTCAATATTTTATAATTAACTTATTCAAATCGTTAACAGAAGTAAATGTAAGGTATTAGATGACTTCTAACCTAATCTGAAGTAGACAAACCGATCAATTACTTGGTTTTTCTAAGTAGTTTATTGAAATAATACAAAAAAAGCGAAAAGTTTATTATTCTGACAATATCTAGTTTGGCAATATTTACATCTGATTTATCCAATAAAAAAGCCCCGAATAATCGGGGCTTTTTCTATTTTCAAAATGTTGAAATTTTAACCTTCTGCGTGTAGCCAGGCTTTTTTAGCCAGAAGTGTTTCCTGATCTTCTTCATTATCCGGATCTGGTACACAACAGTCTACCGGACATACAGCGGCACACTGCGGTTCTTCATGAAAACCTTCACATTCGGTACATTTATCTGAAACGATATAATAGAATTCGTCTGAAACCGGTTCCTGATCGTCATTAGCATCTATTACGGTTCCATCACCGAAATCAACCTCTTTTAGTTCTGTTCCATCTGCCCAGGTCCATTCTACTCCTCCCTCATATATAGCTGTGTTTGGGCACTCTGGCTCGCAGGCTCCACAGTTGATACATTCGTCTGTTATAATAATTGCCATTAGTCTACTGGTCTTGTTGGTTGTTCAAAGAAACAACAAATATAAGACTGCAAAGTTTCAAAGGCTTAGTATTTTTGAGCCGTAGATCAAAAAAGGAAAAGAGACGCCGAAATAATGACATTAGAGCACAGAATAATTCAATTTAGTAAGCTTGGATCTTATTTATTAGCTCCTGAAAACCAAGATGAGATTAAATCATGGGCCAGAAGGGCCAAGAACGAAAACGGCTGGTTTACAGAAGATAATGTAGAGCTTTCAATACATGCTATAGCCTCACAATTTCTTCAAAAAGATGCTCTTGAGAAACTCGCCGATGGTGTTGACATTACCGAACCTAAGAAGATCGGAATTGTAGCTGCTGGCAACATCCCATTGGTTGGCTTTCATGATGTGCTTTGCGTTTTATTGTCTGGTCATGAGGCTCTTTTAAAACTGAGTAGCAATGATAAAATTTTGATGATCAGCTTATTAAGTAAGTTGACTGAAATTGAACCATCATTTAAAGAAAAGTTACACATCGTTGAAAGGATAAAAGACGCGGACGCATACATCGCTACAGGAAGTGATAATTCTTCCAGATATTTCGACTATTATTTTGGTCAAAAACCGAGCATTATTCGTAAAAACAGGACTTCAATTGCTATTTTGAACGGTAATGAGAGTGGTGAAGATCTCCGAAATCTTGGAAATGATATCTTCAGGTATTTTGGATTAGGCTGCCGCAACGTCTCTAAGGTTTTCGTACCGAAAGATTATAAGTTTGAACCTCTTTTTGAGTCTATTGAATATTGGAATACCATCCAACTTCATCATAAGTACAATAATAACTACGACTATAATAAGTCAATCTATCTGGTAAATAGAGACCATCATTATGACAATGGGTTTCTACTTTTAAAAGAGGATCCAAACCTGGTAAGCCCATTGGCAGTTTTGTTTTATGAAACATACACTGACCAAAATGAACTAAATGATAAGATTGCAGAGCTTGAGGGTAAAATTCAATGTATCGTAGGGAGCGGTCATCTAAACTTTGGTGAAAGCCAAACTCCTGGCATTATGGATTTTGCTGATGGAGTAAATACGATGGACTTCCTAGCAAAACTCTAATCTCTTTTAAAGTTTTTGATGTAGTCTGGTGTATCCGGTTCACCTTTAAAGAAATCGTCCGATTTATCTACCGAGAGAGCCCAACGGTCTATCCAGGAAATGCCATAGCGGCCAAACTTTGTAACTGGAGTTTGATACGAAGGATCTTTGAGAACTTCTTCGGCACTTACAAACTCATAGCCATGCTTGATAAACACATGACCCAATTTTGCCATGTAATCGGCATTCAAGAGACTGGCATGTATGAGTAACGTTTGAGGAATTTGTCTACCAAAGAGCTTTTGAGACTGTTGCTCATAAAAGAGAACTTTCTCCTCCATATAATCAATATAGTCCTCTCCTATTCTATGAGCCATTTCTGTATCTCCCTTTTGAACGCTGTAGTGATATGCTACGGCAAAGAGGTAGTCGGCGTTATCAATCGTTACGGGTAGTACCTCATATCCATGAGATGTCAAAAACTGATCAAGAGAATCAGCCAAACTTTTTCGCTCGCCTACATGAAGGTATGGATGTCTGAAATACTTCATTTCTTTGCCGTAATGGGCCAAGAGCTCTTTAGTAACCTTTTCACCTTTTATGATCTCCTCTGTATAAATTGTTAGAGGAGTAGAATTGATATCCTTGTGTTTGTAAGTGTGATTCCCTAAATCAAGGCCAGCTTCCAGCCAAATCTCCAAACACTCTTTCTGGTACGGTTTGATATTTTTTCCCGCCTTATCATACAGTTTAAACTCATTTACAAAACCAATAGCGGGGTTATTTAATTCTTGTAGACTTTTGACCAGTCTTCTGGTAACATCGAGATGAAATTCGGGACTTTTATCACCGTAACTAACTACCGGTAAATCATCTATACTAAAGCACACTTTCTTTTGCTGTGCAAAAAGAGGACATGACAAAAGAAAAGCGAATACCAGTAAATTCAATTTCATGGATCGGCTGAGTTTGTTTTGAGTTAGGTTAAGGAAACGGAGCTTTTTCAAGATTATTTTCAGGTTTTAAAATAAAAAAGTCCCGACGAATACATCGGGACTTCTTAAATAGAGTGCCTCAAATTACATCGGTTTGAAAATCAAATCCCTGTAATCTTCAGTTGAACTTTTAATCACTTCACCGGCATGTTCTTTACCATATTCAAAAGCGATTTCACACTTTTTAGGCTCATCCGGTAAATTTTTGTACGTTAAGAAGTAATGCTTTAAACGCTCAACTACGTCACGTGGCATGTCTTTCAGGTCTTGATATTCGCCATAAATATGGTCACCTACCAGTACCGCTATAATTTTATCATCTGCCTCCAAATCATCTACCAAACACAATCCTCCAATAGGTCTGGCTTGAAGCAATATATCACCATGAGGAATATTGTGAGAAGACAACACACAAATATCCAGAGGGTCACCATCACCTATTTTTACTTTATCAGCACCATTTTCCAATGCCAAATCTGCAACTCTTCTACCACAATAGGTCTGAGGAATAAACCCATACAATGAAGGTACTATATTGGAGTATTTCTGTGGACGGTCAATTTTCAAATAACCTGTGTCCTTATCAACCTCATATTTGATGGTATCAGAAGGAACAATCTCTATAAATGTATTTACTATCTCCGGAACCTGATCTCCGATGGAGATACCGTGCCATGGGTGGGCCTTGTAGACGGGTTTCATTATTAATTTTTTTAATTATTTCGCAAAGGTACAAACCACGCCTTCATTCGCTATAAATCAATCCATTTTTTAAGAATAAAAGGCAGCCCAGGCAAAAGAATAGGTCATCATACTGAAGGGCTTTTTCAATTGTTCTCCTTCTAAATCACCTTCGATACAGTTCCCGAAAATATCCCAGATATTACCTTTAGCATCTTCAAATAATAATTCTGGCTCGGTGCCAAGCAATGACTTACGAAAAACTATTTCTTCTCCGGAAGTGGTTTTGGCATGATATGCCATCAGATAATTGTCTTTTCCTGAACCAAAAATGAAAATCTCTTCTCCACCAATGGTTCTGGTGATCTGTCCATTCAATTGACCAAAAACATCAAACCTCACGAAATCAGTCTCCTCACCTACTTTAATTCCAAGGATTCTTTCTTTAAGAGGAATATCAGGAAAAGTGCGAGTGACTTCAAAAGCAAGTGAGTCGCTATTCTGTATGTATTCCTCATATGGAGATATTTCATAATCAGGTTGTATTTCTACCTCAGGAATGCCTAAAACAAAACTATTCGGATACCATTTTTTCCAATTGGCCCAGTTAGTTTCTATAATTTGATAGAATGTAGTTTCAGTATCCTTCAAATCACCTTGAACAGGCCTTTGGAGCATCTGCGACCAATTAGAATTGGTGAGCTCATCATAGAGAATGGCATTGGAATTATAGACCAAGCCGCTGTGCCTGAAATTGGTTTCAATATTGGCAAGATTTCTCTCAAAAAGTACTGCAGAACCCGATAAGGGTGAATAAGTTATAGCAAAGGCGAAATCTTCAATTTTATCATTGACGATCTCGTGGTAATCTAAAATCTTGTGTGGATATGCCACTACTGTATTCCCGTACTTTAATCCTATAACCAAGTCACTATCTTCTAGGTAGTTCGCAGAAGCGGTGGTTATTTTTACCGGCTCATCCAGACTGATAATTCCATTTCTTCCGGTGCCGGCATCTTTGATTAAACCCACCGGTATATTCCAGTTCTCCGCTTCTTCGGGAGTTGGTAACTCTACTTCTGGTGTTATAGCGGTAATCGTTTCTTTATTGCAGCTTGAGATTAAGCCCACAATAAGAAAGCAGCAAATTAGGTATCTCTTCATTCAGTTTTATAGATATTTCTTAAACTCGTTTTGCACATTGATTATTTTATCAATAAGCATGAAGCTTAAGGCAAAAACCAGGCAAATTTTGAGAAAACGATTGAAAAGATTTAACGAGTAGGCATTTGATTGATCCAATCTCGAAGCAGTTGAACGCTTTCTTCATGAACAGTTTTGCGGCCCAGCTCTGGCATCATAATTCCCGGGTCAGTAGAGCTGATGCGTTTAATCAGAATGGAAGCGTCTGCATCTCCCGGGACGATATCATATTTCAAATCGCCCGATGCCCGACCCGTGGCCACCGGAGATTTTAAAATGCCAAGGCTGGTTTCATCTGTATTGTGAATATCCAAAAACAGGCCTGAAGTATTGGCAGGACCCTCTAATCGATGACAATGAGCACAATTGATATCTAGCCAGGCTCGGGCTCTGGATTCCAGTGAGACATCTTCATTCTGCCAATCAGAAATTTCGGGATACACCCCACTTTTAGGCAAATTGTGAACTAAGCCAACCTTGAGCCAAAAATCTAGCTGATTTCCTTCATTATATTTTACTCTGGCTTCAGGTTCTAAATAAGAAGGCATTTCCAACAGACTATTTAACTGTCTTGCAGATGGGCCGATTGGGCTCAGGTTCTCGTTCCTGTTATGACAGCCTTTACATTGGTTTACATTCGGAACAGCGTAGGCATGCTTCTTTTTCTTTCCTTCCAGATTGATATACTTTACCTCAGTAGTTTCACCTGCCACCTCTAAGAAAGCATCCGTTTGCTCTTCATTCCAGACATAAGGGTATGCTTTCCATCCTTTTTCTTTATGAATAAGCACCCTGGTTTCTATCAATCTTCGACCTTTTTGAGGTTTTCTAAAATCTACAGGATAATAAAAGGTTTTGATCAACGCACTCCCTCTAGGAAAATCAAAAACTTCTTTCGGATTGTATTCTGCTTTTTTGCCGTCAGGCAAATAGACAAATCTTAATTTTTCTGCGTAATCTGTAAACAGAGGAGTTTTGAGAGAATATGGTTTTACGTCTTTACCTGGTATTTGCTTGGCTATCGCACCTTCAAAGAAGCCGTAGTCAGAAAGCTTCATTTTTGGCATAGATTGCGGTTCAGCAAAACTTGCCAGCCACCATAGAAAAAAATAAATCGTAAGCATTATTGAAAAATACCTGTTTCTACGCCATCAATACTTCTCTGATTCTTTTCGGCCCAATAGTCTTTTATACCCTCCTGACCTTTTCCAGAAGACCATTTATTCAGGACATCGCGTTCTTCCTTAAAATCCATGAATGGTACGGCAAAACCACAGGAGGTCTGAACAGTTTCTACCTTAACTATGAATATTTGTCGGGCTCCCGGGTCCTCCTCAAAATGAGCATTATAATGATCAAAATCTTTATCTCTTACATGAAGAACCTGGGCTGATCCATAACATCTTAAGATGAGCGGTTTCCCCTCAAAAGCACACCACATGAGCGTAATGCGATTTAAATGAGCTAAATGAGTGGCTGTTTCATTGCCGCTACCTGTCAGATTCCTCCATACTATTGTTTCCCCGTCGAGTACCCGAAGGCTATCTCTTCCTTTTGGAGAAACATTCACACGACCATCAGCCATAGCCGTTCCTGTGAAAAAAACAGGCTGCTTCTCAATGAATTCCTTTAATTCCGTGCTTATCTCTGGGACTATTTTCGCCATAAGTCAATTAATATTCTAATCATAAGCTTTATCCACCCCGTGTGCCATACCCGCAAAAGCAAAGTAAGATAAGAGGGCAGAAATTGTAAGATTGGTTAAGTTCTCCTCCTTCGGCAAGATATAAAAGTTAAGGTAGTTCACAATGATCAAGAAAGCTGTGAACAATACCATAAATATGAGGCCATATTTCTTCGTCGGTTTGTTTTTTAAGACATAGACCAAAACGCAGATAATCAGTAAAGTAACTTCTAAACCGAATGCGATATTTTTGAAATTCCAAAGGCCAAATCCAACCTTTGGATCACCGAACACTAATGGTAAATCGGGCGTATGTACTAACAGGTCTACAAACCAATGGGATAATACACCTAAAGCAATAATCACCGCAATAGACTTCTTGTCTTCAGATTTCTTTACAAAGAATCGGCTATATACCCAGCCAAAAAGTACAGCCCAAATAAGTGATGCCACTAAACCATGCGTATATGGCATATGATGCATATCGAAATTATTGACTTCAGTAAATCCATCCACAAAGCGTAGGTGTTCAATACCTAACATTGTAAAAGGAAAGAACAAAATATCGACGAACTGAGTAGCAATAAAGAGTGCTCCCAGAGACACTTTAGGCTCTTTAGATTTTAAAAGAAATGCAGGGGCATAGTGACCAACAAACATAGCTTTACTTATTTTTCACAGCCGATCAACTCTCGACTTACATTCTCAAAATTATTTTCGACGTCCAGATTGACAAAAGACTCATTCACATTGTCTTCAACACATAATACCCAGGTCTTATCATCAGGATTCCTGATACCATCCCAATGAATAAATGGAACATCTTTACCAAATTTCAAGACCAATCGATACATTTTACCAAATCGACCTTTACCCGTGGTTTTTTGAGCCTTTCTTTCAAATTCATTGTCATGAATCGATATCTTTTTCGGATATGGGTCGTATTCATCGTCATTGATGGGGTTCTCAGTGGTGAAATAGCTGATAACTCCAATTCCAAGAGTTCTGTTATTTCTAATTAGGTTGTCATAAACTTCAACATCTGAAGTAGCCAAAATTAAAACACCGGTACCCGGAGGTACCTTACCGACGATATTACCTTTTGGGGCAAAATTCTTATAATTATTGGCCTCAATGTGGTTATCAAAGACTTTCACATTACCGCCTTTTTTCTGTACCAGATCAGGGAGGTCAAACACCAAAATTCCTCCTGTATTGCCAATGGCAGTATTATCAAATACTTCGGCATTGAGAGAGTTTTCGATTTCTATCCCGGCAACATTCTCCCTTGCAATGCTCTCTTTAACAATAATGTTTTTAGACTGACCAACATAAATACCCGCATCTGAAGCTCCTCTGGCTATACAGCCTTCAATATGAACTCCTTTACACATAACAGGATATAAGCCATATGCACCATTGCTAGCTTTAGGCTTCCCTTCCCAAGAGGTTTCTACTCTCAAAAATTTCACGTCCTTTACATTCATGGCTTTTACAGCGTCGCCAGAAGCATTGAGCACAGAAAGATCCTGAAGGGTTACATTCTTCATGTTTGAGATCCTAATACCTTCGGCACCATCTGTCTGATCTTTAAAATCCAATACGGTTTTACCAATTCCGGCACCCTTGATGATGATGTTCTTCTTACCTTCAATAGATAGCGTACTTGAAATCTCAAATCTGCCTTCCCGAATTTCAATTTCGTCACCATCTTCTGCCAGAATAAACTTGGTTTGAATTTCCTTTTGAATGGCCGATTGAGCTGTAACGATAGAACTAGCCAAGAGGAGACAGAAAAAAGAAGAATAGCGTATTAATCTCATAGTTAAGGTGTTTTAAGCAATCTAGGATTTTTATGATGATTTTAGGTTGAGATCCAATAAAAAAACTGAAATTGTACACCAACCACTAAAATTTCAATTCTTGGCGAGAACTGAAATTTTGCCTTTAACCTATGAAAAGACCTTTAGCCCTACTTCTATTTCTTATGCCCGTCATTTCTATGGCTCAAACCAGCATAAGAGGAAATATCACCGATATTACCACCAAAGAGCCTTTACAGGGAGCCACTATACTTTTAGATGGTAAAACAGATGGATCAGGTGTTCTGAGTGATGCACAGGGACGTTTTGAAATAGCAAATGTGCCCGCAGGACGTCATTTTATAAGAGTCACCTTTTTGGGCTATGAACCCACCGAAACAGAGACGTTTCTACATCAGAGTTCCAAAGAGTCATACTTTGAAATCAAACTTAGTGAAGGAAGTATTCAAGGCAATGAGGTCATTGTAACCGCCAATAAAAATGCTTTTGAGCCTTTAAATGAGCTATCGGTAGTCAGTACCAGGTCTTTTACTTCAGAAGAAACAGAACGTATACCCGCTGGTATAAATGACCCGGGAAGAGTGGTTCTCTCCTACCCGGGTGTCACCATTGGGGCTGATGATAATGAAAATCAAATCATTGTAAGAGGTAATTCGCCTGTGGGTATTTTATGGAGACTTGAGGGTATTGACATCCCAAATCCAAATCATTTCGCGGTCATTGGTTCATCAGGTGGGGGTATTACCGTTTTTTCTGCTCAGCTCCTCGCAAAATCAGATTTCAATACCGGGGGATTTGCCGCTGAATATGGCAATGCACTAAGCGGTGCCTTTGATATTCACTTCAGGCCAGGGAATTTCTATAAAAGAGAGCATCGGGTAAAAATTGGTTTGTTAGGACTTGATTTTGCTACCGAAGGCCCATTAAAAAATGAGCGATCTTCATATTTAATTAATTACCGATATTCTACTTTAGGTTTACTCTCGGCCATAGGTTTCAATTTTGTTGGTGAGCGAGTGACCAATGAATTCCAAGATTTAAGCTTCAACCTAACGTTCAAGTCAAAAAATCAGAAATCTGTAACCACCGTTTTCGGGATGGGAGGCCTTAGTGAAGAAAACTATCAACCAGTAGATATTCCTGAAGAACGAGATTTGACGATTTCCAATCATTCTGAAGATAGAGTAAGACCGGCCAATATGACAGCCATGGGTGTTACCAATACGTTTAGAATTAATTCAAAAGGTTATCTGAAAACTGTAGTCGCTCTTATGGCTAGTGATATTAAAGTCATGAATGATACGCTGAGCTTGACCAATGAAAGATTCAGATACGAAACCCAAAACTTTACAGACAAAAGGATTGCTTCATCTATAACCTTAAACCAGAAATTCAGCAGTAATTTCCTGTTCAAAAGTGGAATCATCGCCAACTTTATCAACTTTGACTTTCTAAAAGAAAAGACTCCCAGAACTAATGTATCGGATATCAATGAGCTCCAGACCGAGGTTTCTGTTGCTGGTAGTGGAAGAACAAGCACGATACAACATTATTCGCAATTCAGTTATCTCAAAAATAAATGGCGATTGAATGCAGGCTACCATTTCTTAAGACTAAACCTGAATAACAAATTCTCCATAGAGCCTAGAGCATCTTTGCAGTTTACGCCTACGGCAAGCCAGAAGATTAGTTTCAGCTATGGACTGCATAGCCAAATACCTCCAATGATGAATTACTTTTATCAGAACTCTGAGGGCGAATTGGTCAATAATGACCTGGAATTAATGAAGACCAGACATTTAGTTTTGGCGTATCACTTGTATACAAAAAACCGTATGCGATTAAGCCTTGAAGCCTATCACCAAAAACTATTCAATATCCCTGCATCACCATTACCGGAGTCTATTTACTGGATGCTGAATGCTGGTGGTAATTTTCCAGAGTTTAGTGTAGTCAGTGAAGGCGGTGGAATGAACAAAGGAGTAGACTTAGCCTTAGAAAAAACCTTTAGTCAGGGCTATTACTTTTTACTGAATGGGTCTGTTTTTGATGCCAAATATTCAATGCCCGATGGTCGCACATTCAATTCAAGATTTAACTCCCGCTATAGTTCAGCATTGACATTAGGCAAAGAATTCTATTTCAAAAAAGGTCGTATTCTTCAGATAGGTGGACGTTACCTTTTTAAAGGTGGTTTCAGATATACACCACCAGATTTGACTGAAACACGTGAACGTGGGTACTATTTCAATGATATTTCCAGGGCATATGAAGGACAAGTAGGGCCATATAAGAGACTGGACGGAAGAATGTCCTACACATATAATGGGAATAAGGTCGCAGGTAAAATTAACCTTGACATTCAAAATGTACTGAATACCAGAAACCCAAGCAGCCTTGGTTATAACTTCAACACAAATGAAACCTACCTCATTTATAGAGGTGCCGGTTTTACACCAGTTTTAAGTTTTCAATGGGATTTTTAGTCAATCATTATCGGCCATTGACACAGTTTTTTGAACCATCTGCACAGTTCATTTTGTCACTGACAAAAGTTTAAAGTTTTAGTGATAGGTCTTAGTTAGTTTTGCCCAAACTATTTATGGCCATGAAAAAGACTTTTATTCTATTCATTTCAGCTCTGTTTCTATCAATACTCTCCTGTAATAAGAGTTCTGATCCTTCACCAACTGATAGCGGAGTAGATATTGAATATCAGGAAAACGCACTTATCCTAGAAGAATCCTCTTCTGATCCTGTTATAGCGATAGATACCACAAATCAGGTGTACACATTTGCAGGCAGTAGCTTTAGCTCCGAGCCTATGGCAGGACAGACCATTTTGGTCCCAGGAAAGCACATGCGGAAAGTGGTTTCAGTTTCAAAAAGTGGAGATAACTATGACATAAAAACTGAAGATGCCATTCTAACCGATGTTATAAAGGAAGGTGAAATCAGTTGGGACGTTGCCCCCGAGTGGGATCAGGCTAGTGCCATTGTCATTGATGGCCAAATAGAAGTACCTATAGCCAAACTAAGAAGAAAGGGGCCTATTGAAGTTAAATATAGCTCAGGTGGTATTGACCATTCTATCAAAATAGAACCACAGGCCGTTGACGGAAAAATCAATTCATGTAAGTTTACTTTTGTTATGGCCAAGAAAGTAGGTGGATCGGCTACAGCGGCTTTTACAGCCGAAGGCACTGTTAAATTACCTACTCAACAAACCCAAATTGGAATCTCAGGTGGTAAACTCTCCACTTTCAAATCTGATAATAAAGGAATCACAGCAGATTTAAAGCTTTCATTAAGTGCCGCTGGCACCAAATCTGGTTCGCACAGTTTTAAACTCCCCGAGGTAGCACTAAAAATTCCTATTCGCTTCATTCCAACACCATCGGGACCTGTACCTCTTCCTATTCCGGTTTCTATTGATATCGGTATTCAGTTTGTAACGCAGTTAACTATGCCGGATGTTAATTCTTCGGCTACTGCAAGTAGTGAAGTCTCTCTTTCTGCCGACGCAGGTTTTGAGTACAAAGGCTCTAGCGTTTCCACTTCTGGTAGTATAGGTAAAAACAATTTTAAAGACGGAACTTTTGACTCTGCAGCTTTTATTGGATCTCCCGTAGATATCCAGTTTGGAGTGGCCTTCCCACGCGTTGGACTCAATATTGCAGGCCAGGAAGTGGCCTATATTCATACAGGATTCACCACCGGAAGTAGCCTGGAATGGGGGCCGCTGTGTAAAAAAGGCTATGTCAAAATGGTAGTAGAAGGTGGTTATGAATTAAAGGTACTCGGACAAACCCTCGCCAAGGATAAAGAGACTTTTGCAGAGCAACGTAAAGAGGCTGCACAGGATGGATGTTCTTAATCCCGGCCAATTTTTTGTTAAAAATTGTACCCTTGACTTTGCATTTCTATTTTCTTTTCGTCTTAATTCGCACTTAGAAATTAAAATGTTAAAGTTATGAGTCAGACCTCTGGAAAACCTCGCGTTATTAAGGATTTTGACAAACTTGAAGAAAGAATTCAAGAGCAAATCAAATTAAACTACCCCTATGGTTTTGCTGAATCTTTGATCAGATTCACGAATAAAGATGGGTTGTATGTTTCTGCCTTACCATTTGAAACAGATGAAAAGTACTATTTGGTAAGAATGACTGTAGAACGTGCAGAGGAGATTATTGAAGACGATGACGATTTCGATGAAGATGGAAATCTGCGTGATGACGTTAAAGAGGACTATAATGATAAGTACGGCGACCTCGATTATATCAATTCAGATGATGACGAGGAAGAAACCGACTCCTACAGCAAAGATAAGCCGGAGCCAGATGATGATGAAGACGACGACTAATTGGTCTAATAATTGTTTTGATTAACAATAGAATAACAAGAATGCAACAATCTCGTTAAACTTTGTGACATCTAATCAATGTTTGATAAACAACCAATTATTCATCTGAAACTAAATAAGTCAATGCATAAAAAGCTTTTTATAACCTTACTTTTGAGTGTTTTTGCCTTTGGTTCTTTTGCCCAAGGGATCTCTTTTGAACATGATGCCAATTGGGCAGCAGTAGTGGCCAAGGCCAAAAAAGAGAATAAACTCATCTTTATGGATGCCTATACTACCTGGTGTGGTCCATGTAAATTACTACAAGCCAAAGTATTTCCTGATCCAGAAGTTGGTACATATTTCAATAAGACCTTTGTAAGTGCAAAGTTTGATATGGAAAAAGGAGAAGGACCTACACTAGCCCGTAAATTTGGAGTACGAGCTTATCCTACCTTGTATTTTATTGACCCAAATACCCAGCAGGTGGTACATCAGGTTTTAGGTTATAGAAACCCCGAACAATTGATGTCAGTAGCTAAAACAGCTCAAGCAAAGAGAACTGAGTCATAAAAAAGGCGTAAGAATATTTACAAGGAGTAGCTTACGGTTACTCCTTTTTTTATTGGCTATTTAAAATATAATTTTTCAAAGAAATAATTTTGATATTAATAGTAAAGACTCTAGATTCAAACCATTAGACGAAATTAACTTAGGGATCATGCAGAAAGAAAGCAGATCTATTTTTTCACAGACTTTGGGTAAGAATTTAGAGCTTAAAATTTATGGCCACTGGGGTTATCCAATTTTAGTGTTTCCAGATGCAAAGTGCTCTCCTGAACTATTTGATACACATGGACTTATTGATTCTGTAAAAGAGAAAGTAGATGAAGGTAAGATTAAAATCTATGCCGTAGAGAACATAGATTATCAGTGTCTACATGCAGAAAATCTTTCTTCAAATATCAAGATCTTTAATTATCAGCGATATCTGCAGTTTGTGAAAGACGAACTTATCCCTTTGATACAATTGGAATGTAATGTGCACCGAATTGGTATGGCAGGCACAGGCTTTGGTGGTTTTCATGCCCTTAATTTCACTTTCAAATATCCCAATTTTGTCAATTTCCTGATATCAATGAGTGGCAGTTATAATATCAGAGATTTTCTGGATGGCTATTTCGATGATAATGTATACTTCAATAGCCCACATGATTTTCTTCCGAATGCAGAAAGTTGGACGTATAATCATCTCAAAATTGTACTGAGTACCTCTGATGAGGATGGGAGTAAAAATGAAAATTTAGCAATGTCAAGACTTTTGGGTCAAAAGCAAATAGATCATTGGTATGACGAGCAGCAATGGCTTGAGCCAAAGTGGCCTTTATGGAATTCCGTTTTTCCTAAGTATCTTGACGCTTTCCTGTAAAAATGGCTACTGCCCTATTGAATTGCCAAAGAGATAAATGAAAAAGATCGGTATACTATTCGGAAGCGAAAACACCTTCCCATATGCTCTGATTGAACGAATTAACGAGCTCGGTGAAGCCTTTGAAATCAAGGCAGAAATATTGAGTATTGGAAAAGTTCAGTTAACCGAAAGCAGCACCTATGATTTAATCATTGATCGAATTTCAGATCTTATCCCCTATTATCGATCATACCTTTTAGACGCAGCCTCAAATGATGTAGCTATTCTCAATAACCCATTGCAATCAGTTAGTTATGATAAGTTCAATGCTCTAAAAACTTGTACTAGACTAAAAATAAACACGGCAAAAACGATACTCTTACCTTCAAAAGAAAGACCATCCCACACTAACGAAACCAGCTTTAGAAACCTCAAATTCCCGATGGAGTGGGAAGAAATGCTTTCTTATGTTGGCTTTCCTTCTGTAATGAAGCCCAATGCCAGAATGTATGGAGATAAATCCGTTGAAGTCAATGGCATTGATGACCTATGGCAAAAACATGAAAACACTGGCTGCAATATTATGATGTTACAGGAGAAAATTGAATTTGACCATTTTATCAAAGCCATTTGTGTGGGAGGTAAAAATGTACATCTCATGCCATTTGAGCCTAATAACCCTCATCATTTGCGTTATGCCAAGGCTTTCGATTATACAGACAGTGCCATGAAAAAGCATGAGAAAGCCATGAAAACACAGGCTAGAAAAATCACCAAAACCTTAGGGCTGGATATCAATGTGATAGATTTCGTTATCAAAGACGGAAAATTAATTGTTGTAGACGCATGCACTCCCATTCCTGATGCCGATGCCTACAGTATTGGCTCAGAAAACTTTAAGTGGATGGTGGATGAAATCGCAGAATTGGCAATTTCCCGAGCAAAAAAGCTAAAGCCTAATCAGATCAATTGTACTTTTGGGCAGGTTTACAAAGCCGGCAATCATTAAAAAGTACTTATGTCCTCCTTTACCATTGGTATAGAAGAAGAATTTCAGATTATAGATCCCGAGACCAGACAGCTGAAGTCGCACATGTCTCAATTGGTAGAAGAAGGGAAAGTAATTCTACAGGAACGTATTAAACAGGAGATGCACCAGGCTGTGGTGGAAACAGGGACTGGTATTTGTCAAAATATCAAGGAAGCCACTGAAGAGGTTCATTTTCTAAGAAATAAGCTCATTGACCTGGCTTCGGCAAAAGGTCTATCTGTGGCGGCCGCAGGAACTCATCCGTTTTCCGACTGGGCAGATCAACTCATTACTCCAGACGAGAAATACGACAAACTTGTCAATGAAATGCGGGACGTGGCCAGAGGAAACCTCATTTTTGGTCTTCATGTGCATGTGGGGATAGAAAATAGACAAGAAGCTGTCAAAATAATGAATGAGGTAAGGTATTTCTTGCCCCATCTGCATGCCTTAAGCACCAATTCACCTTTTTGGTGTGGTCGTAATACTGGTTTTATGTCCTACAGGTCGAAGGTTTTTGATAAGTTTCCTCGTACAGGTATTCCTGATCGGTTTTCGTCAATTGAGGAATATGACGACTATGTGAATGTTTTGATGAAGACCAATTGCATTGATAATCCCAAAAAAATTTGGTGGGATGTCAGAGTTCATCCAGTTTTCCCGACTATTGAATATCGAATCTGCGATATTCCTCTGAGAGCAGAGGAGACCATCTGTATTGCCGCCCTTTGCCAGGCACTTACAGCTAAGCTCTATAAACTAAGAAAAGAAAAACCTCAATACAGCTCATATAGAAGACTTTTAATTGCTGAAAATAAATGGCGAGCCGCCAGAGATGGGATTCATGCTAGTCTAATTGATTTTGTGAATGAGACTGAGCGAGATTATAAAAGCCTGCTCAATGAACTTCTTATTTTCATTGATGATGTGGTAGACGAGCTGGGCTGTCGTTCAGAGATTGAATATGTTCATCAAATTCTGGAAAATGGTACAGGGGCCGACCGTCAATTAGCAGTCTATCAAGAAAATTCAGACCTGTATCATGTCGTTGATTATATGATAGAAGAGACTAAATTCGGTCTTTGACGCATTTTTTGCGACCTTTGTATCACGTAAAAGCCAAATATGAATCAACACATAAGAATAGCTATTCTTGACTTCTATAATGACTACCCAAATGAAGGAATGCGATGCATAAAATCGCTGATTTCACAGTTTTTTGAGCAAAATGAAGTTGATGGAATTTACCAAACATTTGATGTCAGAGGGAAGGGAGAACTACCCTCATTAGAAGATTTTGACGCCTTTATTGGTACTGGTGGGCCTGGGAGTCCGCTTTTTGAAGGACATCAATGGGAAACTGACTACGGTCAATTTCTGGAAAAAGTGGTACAATGGAATAAAACAGAACCTCTCAAAAAAAGAGGCTTACTTATTTGCCATTCTTTCCAGCTTATGGTTCAGCACTTTCATCTTGGACTGGTCTGTTCCAGAAAATCTACCTCTTTTGGAGTAATGCCAATACATAAAACAGAAGCCGGGAAGCAAGAAGAACTTTTCTCAAAGCTGGATGATCCTTTTTGGGCTGTAGACTCAAGAGACTTCCAGGTGATTCAGCCGAATGAAGATACTCTGGCTGATATGAATGCTGAAATTTTAGCCCTGGAAAAGAAACGTCCGCATGTTCCTCTAGAAAGAGCCGTTATGGGGATCAGACTTTCTGATGAGATCATTGGTGTACAATTTCATCCTGAAGCTGACGCCTTGGGAATGAGGCGGTATTTTGAGCAAGAAGACAAACGCATGGCTGTAATTGCGGAGCATGGAGAAGAAAAATTACACACTATGCTGGAGCAATTAGAAGACGAAGACAAAATCACTTACACCGAATCTGTGATTATCCCAGAATTCTTAGCTTCTGTGCTAAATGAACCAAAAATGGCTGAATGTTAGAGAGATTTAGAACCGAATTTAATGCAAACTTTGAAGTTGTTCATCACCAAAAACTTCTTCAGGAAATAGAAAGCGAATTTCCGGGTCAATTAGACTTTAAAGTATCTGAAACACCTGTTTTTATTGATCGGGAATTTAAAACGAAGTTGCTAATTGAAGGAAATACGGTGATAGATTTCCTTACCAAACCTAATTTCAAAGAACTCACTGAAAAAGCAATACCTGATCAATTTCGCTTTGCAAATGAAGGTGATCATCCAGACTTTCTGTGTATTGATTATGCCGTAAGCAAAGACGAAAATGGTGTTTTTAAACCTGAGTTAGTTGAGCTACAGGGCTTTCCAACTTTACTGGGCTGGCAACACTATCTGGCTGGAAAGTATAAGAAACACTATAAGCCAGATGCTTCGCTATCTCCCTTTTTTAACCGAATCAACGCCTTTAATTATATCACAGAAGTAGGCAAATACCTCAAAAAGGAGTCGGGAGAGACTGTTTTGCTGGAGTATAAACCTGCCGATCAAAAAACGAGGATAGACTTTAAAATTTCTGAGCTTTACTGGGGTTTTAATACTGTTTGTCTTACTTCAGTTTTTCAAAAAGGAAGCGACCTTTATTACTTGAAAGAAGATCAGGAAATCAAAATAGATACAATATACAATCGTGTCATTTTTGAAGAATTACCTGATAGTCAGGAGATCAAAAAACAGGTTTCTATACTTCAAAGTAGTAATGTAGAATGGTTAACTAACCCAAACTGGTATTATAGAGTAAGTAAATACTGTTTACCTCTCATCAAAAGCAAAACTCAAAAGAAGAGTTTCTTTTTAACAGATTTCGAAGATTGGGATCAGCTCAGTAAATACGTTCTGAAACCCATATTCTCTTTCGGAGGTCAAGGCGTTAATTTAAAACCGACTAAAGAAGATCTAGATGCTATACCAGACCCTGAAAACTATATACTTCAGGAAAGAATTGAGTACGCTCCATGTGTTAAATCTGTTGACCTTTCGGAAACAAAGGCTGAAATAAGAATGATTTATATATGGCCTAAAAATCATAGTCGCCCTAAATTGATCACCAGTCTGGCCAGATTAAGCAAAGATGAGATGATGAACTCCGGGAATATGGGAGATTTCTGGACAGGGGCCAGTGCCGTTTATTTTGAAACCAACTAGGTATGGATTTAAGACAAGTATTTCTGAATAATGTAGCACAAACGAGTGATACACCATTGGCACTTCAGTTCAATGAAGCCATGGGCGTTTATTTGATTGATACAGAAGGCAAAAAGCATATTGATCTGATTTCAGGGATTGCGGTAAGCAACATGGGGCACTCTCATCCTGAAATTGTAAAGGCCATTCAGGTACAAGCTGGCAAATACCTGCATCAAATGGTCTACGGAGAGTTTGTTCAAACACCCCAGGTAAAATTTGCCAAGGCACTCACAGATACTTTAGCCAACTACAAGTCAAATAAAGGTCAGTCATTTGACAATGTTTACTTCGTCAATTCTGGTACTGAAGCAGTAGAAGCAGCCATGAAATTGGTGAAAAGATATACTGGTAGGCCAGAAATATTGTCTTTTCACAAGGCATACCATGGTAGTACCCAAGGGGCACTATCCTTAGGTGATGAAGACTTCAAAAGAAATTATAGGCCTTTGCTGCCTGAAATCACGAAGATGGAGCGAGAGAACTTTGATGATATTGAAAAAATATCGGAGAAGACCGCCGCTGTATTTATGGAAGTGATCGGTGGTGAAAGTGGTGTTAGAGTAACCACAAAGGACTTTATCTCGGCAGTAGCAGAACGCTGCAAAAAGACGGGCACCTTACTCGTATTCGATGAGATTCAATCTGGAGCCGGCAGAACAGGAAACTTCTGGGCTTTCGAAGATTATGGAATCACACCCGATATCCTTTTAGCCGCCAAAGGACTTGGAGGTGGAATGCCAATAGGAGCTATGATAGCTCCAAGTCAATTGATGCATGTCTTTCGTGATAACCCAATTTTGGGGCATATCACTACTTTTGGAGGCCACCCGGTGAGCTGTGCCGCAGGACTGGCATCCTTAGAAAGTTGGCAAAAGGAAATTGAGGTTTTTGAAACTAAAAGGAAAGGTCAGCTTTTCAAAGATTTGCTTAGTTCTCATCCCAAAATCAAAGATGTTCGTGGTGAAGGTTTAATGCTGGCCGCAGAAATTGGAGATTTTGACTTTCTGCTGGCTGTAATTCAGGAAACGATAAAAAATGGAGTGATTACAGACTGGTTTTTGTATTGTGACGACTCTATGAGAATTGCTCCTCCATTAATTATTACCGATCAGGAAATTGAGAAAGCTTGTGAGGTAATTACTTCGGCTATTGACCAGGTAAGTGCATAAAAAAAGCCGCAATGTTCATTGCGGCTTCTCATTATAAACTATTTGAAAATTACATTGCTGCTTCAAGCTTTTGTGTTAACACATGCTTTGGCACAGCACCAACGATCTTATCAACCATTTCGCCATTCTTGAAGATCATCAATGTAGGAATTGAACGGATTCCAAATTCCATTGGTGTGCTGCTGTTCGCATCAACGTCCATTTTACCTACCACTGCTTGCTCTTCGTATTCACCAGCGATTTCTTCAACTACCGGCCCAATCATTTTACAAGGTCCGCACCATTCTGCCCAAAAATCTACTAATACTGGTTTATCTGAAGCGATCAGCTCTTTAAAGTTGCTGTCATTAATTTCAATTGCTTTACCTGCCATTACTGTGTTGTTTTTAAAAATTACAATGATGAAACACCTACATAACAATTTAAAGTTCCTGAAGTTTTCGATTGCTATGAATTCTGTCTAACCTATGTAATATGAAATTACCAATATTAAGTTTTCTAAAACTTAATATTAAATAATTGTTAAATATTTAGTGGATACATAGTTTTGCTAATATAGATCAAAACAACAATCATGTCATCAGATAAGAAAGCACTAAAAGCCTTTATCAAGAGTTTCAAAAAGGTAAAATCCATCAGCTTAGTAGACAAGGTAACTGAGAAAGGAAAAACAGTGAGCAACTTCCTTTTCTCCATAGAATCGAAAGAAGGGAAAAAATCAAAATTCGAGAAATGGATGATGGACCTGACTTCTGGTGATGAAAAAAAGAAAAGTAAGAAAAAAGATAAAAAAAAGAAGTCAAAATCAGACAAAGGCTCGTCTTCAAAACCTAAATCTTCCAAGACCAAAGCAAAAAAGACAGAGAAAAAGGAGGTTAAACCTGAGGTAAAACCAGAGAAGATAGCTCAAAAACCTGCAGCCAAAGCTGAAACTGCTCCTAAACCAGTAGAAAAGGTACCTGCTGAAGCGAAAAAAGAGACTCCAGCCAAAAAGGCGAGTCCAGTTAAAAAAGCTCCGGCAAAGCCGAAATCAGTTACCACTAAAGCTTCCGGAGATAATTTGAAAATCATTTTAGGTATAGGACCGGCGATAGAAAAGTATTTGAAGGAAGACGGAATTAACAGTTTCACGAAATTGGCCGAAGCCAATGCAGAAGAAATAAAAACAATGCTGGTGGCTAAAGGTGGTACCCGCTATAATGCCAACGATCCAAGCACATGGCCTGCTCAGGCAGCAATTGCTGCCACAGGTGATAAGGATAAGCTGACGGCTTACCAGGATCAATTAAAAGAAGAAAAGTAGTAGTACTTTTGGGGATAGATAATTGAGCGGCCGGTTTAACCGGCCGTTTTTTTTATGCAAAACTTACATTTCCCTCACCGCAAAGCTCCTGTAACTCTTTAAAGATGGATTTATTGATATCTATCTTTGTATTTCTACTAAATAGCTGCAAATCAAGCCTTTCATCAGAATCATAAATATTGAAGCGTAACTCAAAATTCCCCGGGTGGTTTCCGCTGAGTTCCTGTAACTCATGAATCATTTTTTCATTGATATCAGTAAGCTCAAGTTTGAGATTTACTTCTTTGAATCGTTTGTCTTTGACATCTGCCAATAATTGCATTTCAATTGGCTTAAACTCAATGTCATTTCCGCTCCACCTGGTTTGTACTTTCCCACGTATAAATAAGAATTGCCCTTCCATGAGATAATTACTGAAACTTATATGGTCATTCCCAAACAGGGCTATCTCCATTGACCCTTCATAATCTTCCATTTTAAAAATGGAAAAAGGCTTACCATTCTTGGTTTGACGTAGCTGGACAGAAGTTATCATCCCCCCTACACTAAATTCCCGATCCACATGTTCAGGCTTCATAACCTCATTGAGAGGTTTACAAAGACTCATTTCGATTGAAAACTGATCTAACGGATGACCTGAAATATAGAAACCTACGACATCCTTCTCGTATTTTAGTTTTTCAATATTTCCCCATGGTTCTACCTTCTCTGGCTGAGGGGCGGCCATATCGGTACCGCCAGATGCTCCACCACCAAATAAAGAGGCCTGAGCAGAGTTTTTCTCATCCTGAATTTTATTGGCATACCTAATCAGCGTTTCAATGAAATTGGAGCCATTGCTACTTGTGGCAAAATACTGAGCCCTGTGTATTTCTTCAAAACAATCGAACGCTCCAGCATAAACTAATGATTCCAGAGTTTTCTTATTGACTGTTCGGAGGTTAACCCGAGTCATAAAATCGTAAATGTCTTTATAAGGACCTTTCGCCTCGCGTTCTTCAATAATAGCATCTACAGCTGCGTCACCCGAGCCTTTGATTCCACCGAGTCCAAATCTAATCTCACCGGCCTGATTCACACCAAATCTTTTGACCGATTCATTAACATCTGGGCCAAGAACAGGTAAACCAAGTGCACGGCACTCCTCCATAAAGAAGGTGATTTTATCAATATTACCGAGCTGCGAGGTCAGTACCCCGGCCATATATTCAGAAGGATAGTGCGATTTTAAGTAAGCCGTCTGGTAAGCCACAAAGGCATAACAAGTAGAGTGCGATTTATTAAAGGCGTATTGGGCAAAAGCCTCCCAGTCCTTCCAGATTTTTTCAAGCGTTTTCTCATCATGCCCATTGGAAGTACCGCCCTCCATAAACTTAGCTTTAAGCTTATTCAGGACTTCTATCTGCTTCTTACCCATGGCTTTACGCAGCACATCGGCATCACCTTTTGTAAAATTGGCCAGCTTCTGTGAAAGCAACATCACCTGCTCCTGGTAGACTGTAATCCCATAAGTCTCAGCCAGATACTCCTCCATTTCTGGCAAATCATAGGTGATTTCCTGAAGCCCATGCTTTCTTTTAATAAAGTCTGGGATATAAGCCAAAGGACCCGGTCTGTAAAGGGCGTTCATAGCAATGAGGTCATCAAACCTATCAGGCTTGAGTTCCTTCATGTACTTTTTCATCCCGTCTGACTCAAACTGGAATATGGCATTCGTTTCACCACGCTGAAATAGCTCAAAAGTACCAAAATCATCCAATGGAATGTAGTCAATTCCGTTATTGAGAAGGTCAAGAGTTCTCTGCTGCTTTTCGGTGATATTATCCATATCAATTCCCTGAGCGTGATTCTCCTCAATCATCCGAAGAGCCTCCTTCAAAATCGTTAAATTTCGAAGGCCAAGGAAGTCCATTTTAATTACTCCTGCATCTTCAATAATTTTCCCTTCATACTGCGTCACTAAAAGATCTGCATCTTTAGAGGTAGCCACTGGTACGATATCGGAGAGGTCATAGGGAGCAATGATGATCCCAGCGGCATGTATCCCGGTATTTCGTACAGTACCTTCAAGTTTTTCAGCTTGCTGCAGCACCTTGGCTTCCAAGCCACGACCATGATAAAGCTCCCGAACCCTCCTTACATTTTCTATCTCGTCTGCACTCAGTCCAAGTTTAGTCAGGTTTTTGTCGCCACCAGTCTCTGGCATATGGATCAACTTCTTGAAGTTCATTCCATAACCCGGTTTATCCGGTACAAGCTTCGCGATATAATTGGCATCTGAGAGGGGCAACTCCATAACACGCGAAACATCCTTGATGGATGATTTGGTGGCCATGGTACCATAGGTAATGATTTGTGCTACCTGATTCTTCCCATACTTCTCTACCACATAGTCAATTACTCTTTGACGGCCTTCATCGTCAAAATCAGTATCAATATCGGGCATTGACTTTCTGTCAGGATTCAGGAATCGCTCAAAAAGCAGATTATATTTAATCGGGTCTATATTAGTAATACCAATACAATAAGCCACTACTGAACCTGCTGCAGAACCCCTACCCGGCCCTATCATTACACCAAGATCACGACCAGCCTGAATAAAGTCCATCACAATCAAAAAATACCCGGCGAAACCCATGGTTTTGATGGTAAATAGCTCAAAATCTATACGTTCCCTTGCTTCTTCTGAAATCTCTCCATAACGAGCTTTTGCTCCTTCATAAGTCAAATGCTTCAGAAATTCCCACTGATTTTCTTTATCGTCTGTGTGTTTTTTGAATTCTTCAGGTATCGGGAAGTTTGGAAGTAAGATATCCTGTTTAAGCTCCAGTGTTTCTACTTTCCCTACGATTTCATTGGTATTATCAATGGCCTCGGGTATATCGCTGAAAAGCTGAGACATCTCCTGAGTGGACTTAAAGTAGAATTGGTCGTTAAAAAAGGCAAAACGACCACTTTTTCCACTACCTCCTTCATCGTCATAGTCCTTCATTTTGGGAGTGGAAAGCTTCTCATTGGTATTTACACATAATAGAATGTCATGTGCTACCCAGTCTTCCTGATCTACATAATGAGAGTCGTTTGAGGCTATCACCTTCACGCCATATTCTTTAGCCCACTTCAGTAAAACAGCGTTGACTTTGTTTTGATCAGGAATATCATGTCTTTGTATTTCTATGTAATAGTCCTCTCCAAAACGATCAAGCCACCATTTAAACTCCTCTTCACCGGCCTTTTCACCATGCCTTAATATTTCCTGCGGAACTCTGGCACCGATACAACAAGTAGTAGCTATCAGACCTTCCTTATACTGCTCTATCAGGGCTTTGGTTATTCTGGGGTATTTCCCATATAACCCGTCCATATAGCCAATAGAGCAAAGTTTCGTAAGATTTTGATAGCCTTGCTTATCTTTTGCTAAAAGCAATTGATGATACCGCTTGTCCTTTTTTTCTTTGGTGAAGCTTTTGATGGTATGGTCTTCCACAACATAAAACTCACATCCCACTATTGGTTTTACACCATATTTTGAGGCATTAGAAACAAAGTCAAAAACACCGAACATATTGCCATGATCAGTAATGGCCACGGCAGGCATATTGTCTTCTTTGGCTTTTTCAAAAAGCCTTTTGATGCTGGAAGCACCATCTAATAACGAGAATTGAGTATGATTATGAAGGTGGGAAAACTGCATGTAAAAGGTAAGGTAGTATCACTCATAATAATGGACAAAACTAGCCAATTTAACGAGCTTGATTTTGCTGTAAGCAAAACAAAATATCCACTAATTTTCACATCCAAGAATTGATTGCAAAATAGATAGCTTTTAGCTACCTTTGCAGCCCAATTTACTTTTTTACATAAAAACTGTTTAAATCGATGCCAAAACAAAAAACAAATTCTGGATCGAAGAAGCGTTTTAAAATCACTGGTACTGGTAAAATCAAGCGTAAGCATGCTTACCACAGCCACATTTTAACGAAAAAGTCAAAGAAGCGTAAAAGCATCTTAGCTAGTTCGACGATTGTTCATCCATCAGACGAAAAAAGAATTAAGGACCTATTGGCTCTTTAATTCAACATTGGTTCAATTGTTTCACCCGACGAAAGGCCTAGAAAGTTCACTATGTAAGTGACGCCCCAAGTCAAAAAACTTAATTTAATATGCCACGTAGTGTCAATCATGTAGCGTCAAAAGCAAGACGCAAAAGAACGCTGAAATTAGCCAAAGGTTATTTCGGTAGAAGAAAAAACGTTTGGACGGTAGCGAAAAATGCCGTTGAAAAAGGTTTAGTTTACGCCTACCAAGGTCGTAAGCAAAAGAAAAGAAACTTCCGCAAATTGTGGATCGTTCGTATTAATGCCGGTGCAAGACAGCATGGTCTTTCTTACTCTGTATTTATGAACAAATTATCTAAAGCTGGTATCGAGCTTAACAGAAAAGTTTTGGCTGACCTTGCGATGAATAATCCAGAGGCTTTCAAAGCTGTTGTAGAGAAAGTTAAATAGGAGGCCTTAAGGCCAAAAAATATAAGAGGCTGTCTCGATTGAGGCAGCCTCTTTTTTTATTTATCATACTTAAAAACCACCTACTGAGCTTTTCTTTTCTCAATAATTGCCCCCGTAGCAGCACCGGCACCAGCTCCTAATACTCCACCAAGAACAGCACCTCGCACGGGTTTCTTTCCATCAATCACCGCACCTGAAGCAGCTCCGGCACCTGCACCAATCAATGCTCCTTTAGTGGCAGAAGACATTTTTTTCTTTTCTGGTCTATATGCCACCGGATCTGAAGGCTCGTAATTGGGGCTGTCAAAGTCAGTATCTGAATATTGGTTATTTTGAGAGGTTTGCATATCATTTCTCAAAGAATCCAGGGCTCTAAGTTTTTCAAGTTCTGCCTGATCCTCACTCTTTAAATTACATGACAACATACTTACTGAGGTCATCAATACAACAAAATACTTCAATTGCTTTTTCATAATTATTCAGTTTAGGATACTCATTGAAGCAATTGACATTCCTTAGTTTTTAATTGTAGAAACGTAGAAAATTGAGGAAAAAGAGGTAAAGAAAAGTACACTTCATTTAGGAATTCGTACTTCCATCAAGATGGATCACGGATAAGTACAATTCTATTGATTTTGGGTCGCCGAATAATAAGAGTTTATCTATACAAGTCTATTTGGTGTATTAATTACGTAATTTTACATACCACTTGACTTGATTGACCACGAACTAGTTCGATGACCAAAGTTAAAATTGCACTGCTACTAGGTGTGCTTATTGCCCCAATGCTGTCGTTGGCTCAGTTTACCATTGATCTGCCGATCAATAAGTCTGTATTTCAACGAAACTCTGCTGGACAAGCCACTATTAATATCGCTGGTTCATATTCTACAAAAGTCATAAGTTCTGTCCAAGCCCGATTAGTCACTCCAGGTACATCTACTCCAATCTCAGGCTTTAATTGGACCATCATTGACGATAATCCGGTAAAAGGAAATTATTATGGTCAACTTACCAACGTTCCTCAAGGCTGGTATACCCTGGAAGTTAGAACTGTTAAAAGTGGTACGGTTATCAGTTCCAGTTCAATTAGTCGCGTTGGAGTTGGAGATGTTTTTCTGATTTTTGGACAATCCAATGCACAAGGCTGGGAAGGAATAAGTGGGCTCTCTGTAAGTTCTGATCGAGTTATAACACATAACTATATTGATCCGTGTTCCATTAGCTTCCCAAGTTTCCAGAGTTTTGATAAAATAGCTATAGCCGGTAATATTGGTCAGCACGGTATCACCTCTTGGTATTGGGGAAATCTTGGAGATAAACTGGTCACTAATAATAATGTACCTGTGGCTTTTTTTAATGGAGCTACCTCGGGTTCTTCAACACAAAACTTCATCGATAGCTTTAACGGGGGAGCCACTACTCACCCATTCACGGGAAGTCAATTTTGTAACGGAGTTAATCCGGCAAATACTTCAGGTGTAGGTACACCATATACCACCTTTTTAAAGACCATGCAGTACTACAACTCCATGTATGGCGTGAGGGCAGTTCTTTGGATGCAAGGTGAATCAGAAACTTTTTTAGGTTCGGGGCAAGCTTCTTATCAAACAAGATTAAATTCAGTAATTAGTAGAGTAAGAAGCGACTTTGGTTCTACCATACCATGGGTAATGGCCAGAACATCGTTTTATGGGACCTATGGATCCTCTTCCAATGTCATAAATGCCCAAACAAACCTTTTAAATACTTCAAATCAGATTTTTCAAGGTCCGTTCACGGATAACGTTAATAATAATGTAACGGCTGGTACAAGAGATACTGAAAATGTACACTTAAAAGGTAGTGGATTAAGTGAAATTGCTACCCGCTGGAATACCTCTTTAACCAGTAATTTATACACTGGCAATACGCAAAACTTCTTTCAGGTTTCTAATCCTATTTCTGCCAACTCTGTACCGGAGTTGGGCTATACAGTTAGTGGATCAAACGTAACAGTAACAGCCCCTTCAGGTTATTCATCATATCGTTGGGTGATATCTGACAGCTATGGGAGTACCTCAGTTTCTACATCCCAATCTATAACATCGACAGGCTCCAACACTTACAGATGTTATATGACAAAATCCAATGGAAACCTGGTTGTCAGTCAGAAGGTGGATATTGCTAAAATATTAAGTCAGCAAAGCCTCGCTTCCACATGCTCAGGAACAACCTATCTCTCGAATTTGGCTCCATATTCTTTATCGAATGGTCTTGGCCCTGTAGAATTTGATAAGTCAAACGGGTCATCAGCAGATGGAGATGGTACAGTTCAATCCCTGAATACCACTACCTATTCAAAAGGAATTGGCGTTTATGGAAATAGTGAAGTGACCTACAGAATACCATCTGGACTGTATACCTCCTTTAAAGCGTCCATAGGGGTCGATGATGATGTTTTGAGTGGGGGATCTGTCATTTTCAAAGTATACGGAGACGGAAATCTGCTATATACCAGTCCTACAATGAATGCTCTAAGCAGCACCATTGACATTAACTTAGCTTTGTGTAGTTATACCATGCTACGCTTGGTGACCGAGAATGCCGGAGATGGATCTACTAACGATATGGCGAACTGGTCAAACGCACGATTTACATGTGAGAGCACTGGAGCTCCTACAGCCTTAAGTACGTATAAAATTGGTAGTAAATGTTTAGGGCTTAATTGGTCCGCACCTTCTTCAGGAACGGCCGTAAACTATGAGGTATATATAGATGGAAATGTGGTAGATACCGTAAGTTCAGACACCTATACATATCTCTTTGGAGGACTCACCTCAAGTACAACGTATACCTTAGGAGTTAAATCAATTTCATGCTCGGGAGCAAAATCAGCTACAAGTAGCATTTCTGCTCAGACAAATGGTAGGCTTATCTCCTACTCACCGAATTTCAATTTCATTTGTATCGGAGATACCGTAATGCCCAGTGTAGACAACCCAGGTGGGACTTTTGCCATTCAAGATGGTGCTGGAATGGTCGATTATTTGAATGCTACCACAGGAGCCATAAAATTAAATGGAACCGGTCCCGTGATTTTGAGTTACATCATCGATAACGGTACTAACTGTTACGATACTTCAGGTGTCTACGTTTACGCTCAAATAAAACCTTTACCGCCAAGTATTTCTGCAGATGTTGACCTTTTAAATACGGGTGATGCCATTACGCTAACTTCAAATACCGATTGTGGTTCTTATGATCTGATCTGGTCAAATGGAAATACAGCTGTCTCATTTAGCACCTCTCCTGCAGACACAACTCAATTCTATGCACAATGTAAAAACTCATTTTGCTATAGCAATCAGTCCAATACGATCACGGCTAAAGTTATTCCTGACTGTCCGGACTCATTCTATTTAGAAAAAGGTGGTGCTAATTTAAATTATGGCTCAAGAAGCTTTGATTTCTTTGCTGAAGATCAAATCGAAGCATTGAATATAATCAACTCTCCTACTGGTGCCATCTATAAAGCGGGGGACAATATCCAACTCAAACCAGGCTTTGAGGTTAAGTCCGGTTCTGTCTTTTCTGCCACTATTGGAGGCTGTCCGTAACTGTTTTCTGCCATCTTCATTTCAAAACTGACAAACTGTCATAAATATTGACAGGTTTTGCCCTTGGCATATTCATTGATCAATTGCTGTTAGACAATTTTTTGAAATAAAAACAATATACATAACATGGGAAAAATAATAGGAATTGACTTGGGAACAACCAACTCCTGTGTGGCTGTAATGGAGGGTAATGAGCCGGTGGTAATCGCCAACAGCGAGGGTGCCAGAACAACTCCTTCTATCGTAGCTTTCTTGGAGAATGGTGAGAAAAAAGTAGGTGCTCCTGCCAAAAGACAGGCTATCACCAACCCTAAAAACACGATTGCTTCAGTAAAGCGTTTCATGGGTAAAAAATATACTGATGTAGGCTCTGAGCTAAAAACCATTGCATACGAAGTAGAAAAAGGTGCAAACGATACGCCAAGAGTAAAAATTGGCGATAGACAATATACTCCACAGGAAATCTCAGCTTTCATTCTTCAGAAAATGAAGCAAACTGCTGAGGATTATCTTGGTACAGAAGTAACTGAAGCCGTAGTAACAGTTCCGGCTTACTTTAATGATTCAGAAAGACAAGCGACCAAAGAAGCTGGTACAATTGCCGGTCTGGAAGTTAAAAGAATCATCAATGAGCCTACCGCAGCTGCACTGGCATATGGTCTTGATAAACAAGACAAAGACGCTACCGTAGCTGTATTTGACCTTGGTGGTGGTACTTTTGACGTCTCTATCCTAGAACTAGGTGATGGCGTGTTTGAAGTAAAAGCTACTGATGGTGATACGCACCTTGGTGGTGATGACTTTGACCAAGTGATCATTGAGTGGTTGGCAGAAGAATTCAAGAAAGACGAAGGTGTAGACCTTAGACATGATGCCATGGCCCTTCAGCGTCTGAAAGAAGCTGCTGAGAAAGCGAAAATTGAACTTTCAAGTTCTACACAAGCCGAGATCAACTTACCTTATATCTTCCCGGTAGATGGTGTACCTAAGCACTTAGTCAGAAGTCTATCAAGAGCAAAATTTGAGCAATTAGCCGATAAGCTTTTTGTACAAATGATGGAGCCATGTAAGAGAGCCATGAAAAATGCGGGTATCTCAAACAGCGAAATCAGCGAGGTTATTTTGGTAGGTGGTTCTACCAGAATCCCAAGAGTACAGGAAGAAGTAGAGAAGTTCTTTGGTAAGAAGCCTTCGAAAAGTGTAAACCCTGATGAAGCTGTGGCAATTGGTGCGGCTATTCAAGGTGGTGTACTAACTGGTGAGGTAAAAGATATCCTTCTTCTGGATGTGATTCCTCTATCATTGGGTATTGAGACTATGGGTAGTGTGTTCACTAAAATGATTGAAGCAAATACGACTATCCCTACAAACAAAGTAGAGACTTTCTCTACAGCGGCGGATAATCAGCCTTCAGTAGAACTTCACGTACTACAAGGTGAGCGTCCTATGGCCAATCAAAATAAGTCTCTAGGTAGATTCCACCTTGATGGTATTCCGCCAGCTCCAAGAGGTGTTCCTCAGATTGAAGTAACGTTTGATGTGGATGCCAACGGTATCTTAAATGTTACCGCAAAAGACAAAGGAACCGGCAAAGAGCAGAATATTAGAATTGAAGCTTCAAGTGGTCTTTCTGATGAGGAAATCCAAAGAATGAGAGACGAAGCCAAGGCTAACGAGGAAGCAGATAAAGCTGCAAAGGAGAAAGTAGAAAAAGTAAACGCAGCAGACTCAATGATCTTTTCTACAGAGAAACAATTGACTGAGTTTGGTGATAAGCTTTCTGCTCCAAACAAGGAGGCTATTGAAGGTGCTTTGACAGAACTAAAAGCTGCTCATGGTACGCAGGATATTGCTGCCATTGATGCTGCAATGGAGAAAATCAACACTGCATGGCAAGCTGCATCACAGGAAATCTACGCTGCACAGCAAGCTGCAGGGGGTGCAGATGCTGCCGGAGCAGGTGCTCCGGGCGGTGATGCCCAGGCTAACGCAGGAGCAGATTCATCTGATGATGAAGGTGTAACTGATGTTAATTTTGAAGAAGTAAAATAAATCGTTCTGATTTATAAGTTTGAAGAGCCATCCTAAATTAGGGTGGCTCTTTTATTTTTCTTGCACAGCAATTGATATCTTCACACTTGTATTAACCTCAACAATGAAACTTTACCTTCTTAGCTTTTTCTTTTGTTTTATAAACTTCGCAAATCTAAAAGCTCAATACCAGATACACTCTCCTGATGGATCTGTTCAGCTCACTGTAGATTTAGAGTCAAACGGAAGTTTAAGCTACGAGGTTTACTCCTCAAAGAATGGGATGAACACCCGCCTAATTCAAAGTTCTGAGTTAGGTATTACTCGAAATGACTGTGATTTTTATACTGGTTTAACTCTGAACAGCATAGACTCAACATCGGAAAATCAAACGTACCAACTTCACAGCGGGAAAAAGAAGTCACATCAGTTTGAGTCAAGAACTATCACATTTCATACTTCAAAATGTGGAGTCAACTTTGACATTTTATTTAAGGTGCTAAACAATGGTGTGGCGTTTCGTTACTTTTTCCCGGATAATTCCACCGCAGAATACCACGTTGCCAGTGAACATTCTGAGTTTAAAATAGATAACACCTTGGGAGTGGCCTGGATGCAGGAGAACTTTAATAGTTATCCCGTTTATGAAGGATTTTTTGATGAAATGGCCGTTGGAGCTTCTTCTACTCAGGCCTCGGGTTTTGTTTTTCCTGCATTAATGACCGTCAATAATCATTGGCTGATGCTTACCGAAACCGATTTGGATAGCAACTTTTATGCTTCCCACTTATCACAACATGCCTCAGGCGGGAACTATCAGATAAGTGGACCTTATCCTTTTGACGGAGTAACACAATTTGATCAATTTGCTCGGTTTAGTACGCCTATGCAGACTCCATGGAGAGTAATTATCATTGGAAAAGAACTCAATGAAATTGTAGAAAGTGATGTTACCACAGACTTGGCCAGACCTTCAGTTCTCATAGATGATAGTTATATAGAATCAGGCATCGCCACATTTAGTTGGTGGTCTTCTTTTACCAGCTCCAGCTATATTGATTCTATGGTACACTACGTCGATTTGGCTTCTGATCTTAACTGTCCGTTTTTTACCATAGATGCAGACTGGGATAAAATCCAGGATCTGCAGACGGCCTTGCCTCAATTTGTTGATTTTGCCACTTCTAAAGGAGTAAAACTATGGACCTGGTATAATATGGGAGGCCCACATAATGCTAATAGCTATGCCAATAATATCACGCCTAGAGATAGTATGCATATCACTCAAACCCGAAGAAATCATCTGCAGTGGATTAAGGATATGGGTATAGTCGGAATCAAAGTCGACTTTATGATGAGTGATAAACAGGGAATGATTAAGCACTATATAGACATTCTGAATGATGCAGCTGATGTGGGCCTAATGGTAAATTTTCATGGAGCCACTACTCCAAGAGGATGGCAAAGAACCTATCCAAACCTTATGACTATGGAAGCCGTAGCCGGCGGTGAGGGCATATTATTCAATAATGAATTCAGGAATAGACTGGCAAGTCATAATGTCACCCTGGCATTTACAAGAAATGTCTTAGGGTCAATGGATTATACTCCAGGGGTTTTAGGGCACACTTACCATACCAATGGAAGTTCATTAGACCATAACTCCTCTATTTCGCATCAATTGGCACTCCTTACCTTATTTGAGTCCGGACAAAGTCATTTTGCTGACCATTACACCAGATACAACAACCTTCCGTTGATTGCGAAAGATATCATACGACAAATTCCGGGAGCATGGGATGAAACGAAATTACTTTCCGGCTATCCTGATGAAGATGTGGTGTTAGCTAGACGAGACCATCACAATTGGTTTATATCCGGCATAAATGGAGAAAACTCAACTAAATCACAGAGCATCAATCTTGATTTCTTACCAGATGGAAAATATAAGTTAAGGGTCATCAAAGACGGCACAGATAAGACACAGATAACCACTAGCATTGAAAACTACACCACCGGAAATAACCTGAATATTGAGCTTATACCTTATGGCGGGTTTACACTTTTCTTCGAAGCCTCGTGTCTTGATCAGATAAGTCTGTCAGAAGAAGTTTCTGTAGATATTCAGGAAAATTATCAGGCCAAAAAACTTAATTCCAGTCAAAAAATCTCACAAAACGCCTCATTAAACCTTTTGGCTGAAGAAGCCATTCTACTGGAACCGAACTTTAACTCTGAAACAGGCTCTACCTTCAAAGCAGAAATAGGGACATGTGCAGATTAATGATCTTAAATTAGTCCATATCAGAGAATGAAATTAAAAAATTAGTCAAGGATTCAAGATCCTGATTATTGGTTATCATTCCTACAGATATTCTTACAGCCCCTCTTTTAGACTTGAGTAATGTAATTTTATTTTGATCTTCGCAATCAATCGCTTGAATTAACTCCGTAACATCATTTTGACCTATTTGATGAAAAGACTCATCTGCACCCGGGTTACAAAAACATCCTGTTCTTAATGAAATATGTCTTTGAGCAGCTAGCTGTTCAATTTTATCCAAACATATCTTCTCCCCTTTAGAATTAAGAACGTGAAAACTCAAGGTACTACCGTGGTTATTTTGACCTGGCTTACCTACGAATTTAATTAAACCAGCACCATTTGAATGAGTCAACGTATCTAGCCTTTGATAGAATTCAGAGGTATTGTTTTTGACCTGTTGTTGTATTCTTCTCATACCAATGTCATTGAGATAATCTAGGCCTATGCCCACCGCCGGAATCTGATTATAATTAATGGTGCCATCTTCAAAACGCTCGTGGTTATTGTGCAATGCATAAGCACCTTCATAAGTAGAGGCTACCTTCACTGTCCCCCCCGCGAAATAGCTTTTATTGAGCTCCTCACACAAACCTTTCTTAACCAAAAGGCAGCCAATTCCCGTTGGATAACCAAACATTTTGTAGAAACTCACACAAACAAAATCAACAGGTGTTTCCTTTAAATCCAGAATATTTGTGGGACAATAAGCAGCAGCGTCAAGAAGGACTTTAAAACCGTTCTCCTGAGCCTTCCTGACCATTTCTAACGAATGTTTAACTCCCGAGTAATTACTCTGTGCAGGAAAAGCCAAAAGCTTATTTGATGCAGTTCTTTGAGTCGTGACTAAAGACTTAAAAGACTCCTGGCTAATGGTCATATCTTCATTTAAGTCAATGAAGTCAACCTGAGCTTTCTTTCGCTTTGCCTGCTCCTTTATACCCAAAACCGAATTATGATTGTCTTTGCTTAGCACAAAAAGTGAATTCTCATCAAAAGGATAACACTCTCCTACAATCTTCAATGCACCACTCGCATTCATCGTAAAGATGCACTCATAGTCAGTGGCATTAAAAAACTCCAGAACTTTATTTCTTGTCTGTTCTACTAGTTTAGTGGAAAAACTGGAAGATGGATTTATACTATGTGGATTGCCAAAAATATTATTTCTGAGCAATTCATGATGCATTTCGATCTGACGTAGTGCATACAAACCTCCACCGGTAAAATCAAGGTACGTATGATCCTGATCTGATAGCTGAGGAAAGTCTTTCTTTCTTATTTGATCAAAAGTCAGATTCTTATAAGGTGTTTCTTTGGCTTTAAATATTTTGAACATGTCAAGGGGGCTATTATTTCCTTGAAGTTCAGAAATGAACACTTTCGCTTCAAGCAAAACTGTGTGGATTGCGTAGTTTCCTGTATGGATTGTAGTAAAAGATGCATGACATTTTACCGTAACCGTTTTGTCTAACTTTTCAAGTTTGAAAACAGCTTTCTGTTTTGCATATTTAGGCGATTAAAACGTCAATACTTTACCTTATTGAAATGAAAATAAAGATGCTAACAAGCTCCCTCTTGCTGGTTTTGGCCATGGCCTGTACCGAAACCGAAACACCATGTGTAAAAAAAGTGTGGTATGCCGACCTCGATAATGACGGAAAAGGCGATCCTAATAATTCTTTTGAAGCCTGCGAGGCTCCAGCCGGATATGTAGCAAATGCTGATGACGATAATGATAAAGGGGATGTCAAAATCATACCTGAAACGGGTGCCACTTCTCCTGAGGCTTATGATGGTATGACTTTAATCTGGCAGGATGAATTCTCTGGTACTGAACTGGATGAAAGCTTCTGGAATTATGAAATCGGCAATAATGGAGGCTGGGGTAATAATGAACTACAAAATTACTCCCGGGAGAACACTGAGGTTACCGATGGACATCTTATCATCACCGCAAAGCGTGAAAATGGTAGTTATACGTCTTCCAGATTAACTACAGAAGGAAAGTTCGACTTCAAATATGGAAGAGTAGATATCCGTGCGGCATTGCCAAAAGATCAGGGTATCTGGCCGGCATTATGGATGCTTGGGGCAAATTTCAGAGATGTAGGTTGGCCAAAATGTGGTGAAATAGACATAATGGAAATGGTGGGTGGAATTGCCGATGGCAGAGATAATACCATTCATGGTACCGTTCACTGGGATAATGCTGGTAGCTATGCCAGTTATGGAGGCTCTTACACAAAACCTTCTGGTATTTTCAATGGTCAGTTTCATGTGTTTTCAATCGTTTGGGATGAAAACGAGATTCGTTGGCTCATTGATGACGAACAATATCATGTGATTGATACCACACCAGCCGGACTTAGCGAGTTTCAGGAAAATTACTTCTTTATTTTCAATGTTGCCGTTGGTGGTAATTGGCCTGGAAGTCCAGATGGAACCACACAGTTCCCTCAAAGAATGGTGGTAGACTACATTAGAGTCTTTCAGTAAAGAATAGTCATCATTTGATATATACAAAAAGCCAGATTCGTATGAATCTGGCTTTGTTATTATTCCTAGTCCTTGATCAGACTATTGTTCTACATTTCCCTCCAAAGCCTCTAAAAAGGCATATTTAAGAGCGATTTCTTTGAGATAATCAAATCGACCGGAAGCTCCGCCATGACCAAAATCCATATTGGTTTTAAGTAAAAGGACATTGTCATCGGTTTTGAGCTCACGCAATTTTGCTACCCATTTGGCTGGCTCAAAATACTGTACCTGACTATCATGAAGTCCTGTGGTTACCAGCATATTCGGGTAATCCTTAGCCTCAATATTTTCATAAGGAGAATACGATTTCATATAGTTATACGCCTCTTTTTCATTGGGATTTCCCCACTCGTCATATTCATTAGTCGTTAAAGGAATGCTCTCATCCAGCATGGTATTCACCACATCTACAAATGGAACATCGGCAATGATTCCATTATATTGGTCGGGAGCAATATTAGCTACCACACCCATCAGCAGGCCACCGGCAGAGCCACCATTGGCATACAAATGCTCTTTTGACGTCCAGCCTTCATTGATCAGAAACTGGCCACAGTCCACAAAATCTGTAAAGGTGTTCATCTTGTTCATCATCTTGCCATTCAGGTACCACTGGCGGCCCATCTCCTGCCCTCCTCTGATATGTGCTATTGCAAAAGCATATCCTCTATCAAGCAAACTGATTCTGCTAGAACTAAAGGAAGCATCCATACTGTATCCATAAGAACCATAGGCATATTGCAGCACTGGGGCAGAGCCATCTTTTTTGAAACCTTTTTTGTAAACTATAGAAATAGGCACTTTTACGCCATCTCTGGCAGTGGCCATCAAGCGTTCCGTTTGGTACTCTGACTTATCATAGCCACCCAAAACCTCTGTTTGCTTCATCAATGTTCTATCTTTTGACTCCATATCGTAATCATAGGTGGAGTTCGGAGTAATCATTGATGTATAATTATAGCGAAGCACTTTTGTGTCAAACTCAGGATTTTGAGCCAAACCGACATCATAAGCTGGTTCATCAAAAGCTATTGAATGTTCATTACCCGTATTCAGATTTTGAACTACCAGTTCATTTAAACCCGCTTTACGCTGTTCTATCACCATAAAATCGGCAAAGCCTACAACATTTTCAATCAGAATGTCTTTATCATGTGCCCTGATTTCTTTCCAGTTTTCTTTTTCTGTTTGCTCTAAGGGTGCTTCCATAAGCTTGAAATTTTCAGCACCGTCTGCATTGGTTCTGATGACAAAACGATCACTTAAAGCCTCTACGTCATAAAGTACTTCCTTCATTCTTGGCTGAAAAACTTTGAACGCTCCGCTTGGGTCATTGGCATCTAAATATCTGATTTCTGATGAAACAGTGGCGTATGAGTAAATCCAGATCCATTTTCCATTTTTGCTCTTTCCTACGCCTATATAATTACTTGGGTCTGTTTCTGTGTAAACCAAAACATCATCTGTGATATTTGAACCCAATTCGTGTCTGTAAATTCTTTCAGAAAGTAAAGTGGTTGGGTTCTTGGCAGTATAAAAAATGGTTTTACTGTCTGCCGCCCATACCGGGTCTCCCTCAGTGTTGAGAACAGCATCTTCGTATGTTTCGCCTGTTTCCAGGTTCTTGATTTTGATGGTATACTGACGTCGGCTGACCTCATCTTCACCATAGGCAACCAACTTATTATCTGGGCTTATGGTCATGCCAGTAACGGCAAAATAAGCTTTATCTTTTGCCATGGCATCAACATCTAAAATCACCTCTTCTTCAGCATCTAATGAGCCTTTTTTACGGCAGTACTTATAATACTCCTGGCCTTCTTCAGTACGTACATAATAGTAGTATCCATTCTTAAAGTATGGCACAGACTCATCCTGCTCCTTTATCCGCCCTTTCATCTCCTCAAAAAGGTCTTTTTGTAGAGTCTCAGTGCCCTTCATCATGGTTTCCAGATAAGCATTTTCAGCTTCCAGGTGGGTGACTACATTCTGACTGTCAGGACCTTTACCGAAATAATCGTACATCCAGTAATAAGGATCCGGCACGGTATCATTATGTATAGTTCTGAGGTGATCTTTTTTCTCTGCTACAGGAGCCTGAGCGTCAGGCCAGGTATATTTCATTCGTTGTTTGTTTTGAGTACAGGCTGATAGAACAAGGAGTAGAAGTAAGTAGTTTTTCATGAGTGTAATTTTGTTCAATCAAAACTAATGAAATTAGATGATTCAAAGTCCAAAGAGAAGATCCGTTATCTGAATCCGAGTCGAGATAGTTCTATAATCGCAGTCTTTTGAGCAACAGCTTTTTCATCTTCAATTAAAGAGCAGAAGAAAATCTGGTACATACTCACGAGCGTTTCACCCTCTCTTTAGACCCATTGGCAGACTACATGACAGTGCAGCTAAACTTTTTAGATACATTGTGTTTCACAAAACAACCCTCAGAAATACAATCAAATGAAAACACTCTTTAAACTCTTGCTTCTTGGTTTGATTATTTTTAGTCAGGATGCCTTAGCTCAGAAAACCAAAAAAGCTTTCAACGGAAAAAACTTCAAAGGATGGGTAGTGCCTACACCCAATTATGACAACTGGACCATCGAGAATGGGATTCTCCACGTTAAAAGTTCCGATGATAAAAAAGGAAGCATTCTCTGGACAGATAAAGATTACACCGATTTTATTATTGAAGCAGAATACAAAAACGTCTCAGGGGTGGTAGATACAGGGATTTTTCTGCGTTCTGAATTAAATCAAATTCAAATGGGTATCTCGGGCTCTCTAAAAAAAGATGTTACTGGTTCTCCTTACATCATCGGGAAAGGTTACCCGGTTTTCTCGAAAATTGATGGCGTACTGAAACCAGATGACTGGAATCATATCAAAGTTAAACTCGTAGACAAAACCTACACCGTTTGGCTAAACGGAGAAGAAGTGATGACTTATACAACAGAAGAAATCCCTGCCAGCGGACCAATTGGACTGCAGTTACACCCGGGAAATACTATGGCCGTTGACTACAGAAATATTAAACTTGCAGAACTTTAATATCCAATCATTCTAATGAAGTTACTTCAATATTTCCTTTTTACTGCTTTAAGCTTCTTATTCATAATTGCCTGTACTTCGTCTACAGAAGAAACCTCGGAAACCAAGGTTGTGGAGCCAAAATACTCACTGGCCCAGTGGTCTTTTAATCGAGATTTATTCGCTGGTGATATGACTACTATTGATTTTATCAAAGCGGCTGGAGAAATGGGTTTTGATGGTGTGGAATACGTCAATCAATTCTTTATCGATAAAGCGGAGGACTATGCATTTCTGGATTCTCTAAATGTAGCTGCCCAGGAGGCTGGTGTAGCCAATGTGATGATTCAGCTTGATCATACGGGTAACCTTTGTGCATCTGATGAAGCAGAGCGAAACAAAGCTGTAGAAACAGCTAAAAAATGGGTAAATGCTGCCAAATACCTCAATTGCCCTGTGGTTCGTGTAAATGCTCATGGAGATGGCCAGCCGGATGCCATGAAAACTCAGTGCATGGATGGTATAGGTAAATTGGCAGAATATGCCAATAGCCCAGGTATACAGGTCATCATTGAGAATCATGGTGGCATTTCCAGCGATGGAGCCTGGCTTGCAGACCTTGTAAGCTCGCTTAAGGATAAAAAGGTAGGTTCACTGGCTGACTTCCATAACTGGTGCTACAAAACCGTAGATGGTGGTCTTTGGGGAGAATGTTTGGAAGAATATGACTACTACAAAGGTTTTGAAGAGCTAGTGCCCACGGCAGTAGGTGTGAGTGTCAAAGCTTTTGAGTTTGACTCCTTAGGTAATGAGCCTCATTTAAATTACCCAAAGTTCTTCCAACTGATGAAAGACGCCAATTACACCGGCTATCTGGGTGTAGAATACGAAGGAAATGCCCTACCCTCGCGTGAAGGTATTTTGAAGAACAAGGCTTTGGCAGAGAAGACTTGGGCGGCGGTATATAACCAAGAATAAAGATAAAACAAAGACCTTCCATATACCCCAAAAGATATTTTTAGGCTAATCTAAAAATTTATTGTACATTTGGTTTTGTTAATGGCGAGCTATATCCTTTCAATGGGTTATAGCTCACGAACAAAAGCATATCATGACGTACAATCCGGCAGTAGCCTTGCTCCTTTTCCTGGCAGTTTCTGTGTTGGCCTTCTTCTTGTTCAGGCCCACCAAGGGTTGGTATTGGCTCTTGAAAGACAGAGCCAAAACAGACAAAAAAGAGCTGATCGAAGATATCTTAAAATACATGTATCACAGCCAAAATGAGGATAAGGCCGTGAGTGTGAGTGATATTGCCCGAACGTTGAAAGACGAGGACAAATACATTCTGGAGACTTTAAAGGAGATGTCTGAAGTAGACCTCATTAGCCTGGCAGGAAACGGAGTAAAACTTACCGAAGCCGGAAGCGATTATGCTCTTCGAATGGTAAGAGCCCACAGACTATGGGAGCGTTTTCTGGCAGATAAAACGGGTTATGAAGAAGCTGACTGGCACAAACTGGCCGAGAAAAAAGAACATGACCTGTCATTGGCTGATACTGAAAGGCTCGCTAAATACCTGGGAAATCCTCAGTTTGATCCGCATGGCGACCCTATTCCTTCTTCATCGGGTAAGGTAGCGAGTATTCAGGGGGATGCTCTTTCTGAACTTAACGTTGATGCCGTAGCCCGTATCATACATATCAAAGACAAACCCGATATTGTATATAAGCAGATTGTGGCGGAGAATATTCACATCGGCTCTGTCATTAGGATAGTAGAAAAGTCTGCAGATAGGATTGTTTTTCATGCGGAGGGTGAGGCTTTTGTACTCGCTCCCATTGTGGCATCCAATATCACGGTTTCGGTTTTGAAAAAAGAGGTGGTTCCTGAAGAGAATATTGCCCGGCTGAGCATGCTCCAGGATGAAGAAACAGCAGAGATCATAGGTATCTCCAGAGAAATAAGAGGTGAAAGCAGACGAAGGTTATTGGATCTTGGTTTTGTGAAAGGAGCCGAAGTTAAAGTAGATTTACCAAATCCGCTTGGTGACCCAAAGGCTTTTCTGATCAAAGGCACCAGCATTGCCATTCGACAACATCAGGCCTCCAAAATATTAATTAAAAAACAGGCGTAATATGGAAGCAACACCTACAACTGCTTGTGAAACCTGTCCGGCGTATAATCCGGACGGTTTGAAGAAATTGGGCGTTAACCTTAATGAGGCTGATTTTGTCATTGCCTTGGCGGGAAACCCCAATACAGGAAAAAGTACGGTTTTCAATGCCCTTACAGGCCTTAAACAACATACAGGCAACTGGCCAGGCAAAACCGTAACAAGAGCCGAAGGAGCTTTTGAATATAACAGTCAGAAGTATAAGATCGTCGATTTACCGGGGACTTACTCGCTACTTTCTACCTCAGAAGATGAAGAGGTGGCTCGTAATTTTATTCTTTTCGGTAAGCCATCAGTGACCATCATAGTGGCAGATGCCAGTCGTCTGGAGCGAAACCTGAATCTGGTTCTGCAAGTTCTGGAAATTACTGATTCTGCTGTGCTGTGCCTAAATCTTATGGACGAAGCCGAAAGAAACGATATCGAGGTAGATACACGTACACTGGCCAAAGACCTGGGAATACCCGTGGTAGCCACAAGTGCCAGATATCTAAGAGGAATTCCTGAACTAATTCAGACGGTAAGCGACTTAGCTAATGGCCGAATTCATTGTAAGCCTCATAAGATCAAAAACATACCTCCGAACATAGAAAAAGCGGTAACCAAACTTAGCACAGAAATAGAAAAAGTATATCCTGAAATACCTAACAGCCGCTGGCTGGCCATAAGGCTACTGGAGGGCGACCAACATGTCAAGGAAATGCTTAAAAATGGAGATTTTATCAAATGAGTCAGCAAATAGATCAACTTTTCGAGCTTTCGGATGATCTGCGTTGGCAGATCGGAGACGAGTTTCATGATAACCTCGCTGAAGGTATTTATGCAGATGCGGCCGAGATCGTGCGTGACTCGGTGCATCATAAAAAAGATCCGAATCGCCTGCGTTTTGATGCTAAATTAGACCGGGTTCTCACCAGCAAAACCTGGGGTTTTCCCCTCATGTTTCTCATTTTGGCCGTGGTGTTGTGGCTGACCATTATCGGTGCCAATTACCCCTCCTCTCTTTTAGGCACTTTACTGGTAGATACAATCCAACCCTTCCTGAAGGGTTTAGGAGCAGACATTGGATTACCTTCATGGCTCAATGGTTTCCTTTTTGATGGTGTATATCTGGCTGTAGCCTGGGTTATAGCAGTAATGCTGCCTCCGATGGCCATTTTCTTCCCGCTTTTTACCTTGTTAGAAGATTTTGGTTACCTGCCCAGAGTAGCCTTTAATCTCGATAATTTGTTCAAAAGAGCTGGTGCCCATGGCAAACAAGCACTCACCATGAGCATGGGTTTTGGCTGTAATGCCGCCGGAGTAGTGGCTACCAGAATTATAGATAGTCCTCGTGAGCGACTGATCGCCATTATTACCAATAACTTCTCACTGTGTAATGGTCGCTGGCCTACTCAAATTTTAATTGCCAGCATTTTTCTGGGGGCTGTGGTACCTCAGGCTTTTTCGGGCATTGTCTCGCTGTTTGCCGTGATTGGTATTGCTGTCTTGGGTATGGGCTTTATGTTTTTCACTTCGTGGGCTTTATCTAAAACGGTGCTCAAGGGAGAAGTCTCAACTTTTAGCTTAGAACTCCCGCCCTACCGACCGCCACGTTTCTGGAAAACCATTTATACGTCTTTAATAGACCGTACATTGATTGTTCTTTGGCGAGCCATTGTTTTTGCAGCCCCAGCCGGTGCTGTAATATGGCTTATTTCCAATATCACTATTGGCGACATATCCCTGGCCACTTGGTCTATCAATTTTATGGATCCTTTCGGCTATTTACTAGGTCTGAATGGGGTCATTCTCCTTGCTTACATTGTAGCTATTCCTGCTAATGAGATAGTGATTCCTACCATTTTAATGCTGACCGTTTTGGTGACCGGCATCGCTGGTGGTGAAGGTGCAGGTGTGATGTTTGAATTAGACTCTGCCACGGCGACAAGAGATATCTTAAAAGCCGGAGGATGGACCGTACTCACAGCCGTTAACCTTATGTTATTCAGCTTATTGCATAACCCTTGCAGTACCACCATTTATACCATCTATAAAGAAACCAAATCATGGAAATGGACCGCAGTCGCCTCTATCCTACCAGTTATTATGGGTTTTGTCGTGACGTTTTTGGTGGCTCAGGTTTGGAGGTTGCTTTCTTAGTTTGGTGGCTGATGTAAGGATTAGAAGTGTTTATTTTCTTTCCAATGGTGTAATCTTTGAAGAGCCATTTTTATATATTTCAATGCGTCTTTTCTCTTATTTAACATTAAGGAGTGTTTTTCCATTTCGCTTTATCCTTTTCAACTTATCGGCTTTCTCCATGTATCCTACTGTTGCTGCAATGAAACGTCCATCTTCTTCTTCAAGTTTCTTTTTTAATTCATGCTGAAAACAATTAGGATTCGCTTTGACGTATTGGTATATCCTAGCGGCAATATGTCTTCTCTTGAATGCTTTGTCTACTTCGTCTTTGTATGGCTGTAACTCTTTAAAGTAATTAACAATGTCTTGAATATTCTTAAGTTGTCCTGTATTACCGTTGATGGCATAATAGATAAGAGCCTTTTCAAGAGCAGGGATTGTCTTGATTTTAAAGCTGCCATATTCTTTTTTGTTGTATTTGATAATTGATTCAAGTAAACCTAAGCTTCCTTGTGAATGCATTAAAACTTCATCAACTTTCCCTTCTTTATCGGCTACTAATATTTTTTCCAATAGTTCATGATACAAGTCATTAAGTTTTCTCAAAGGCTGCTCATTATAAGCTTGTCGGTATCGACAGACTATCTCAGGAACTTCACTTGTATTATTCCCTACAGTCGCTTGTAATTTTGAAGAATTTGTATTTATAGATTTCGACTGTTTAGTTTTTTGAGTATTTACTTTCTGGTTTGCCAAACCGCCACCGAATAGTTTTTTAAAGAAACTCATGTTATCGTGTTTTAAGGGCTCTTTCTTTATATAGGCTCCTCCTATATTGAGGTGAATTTTTGCCTTTGGCCCATATTTATTTAAAAATAGATAATAACTAAAATCAGAGATTTGAATTCTCCACTCCGAAGATGAAAGCTTGGGAGAGACGACCTTTTTGGTCTCATTCCTCTAAATAAATAGGACATAAATAAATCTCATCATTACTCAAATCAGAATCGACCCGTTTCCATCCCTTCTCTTCTACGAAAAGATCTTTAAAATCTTATAAATCCTTATTTGTTACACTATAAATCCCTGGAACGCTCCAGAATTTTACCTTATTCTCCTTTATTAAGACGAAACTTAAATTGTCATTGACATCTTTTAACCCTAACCCTCGCTTTTCACTTTGACTATTGATATAGTCACTTACCTTTTTCAGTTTTACACGAAGCTCTTTATCTAACGAATAAAATGAAAACTTCTCGGTGCTAATAGAATTATTGGCATAGCTATATTCCCATTTTTTTATACCATCATTTGCGACCACAAGTGTTACACATTGACCACTATCTTTTCTATACAAAACCTTAAAATTGTCAAATTTTAAGTCGGTACAGCTTAACATCAATACCGCCAATAAAACAATTAGAGTTTTGAAATACCCGTAAGGATTTATGTTAAATCTCATTTTTCTTGCTTTTATGAAGCTTCTCCTTAATTGAATTAAATAACCGGCCCCTAGTTAAAATTATTTAAAAATAGACGAGTAATTATTTATACAAGAGGTTTGAATTCACAACACTAAAGCTGAAAGCTTCTAAGAGCCGGAAAAACCATGGAATAAACGTGATCCTGAAGGATCCGAAAAACCCACAAAAAAACGTTGGGCGACTCTTTATAAACGAAAAATGTGCAAGCTCATCCGCTGGTACGCTACTCAGTTAGAAAATTGAAACCCCATAACGGGCTCACTACAGGTAACTGGCATCGCTTCCAATTCCATTACGGGTCCAACAACGGCCGATCGTCGCGGCCGGCGTTCCGGAGCTAATCGCCACGGCTATTCAGCCTTTAATGTTGTGCATAGATTTTTATATTCCACCACTTTCAGTTCTTTCGTAATTCAGACTTCCATTTTTAAATTCGAATACGACTCGGTTCCAATTGCTCAAACTTAAAAACAAGTGATTTTTTCTTTTTAATTCCGCAAAATATGGTACCAGCGTTATGTTAAATTGTCCCTCTTTTATGGTTAGAGGAAAAATTTTCACATATCTTAACTCACCTTTATTCTCTCTAAATATTTTCTTTCTATTTCCTAATCCGATTTTTTGAATTCGATATCCGCTTATCGAATCAGGTATTTTAGATAAGTAATCTTGGTACTCAATAAAAATTGTTTTCGGTGGTTTTTCTTGCGAGTATTTGTTGTAAAATGATTCAACTTCGACTATGTATTTTTCAATTGAGGTCAAGTACAAAGAATCCGTTTCCGACATTTTTAACAATAACGAATTCTGATTTTTATTCTGTCCGAACGAACTGACCGAAATAAAAAGAAATAAAAATATAGTTAGAAATCTGTTCATTTAAATTGTGCATTACCTTTAGATATGAAGCGTAGCCTCCCGTTAGGCGGATATGATTTCATATACCTTGTTGAGCTTTAGCTTTTTCTTTAATTCTGCTATAAGTATTGAGTGAAATCAATTTCCTCAAATAAAATCTCATTTTCTTCTTTACTTACAATCTTACTCAACTCATTTTTTACTTTTACTCCTTCTTCTAAAATCGACTGCCATTTCTTGTCCTTTAAAATGGCTTTAACATCATAATCATCATTTGTTGGAGAGTTGTACTTATCGAGTAATTTATGCCAATGTTGAATTGTGTTAAGTTCAGCTTCCGAAATCCAATCTTGCTTCAATTGATATTCATAGTAATTATCAATTCCTAAGTCGTCAAAATAACTGCACATAAATTCCACGAATAACCAATGTGGATTTGTACTTGAGTTATCAACCCAAGACTTTCGTTGAAGTTCAAATGAAGTTAATTCGTTAATACAGCTTAACCATCTGTATCTCCATAGTTTTTTCTGATTCTGATTTTCAGTCATAAACAGCTGCTCCTTTTAGAATTGTTTTGAAATTCTCCCAAGTTGGTTCATCTGCATTTATCTTTATGTTCATATTATTATAAAAACCTTGAACATCTGCTGTATAAGCTTGCATAGCTTCTAAAAAGTCTTCAAGAGTTGTATTCTCCCAATTGGATTTATTCTTCTTTAGGTCGTTTCTAAACTCTTCTAAAAACTGTATGAATTGAATTCTTGTCATTTGGTTATTCATAATGAAGCACAACAAGCGGATTAATGTAATGCCCTATTCCAGCGGTTTTGTGTAATTACATTAACCCGCAATACATAAGCAATATAGCCTATTATTCCTGATCTAATTGAGATCAAATTAATCTATTGGCTAACAACCTTTTAGGATTATCGAATATTTGCAAGGTATGGCCAAAAAAAAGGCATAATAATCACGGAGATTATCATGCCTCTTTAATTGTTGTGAGGGGTTTTCTAGTAACCCCTATTTCTATACTTATTTCAGATCTTTTACGGTATGTCCATCTTTGGTGACATTCACCTCTTTGAGCTGTCCTCTGAATTTGACTCTGAAACTGTATGAATCCCAACCTGCCGGTAATTGCGGAGCAAAACTAACCTCGCCATTTTTAATACGCATTCCACCAAAACCTTTTACCACGGCCATCCAGGTGCCGGCCATGGAGGTAATATGAAGGCCGTCTTCGGTATCGTTATTATAATCGTCTATATCCAGACGGGCGGTACGGACATACATTTCGTAGGCTTTCTCCAGTCTACCCAGCTTACAAGCCAAAATGGTATGCACACATGGTGAGAGTGAGCTCTCATGCACGGTCATTGGCTCATAGAAATCAAAGTTTCGCTCCAGCTGCTCAGTCGAGAATTGATCTTCAAGGAAATACATACCCTGAAGAACATCTGCCTGTTTGATAAAACAAGAACGCAGAATTCTATCCCAACTCCATTTCTGGTTAATCGGTCTGTGTTCTCTAATCTCATCCACTTCCATTAATTCCTTATCCAGAAAACCGTCTTGCTGTAAGAAAACACCTCTTTCTGCATCCTCAGGGAAGTATAACTCTTCTATGATGTGTTCCCATTTATCTTCTTCCAGGTCAGCATTGAACTGCAAAGCAGACTTGATTTCTGCCCACCTTTCAGGAGAGGTAGAACGCACATACTCTATGGACTCCAGCGTGTATTTCAGCGTCCACTGAGCCATGAGATTGGTATACCAGTTATTATTGACATTGTTTTCGTACTCGTTTGGCCCGGTTACACCCAGCATCACATACTTACATTTGGCCTCAGACCAGTTTACTCGCTGAGCCCAGAATCTGGAGATACCAATCAGCACGTCAAGTCCATACTCAGCCAAATAGTTTTTATCACCAGTGTAATTGATATAATCAAAAATGGCGTAAGCAATAGCACCGTTTCTGTGAATCTCTTCAAAAGTAATCTCCCACTCGTTATGGCATTCCTCACCGTTCATGGTCACCATGGGATACAATGCTGCTCCATCTTTAAAACCTAGCAATTGGGCATTTTCGATGGCTTTTTGCAGATGGTTATGACGGTACACCAAAAGATTTCTGGCTACATTTTGCTCGGCTGTGGACAAATAGAAAGGCAAGCAATACGCCTCCGTATCCCAATAGGTGACACCACCATATTTTTCACCTGTAAAACCTTTCGGGCCAATATTCAATCGAGCATCTTCACCCGTGTAAGTCTGCTGTAGATGGAAAATATTGAATCGAATACCCTGCTGAGCAGCTACATCACCTTTGATGACTATATCATTGCTTTTCCACTTCTCTTCCCATGCTTTGGTATGATCACCGAGCATTACCTCAAAACCAAGGTGATAGATCTTGTTGAGGTATTCTTTTGCGATAGCAAAATGCTCCTCTGCCGGATGATTCTCTGAGGAAAGATTGACCGCAAATTTCTGAAGAATGGTCTGCTGTCCACTCACCAGAGGCAGGTCATAGGTAAATCCAATATACTTCTCTTTCTTCACGGGCAGTGATATCGGGTGAAGCTCTTTTTTCCCTTGATAAAATTTAAGACGCATACCAGAACTCACGGTAAACTGAGGTACGGTATCCCATGGAGACTTCTTGGTTTTTACCTGCAAATAAGCCTCAGAACCCTTGGCTTCTTTGTCCATTTCTTCCCAGAATTTCTCGCCATGGTTAGAGTCTCTATTGCTTACATCACCATCCAGATAGGGCGTGAGTTTCGCATCTCCATTAAAATTTAAGGGTTTAATGGCGTAATTGATGACACCAGCTTCATCATGAGCCATGCTGCAGAAGCGTTCAGATACAAGCTCCAGCTCATTCCCATTCTCCATCTTCACATGACAGAGACGACGAAGAGTCCCGTTTTTCATGTTCAGGATTCTGGTAAAGCTAATGATCTCACACTTGGCCAGATCCAGCTCCACGCCATTGATCTGTACATCTATCCCCACCCAATTGACGGCATTGATGACCTTGGCGAAATAATTCGGGTAACCGTTTTTCCACCAACCCACACGGGTTTTGTCAGGAAACCAAACACCTGCCACGTAGTTGCCTTGCAGGGTATGTCCTGAATACTTTTCTTCGAAATTACCTCGCTGGCCCATGCGGCCATTGCCCAGACTCATCAGCGACTCGGTAATTTCATTATGTTCGGGGTGAAAACCTTCCTCGATTATGCACCACTCATCATGTTTTATATAATCTTTCATTGATCTCTCTTTTTTAAACCCGCAGGCTCAATGCCCACTGATTATCAAATGCCTAACTCTAAAATTTGGCTAATAATTCATCGAGCTTCGTATTTTCAAACGAAGCCAAAATCAAATCGGCGTTGGACAGGTTTTCCTCATCTCCTATGCCTATCGCCTTCATGCCTGCTGCATGAGCAGCCTCTATTCCTGCAAAAGCATCTTCCACTACTAAACATTCCTCGTTTTTGAGGCCCAGAGCCTCTGCACCTTTCAAAAACACTTCAGGATCTGGTTTTGACTTCTTCACAGAATTACCATCTACTATGGCGTCAAAATCCGCCGCCAAGCCTATTCTATCCAGTATCCTTGGAGCATTTTTACTAGCAGAGCCTAAGGCCATTTTTAAGCCCGATGCTTTAATCTGGGCTATCAGTTCTTTGATGCCCGGCAAAATATGCTCTTCAGTCATCTGATCTACCATTTCCACATACCATTCATTCTTTTTGGTAGCCAGCTCCAGAGTTTTTTCTTCTGAAAGACTCACTCCTCCATGCTCCAAAATGCGAGCTATAGAGTCCATACGGCTAATGCCTTTCAAAGTCTCATTAAACTCATGACTGATTTCAAAACCGAGTTCATTGGCCATTTTTCGCCATGCGGCGTAATGAAAAACTGCTGTATCTACAATGACCCCATCGAGGTCAAATAAAAATCCTTTAATCATTAATCTTTAAAATTTTAGCCTCGAAAGCCTCAAGCTGAATTGATGAAATGTTGTTTAACTCCTGATCAGTCAATAAGTCTATGGCTGTAGCCTTTTTGAAATCTATAATTTCAGAAAATCTGGAGGTCTCAAATGTTTTAGACTCAGCACTTGTATTGCTGGCCACCATCACTATTTCATCCCCGTCAATTCTGAAATAAACATACACCCCGTTATCAAAAGGTGTAAACTGTTTGAAGCTGCCCTGGAATACGGCAGATTGTGTTTTGCGTACAGCTATTAACTTCTTGAGGAAGTCAAAAGTTTGGTTTTCGGTTTGAGTTCTTTCGTTTCTATTGAATTTATTCACTTGGTCACCCGGCCATCCACCCGGAAAATCCTTTCTTACTTCAGCATCTGTAGGGTTTTTGAAGTTTTTGGTCAAAATCTCAGTACCGTAGTATAGTTCAGGAATTCCTCTCATGGTCATTAACCAGGTTAATCCTAATTTGAATTTACGATAATCTTCACCCACCACAGAGAAAAATCGATGCTCGTCATGATTATCCAGATAGGTTACTAATTTTTCTGGGTTTTGATATAAATAATCCTGAACCAGTGTCTCATAAACGCGGTTGGCCCCTTCATGCCAACCATTTTCCTCGTTTAAGGCCTTTAGAATATTGCTGTGCAATTGATAATCTACTGTAGACTCCAGATTGCAGGCAAAATCAAGCTTCAAATTATTTTGTACGAAAGCCGCCACATTTGGTACCGGACTCGCCAGCGACTCCCCAAAAAGAAAAATCTCCGGAAATTCTGCCTTCAATGCCGCATTGCAAGCGTTCATGAAGTCCATGTCATTATACATATAGGTGTCAATCCTGTAGGCATCAATACCAAAATTTTGAACCGTCCAGATGGCATGCTGAATCAGGTATTTCGCTACGTAAGGATTACGCTGATTTAGGTCAGGCAAGAAGGGCATAAACCAACCATCTGACATCACTTTCCTGTCATACTCAGAAGCATTCGGGTCAAGAACTGCCTGCTCTTTATAGGAAGTATTGGTGTACTCCGGCCATTGGTTTAACCAGGATTTCATGGGTAAATCCTGAACTATGTAATGATTGATACCAACGTGGTTATATACAGCATCCTGAATCACTTTCAGGTCATTCTCATGGGCCTTCGCTACAAATTCCTTGTAAACAGCATTCCCGCCTAACCTACGGTCAATGGCATAATGATCTGTAAAGCCATAACCATGATAAGCCGACCGCATATTTCCACCTTCATTGGTTTGAGGTTGATCATTTTCAATAACAGGGTTTAACCACAAGGCCGTAACTCCCAACTCTTTGAGATAGTCGAAATGATTCATAATTCCCTGTAAATCACCTCCGTGACGTAGCCATGGATTGCTCCTCTCAGCCTCTTGGTCTGCCATATCGGCAAATTTGTCATTTGAAAGGTCACCGTTAGAAAACCTATCCGGCATAATCAAATAGATGACATCTTTTTGAGTCAGTGTTAGTGGTGTTACCTTTTCTTTGGCCTTCAACTTATATTCGACAGTCTGCTTAACGTCGTTTTTCTTTAAATAGAATTTGAGCTCTCCAGGTTTAGTTTGCGGTCCAATGAGCAAATTGACAAACACATAATTGGGGTTTTCTACCTTTGTGATGCTTTGCAAAGTCACACCTTCATAGGTCTCCAGGTTGATTTTAGCCTCGGCGATCCCTTCACCGTGAACCATCAATTGCAAGGCAGGGTTTTCCATGCCCACCCACCAGTTGATCGGGTCTATTCTATTGATTTTCAGTTGCTGAGCAAAAGATGGCAACGATAGTCCAAGCAGGACAATCAGCATCAGTCGAATTCTAGCTGAATTCATGAGTATTAATTTTTAAAGTATCTTCTGTGCAAAGAAAAGGCAAATCAAGTCTTTGTCATAATCAGAACTTATCTTTGGACACTATTTTTTCAAAGTAGCCTTAGAAACACTCTAGCAATAGCTGAACTTACCCATATGCCTTCAAAAAGAAACGATAAACTAGTTATCTATCAGATTTTCACACGCCTGTTTGGTAATACGAATTTGACAAACAAACACTACGGGAGTATAGAGGAGAACGGCTGTGGCAAACTGAATGACATCACTACCAAAGCACTGAAAAGTATCCAGTCTTTGGGTGTTTCGCATGTGTGGTATACCGGGGTGATAGAGCATGCCACTATGACGGATTACTCCAAGTTCGGTATCAAAAGAGATAATCCATTAGTGGTAAAAGGAAGGGCCGGCTCCCCTTATGCGGTTAAAGATTACTATGACATCGATCCAGATTTGGCAGAAGATGTGCCTAATCGAATGAGAGAGTTTGAGCAATTGCTGGATAGAACGCATAAACTTGGCTTGAAAGCCATTATCGACTTTATCCCGAACCATGTGGCCAGGCAATATCAAAGTGATGCTAAACCTCAATCGGTTAAAGATTTTGGTGAGGATGATGACCTCAATACTGAGTTTTCAGCACAGAACAACTTCTATTATTTCCCTCAAAGTGAATTTAAAGTACCTGCTGAGGTCAATTCGCCAGTGCCTTTCACAGAAAGCTACAAAGAAAAGCCGGCCAAGGCCACTGGCAATGCTTATACCCCTCACCCTAGTATTCATGACTGGTTTGAGACGATCAGACTCAATTATGGTGTAGATCACCGAAATGGAAATCGCCAATTCTACCCTATCCCGGATACCTGGCACAAAATGCTTCATATTTTGCTCTATTGGACAGAAAAAGGCGTAGATGCCTTCAGGTGTGATATGGCAGAGATGGTTCCTGTGGAATTTTGGTCTTGGGTGACTAAGGAAGTCAAAAAGGAGTATCCTGAGGTGATATTCATCGCTGAAATTTATAACCCACAGGCCTATCATGAATATATTTTCAAGGGTGGTTTTGATTACCTCTATGATAAAGTAGGCCTTTATGATAGCCTTAGAAGATTAATAGAAGGCCATGGTGATGCCAATGATATCACCAGAGTATGGCAAAATGAGTCGGGCGAATTCGCCAATCATATGTTACGCTTTCTGGAGAATCATGACGAGCACAGAATAGCTGCCGACCAATTTGCTAATGACCCATTAAAAGCTCTCAATGCCTGGGCTTTGTCTGCGTTTCTTCATGGCGGTCCGCTGATGTACTATTTCGGGCAGGAACTTGGCGTTAAGCCCTTAGAAGCCGAAGGATTTTCAGGAAATGACGGTCGCACAACCATTTTCGATTATTGGGGTTTAGAAGAGATGGCTGACTGGAATAATGAAGGCAAATGGAATACTGCAAAGTTAAATTCAGAGCAGAAAAAACTTCGAAAAGCTTATCAGGAAATTACAAAATTTGCGGTCAGCAATACTGCCATTACAGATGGTAAATTCTTTGATCTACAATACGCCAATAATCATGGGCAAAGCCTGAATTATAACGACACCAAGCTGTATTCTTTCCTAAGGTATACTGCTGAGCAAAAGTTACTTTTTGTCTTCAATTTTGATCAAAATGTATCTTATGAATGTGAGCTACGTATACCAGAATTGGCAGCAAGCATGATGGGTATAGATCCTCAAAACATTACGCTTTCCAGCAAAAAATTCAAACAAACAGCCAGTTCATCAGAACCGTTTGACTTAAAAATCAAACCGAATTCATGGTTAGTCTTTGAACTTGGGTAGATATGAGTAGTTGTAATCCAACATTCTGTCAGGTTGAGCGGAGTCAAAACCCTTTACGACGAATTAGAAAAACCCCTTATCACAGCAGACGGTTCTCGACTACGCTCGAACGGACAGAGGAATGACTACATTGTCAGGTTGAGCGGAGTCGAAACCCTTGACGACGAATTTGCAAACAACCCTTATCACGGCAGACTGTTCTCGACTACGCTCGAACTAACAAGGAGAAAAGTGCAAGATGTCAGGTTGAGCGGAGTCGAAACCCTACTGTTGTCAAGAACTCAATACCGTAAAAAAATCTAAAACCTCAACTAAGTCCAGTTAAACATATTTCTGAAGTTTTAACTTGAAATATCTAACTTGACCGCCAATACTTTGACCTAAACCTAAATTGATGAATAAAAAACCAAGCCTGAGTCGGGGACAAATCTGGAATATGTCTATCGGCTTTTTAGGAATCCAAATGGGTTTTGCCCTACAAAATGGAAACGCCAGCAGAATCTTACTGAATTTCGGTGCCAATGTTGAAGAACTTTCCTGGTTTTGGATCGTGGCTCCACTCACAGGTCTAATTGTTCAGCCCATCGTAGGCCATTACTCTGATAAAACATGGACTAAACTTGGAAGAAGAAGACCGTTTTTCCTTGCAGGAGCCATTGTGGCTTCCATAGGCTTATTATTGATGCCAAATGCTGATCTGTTTATCAAATTCTTACCTGCCTTGTGGGTGGGTGCTGGCTTTTTGATGATCATGGATGCCTCCTTTAATGTTTCCATGGAACCCTTCAGGGCCTTAGTGGCAGATAAACTGAACTCCGAACAAAGGACTCAAGGTTACGCTATTCAGACAGTAATTATTGGTATTGGTGCGGTCATAGGTTCATGGTTGCCTTATGCTTTATCTAACTGGTTTGGTCTAACGGAGAACTCAGCCGGCGGAGTAGCTACTAATGTGATCTGGTCTTTTATCATCGGTGCCATCGTTTTGCTGGCTACCATCATCTGGACAGTCACGAAAACACCGGAGTATACTCCGGAAGAAATGGCGAGTTTTGATTCTGAAACAGTGGTGCAAGAAGAATCAGGCTCACTTGCTGATATCTGGAAAGACATTAAAAATATGCCTCAGACCATGCGACAGCTCGGTCTGGTACAGTTTTTCTCATGGTTTGGTCTGTTCTCCATGTGGGTGTTTTCTACTCCTGCAATTGCTCAGCACACGTACGAATTACCTCTAAATGATAGTAACTCGCCTTTATTTAATGAGGCTGCCGACTGGGTTAATGTGCTTTTTGGAGTCTATAACTTAGTTTCGGCTTTCTATGCTTTCGCTTTGCCAAAAATTGCTTCAAAAATCGGTCGTAAGAAGACACACTCGCTCTCGCTGATTGCCGGAGCATTGGGGCTTATCAGCATATACTTCATCAATTCACCTCAGCTGCTCATCATTTCTATGATCGGTGTCGGTATAGCCTGGGCGAGTATTTTGGCCATGCCTTACGCCATTTTAGGTGGAGCTATTCCTCCTAAAAAGATGGGTATTTACATGGGTATTTTTAATTTCTTCATCACTATACCACAGATTATCAATGCCTTAATTGGCGGGCCAATAGTCAAGACATTTTTTAATAATCAGGCCATCTACAGTTTGATATTAGGAGGAGTTTGTTTCCTATTGGCAGCCATTGCCACAGGCTTTGTAAATGACAAAGATGAGGTAATTACAGCCTGATTTTCAGAATATTCTACTGTATGAAGGAAGTTGTCCAAAACGCGGACAACTTTTTTTTTGCGTTTACAAAACGCTAAGAAAAAATAAGGCCATATCGGAATAATATAATTGGAATAGCATTATTAAGCGGATAAATCATTTAGATTTTACCATTTTAAATTGCACTATTCTAATTTATTATGAAATCATTAAATTTCATAAATAACTTATTTTCAAATATTTAAAACGTTTACTGAACTTATTACGTGTTTAATTTATTGTACTAGCATACAATAAAGCAGTATCTTTGTATCGTTAATGCAACTATAAATAGTGCAACACACAACTAAAGACATGTGCAGTTTTAAACTGCCGAACCGCATAGTAGCGTATATGTGGGGGAAAGATTAACCATCGTAAATTTTAATATGAGAGTAGGACGTTTAAGCGTTTTTATGATCAGTATTAGTTCTTTAATTTTTTGTTTAAATGTTAACGCAGCCTCTTTTGAGAAATACGCACCCAAGTTGCTATTTTTTGAAGGAGCAGGTTTCGGCATTCACAAGCCGATATGGGGCGAAAAAGACTTTACGAAGTCCGAAGCCCTAAGAATTCACCGTCAACATTACTGGGATCGCTACCATGGTGATTTATTCAAAAGTCAGGAGGTTGCTGAAGTTTTGATTGACCATATCATCAATGCAGGTCCGGGTAGAAACGGAGCCAATATAAAGGCTTTCGAGGCTATCATAGGAGTAAAACAAGACGGAATATTAAGCGTAAACGACGTTAAAAGAGCCAACAGCTTCTATTTTGCAGAGCAAATCGTGAATCCATATGTGAAGTATCGCGTACTCTATTATAAGACCAGAAGTCATGTGGCCGAAAACCCCGGATGGCTTACCAGAGCAAAATCATTTTTAATGAAAAATGCTTACGGAAACATCGCATTAACGGACGTTAGCTTACCCGATTCAATAGAAAGAAAATTTAGACATGTAAGGCTGTAATTTACAGCAAAACACCATTAAAAAAGCCCGTCTCTCGTAGGAGTGATGGGCTTTTTGCTTTTTAAGCCAGTAATTTTTAACCGCAAAGTTTCATTCAATCGTAAAGAAGGTTCTTTCCAAGTGTTCTAATGAAGCGTTAGCAATAAAAAAGCCGCCCATTTCTAGGCGGCTTTTTCTTTTAAGAGATAGCGAGCATTACTTTTCTCTCACACTAACAGCGATTCTTCTGTTTTGGGCTCTGCCCTCTTCAGTATCATTTGTCGCAATTGGATGCTGCTCACCGTAACCTTCAGACTCCATTCTGTCTTCAGCTACGCCAAGTCCAATCAAGGCAGACTTCACAGCAGCTGCTCTGTCAGCTGATAGGCGAAGGTTTAAAGCGTCATCACCTGTATTGTCAGTGTATCCTCCAATTTTAATTTTTACCTCAGGGAAGACTCTCATGATTTCTGCAATGTGAGCTACTTCTCCCATTGTGTTGGCATCAATCTTAGCACTTCCAGTTTCAAAGTTAAGGTCATTGAAATTGAACCAGTTGTCTTTTCCGGCTTCAGCATCTTCATCTTCTATGAATTTAATTAATGCTTCTTCAATACCACCCTTTTCAAAATCCAATACTCTACCTGCACCGAACATTGAAGTTCTATTGGTAGGAATTTCTTTGAATACGGCATGTCCTTCTTTTTCAGCCACTGGCTTGTCTACAGCAATATGCGGAGCAATTACCAATGAAACAATTGACATTAATTTGATCAGAATATTCATTGATGGTCCTGAAGTATCTTTGAAAGGATCACCCACAGTGTCACCGGTAACGGCAGCTTTGTGAGGCTCAGAACCCTTGTATTCCATTTTACCATTGATTTCTACACCAGCCTCAAAAGATTTCTTAGCGTTATCCCAGGCACCACCAGCATTATTTTGGAAAATACCCATCAAAACACCTGAAACGGTTACACCAGCCAAAAGACCTCCAAGCACTTCCGGACCGAACATAAAACCAACTAAAACAGGAACGATTATAGCAATCAAACCAGGAAGCATCATTTCTCTAATAGACGCCTGAGTTGAGATTTCAACACATTTGTCGTATTCCGGTTTAGTTTTACCTTCCATGATTCCAGGAAGCTCTTTGAATTGTCTTCTTACCTCCTCTACCATCTTCATGGCTGCTCTACCTACTGCTGCTATTGCCAATGAAGAGAAGATGAAAGGAATCATACCTCCTACAAAAAGGCCTGCAAGAACGTCTGCCTTATAAATATCAATTGAAGAAATTCCTGAAATACCTACGAAGGCCGCAAATAAGGCCAAAGCAGTTAAAGCTGCTGAAGCAATGGCGAAACCTTTACCCGTAGCAGCAGTAGTGTTACCTACAGCATCAAGGATATCTGTACGTTCACGAACTTCTTTAGGCAGCTCACTCATTTCTGCAATACCACCAGCATTATCGGCAATCGGTCCGAAAGCATCAATAGCCAATTGCATAGCAGTAGTAGCCATCATACCTGCAGCAGCAATAGCCACACCATACAATCCTGCGAAATAATAAGAAAGGTAAATACCCGCAGCTAAAACGATTACAGGTATAACTGTAGACTCCATACCTACAGAAAGTCCACCAATAATATTAGTAGCATGACCGGTAGATGACTGCTGAACAATAGTGTTCACAGGCTTTTTGCCCATGGCAGTATAATATTCAGTAATCCATGACATGATAGCACCAACTACCAAACCAATAACGATAGCGTAGAAGACATCCATGCTGGTGAATTCCACACCTCTGATTTCCATATTATATGGAAGAAGGTAGTTTACAATCGGGAAAGAAGCGATGGCCGTCATCACGATTGAACCCCAGTTACCAATATTTAGGGCAGACTGAACATCACCCTGATCATTTTTCACAGTCACAAAGAAGGTGCTAATGGCTGAGAATAAAAGTCCTACACCAGCAATGATCATTGGAAGAAGAATTGGAGCCCAACCACCAAAATTATCATCGGAAGCGATCTCACGACCCAATACCATTGTAGCCAAAATGGTAGCTACATAAGAACCGAAAAGGTCTGCACCCATACCAGCAACATCACCCACGTTATCTCCTACGTTATCAGCAATTGTAGCCGGGTTACGAGGATCATCTTCAGGAATACCCGCTTCTACCTTACCAACAAGGTCAGCTCCTACATCAGCGGCTTTGGTGTAAATACCTCCACCTACACGTGCAAAAAGTGCAATTGACTCCGCACCTAAAGAGAAACCAGCGAGTACCTCTAAGGCTTTTTCCATTCCGTGTACATCTCCTTCACCATTTACAAAAGTGAAGTAGAACCATATAAATAATAAGCTCAAGAAAAGAACAGCCAGACCAGCTACTCCTAATCCCATAACAGAACCACCTGTAAATGATACCTTTAAGGCATCTTTCAGGCTTGTTCTTGCCGCTTGTGTTGTTCTTACGTTTGCTTTAGTCGCAATATTCATCCCCACATAACCGGCGAAAGCAGAAACTACTGCTCCAATGACAAAAGCCACACCGATAAGCCAGTGAGAATTTTCTACCAAAGTACCAGACCAGGCCAAAAGGGCTGCTACTACTACTCCAAAAATACCAAGCACTCTCCATTCGGCTTTCAAAAAGGCCAATGCACCGTCGGCGATCGCATTTGCGATATCCTGCATTGTTTCATTACCGGCATCTTGCTTACTTACCCAGCTCGCTTTCACAATCATGAAAAGCAAACCGATGGCACCAAGAGCAGGAACTAAGTAAAATAGTGAATCCATACAATTAGGTTAAAAAAAGGTTTTGTGTTATTTATTTGGTTATTAAAAAGTTCCGCAAATTTAGGGTTTAGACCCTATAAAACAAATCGGAGAAAAATCATGACTATTAATAGTTACAATTCCCTATTTCCGCTTTAAAAATGCTTGACACACAGGCTTCAAAACCCGGTTTGAGTAAAATGGAATTTGGAGCCGTATAATTAACTTCTGTTGCTTCTTTCAAAAGCTGTACCGATTCTATAGTTCCTCCATAAAAATCCTGAGCAAGGTTTTCTTGCAATGTCCCCGACAAACTTAAATCTTCCTGACTCTCCACAAAGGAAAAAGGTATATTGCTCAACGGTGTACAAACCCAACTTTGATTACATGTCGCCTCGATGGTATAATCCGAAGCCACCTCAATTAATTGACCGATGCCCGTTTCACCATTACTCCAACTTATTGTTCCGTTACAGCCCATCCCAAAAACGACAAAATCATCGTCTTTACAAAGACTAACGGGTGTTTTCATCGGCCCCTTTTCAGCTACTTGATAAGAGAATGAATTGCCCGAGGCATTGACACCAAAAATGGTATAAATGTTATTTTTGACTGAATAGTCTAAACTCTGAGCCGTCATGATTTCTTGCGTCTGTTCATTCGTAATCAGAAGGTCATCTATTTGATAGGCGAAAAGTTCTGGCACAGCACTTACGCTAACTTCTGTCTTTATTGGAATACTCGGGCACATACCTTCGCATTGGTTGGTAGCATAGTAATCTGTAATTCCTACAGTAGATGAACTGACACTTAAGACAGGGCTCGACTGAATAAGATTATCTGTGGATACTTCACTGTACCAGCTTATAATTGGAGGATTTACCGGATCAATAGTTTTGACAATAACCGCAAATCCTGAGACGCATAAAGGATCTATAATATAATTATCATTGGCAATCAATGTCCAGGTACCTTGAGCTATTCTTCCATTCAATTGACTTAAATCACCGTTTGCTTTAAAACTTCCGCTGGCAGGAGTAGAGCCACTAGGAATTTGCGTTCCATTTGCTGTAAATATGGTTGTAACCAAACCAGAAGTAACATCGCCTGCTGCGTACGTTCCTTCCCGAAGTAAAGAAATGCTTATTCCTTCCGGAGACACTATACTAAAGGAAACTTCATCATTCCATGGTCTTGCTCCGCCGTCTGCAACACCACAAGAGTTCACATCTCCACCATCCTTTTTCTGCCATGTAATGGAAATGGCCACAGAGTCAATCAATCCTCCTAAACCAGTGACCTCAACTGTTGGATACTCACCGCTGACTTGGAAGCCATCAAAACCAACGACAGGGCCAGCATAATTAAAAGTAGCAGGCCCGTAAGGCTCACAAGCCGGAGAGCTAGCCATTAATTCATGTGTTCCTTCCTGACAGTAAGTTAAATCCAAAGAAGTTAGAGAAGGCTCAGGGCTAATTGTTTGATTCCATACCAAATTTATAGGGTCAGAATCCAGTAGACAGGTGCCCGAAACTCTTCTTAGGATATAAGCTCCTTCATTCTTGGCATAGAAGGTACTAGATGTACTTTCTACATTCCCATTTCTGATCCATTGGAAAGTTTCACTTTCTACAGGAGTCACGGATAATTGAACTGAATCTCCCTCACAAAAAAATGTACTTTCCAGAGCCGCTGGGTTCTGATCGAAAAGGTTAGATCCTTTACAAGCTACCGCATTTAATAAATTCAAACGACCTGAGCCTAGTTGTCCTAGATAGTCAGGGTTTTGAGCATCAATATTATCAACCGTTTTTTCTAAAATAATTTCAACACTGTCAGGACTCAAACTCGGAAAACAAGAAAGAAGATAGCCTGCAGAAGCGGCTACCAAGGGTGTAGCCATGGACGTACCACTGAAAGAAGCATAATCATTTGTAGGTATTGTACTTAAAATAAAGCGACCGGGAGCTGCTATATCCACCAAGGGGCCGTAGCTTGAGAAATAGCTTCTTTCATCTGATTGGTCCAGGCTAGCCACAGAAATTACATGATTATAGGACGCGGGGTATTGAGCTTCATCAGAGTCTTCATTTCCTGCTGCCGCAATAACTAAAATACCATTATTATAGGCATCATCAATAACATCCTGTTCTAATTGAGAAAAACCTGGTCCACCCCAACTTAAACTGATAATATCTGCCCCATTATCAATAGCCCATTCAATTCCCTCAAAACCTCTATCAATAAAGCGGTGATCTGAAGCGTCGAAAGTTGACTTAATCGGCATCAACTTTACCTTATTATTACTGGCAGAACTAATCCCGGTGACATTATTATTAACCGCAGCCACAATTCCTGCCACATGGGTACCATGCGAGAAAATGTCATTAGGAGGTGAAGGATCATTATCATTTTCTGCGACATCTCTTCCCGCTACCATATTTCCCTGCAAATCCTGATGATTCACCTGAATGGCATTATCCACCACAGCCACTATTATATCAGGACCACCGGGGTTCGCATCCCAAGCCTGAGAAGCCTTAATTTTTTCTAAATGCCATAGATCAGCATATAGGGTATCATTAGGAGTAGCTATGACTTTCCTGCGTCTTACTCGCTCTACATATTCTATTTCCGGGTCAGCACGGAGTTCCTTGATGGCTTCATCCAATTCTAGCTCACTGTTCACTTTTAATCGGTAAACTGAATTAAGGCGATCGTTTTTAGATTTATAGAAAGGTTGAGTAGCCTTCTCAATTTTGGTCTTTTCGTTTTCTAGTTTTTGTTTGATCTCGGGTATTTCTCTGGAAATATTGACAGATGACGACCTTTTGAAGAAACCTCGGGTCGACTTTTTATTTTTCACCTTGACATAAATTTCGCCTTCGACAAAATCGTTGTTACTTTGCTGTGCAAACAATAACGAGGAGCCTGTCAAGACAAATAACAAACCTAATACTAAGGGGCTTTTCACGTTCAAACGCATCTTCTACAAAGTTATGAAAAAACTGCTCCTAGTTGCTTTCTTTTTTATTGGTTGGAAATCAGGTCATTCACAATTTAATCCTAAAGGCTCCGGAGAGTTATTGCATGAGCTAGAGAAGCTCAAAGTGATGGGTTCTGCCATGTATATAGCAGCTCACCCAGATGATGAAAATACCTTATTAATTACCTGGTTAGCCAATGACAAAAAAGTAAGAACCTCTTATATCTCAATGACCAGAGGTGATGGTGGCCAAAACCTTTTGGGTACTGAAAAAGGTGAATTTGCAGGTCTACTTCGTACTCATGAGCTTTTGGGAGCCAGAAGTATTGACGGTGGCGAGCAGTATTTTACCCGAGCAAATGATTTTGGATATACCAAAACCACTGAAGAAGCATTGGCTACATGGGATGAAGAAAAGGTATTCTCAGACTTAGTTTACCGAATACGTAAATTTCAACCTGATGTTTTGATTACGCGTTTCCCACCTGATGCCAGAGCAGGCCATGGTCATCATTCAGCATCTTCACTTTTGGCCGAAAAAGCATTTACAGGTGCGGCGGACCCTGAAGTATTTCCTGAGCAACTAGAAGATGTTTCTTTATGGCAACCAACTCGTCTGGTATGGAATTACTATGGAGCTGGATTTACCAATACACCACCTGAAGATGGCAGCAGCTATATAAAAGTGGATGTGGGCCGCTATAATTCTTTACTAGGGGCTTCCTATGGAGAGCTTGGCTTATCGGCAAGAAGTATGCACAAGAGTCAAGGGTTTGGAACTTCTCTTTTCAGAGGATCCAGACAAGAAGTTTTAAAACATACACTTGGTGAGCCAGCAGAAGAGGACCTTTTTGATGGTATAAATACCACTTGGGGTAGAATTAAAGGTGGTGAAATGGTTACTGCATACCTAAATGATATCATTCGAAACTTTAATGCCGCTGCCCCTGAAAGATCTGTACCTGCTTTATTGCAGCTTAGAAAATTTCTGAATTCACTTCCTTCTAGTCCACTCCTAAAAAGTAAAAAAAGAGACCTGGATGAAATCATCCCTTACTTCGCAGGATTGTATTTAGAGGCTTTAGCATCAGATTATTCATATGCTCCAGGTGAGCAATTAGAGGCTAAAATATTGAGCGTCAATAGAACGAGCTTGGATGTTAAATTTCTTTCAGTAAGCAACTCATTAAATCAAGAGACATTAACCCTTGATAAGGATTTGGAACTGAATAGCTTGTTTGAGCATGAATATCAAATTGACCTTCCAAAGGATTTTGAGATCACACAGCCATATTGGCTAAAAGCAGATCATCTATTAGGTTCTTATGAAATAAGTGATGAAAAGTATCGTAATCTGCCCTTATCACCTCCGGCAGTTAGGCTTAAAACAGTTTTTTCTATTGGAGGTGAAATCTTTGAGAAAGAAATCGAGGTCAAATATAAGTACGTAGTACCTAGCTATGGAGAAATTTACAGACCGCTGGAAATACGTCCAGAGGTTACCATCACACCTAACTTAGGCTCTCTGGTCTTCAATGATAATACACCTCAAAGTATCTTAGTGACATTAAAATCCTCAAAGGATAATTTCAGAGGTCGATTAAACCTTCAACTACCAGAAGGCTGGGAATCCTCCCCTGCCAGTGTAAGTTTTGAGTTAGAAAATAAGTATGACGAGAAAATAGTCCCAATTGAAATAAAACCATCGAGCACTGGCGGAAAGGGAGTAATACAATTCATTGTCAACTCCGAAGGCAATCAATTTAACAGGGCTCTGCATCAAATTAAATACGACCATATTCCTGAGACTACTTCCTTTCCAGTTGCCAGAATTTCGGCTTTAAAGCTCGATTTAAAGAAAAAGGGAAAGAATATCGGCTACATCATGGGAGCTGGAGATGAAGTTCCTAAAGCCCTGGAGCAAATGGGCTATAACGTACATCTTCTCTCTGAGGCTGAATTGAGTCAAAACCTTAATAAGTATGATGCTATCTTGATAGGAGTACGTGCCTATAACGTATTTGACTGGCTTCCATTCTACAAAAAGAATCTATTGGACTTTGTCAAGGAGGGTGGAAATCTCATCTGTCAATATCAAACAAGAAGCCGTAGATCTGATTGGGATTGGAAACTGGGTCCTTATGATTTTGAGATTAGTCGTGATCGTGTAAGTCAGGAGGATGCTGAGGTTAGATATATTGATGCTAATCATCCACTTTTAAACTACCCTAACAAAATCACTTCTCAAGATTTTGAGGGATGGGTACAAGAACGTGGTCTTTACTTTGCCAATAATTGGGCTCCTGAGTTCCAACCGGTCTTCAGCATGAATGATACAAATGAAACAGCTAAAGAAGGTAGCTTAATTATTGCTCCTTTCGGCAAGGGAAACTATATCTATACCGGAATTTCATTCTTTAGGGAGTTACCAGCTGGTGTACCAGGGGCATATAGGCTGATGGCCAATTTGATTTCAGCTAAATGAATTGGGCCAAATCCATATCGATATATGAAATAGGCTACATTATTATATTTCTACTGGTCTATCTGTATTTTTTCTGGAGACTTCATGTAGTCGGTAAAACACTGGGAAAGGCATCCAGGCTTCGCTTCATGAAGCTAATTTTGAGAGCAACCTATATTGGTCTTTTCATCATTGCTTTATTAGGTCCAAGTTTTGGTCGCATAGAATCTGAAACACAAACGACAACCAAAGACATAATTGTAGCCATTGATTTGTCAGAATCCATGAATTCCTCTGATCTGAACCCCAGTCGATTGGAGAAAGCGAAAATTGAACTCAACCGTCTAATAGATCGACTTCCGAATAATAGACTCGGCCTATTGGTATTCAGTTCTGAGGCCTATTGGCTTGTACCAATGACTTATGATCATAATATCATTAAGGAGTACCTTCAGCATTTACGAACTTCTATCATGCCCAATAGCGGCACAAATCTTTCCGCTGCTCTTGAAGAAATCTATTTGAAGTTTAAATCCTCGTCTATACAGCAAAACAATTTATCTCGTGTGGCACTAGTACTAACAGATGGTGAAGATTTTGGCTATGTCAATTCCAACATCATTGACAGTGTAAGAAAATACACCGATGCCGCCATTTTTGTGGGAGTAGGTTCGCCAGAAGGCTCTTACATTAACATAAACGGCGAAAATCAAAAGGATGATACTGGCAACTTGCAAGTATCAAAACTGGATATTGATAACTTAAACAGAATGGCTGGAGCAGGCGATCATGTTATTGAACTCAATAATTCGACTTTCAATGTTGATGAACTCACCACAGTGATCAATGCAGTTGGAAATCAGAATATCGACCTAAGAAAGGTTTTAGTTTTGAATAATAAATATTCAAACTTTCTACTCGTCGGATTAATTTTGGCACTATTGGATGGGCTGATTAAAATCAAATTATTTGAATTATAATGTTGCCTTTTGTCTATTATATCATCCGTTTTTTCGTGGCTTTTCAGCTTCCTCAGGCCTATCAGGAACAGTCAGAAATAAATGAGTTAATAGATGAGTATGAGTTAAAAGGTGATTGTGAATCGATTATTGACTTATACTTAACTGCAGACAGTACAACCCGAATTTTGCCAAGCTCGCGGTTAAAAGTCACCTCCTGCCTCCTCAGGCAAAAAGAATCAGACCTTTTTGAAAAGGAGATTCAGCGTTTAAAACTGCTCAGAAATACGCAATACGTTTCTATTGCCTTTCATCAGGAAGGCTTGTTTTTTGCACAGCAAGGAGATACACTGCAGGCAATAAAGTCCTTCAAAAACGCCATTGAGACTGAAAACAATAATACTTTTGCGAAGTATAACTATGAATTGCTCAATGCGATTTATAAGAATAATAAAAATCAACCTCCTCCACCTAACGCTCCGAAAAATGACAACCGGAATGAAAATGAAGGAGGAATATTAGATGAAAATGAAAGTGGAGATGATAACCTGGAGAACTCTGATCCGCCGGAAATAGATCTAACACAGGCATTGCAGCTTTTAGACGCCATGCGTCAAAGTGAATTTGATAATATTTTAAAGATCAGAACTGCGAGTAAAGACAGTTTAGATTACGGTAAATGGTAAAAAAATGAACGTATTAAAGGATTCTAATTTTTCATTCAAAGGTCAGGAGGGCCACTATAAGGGTAAAGTAAGAGACGTTTTTGACTTCGGAGAAGAAGTACTTATGATTGCTTCTGACCGTATTTCTGCTTTTGATGTGATCTTACCGGAGGCTATTCCCTGCAAAGGCCAGGTGCTCAACCAGATTGCCGCCAAGTTTTTAAAGGCCACTGAAGATATCGTACCTAATTGGTTACTCGAAGTACCTGACCCGAACGCTTCTTACGGAATCAAATGTGAGACTTTTCCGGTAGAAATGGTGGTAAGAGGTTATTTGGCCGGACACGCCTGGAGAACTTACCGTGATGGTGGTCGTGAGTTATGTGGTGTTTCTTTACCTGAGGGGCTTAAAGAGAATGATAAGTTACCTCAACCTATCATAACCCCAACTACTAAAGCTAAAGAAGGGCATGATGAAGATATCTCAAAAGAAGAGATCATTGCCCAGGGACTGGTGCAAAAAGAAAAATATCAGGAACTTGAGCGTATTACCTTGGCCCTTTTTGAAAGAGGTACCGAAATCGCGGCTTCACAAGGATTAATTCTGGTAGATACCAAATATGAGTTCGGTGAAAATAAAGGTGTGATTACCTTAATTGATGAAATCCATACACCAGACTCATCTCGTTACTTCTATGCTGACGTATATGAAGCGAACCAAAAAGCTGGAAATCCTCAGAAACAGTTATCGAAAGAGTTTGTGAGAGAATGGTTGATTGAGAATGGTTTTCAGGGTAAAGACGGTCAAAGTGTCCCCGAAATGACTGAAGCGAAGTGTACCGAAATAAGTAACAGATATATCGAATTATTCGAAAAAGTGACAGGAGAAACCTTTGTTCCGGCGAATAATACAGATATTTACAGCAGAATTAAAGAAAACGTTGATCGTTTTCTTGAGAGGAAATCATAACAGAAAATGGAATATTTGAAGAGTGAACGCCTGAATAGGTTGTCCTACGCTATACGTGGGCCAATCTTTGATAAGGCTCAGCAGTTAGAGGCACAGGGACATAAAATCATCAATTTGAACATTGGTAACCCGGCTCCTTTTGGGTTTGATGTACCTGATGAGATCATGGAAGACATGATTTTGAACCTCAGAAACGCCCAGGGCTACTGTCACCACCTTGGAATATTCTCGGCCAGAAAGGCCATAATGCACTATACACAGCAGATCGGGATTGCTGATGTAAGAATAGAAGACATTTTTATCGGTAATGGGGTAAGCGAGCTGATCGTTATGACAATGCAGGCTCTATTAAATCCCGGTGATGAGATCTTAATACCTAGTCCTGATTATCCTTTGTGGACCACCGCCGTTGGTCTTTCAGGAGGAAAGCCTGTCCATTATATCTGTGACGAAGAGTCTGACTGGAATCCGGATGTGAATGATATCGCCTCTAAAATTACTTCAAAAACAAAGGGCATTGTTCTCATTAACCCGAATAACCCAACTGGTGCGGTTTATGAGAAAGATGTACTGGAATCGATAGTAAAGCTGGCAGCAGAACATAATCTGATCGTATTTTCAGATGAGATTTATGACAAGATCTTGTATGATGGCAATAAACACGTACCAACGGCCTCATTGAGCAATGATGTGTTTTTCATGACTTTTGGAGGTCTTTCAAAAAATTATAGAGCCACAGGCTTTAGAGGCGGTTGGGTGATTGCCAGTGGAGCAAAAGAAAAGGCAAAATCGTACCTGGAGGGCATTAACCTTCTGGCCAGTATGCGACTCTGTGCCAATGTGCCTACTCAGTATGCTATTCAAACTGCCTTAGGAGGTTATCAGAGTATAGATGATTTGGTAGCAGAAGAAGGTCGTTTAAGAAAACAAAGAGACCTGATTCACTATAGAATTACCGATATTCCGGGTATTACCTGCGTTAAACCTAAAGGTTCAATGTATGTATTCCCAAAAATTGATTTGAAGAAGTTCAACTTCAAAGACGATGAAGAGTTCACTTTCAATCTGCTCAATGAGCATCATGTACTCGTAGTGCCAGGTTCAGGGTTCAATACTTTTGATAAAGCACACTTTAGAATCGTCTTCTTACCGGGTGCTGAAACCTTAAATAAGGCAGTGAATGAAATAGAACATCTACTTCAGGAAAGTAGGAAGCCCGAACCATTGATCATGACCTAACATGGATATCTTCTTACTTGTCATTAGTATTTTGTGCCTCTTGGTGGGTCTTGCAGGTTCGGTACTACCGTTGCCTGGTCCGCCTTTAAGTTTTGCAGGCATTATAGCCTTGCATTACTCAAAATATGCCGACTTCTCAGAAGATTTGCTCTTTGGCCTTGGTGCTGCCACGGTCATTATTACACTTTTAGATTACTACGTGCCTATCTGGGGTACCAAAAAATTCGGGGGAACCAAAGCCGGAATGCGAGGCTCTACGGCCGGGCTTATTATCGGAATGTTCTTTGGACCTTTTGGAATATTTATAGGAGCCTTTCTTGGGGCTCTGATCGGTGAATACCTTTGGGGCGACAAACAAAATGCCTTAAGAGCCGCTGTAGGAAGTTTTGCCGGTTTTGCAGCAGGCATAGCAATGAAACTAGTTCTATGCGGCTTTATGATTTTCTACGCTGCCTCTGCCCTCATTAATTATTTTTAGTCGAAACAGGGTTGGCTTAAAACAAAATTAGCTCCAATCAAACGATCGGAGCCAATCCGGCTACTGAGTGAATCTATACTACTTATCTTCAATCTGCTGGAAATAAACCAGCGATTTAATATCTATATCTTAAGCTCTTTTGAGGAATTGAACTTGCCTGCTTGCTCTATTGCACAAGCACGTAATAATGCATAACAAGCAGGCAATTAATGACAGTTACTAGGGTGTCGGGTTCAATTTTCGGTTTATCAAAAAAGCACGTAAATCCATCGGATTTTCTTAATCAATTCGGAATGTTTGAGCGATTATTTTCTCGTTTTCCTTATGACAGTTCAAACATAATTTATTGAATTTATACTTCCAAAGAAAAAGTCTATAAATTTTATATTTTCCATCTTTTCAAAATTTACTGAAAATAAAATACGAAAATAAAAGCCTCAAATGAGGCTTTTAAGGGTCTTCTCTCCTATTTATTCCATTTTTTGAAAGTATTGATCAGGCCATTTGTTGAAGCGTCATGGCTATTTACTTCTTCCTTATCCTTTAGTTCAGGATAGATAGTCTTGGCCAACTGTTTTCCTAATTCCACACCCCACTGATCAAAACTAAAGATGTTCCAAATGATACCCTGAACGTAAATCTTATGCTCATACATGGCAATTAAACTACCCAGCGTTTTCGGGGTAAGTTTCTTCACTAGGAACGAGTTGGTTGGTCTATTTCCTTCAAATACTTTATACGGCTTTAGAAAGTCTATTTCTTCAGCAGATTTACCAGAGACTTTTAGTTCCTCAGTAACTTGCTCCTCCGATTTACCATTCATCAGAGCCTCTGTCTGAGCAAAATAGTTTGCCATAAGCATCTTATGCTGATCACCTACCGGATTATGGGTATTTGCAGGAGCAATAAAATCACAAGGTATCAGCTTGGTACCTTGATGAATCAATTGATAGAAGGCATGCTGACCGTTAGTGCCTGGTTCTCCCCAGATAATTGGCCCGGTTTGGTATGAAACCTTATTACCCGATCGGTCTACGTATTTACCGTTTGACTCCATATCTCCCTGCTGGAAATAAGCAGCAAAGCGGTGCATGTATTGATCATAAGGCAGAATGGCATGAGACTCAGCACCATAAAAATTATTATACCATACACCCAGCATACCAAGTATAACAGGAATATTTCTTCCTAAAGGAGCTGTTTTGAAGTGAATATCCATATCATGTGCTCCTTCCAAAAGAGCCGCATAATTTTTAAATCCTATAGCACAGGCAATAGACAAACCAATGGCACTCCAAAGGCTGTATCTACCTCCTACCCAATCCCAAAACTCAAACATGTTTTTGGTATCAATACCAAATGCTGAAACTCCGGTCTCATTGGTAGAAAGAGCCACAAAGTGCTTCTTAACGTCCTCCAGCTCTGCTCCATTACTTAAAAACCATTCCTTGGCAGCTCCGGCGTTTGCCATGGTCTCCTGCGTCGTGAATGTTTTTGAGGCTATCATAAATAAGGTAGTCTCAGGTTTTACCTTTTTCAGGACTTCGGCTATATGAGTACCGTCTACATTCGAAACAAAGTGTACATTAAGATCTTTCTTGGTGTAAGGCTTAAGAGCTTCAGTTACCATAACAGGTCCCAAGTCAGACCCACCAATACCTATATTGACAATATCCTTAATCTTTTTACCGGTGTACCCTTTCCATTCTCCAGATCTTACAGATTCTGAGAACTCCTCCATTTGTTTCAACACTCGATTGACGTCTGGCATCACGTCTTTACCGTCAACCAAAACCGGGGTATTGGATCTGTTTCTTAAGGCTGTATGAAGTACAGCTCTTCCTTCAGTCTGGTTTATCTCTTCGCCGGCAAACATCTTTGCAATAGCATCCTCCAGCTGACATTCTTCGGCCAGTCTGGTCAAATACGTCATTGTTCTACCAGAAATTCTGTTTTTGGAATAATCCAGTAGGATATCCTGAAATCGCACAGAAAACTTTTTAAACCTCTTCGGATCCTCTTCAAAGAGCTCTTTTATAGTTTTCTTAGAAATGGTTTTCTGATGAGACTTTAGTGTTTGAAATGCTTTTGTTTGTGTAAAGTCTATTGACTGTAACATAGGGTAAAGAATAGGTTTTATTTAGAACAAATGTTATGGATACAGAACTATTGACGAAGTGTAACCCTTTCGAATTCGAAATCATCCTTTAGAAATACATTAAAATCTACGTTAGATTCTATGCCCTCTATATTCCCAAGTGTGCTATACTGCCAGAAGTAAACCTGTGACATATCAAAACCGACAGGCTCAGGCACGAAATACTGAGAAATCCAGAGAGGATAATCCTCAAAATGCTCTTTTATATAGGTCTGATAAATGTACCTGTTGGTGTAGATGATCGGCTTTACGCCGTAATGTTTCTCAATAATTTCAAGCCATTCCGTCACATTTTTCACAATGTCTCTTCTGGCTCTACCCCTACCCAAAACTTCCCAATCTAAGACCGGTACGAAGTCACCCTTTGTAAGTTTGACGTTTAAGATATAATTAAGAGCCTGTAAACGAGGGTCTGCCTGTGGACTATAAAAGTGGTAAGCACCTTTTCTAATCTTCCTGCTGTGAAGTTCTTCCCAGTTTTTTGAGAAGCGTTTATCTATAAGATCTGTACCCTCTGTGGCTTTTATGAAGCAAAATTTGACAGAACTGTGGTGATTACTATGAGCAATGACTTTATCCCAGTTGATATCTCCATTATGATGAGAAATATCAACTCCATGCGTATTATACCGAAGTGGAATTCTCAGATTTGGGGAGTCGATATTGGCAGCCAACATTCCATCAGTAACCGAGGACGGATACGTGGCGATGAAGAACGTCAACACCAGAAAATACAGACTATTAGGTCTGAAAATCAGATTAAGGGTTCTATCTACCCAAGTAGTATGATTCTTTCTTTTTCTCACTTATTGATACAAAAATAGAAGTAAAAAAAATCGGAATCAAACATAAAAGGCTGCTCTTTTTAGAGCAGCCTTTTGAATTGATAATCAGCGTCTAATTATTTGTTCGGCTGAGGCGTATATCTCAAATACGGCTTCACCTCTTTAACCCCTTTCGGGAATTTCTTAATGGCATCTTCAGTACTAATTGAAGGTACTACAATGGCATCGTCACCATCTTTCCAATCTGCCGGAGTAGCTACGGAATGATTAGCTGTTAACTGAAGACTATCAATTACTCTTAAAAGCTCAGTAAAGTTTCTTCCTGTAGAAGCCGGGTAAGTTAACATCAACTTGATGGTTTTATCTGGCCCGATGATGAATACCGAACGAACCGTTGCTTTTGCAGAGGCATTCGGGTGAATCATATCATATAACTCAGCAACTTTTCTTTCTTCATCCGCAATAATCGGGAAATTCATGGTTACACCATTTACCTCTTCAATATCCGGAACCCACTTGTTATGTGATTCGAGGTCATCTACAGAAACCGCAATAGTCTTCACCCCTCTTTTCTCAAACTCGCCTTTCAAAAGAGCCGTTTTCCCTAATTCAGTAGTACAAACAGGCGTAAAATCAGCAGGGTGTGAGAAAAGCATTCCCCATGAGTCACCCAACCATTCGTGAAAATTTATCTTACCTTGAGTAGTGTCAGCCGTGAAATCCGGTGCTACATCTCCTAATCTTAATGACATAGTTCTGTTGTTTTTTGTGTTGAAATAAATTGTTTTCAAAAATAACTATTCTACTCTGCCACTGCATATGAGAATGGTCATCATTTTGAGGCATCACAGATTGGCTTCGTAAAACCAAAGCTCATGAATGTCTCACATGATCTAAACCTTTTAAAAGTGCAGGTCGTTCATTAAAATTGACATTTATAAAGTCCTCTAAAAGGATTTCTCTATCCGGAAAAATCACCACTAGTAAGGTAAGAGTACTATTAATGTTTCCCATTTTTGGGCTTTATGATAGATTAGATACTCGCAAAGAAATTTTATGAGAATAATATTCGTTGGGTATATTGAAATTATAACAACTGCAGAATCTTTTAAAGGCCGAAAAGCAAGAAGAATTTAGGGTATGCTTAGTTTTGCAGAGCAATAAAGAATTTATGAAAGTCAAATACATTTTACTTCTCTTCCCATTATTTATTGGCACAATGCTTCTAGCGTCTGATCAGCCACTTAAAATAGATTGGAAGACTTTAAGTGATGTCAACTTCAATAAGAAGTGGAGCCCTTCTGAAGGAATGTTCATCCTAGAACCTGACTTTGGTGCTTCTGTTCAAACATTGAACGGCAAAGATGTTTCCATTACCGGTTACATGATCCCCATAGATATTGAGTCTAACTATTATGTTTTATCTGCAAATCCTTATGCGGCTTGCTTTTTCTGTGGTGGAGCCGGCCCAGAATCTGTGATGAGTATAAAATTTAAAACGGTCAATAGACGTTTTGATACGGATGAACGACTGACACTTCGTGGTAAACTTGAACTCAATAAGGACAACCTGGATGAGCTCAATTATATTCTCAAAGATGCAGTAGTGGTAAAATAGGAGTTAATTGTCTCCAGGAAGGAATGATTCTTTTTTAATTTACTTAGATTAGGATTCTCCTGATAAAACCACAAAAAGAAAGAAACAGAATAAATGAAAAAATTAGTAATACTAACGGCTTTCTTAACAGCCATTGCTTTCCAAACTCAAGCTCAATACGAAAATAACGTAGCGGTCGGTATAAAAATCGGTGAACCATTGGGAATCAACATCAGAAAGTATTTTCAATATGGAGATAAGGCCTTTGATGTCAATTTTGGTACGTACGGTTTTTTATACGGTACTAATAGAGACTACAGAAAAGGTAACTATCAAAAAGCGGGTTTGATGTTTCAAGGTTTGTATTCATGGCATTATTCTCTTGGTAAAAATCAGGGCCTCAAGGTTTATTACGGCTTTGGTGGACAAATAAATTATAGAGATTACGCCTCTGAAGAAAACATCATTGGTACCCGTCAAGACGGCGAAAAGCACGTTTCATTAGGACCCGCAGGAAATGCAGGCATTGAATACGATTTACCAGGGAATGATGTGGGCGTTTTTCTTGACGGAGGAGTTTACACTGAGCTTATTCCCGATTTATTGTTCTTACACCCTCAAATTAACGCCGGGATTAGAGTTAATTTGGTGAGAAGATAAATTCACCAATCGTTATAAAAAAGGAGCCAATAGGCTCCTTTTTTGTTATTTACCATTCAATTTTCGGTCTTGGCTATTCTTCCGCCAACTCTCTTAAAGCATTATAAGCCATCAAGCCCATTCCAATTTCAATAGCGTTTTCATCGATATTGAAAGTAGGTGTATGAACTCCTGAAGTAATGCCTTTCTCCTCATTTCTGATGCCTAGGCGGTAAAAGCAGCTATCGATCACCTGTGAATAAAAGGCAAAATCTTCTCCGGCCATCCAGAGATCTAAGTCCACTACATTTTCTTTACCCATGTAGTCTTCGGTATAGGATCTTATTTTGGAGGTCAGCTTGGGATTATTCTCTAAATAAGGGTAACCATGTCCAATATAAACCTCACAGCTTCCACCCATAGACTCAGCCATGGTTTTCGCCATTTTTTCAATGAGTTCAAGCCCTTTTGCCCTCCATTCCTCATTCATATTACGGAAAGTACCATCAATTTTCACTTCATTCGGAATCACATTCGTTGCTCCTAATCCCTGGATTTTCCCAAAAGTTAAAACTGAAGGGTTTGTCGGTTTTCTATTTCTACTGACTATTTGCTGCAAGGCAATAATAATATGAGAAGCAATGACAATAGGGTCGATGCATTGATCTGGAGCTGCTCCATGACCACCTTTTCCTTTAACAGTAAGGTAGATTTCATCTGTACTTGCCATATACATACCTTCTCTAAAACCAACTTTGCCTACCGGGATATTCGGGGCTACATGCTGCCCTAGCATACCCGCCGGTCTTGGATTTTCCAGTACCCCATCTTTGATCATTAAAGAAGCACCACCTGGCACTTTTTCTTCTCCGGGCTGAAAAACTAGTTTGACAGTTCCTTCAAAATCATCTTTAAGCTGACTCAAAATCCTAGCTGTCCCTAATAAAGAAGTGGTATGCACATCATGCCCACAAGCATGCATCACACCCTCATTTTGAGACTTATAGGGTACATCATTGGTTTCTGTAATAGGCAAGGCATCCATATCCGCTCGTAAGGCCACCACTTTTTTGTCAGGGTTCTTCCCTTTGATTAGTGCCACTACCCCTGTACCAGCCACACCTTCTTCGGGTTCCAGACCCATTTCTCGGAGTTTGGAGGCTACAAATTTTGATGTTTTATATTCTTCAAAAGACAATTCAGGGTTCGCATGAATGTGCCTTCTGATAGCTATTGAATCCTCAGCGAATTCTGAGGCCAATTGTTTGATTCTGGTTTTGATATCCATCTGATTTCCTAATTCGGCTCAAATTTAATTCTTTTCGGTCGTTTGACATGGCAAAGCCTAATCTTCTGGGGGATGCTTTCTAAAAAGCATGCTTTTCCTTTTCTTTGCCGCACAGTTTAACCTCTCCTAAATGATCATATTCGTAATGGGAGTCTGCGGTAGCGGTAAAAGCACGATCGGAGACGCCCTGGCCCAAAAATTAAACATACCGTTTTTTGACGGTGACGACTTCCACCCGCAAGAAAATATTGATAAAATGAGCAAAGGCGAACCACTAAACGACAATGATCGTGCAGGTTGGTTAGCGGCTTTAAACGCTAAAGCCAAGGAAGAAAAGAATGCTATTTTTGCCTGCTCTGCACTTAAAGAAACGTATAGAACTATCCTTTTTGAGGGCTTAACTAATGGCCATCTGGTTTACTTAAAAGGAAGCTATGAGCTTATTGACAAGCGAATGAAGGCAAGAAAAAACCATTTCATGCCTCCAGGTTTGCTTGATTCGCAATTTGCAACGCTGGAAGAACCAACTTATGGCATTCAAACTTCTATTGACCAATCTCCCGACTTAATTATTAAAGATATCATGAATCAACTCACCGCAGACAAGCAAGAATTTGGACTAATTGGCCTTGGTGTCATGGGAAAAAGCCTGGCTAGAAATCTGGCTGGCAAAGGTTTTAAACTCGCCCTATACAATCGCTTCGTGAAAGATTCTGAAGAAAAAGTGGCTGAAAAATTCATTGAAGAATTTGATGTATTCAATGAAGCAAAAGGATTTGAAGATCTAAAGGCATTTGTCAATAGCCTGGCCAGACCAAGGAAAATTTTCCTGATGGTAAATGCCGGAAAGATCACAGATTATGTCATTGAGGACTTAAAACCTTTGTTAGAGGAAGGAGATATTATTATTGATGGTGGAAACTCACACTTCAAAGATACTGAAAGACGTATTGATGAGTTAGCGAAGAACGGTCTTCATTTTGTAGGTTCAGGAGTTTCAGGAGGTGAAGAGGGAGCCTTAAAAGGGCCTTCAATTATGCCAGGAGGGCATCAGGAGGCATATGAGAAAATTGCTCCTTATCTGGAGGCTATTGCAGCCAGAGATGCCCGAGGTAATGCCTGTTGTACATATATCGGAAAAGGCGGTTCAGGCCATTTTGTTAAAATGATACACAACGGGATTGAGTATGCAGAAATGCAGCTCATTGCAGAGTCATACGCTCTACTAAGGTACGTAAACGGATTATCGCCTGAGGCTATTTCCGGTGTATTTGATGAATGGATGAAGGCTGGCTTGAGCAGCTATTTGCTAGAAACTTCTCAGAAGTTATTACTAAAGAAAGAAGGCGAAGATTTCCTCATCGACCTTATCCTTGACAAGGCAGGTAATAAGGGAACGGGCAGCTGGACTACGGTAGTCATGGCGGAATTGGGAATACCTGCCACAATGATCTCTTCTGCCCTATTTGCACGATATATTTCATCTTTTAAGGACAAAAGAACCCAGTATACAGCTCACTTTAATGCTGAAACGAAGTCTGGAAACCCCATCAACGTAGAAGCCCTTAAAGAAGCATATGCTTTGGCGAGATTGGTTAATCACCAACAAGGTTTTGAGTTGATCAAACGAGCTTCTGATGAATTCAGTTGGGAACTAAACCTCTCTGAATTAGCGAGAATCTGGACCAATGGATGTATCATCCGATCAGAGTTAATGGAGGGCTTGATTGGGCAACTAAAAGAAGGCACAGACTTCCTTTTAAATACCCCAAATATCACTGCACAATTGGGTTCATTAAGAGAAGTAGCGGTTACAGCTATTACGTCCGGAGTTTCTGTCCCTTGTCATTTGTCTGCAGTAGATTACTTAAACGCTCATTTGTATAACCATCATACAGCCAATATGATACAAGCCCAAAGGGACTTCTTTGGAGCCCACACCTATAAGCGTGTTGATGATCCAAATGGTCCATCTCACCATACCATCTGGGAGTAAATTTTATAATTTCTTGATCTTGACTTTAAGAATCTTGAGAGACTTATCGTAATATTGCAATGACTTAATATTATGGGAGTAACGAAGACAGATTTATTTACGAAAGAGCAAAACGAGCTGGCATTGATTGCTAAAGCAATATCAAATCCGGCACGAGTGGCTATCATTCAGCATTTGCTCGTAACCAAAGGCTGTATCAATGGAGATTTGGTACTGGAACTAGGACTTGCACAAGCTACCGTAAGCCAACATTTACGCGAATTGAAAAATGTAGGTCTCATACAAGGGACTATAGAAGGCTCTACCATAAACTACTGTATCAACTCAAAAAGGTGGCGAGAAATACAACAAATGTTCAATTCACTTTTTGATCAATTAGAAGAAAATAATACACAAGACTGCTGTTAAAATGAAGAAGAAATTTAACGCGAGACTAGAGCAAACCATTGAAAAGGCCCTGGAATTACCCATTTCTGAAGAACGCCTGAAAGTTCTACAGGTACTGATTGACTACATACAGGGGAAGGTCAATGCTCATGAGGAGATTAACCTCAACTTTATATGCACGCATAACTCCCGTAGAAGTCAATTTTCTCAAATTTGGGCCAAAACGGCAGCCATTAGCTATGGTGTGAATGCCAATTGCTTCTCAGGGGGTGTAGAGGTGACGGCATTTAATGTACGTGCTGTCGATTCAATGAAGAGAGCCGGTTTTGAAATAAGCAGTGAAGGAATTGAAAACCCAATTTACAGTCTTTCTCCCGGCACAGATATGGAATCCATCACTGCGTTTTCTAAACTATTTGATGATAAAGCCAATACTACAGAGAATTTCGCTGCCGTGATGACCTGCTCTCATGCTGACGAAAACTGTCCGTTTATTCCTGGTACCGAGAAGAGAATTCCTGTTCGTTATGAAGACCCGAAGGAATTTGATGATACTCCTCAGGAAGCAGAAAAGTATGATGAAAGGTCTTTACAGATAGCGTCAGAGATGTTTTATGTGTTCGCTAAAATCAATCCTTAATCATGTCAACCCCAAAAAAGAAACTTGGTTTTCTTGACCAATACTTAACCCTCTGGATTTTTCTGGCCATGATTCTTGGCGTTGGAATTGGTCACTTTTTTCCGAAAAGCTCAGAAATCATCAACTCATTCAGTTCTGGGAGTACCAATATTCCTATTGCCATAGGATTAATTTTAATGATGTACCCGCCATTAGCAAAGGTGAATTATAAGCTTTTACCTGAGGTCTTCAAAAATGTCAAGATCCTTTCAATTTCTCTGGTGCTCAACTGGATCATCGGTCCGGTACTCATGTTTATTTTAGCACTCATCTTCTTACAAGATTATCCTGAATACCTGATAGGTCTTATTTTAATTGGACTAGCAAGATGTATTGCCATGGTGCTGGTTTGGAATGATCTTGCTGAAGGAAGTGCGGAATATGGTGCAGGTTTAGTAGCCTTAAACAGCATCTTCCAGGTTTTTGCTTACAGTTTTTATGCCTGGCTGTTCATTACCAAATTACCTCCCCTCTTCGGTTTTAAAGGAGCCATTGTAGATATCAGTATTGGCACAATTGCCGAAAGTGTTGCTATTTATTTGGGAATCCCTTTTCTGCTAGGAATATTAAGCCGCGTGCTTTTGGTCGGCTTAAAAGGTGAGAAATGGTATACAGAAGTGTTTATTCCTAAAATATCACCTCTAACCCTCATTGCCCTGTTATTCACCATTATCGTGATGTTCTCATTGAAAGGTGAACTAATCGTGGAAATACCACTTGATGTTGTTCGTATTGCCATTCCGCTATTGATTTATTTTGCTTTGATGTTCCTCATTGGATTCTTTCTGAGCAAGGCACTGGGTGCTGAATATGATAAAAATGCTTCTATAGCCTTTACTGCCGCCGGCAATAACTTCGAACTCGCCATTGCGGTGGCAATCGCTGTTTTTGGACTTAATTCTGGCCAGGCCTTTACTGGTGTCATAGGCCCACTTGTAGAAGTTCCAGCTCTTATCCTCCTTGTCAGAGTAGCCTTTTGGCTCAAAAAGAAATATTATTGATGATTGTATTTTTCTCAGATGTCCATGCCAATCTCCCTGCTTTAAAAGCATTTTTCAAAGAAATGGACACCTTAAAACCAGATGCCATTTATTGCTTGGGTGATTTAGTAGGTTATCACGTGTGGCCAGGGGAGGTGGTGGATGAAATACGAAAAAGACAAATACCTACAATCCTCGGAAACCATGATGAGGCACAATTGAAATATATTGACCCAACTGATCAATCGAATCGTGGGATAACTTCCAGACTACTTTCCAACGACCAGAAAGTATATCTCAGTCGTTTGCCCAGACATATCAAACTTGACTTTGAGACATTTTCTATGCTACTCGTACATGGAAGTCCAAGAAAAATTAACGAGTACTTAAAAGAGGATCATGACTCAGACGATTTGAAACAATTGTTTCAAGAAAATGATACGGACATAATTATTTGCGGGCATACCCACCTTCCTTATGTAAGACATTTACAGACCGAAAAAGGTAATAAAATTATAGTCAATACAGGATCTGTAGGGCGGCCAAAAGATGGCGACTATAGAGGAAGTTATGTGGTAATGGATGTTATTGATGGCAAGCCGAAATTTGAGGTCAAACGATTTGATTACGACCTTGAAAAGTCCGTACAAGCCCTAATGGAAAGTGATTTCGACAAATCCTATGTGGATGTTTTAAGACAAAAAAACTGACAAACCGCCGATTGCCTCAATTTGTAACTTACTTTCTTCAAACCCGATTTTGAGATAAGCAATAAGCTCTGACGCTAATTTTGATAAAGAGTCCTTGCTATTTATTGCTCCATTTTGCTCGGTTTAAAATATTGTTTGAAAGGAAGGTGCCACCATACTTGGCTTTTCACCTATGGTGGCACTTCTGTGAACATTTTACTCTTGATGAGCTGCAATCTTTACGCCCTTACTATTCCATTTTATAAAATAGAATTTAAGAGTGGAATCGCTGGTATTTTTAAGTCCATGCCATATCCAGGGCTCCGAGTACATTAAATCTCCTTTCTTAGCCTGGCTCTCGACACCGTCGACTATCCAAGTACCACTTCCTTCTGTGATCAGGAGAAGTTCTTCTTCTGAATGCTGATGTGGTGGATGAATTTCTTCTCCAGGCTTGATTTCTGCAATTCCTGAAACTACATTACCTAAACCATAGGTGGTAGTAGAATCTGGCAAATACAGAAACATCTTACCCCAGGCTTCATTTTCAGGCGTAGGCTTGGAAATAACTTTTGTTTCAAGAGTCGGGTTCTGCCTCTTTCCAAGCATAAAACCAGTTAAAAAGATAAATGCTACAGCAAAGGCTACTGGTACTAATGGTCTATTCGATTTCATATTATTTTAGTTTGATTATTAATTGAGATTTAGGATTCAAAGAGTTTTTGATACTCGACCGGCATTTCGTCTAACTCTCTTATTTTAATGTCTTTATAAAAAACCTCTGCCGCCTCACTTTGAATCTGTATTTTTCCTTCTATTAGTGGCATTAATGAACCGTCTTCAAGACTGTAACTAGAATCTTTTAACACCATAACCACCCGTCCATTGACGATGTGAAGGCTTTGACCTTCATAACAAACCAGCTCTAGAGTGGTCCACTCTCCTACCGGACTTTCATAATTGGCAGATCTCATACAAAAGCCCTCTTCCCCACTTCTAAAAGTTCTGAAAGGCTGACTTTCATCGGCCACAGGACTCATGATACCGCCGGCCTCTGAATGGTAAGACCTGATGTCTATGACCGAATTGGCCTGGCACCAAAAATCCCCCATATGACCTTCCATAACCTGAAACTCCTGAGAAAGCATCCAGGAACGCCAATATTCTACCCCAGCCTCTCCAACAGAGTGGTATAGTATTCCCGAATCTTTTAGAAGATTTTGACGAGGTACATATTTATCCTCTCCCCATTTCACCTTTAATTTCAGATGATAATTTTTGTAAGATTTTTTAGTGAATAAACAGCCGTAAATTTCCCCACTGATCCTTAAAATTGGCCCTTCGGATTCATCAAGAACCGAGAAAACCTTTGTTTCATCTTTATTATACCCGACAGGCTGAATAATATTCCCATCTTCATCCTTTGGTATATTTCCATTGTAATTTTCCTCGAATCGGTAACTTAGATAGTTCTCCCATTTTGATAAATCAGAATCAAGTAGGTTTTCCCATTCTACTCGTTTATTGCTGCAGGATGACAGCAAAAGCAATGATAAAAGACTTAAATAAGTGGTTTTATTCAATTTCATCAGAAAAAATTATTGATATTTATGACTGCAAAACTAAGTCCTCAAGCAATTTCAAGACTTGTAAAAAACCGTTATTCTTAAGTAAGAATCAACTATACCAAAATTGATTAGAAGATACGTTTTACATACTCCGTTCAATATTTATCATTTTGAGGAAAGTGTATGGCAACATCCCGTGCACAACCATACCTATTTTGAGATTATTTTCATTCTAAAAGGCAAAGGAATTCATCACCTTAACGGCAACTCATTCACCTACCAGGAAGGGGATATCTTTTTGCTAGGTCCAGAGGATTTCCACTCCTTTGACATTCAATCTTTAACCGAATTCTGTTTTATTCGTTTTAATGAGTCATTCGGTAAAGCCAGAGGATTAGGCGATAAACCTGGACTAGAAGTACTTGAAAATCTGCTAAAGGTATCATCTCAAAACCCAGGCTCAATCGTACAAAATCAACAGGAGCGAGTTAAGCTATTTGAGCTACTGGCTGTTCTGGAAAAAGAATATGAAAATTCTTCATCGCCCTATTATGAAATTATTAGAGACAGCCTAATGCGTAGTATTATGTACGTTTTAGCAAGAAATCTCAGACTTATTGACGAAGTGGGCTATACACCAACCCAAAATGACACTCTGGAGGCTCTACTGATGTATATCAAAAAGAATATCTATTTCCCAAACAGACTAAGCATAGAGCACTTGGCCGAAGTTTTCAACATGGCTCCCACCTACATTAGTATCTTTTTTAAAAAACATACTGGGGAGTCTATCAAACAGTTTATTACGAAGTATAAGCTAAAACTTATTGAAACACGGCTAATATACAGTCCATTAACCCTTTCAGAAATCGCCTATGAATTTGGATTTACAGACGAAAGCCATCTCAGTAAGCAGTTCAAAAAATATAGTGGATTTAGCCCTTCTGAGTTTAGGAAGAAGAACTAGGCGATTCGTCTCTTTATAAATGAGTAATCTTACACTTGTCTTTCAACTCCTCTACTAATTCAGGATATTTCTTTAAATTCCGAATATATACTGAGCTCTTCATCGATTTAATTTTGCGTTCTATTCTCACAGCGTGAGAATAATCAACCGCCTCAACTTTAAGATATAACCTCCAGTCTCTGGCTTTCTTTGTAAAATTTTGACCACGATAAAATCCCGTATTAAGTTTCTCTATTCTTTCTTCAAGAGCGAATTGACAGGCACCGGTATAAAAGCGTTCTAAGCTATCAGACCAGAGAATGTAACAGCAAATATCACGCATAATGTATGTAGATTGTATGCCTAAAATACAAAAGGAGCTACAACTTCCGTCGTAACTCCTTGATTTTCAGTGGGCCCACCTGGGCTCGAACCAGGGACCACCTGATTATGAGTCAGGTGCTCTAACCAACTGAGCTATAGGCCCAATCTTTGACTGTTTTAAGGCTTGTCTAGCCTTTATGAACCGTTCTTCTTCACTCTTGCGATAAGAGTCAGCTGCTATCAGCAACCGGCAAATGCGTTGTGAGCAAAAGTCCCGATTCAATTGCACTACTGTGCCTTTGAGGCTGCAAAGATAATTGGAATCTCGTTCTCCGCAAGTTTATAACATAGGTTTGTTTCACTTCGCTATTCAAAATATTTGAATGCCATTCTTCGACTTATTTTCTCAAAAATATTGTGACCATTCTTATGCTCAGTCTTCTAAAAGCTAAGAGTTGATAATCAACTCCTTAAAAATATTACTTACTCAATTAACCTAAATCTCATGGAAAATCAACTTCAGGAGTTTATGAACTCCAATTTCGGCTCACAGCTTTCAAATATGATTGGCCCAGGGCTATTTCGAGCTTTATCCGCCGTACTAATCTTCTTTATTACGTGGGTAGTGGCCAAATTTATCTCAGGCTTGGTGGCTAAACTCGTAAAACGTACCAGCATTGATAAAAGAATGTCTGAGAGAGGGAAGGCTAAACCTTCCAAAATGGTAGGCAAGCTTGTCCACTATCTCTTATTAGTGATGGGATCATTAATAGCCCTAGAAATTTTAGGTGTAAGTAATGTACTTGACCCGTTGAAAGACATGCTTTCCAAATTTATGTCTTCCGTGCCTAATATTATTGGTGCAGGCGTGATTGGCGTAATTGGCTATTACCTGGCACAGTTTGTTGCAGAGCTAATTGGCATGGGCGGTGAGTTTATAGAAAGGTGGAGCATTAAACTCAACTTAGGCAATATTGACCTTGTCAATATTCTTAAAAAGGTAGTTTTCATTTTCGTTTTTGTGCCGATCCTGATGATTGCCCTTGACTATCTGAACATGGATGTTATTACTGAACCTGCAAAGGCAATGTTTACTGATTTGATGCGTGCTATCCCTAAAATCATTCTTGCAGTTATCATTATGGCAGTATTCTACATTGTAGGCAAATATGTAGTGCAGCTGCTTATGGGTATTTTGGAGAATATTGGAATCAATGACTATGCCGCTAAATACAATTTAAACTCAATTGTTGGGGAAAGAAAACTAAGCTCAGTAATCGGAAGTGTGGCCACTTTTATGATTTTATTGGTTGGGGCTACCACAGCAGTAGGTGAACTGGAATTTACCGCCTTAACCAATATTCTAAATGAAGTATTAAGCCTGGCTTCTAAAATTCTGTTCGGCCTTGTAATTCTATTATTGGGTAACTTCTTAGCGAATACCGCCTACAAGTTTATGAGCAAGTCTGATGACAACTCGCTGGTCGCAAATATTGCCAAATACGTCATTCTGGCCTTGTTTATAGCTATTGCTCTTCGCCAAATGGGCATTGCTAACGAAATAGTAGAACTTGCATTTGGTCTTACACTTGGTGCTATAGCTGTAGCGTTTGCCTTGATGTTTGGTCTTGGTGGACGTGAGGCTGCCGGTGAACAAGTGAAAGAATTCTTTCAGCGTTTCAAAAAATAAGAAGAGTAATACTCCTCAATCAAAGCCACTTCAGCCGAAGTGGCTTTTTTGTTATGTTTGATTTTTATAAGTTTTCATTTGAAATCATTAATAATCCCTTGAGGTTATGGGCCTACTTTTGTTCTGAAATCATAAAACCCCTTATGAAGAAATTATTCGTTACGATTCTATTGCTTCCAGTACTCTGTTTTGGACAAGAAAAAATGTCTGCCTCCGCAAACGTCCAATTAACCAATAATGGAGTAAGCCTATTCCCTAATTTTTCATTAGGAAAGCCGGCCGTGATCGTAAATGCCAATATTGGTAAAAAGAATTTTAGTTTTGAGCCTGAATTTAGATGGGGCCTAAATGGTAAACCATGGTCTTATATCTTTTGGCTGAGATACCGACTTAAGAAAGAGAAGTTTTCGTTCAGAACTGGACTACACCCTTCTTATGTATTTGCAGAGCAAAATGTAGTATTAAATGGTATTGAGACTACCAGAACGGTTTCTACAAATTATGGTGCTGCAGAAGTCTCCCCTGGTTATCAGTTCACAGATAAGTTTGGTGTGGCCATTCACTATCTACATGCCAGAGGTTTAAATGACTATGGTACTCGCCAAAGTAATTTCATATCTCTCCAGCCTAGGATAACTGATGTAAATCTAACCAAGTCCATCTATTTGAACTTTTTCCCCCAGTTTTTCAGACTGAATCTAGACGATGCCAATGGTGTATACGTGAATGAAACCACAACAATAAACATCAAAGACTTTCCATTGTATATTTCTAATGTCCTTACCTATAAACTTAAATCTACCATTCCTGGTGATGATTTTGTGTGGAGTGTTGGACTGAACGTTAAACTTTAAGCTTATGTCATCAGCAGAGTCTTTAGAAGAATTTTATAAACGAAAGTTTGATTGGATTCCTGAAAGCCTAAGCAAGGATATCGGGCATGTCAATATTTTCAGATTGCCACACCCAGAAGGTAAACCTGTCCCCTACAGAAGAAGAGATTTTTTTAAAGTGACTCTTTGTAAAGGTGGTAGTAGAATACATTACGCTGATCAGGTTTTTCAATTTGATAAACAAGCACTTGTGTTTTCAAATCCATTTATTCCATATAAATGGGAGCACATTTCATCAGAAGTGTCGGGTTTTTACGTGGTTTTCAATGCCCGTTTTTTCAATCAGTTCGGAAACCTCACACAATACGAGGTTTTTCAGCCTAACGGCAGTCATGTTTATGAACTCTCGAATGAAGATTTCGAACAATTATCAGCAGTTTTTGAAAAGATAGATCAGGAACTTCAATCTGATTATATTCACAAGTACGATGTGATACGAAATTTCATATATGAGCTTATTCATTTTGCCATGAAAACTCGGCCATCTACGCGTATCGAAGACCTTCCGATCAATGCGTCTCAACGTATTCACTGGCTTTTTCTTGAACTCCTGGAAAGACAATTCCCGATTGACGAGAACCATACCAATATAAATCTGAGAACGCCCTCAGATTTTTCTGAACAGTTGAATGTTCATGTAAATCACCTAAATAGAGCAGTAAAAGAAGTATGTGGTAAAACCACTTCTCAGGCTATTGCAGAGCGTATCCTTCAGGAATCAAAAATTATGTTAAAACAGAGTAAATGGAATATTTCTGAAATAGCCTACGCTCTGGGATTCGGTGAGGTAACGCATTTTAATTACTTTTTCAAAAAACATGCAGCCACCACTCCATCGAAGTTTAGAACTGTTTGATTTTCGAAAGTTTTGATTTGAATTCTGTATAACTCAGCTCTGCTTTCTCACATAACTTTGTCCTAATCAAATTATCAATGTAAATCACCATTTACCATGAATGATAACAAAAAGAAGTCCTTTAAGAGGAGAGATTTTATCTCTACCGCTACATTAGCTGGTTTAAGTTTAAGTACACTAAGTACAAAAGCTTCTATCCCAACGACCAAACCATCATCTGGCAAAAGAATGATCGGTGAGTTAGAAGTTTCTGCTATTGGTCTGGGATGCATGAGTATGACAAGTGGACATTACAATCCTCCCAGAAATCATAAGGCAATGGAGGCTGTAGTTAAAGGTGCATTTGATAGAGGGGTAACTTTCTTTGATACAGCAGAATATTACGGTCCATTTACCAATGAAGAAGTAGTTGGAAATGCACTGAAAGACATCAGAAAGCAGGTGATCATAGCCTCAAAATTTGGCTTTCAGTTTGATGGCAACAGACCAACGGGTAGAAATGGAAGGCCGGAGCATTTGAAAAAAGCGGCCGAAGGTATGCTACGTAGATTAAAAACTGATTATATAGATTTACTTTACCTTCACAGAGTAGACCCTGAGGTACCCATCGAAGAGTCGGCTGGTGCGGTTTCCGATCTTATTAAAGAAGGAAAAGTTCGCTATTTCGGTATTTCCGAAACTTCTCCAGAAACAATAAAAAAAGCTCATGCTGTGCAAAAAGTAACCGCGGTACAGAGCGAATATTCTTTAATCGAAAGAGTTCATGAGAATCAGGTAATTGACACCTGCGGTGAACTAGGAATAGGTTTTGTTCCTTGGGGACCAGTAACCAGAGGTTTTTTGGCGGATAAATTCAATGAATACTCCCGATTCTCAGATGATTCAAGATTTGCAAGTGTATCCTATTACACTCCGGAGGCCATTGCCAATAATATGGCATTACTAGATCTTGCAAGAGACTGGGGACTTCGAAAGGGAATAACTCCTGCACAGTTTTCTCTCGCTTGGTTGCTGGCTCAGAGACCATACATTGTCCCTATTCCGGGCACCACGAAACTTCAGCACGTAGAAGAAAATATGGGTGCCATTGATGTCAATTTTACAGTGGTTGAGCTTAAAGAATTCAGAACTGAATTAGAGAAAATAAAACTGGTAGGTGTACGTGAACCAGAATCTGCTTTAACCAATAAATAAACAGGAAGATGAAAAAAAGAAAACTAGGGTCTCAGGGGCTAGAAGTAGCTGAAATAGGCTTAGGATGCATGGGTATGACCTTCGGTTATGCACCTTTTCCTCCAAAAGAAAACAGTATCAAACTCATACATAAAGCCGTAGAAAGTGGTGTAACACTCTTTGATACGCTGAAGTATATGGGCCATATAATAATGAAGAGCTGGTAGGTGAAGCCTTGCAGCCCTTCAAAGACGAGGTTATCATAGCCACTAAATTTGGCTTCAATATCGTGGATGGAAAAATGCTGGGGGTAAATAGCAGACCTGAGCAGATTAGAAAGGTGGCTGAGGAGTCTCTGAAGAGGCTAAAGGTAGAAGTCATTGATTTGTTTTATCAGCACAGAGTAGATCCAAATGTACCGATAGAAGAGGTAGCCGGTACTGTTAAAGATTTGATAGCTGAAGGTAAGGTAAAATACTTTGGTCTATCTGAAGCTGGAGCCAATACAATCAGAAAGGCTCATGAAGTTCAGCCAGTTTCTGTCCTTCAAAGTGAGTACTCGTTATGGTTCAGAAGACACGAGAATGAGATTTTGCCTACTATTCAAGAGCTTGGTATAGGCCTGGTTCCATATAGCCCGCTTGGGAAAGGCTTTTTAACTGGGGCTATTGATGAAAATAAAAAGTTTGAGGCATGTGATATCAGAGGTGTTACCCCTAGGTTTACTGAAGAAGCCAGAAAAGCTAACAAAGCCTTATTGGAGATACTTGAGAACTTTGCTACTCAGAAAAGTGCTACCAAAGCACAAATAGCCTTAGCCTGGGTACTAGCTAGAAACGAAATGTACGTCCCTATTCCTGGAACTACCAAAGAGCATCGATTATTAGAGAATCTTGGGGCTGCCAAAATCAGTTTTTCTCACAAGGAATTGGAAGAGCTGACAGCAGCATCAGAGTCTGTGAAAATAATGGGAGAGCGTTATCCTGAAGCTGCTGAAAAAGCCACTGGTCTGTAAAGAATTCTATGAAAATCGTGAGTCAATGTCAAGTTGTTGATTATCGATGATTTTGAGCTTATCCGCTAGAGGGTGTAAAGGATTAATAATGATGTTTTGCTCTTCTTGGAATATCACACTTTGCACTCTTCTGTACAGCAGGTTATTTTCTGCCAGAAATTGATCACCATTAAGTTTGTTTTTATCACTTAGTGCCAAAATTTGATTCTCTTTTAAGCTGGGCAGTTCGATACTCAAAACATGGTATTCATTCATTCGGACTAATTCTATGGGCAAATGAACAAGTAACTCAAGCAATGCCAATGAGCGAGTGCTAGCCGCATATAGCATGTATTTACCCTTTGAATTCCATCTGCCACCGTGAAGAAAGGCTCCTCTCCCGCTCAGGTCATTGGCATAGGCTTTTTGACAAATACGATAAACTATCATGCGTGAATACCGTGTTCTATCCTTCCGAGAATATCATAAAGTATGTTTAAACCAAAACTCGTATCTAAGTACTCTACAGGCTTTTTAAAAGAAAGTGCTGGCAGAGAGCTTTGCAACCAAATGGCCAAAGCTTCTGAAGAGCCAAGTACTTCTACAGCTTTTTTTGCAAAGGCCGTAAGCTCTAAAAGGCGTTCTGATTTCGATTTATCCAGAAGCTCATCATCACTTTTACGCTGGATATTTCTGAAACTACTATGTAGAAAGGTACTCATAGTTTCCTGATTTAAACCCATGTACTCAGCCAATATCTTAATGCTAGACTTTTGTATGCCGTTTCTACTGTACTCCATAAATAATTCATCACTTTTACCCTCAGGATATGAGTTTAAAAGCAAGGCTTTAAAAGGAGACCCGTAATTATATGCCAAGGCTGGTTCTTCTACTAAATTCTTCATGAGTATTCTGTTTGCCATTCAAATATACGACAAAATGAACATATTATTTACATTTTGTCATATCAAAAATACTTCATCTTTATCTAAAATTTAAGTGACTAAAGTTCTTACTCCTCAAGTTAACCGCTCCGTATTAATCTTAATACTAGGCGTACTGTCGGCCATCGGACCTTTTTCAATTGATACTTATTTAGCCGGCTTTCCAAAGATTGCCGCTGATTTTGATGTAACCATTGATGTGGTTTCCTATTCCCTATCAAGCTTTTTTATTGGCATCTCTGTGGGTCAAATGCTTTATGGTCCATTACTAGACCGTTTTGGCAGAAAAGGTCCTTTGTTGATAGGCTTAGTCATTTATTTGTTAGCCTCACTGGGCTGTGCCTTTGCACCATCCATTGAGATACTTATTGGTCTTCGTTTCGTTCAGGCTGTTGGTGGCTGCGTGGGAATGGTGGCTCCCAGGGCTATTGTAAGGGATTTATTTCCTTTGCATGAAAGTGCCAAGATTTTCTCCATGCTAATTCTGATATTAGGCGTTTCACCTATTATAGCTCCTACGGTAGGTAGTTATATGATTACTCATCTTGACTGGCATTCGGTATTCTTCTTACAAGCTGGTCTGGGAATAAGCTTATTTTTAGCTGTCTATTTCATCTTAGGTGAAAGTAAAGGAGCAGATCCTGAGATATCGTTAAGACCAAAACACATCACCAAGACCTTCTGGGGTATTTTTACCAATATCCAGTTTTTTACCTATGCCTTTGCAGGATCGCTCGTAGCAGCAGGCGTTTATGCCTATGTTTCGGGGTCTCCCCTTATTTTCATGGAGATTCACGGCCTTAACGAAAAGCAGTATGGTTGGTTATTTGGGTTTTTAGCGGGTGGCCTTATACTTAGTAGCCAGTTAAATAATTTAGCCTTGAGAAAGTTTAACTCAGAGCAGATTATAAAAGTAGCTATTCCACTTCAGGTGAGTTTTGGAGCTATCATGTGTTTTATGAGTATATTGGAGATACATAGTCTCTTTTCAATTGTGACATTGCTTTTTCTATTCTTTAGCTGTCAGGGATTTAGTTTTCCAAATTCTTCTGCTTTGTCATTGGTGCCATTTTCAAAAGAAGCGGGTAGTGCTTCCGCTTTGATGGGTGCTTTACAAATGGGATTTGGTGCTTTATCTTCAGCTCTGGTCGGTGTTTTTGCAGATGGCACTGATCTACCAATGACTACTATAATCGCTGTGTTTGCCTTGGCTGGTTTCGTCATATTTGTCATTGGACGAACGATTATCAAAAAAAATGAGGCCAAGCTTCTATAGTCAAAAGAATTATAAAAATGAAATACTTATCGCTTTTCCTTTTGTCAATACTCTGTCTAAGTCAATGCCGTGCACAGACTTCACATGATAACAGTGACGAAAAAATCCTGACTATTTATCTTTCTCGAACAGGAAATACAGAAGCCCTCGCTCAGACGATACATAGCAAGGTGGGTGGTGAAATTATGGCTCTGAAACTTAAAGATCCTTATCCGGATGAATATCAGACTATTGTGGCTCAGGTAGCAGATGAAAACGCTTCGGGCTTTCTTCCGCCATTGGCCAATAGTATTTCCAACATTGATGAATACACGACTATGTTCATTGGTTTTCCTACTTGGGGAATGCAGTTACCTCCGCCTTTCAAATCGTTTATCCATGATTATGATTTGAGTAAAAAAAGGGTCATACCTTTCAATACCAATGCAGGTTATGGCTTAGGTAATTCAATTGAAACGCTAAAAAATGGCTGTAGTTCCTGTAAAATGGAGGAACCCTTTTCTGTAAAAGGTGGAATTGAGAGGGATGGTGTTCTCTTCGTAATGCAAGGTCAAAAACTTCGAGAAGTAGAAAAAGAACTGGTCAAATGGCTAGATAAGCTTGGCTTTTAATATTCTTCGCTGTAATTGGTGATGTAATTTTCTATGTACCATTGCCCATTGACTTTCTTCCAGTGGGCCATGTATGATCCTTCAAAGTTTTGACCATTATACCCGACCCAACTCCCACTTTCTATAGCTACTGAGTCTGAAATTTCCATAAACTCAATTTTATCAGAAACTAACCTAAAACCAGAATCATACACGTCTTGATAATACTTTATGATGTCTTCTCTACCTATTACAGTAGCCTGGTTTACTGGCCTCAAGGTAGCCGTGCTTAAATACACCTCCCCTATTTCTTCAATATCTCCAGCATTAAATCTTGAGATAAAATCAAAATTCAGGTCTTCCAGGCCTGTTTCGTTTTTCTGGTAATTTTTAGTTTTTAAATAATCTGAAATTCCTAAAAAGGTTAGCCCTATGGCTCCGAATAAAATAGACATGGCGACAATGATTCTCATTTTCTCAGTGTTTAAAATTGACGAACGTTTATCAGAGAACCAGTTTACTTGCTTAGCCGGATTTTCAGTTTGTGAAAATGGCTTTTCAAAAACACGATCGTGACCCAATGCCTCAAAAATTTGCTTTATCGTATAGGCTCTTGGGGTAACCTCAGCAGCTTCTATTCGCTGGATAGTCCTAAGACTTAAATTGCAGCTTTCGGCCAATTCGGTTTGAGTGAGCCCTTTTGATTGTCTTAATTCCGAGATTTTGTTTCCGAGTTCCGGCTGTTTCATGACTGGTTTCAAAATTCGCTGCAATCCTAACAGCTAAAAAAAATGAAATCAAAAATACTCAAAGAATTTCATACGTCAGGCTACAGTCATTGATACGTCATTTTACGACATTGGCGTTTTCAGACCGTTTGAAGCTAGATTTTTGACCTATCCGTGAAATTGGTAGGTATTCCCGTAAAATGGTTAATTTTTGATAAACAGACATACCTAAGTTTGTATTGAAAACAAGCCTCATTCTTTTCAATAGGCTTTCATCAATTAAAACTAAGATATTATGAAAAATACTAAGGCTTACGGAACTGTGTCGGCTAATGAATACATGGCTGAAATGACTATTACCCGGAGAGAACTTTCGAGTTTGGATGTACAGATAGAAATTGCGTATTGTGGCATTTGCCATTCAGATTTACATGCTGTAAAGAATGATTGGGGTGGCACCAATTATCCCGTAGTTCCTGGACATGAAATTGTAGGAAAGGTTACGGAAACGGGTTCCGCTGTAACGAAATTCAAGGTTGGAGATACGGTAGGCGTTGGCTGTATTGTCGACAGTTGCAGAAATTGTGATCACTGTCATGAAGGCAATGAACAATTCTGTGATGAGGGTATGACGGTAGTTTTTAATTCAGAAGATCGAAAATATGGAGGAATCACCTATGGAGGCTTCACTAAAGCCATTGTGGTAGATGAAAACTACGTTGTAAAAGTACCTGATACGCTTCCATTATCCTCTGCCGCTCCGATATTATGTGCTGGTATAACCGTTTATTCCCCTCTAAAACATTGGAATATAGGGCCTGGTAAAAAAGTGGGAATAGTGGGTCTAGGTGGTTTAGGCCATATGGCAATAAAAATTGCGAATGCAATGGGAGCCGAAGTGACGGTTTTTACGACCTCTGAAAGTAAAGCAAAAGACGCAAAGAAGTTGGGAGCTCATTATGTAGTCTTATCAACAGACAAGGCCCAAATGCGTGCATCTGCCAAATTAGATATGATTCTGGATACAGTTTCTGCCAAACATGATTTAAACTCATACGTCAACATTTTAAAGGTGGACGGATCGCTCGTCTTAGTTGGTCTTCCGGCGGAACCTCTGGAAATCGGAGCTTTCAATGTGGTACATGGTCGTAAAAGTCTTTCAGGCTCAAATATTGGTGGTATTGCAGAAACTCAGGAGGTTCTTGACTTTTGTGCAGAACACAAGATTACAGCCGATATTGAACTAATACCGGTGGATTATATCAATGAAGCTTTTGAACGACTTGAAATAGGCGATATCAAATACCGTTTTGTTGTAGATATGAAGACTTTAAACTAAAAATTCAATCCAAAAGCGAGTTTAGGCCCGCTTTGCTTCATACAGTCCTATATTCTTTTGGACTTTGGCCGGTATGCTGTTTAAAAAATCTGGTGAAATGCTGTGGGTACTTAAACCCTAATTCAAAGGAAATATCACTTATGGATTTTGAGGTATCCATTACTTTAATTTTAGCCATTTCCATCAGTTTTAAATGAATAAATTCCAAAGGTGACTTACCCGTCTCTTTCTTAACCAGATCACCAAAGTAGTTAGGCGACAAATTAAGTTTTTCGGCGAAATAGACTACCGACGGAATACCATAATTCTTTAACTGATCACTACCGAAATACACTTTTAGATGATTCTCAAAATTTAAGAGTAATCCATCATTGACGTGTTCTCTAGTGATAAACTGCCTTTCATAAAAGCGTGTACAGTACTTTAGCAAGAGTTCTATATTTGCTAAGATCAACTGCTTGCTATGTTTATCAATGTTTTGAATTATTTCAACTTTAACATTTTCAAAGCATGCTTCTACCATACCTCTTTCACGATCAGATAAGTGAAGGGCTTCGTTAGATTGATAGGAGAAGAAATTGTAGTTCACCATCTGACTTGCCAATGAAGTTTTATGCAGTAAGTCTGGGTGAAAGACTATGGCTTTACCGTATGGCTGGTGCAGTTCCCCCTCTGGTTCATTGGTGATTACCTGTCCGGGTCCTATAAAAATCATTGTACCTTCGGCATAGTCGTAATATTGATTCCCATATCGTAGATCACCGCACAGGGTTTCTTTTAAAAATATACCGTAAAAATCTAGTCGAAATTTAGATCGAGCTATCGGTTCAGATTTATTTAAATCTACAACCTGAATCAAAGGATGTTCACATTTATTTTTAAAGGTTTCGCAGTATTTTCTTATCGAATCAAAAATGATCATAACTAGATGTAAACTTTACCAAATGTACTGAATAACAAGCCCGGGCAGTTAAGAATCGTAGAAATTGGTAAGTAATTGAGTAAAATGTATAAGTCTAAATGGCTATATGCTGAATAGTTTTGCAATGCTTAAACTATCAAATACTTAACCTTTGAAAAACAATTTAAATTTTTGGGCTTTTGCCCTTCTATTTCAGTTTTTGACTGTGAGCCTGCTAGCTCAAAATCCTGACTCCACGAAGTCGATTTCTACCTTCAATGGCACCATAGGTGTAACCAATAATGGTTTTTCTATCATCCCTACCTTTTCACTGAACAGCCCGGCGGCCATCATGAATTTCGCCTTCAGAAAAAACAAACTCAGTTTTGAGCCGGACATTCGTCTGGTGCCTGATGCCAGCAAAGGTGGGATGCTGTTTTGGCTGAGGTATCGGATTATCGAAAATAAGAAATTCAGTTTTAGAGTAGGGGCACATCCTGCTTTTACATTGGTACATAAAAATTTTCTAGATAATGGTCAGGAGGTCAAAGGAACAGAAATGCTTCGTTTCCTTGCTTGGGAAGCTGTACCTAATTATCAGATCAATAAGACATTTGGTATAGGAGCTATGTATTTACAAGGGCACGGTCTTCAGGAAAATGGGCCAAAAAAGACGGATGTCTTGTTTCTCAATACCTCCATATCGAATATCAGACTATACAAACAAATGGCATTTCATCTTTATCCTTCTGTCTATTTCCTAAATACAGATGGCTTTAGAGGTGATTATTTAACAGCGACAGGTGTGCTTACACATGCAAAATCTCCGCTTTCATTACAGGCAACAATTAACCAGACTTTTAAATCAAATGTGCCTGGAAATAAGGATTTTATGTGGAATGTGACTTTGAATTACAGTTTTAGTAGAAAAATTACAAAAAGCTAAAAATGAATAACAAATCAATATTAATAATCATGGAGAAAGACTTTTTCTTTTCAGGGCTACTCGCCGTTCTTCTTTTATGTACAATTACTTCATCAGGACAAAATACAAACACTTTAAAAACAAATAATATGACACAACCAGAACCAGCGGAACAGTACACTTTTCTACTTAGTGACAAGGTAAGCAGACAAAAAGTAAGTTTTAAAAACCGATACGGTATAACCATCAGTGGCGATTTGTATATGCCGAATGATAGTGAAAATAAAAAGTTGCCCGCACTTGCCATAAGCGGTCCATTTGGTGCAGTAAAAGAGCAATCTTCAGGACTATACGCTAATCAAATGGCTCAAAACGGCTATGTAGCAATTGCTTTTGACCCTTCTTATACTGGAGAAAGTAGTGGTGAGCCTAGAAATATCGCATCATCTGATATTAATACAGAAGACTTCAGTGCTGCAGTGGATTTCCTTGGATTACAGAAAAATGTGGACAGAGAAAAAATAGGCATTATAGGCATCTGCGGCTTTGGAGGTTTTGCACTAAATGCTACAGCGGTAGATAAGCGAGTAAAGGCGGTGGTTACAACCAGCATGTACGATATGACCAGAGTAGCCAGCAAGGGTTATTTTGATGCTGTTACAAGCGAGCAAAAAGCGGCCATATTAGAGCAGATGGGGCAACAGCGTTGGATAGACGCCGAAAATGGAAGTCCATTTTATGACAATTCCCGCAATTTGCCAGAAACTTTGACAGGAAATGAGCCTCCATTTGTGGCTCAATATCAGAATTATTATAAAACGGCTCGTGGTTTTCACCCGCGTTCTATTAATTCAAATGCTTCATGGGCTGCCACATCTTCCCTGTCTTTGATGAATATGCCTATTCTCTCTTATCTGACAGAAATTTCACCAAGACCAATGCTCTTAATAGCCGGAGAAAATGCTCACTCTAAATATTTTAGCGAAGATATCTATAAGTCTGCTGCTGAGCCAAAAGAACTAATGATTATACCAAATGCGGTACATACAGACCTTTATGATCAGCTAGACAAAATACCGTTTGAGAAGATTGATATTTTTTTTAAATCAAATCTTAAATAAGTAAGTTGATTTGAAGAAAGAAAGTACAAATATTACCAGCTCCAATAGCTCAATTGTAGTAACAATACTCCCAATAATTTTGGGAGTATTTGTAGCGTATATGGTAGTCCCTTTGCATTTCAAATCATGCATAAGGTTTTGTGGTAAGCTCAATGGGAGAGTTCAATCGGTCTATCTGGTGAGTTTCGAGGTGGTTTTGTGTGCAGCAATTTTGGCAATCAGGTTATTGAATAATAAGCGATTCGATCGGTTTGAAGAAAATTAAAAGGATAAATACAAATACAATATGACCTTAAATATTCTGAATATTAAGGGGCTTACAAATAAAGATTAAGTCAAAAATGCCAACCATTTCATTAATGATAAAAGGACTGTGTCTTTCCGATGCCTGTAAATCACAATCAGTAGAAAACGGTGCAAAAAATGCCCCAAATCAAAAACCTGCTTTTGCTCAGCAAATCAGAGTAGATACTGGAAGAACTGTAGCGATATTAGAGAGAATGCTTGAAAGTTAGATTCTCATTTAGGAAAAGTAATAAAAATCAACTAAGATGGCGTGGCCGCTTAAGCCAATAAAGAATTATCATGAATAGTTTTATCACCCTTTGTTTTAGCATTTTTCTTTCTTTTTTAAGTTTAAATGGGCCGACTATGCAAAACACAAAATTGAAAATCGATATCGGTTCATCGGTCTTTTACGCAAGCCTATTGAATAATAAGACTACCGCAGCTTTGAAAAGCCAACTGCCAATTAAACTGAATATGATTGAACTGAATGGCAACGAAAAATATGCTCGACTCCCTAAATCTTTACCAACGAATACCGAAAACATGGGCACCATAAAAGCAGGAGACATTTTACTTTGGCAAGACGACACATTGGTTTTGTTTTATAAGTCGTTCAAAACTTCGTTCCGATATACAAAAATAGGGCAGATTGAAAATCCGGAAGGCTTGGCTTTGGTGGTCGGTTCGGGCAACGTTTCGGTAAATTTTGAGTTAAAATAAATCTGTTATTAACAAAATTTGAATAAATAAAATGGCAAAAAAACTACTACTAACGGTGATCTCCATCCTGGCTTTTATGGTTTCGCTATCAGCTCAAAATAAAAATATTATTACACCTCTTAATCAAAGTTTTGAAGACTTCCCCGAGTCAAAGGCTTCACACTCAGAAATGATAGAGTTATCTCCTTCAAAGGATGAAATAACAGTTTCCTACAAACATGATGTGGTGTATACGCAACATGATTCTGGTGATCTTCATCTTCAGATTTTGACTCCAGGTAATTTAGGTAAAAGTTTACCGTGCATAGTTTATGTACAAGGCTCTGCCTGGTTTAAACAAGATGTTTACAGAAACCTTCCTCAGCTCGCAGATTTTGCAAAAAGAGGGTTTGTGATAGCAGTGGTAGAGTATAGGCCTTCTACAGTTTCTGCTTTTCCTGCCCAGTTATTAGATGCTAAAACTGCCATAAAATTCATACGTAAAAATGCAGCAGAATTCGGTATTGACGACAAGAATATTTTTATCTGGGGAGACTCATCAGGAGGTCATACAGCCCTTATGGTTAATCTTACGCAGGGAATCAATGAGCTGGATTCTGAAACGTATCCTGAGTTTAGTTCGGAGGTTAATGCGGTAGTAGACTTCTATGGCCCTACAGATATTTCTCAGATGAATTATGAGCCGTCTATCATGGATCATATAGGAAAAAGTACACCGGAAGGGATGCTGATAGGCGGAAAAAATGTACATGAAAATATGGATTTGGCTTCTAAAACCAATCCCATTAACTATATCTCAAAAGAAAAGAAGGCTGCACCTACCCTCATTTTTCATGGCTCTAAAGACAGATTGGTGCCTTTTCACCAGAGTGTACTTCTTGCCGATAAACTTAAAAGTGAAGGTTACCAGTATACCTTTTATAAACTCAAAGAAGCTGACCACGGCAGCGGAGAATTCTGGTCAAAAGAAGTATTTGACATGGTAGAAAGCTACCTGAGAGAGCATTTGAAACACTAATTTTTTTGACGTCGTTTGATTCACTAAGAGATGAGCAAGAGCATTTTTGAAAAACTTTTAGCCGGAGGAATCATCAAGCCTGATGAAGAGGCTATGGATGAAGCCTGGCAGATAGTTACCAGAACACAAAGCCTGAATCCCGGGCTTAATTCCTCCACTAACACAGATGAATTCAGAGAAAGGTTAAGTGATATAATTGGAAATCAGATAGACTTAAGCACGCTGATCTTCCCTCCTTTTCACACCAATTTTGGCATTCACATAAAGCTTGGTAAAAATGTCTTCATTAACCACGACTGTACATTTTTAGACCTGGGAGGCATCACTATTGAAGATAATGTGCAGATAGGCCCTAAAGTAAGCCTGATAACAGAAAACCATCCTGTAGACCCACAGCAAAGAAAAAGTTTAGATCTGGCGGCCGTTCATATTAAGCAGAACGTGTGGATAGGTGCCGGAGCCATTATTCTCCCTGGTGTAACGGTAGGAGAAAACTCAATTATAGCCGCAGGAGCCGTGGTTAACAAGGATGTACCTGACAACGTTATTGTAGGCGGTGTACCTGCAAAGTTTATAAAGAATATTAGTGAGGATTAATCTATGCCTGGACCTATGAAATATTTTGTATCCGTTATTCTCTTTTGTCATACGCTGGTTGGTTGTCAAAGAGAAAAAAATGATGCTTCATCCGTAAATACAGATGAGTTACTGGTGAGAATAGCAGAGCTGGAGATTTACCCGGAGTACATAGATGAGTATATTTCTATTCTACAGATAGAAGCAGCGGCCTCTGTGGAAGTTGAATCGGGGGTAATTTCTATATTTCCTATGACCATAAAGGATGATAAAAATAAAGTCAGAATTATTGAGATTTATGCAGATCAGGCAGCCTATAAGTCTCATCTGAAAACTCCGCATTTTTTGCTTTATAAAACCTCTACAGCAGAAATGGTCAAAGATTTAAAGTTAATAGATATGACAGCCATAGATCCATCTGGTATGTCTTCCATTTTCAAAAAGCTAAACTAAGCTTGGTTTGAAATTTTAAACTTTCTGTTTGATTTATATTATTTAGGATAACGGCACTTTAAAGAATTTTGCAGCAAATAACCTATTGAAAGTTTCTTTGTGAAATACCTAAACTGCATTTTTCTTTCTGCATTCTTACTGAATGCGTTTTCAAGTTTTGCCCAAGATGAAACACCTTCGATTTTTGTAAAATACATAGGTAATGAATCAATAACCTTGGATGCATCTTTAGACGAGCCCATATGGCAGAGTGCAGATATCGCAACAGATTTTTGGCAGTTTTTCCCTGTTGACTCCGTAAAAGCTAAGAATAAGACAGAAGTGAGAATGCTTCAGTCAGATGAGGTTCTATATGTTGGAATTAAGGCAGAAAGTGCAGAAGGGGATTTCATCGTCAATTCACTTCGACGCGATTTTTCGGGTACTACAAATGATAACGTCTCTCTGATCTTTGATACTTTTAATGATGCGACCAATGCCTTTATGTTTAGTGCTAACCCTATGGGCGTGCAGCGAGAAACACTCATTTCTGGAGGTGGCTCTGCCAGAGACGGCTTTAATACTACCTGGGACATTAAATGGCAATCAGAAGGTAAAATTTATGACAATTATTACATTCTTGAAATAGCCATACCGTTTAGCTCTTTAAAATTCCCGGAAGGCAGCAAAACCTGGCGTTTCCAGTCGTACAGATGGGATTTACAAACCAATGAGCAGAGTGCATGGTCTCGTGTGCCGCAGCAGCAAATGCTTGTAAACCTGGCCTTCTTAGGTGAAATGACTTTTGAGAAACCTCTGGGCCAAAGCAAGGCTCCTGTCTATCTTATTCCTTATATAAACGCTATTGCTTCAAAGGACTATAATACCGGACAGCCCAATAATAAGGTTACTGTAGGTGGTGATGCCAAAATTGCTATAGGCAATGGAATGAATCTGGATATTACGGTCAATCCAGACTTCTCAAATGTGGAGGTAGATAATGTGGTCACCAATCTCACTCGTTTTGAAGTCAATTTCCCTGAGAAAAGACAGTTCTTTATTGACAACAATGACCTCTTTGCCAATTTCGGCAACAGCTTTAACGAAGCCAGACCTTTTTTCTCCAGAAGAATTGGGATCGTAAGAGATTCTGCAGGAAATAATATTGAAAACCGCATTCTGGGTGGGGTTCGCCTCAGCGGCAAAGTCAATCAAAATTGGCGACTTGGTGTTTTAAGCATTCAAACCGCCGAGGACCGAGAAAACGGTGTTCCTTCAAACAATAACTCTATGATTGCGGTGCAAAGAAAGGTCTTTGCCAGATCGAATATCGGAGCTTTTGTAGTCAATAGACAGACCGTCGGCAATTATGATTTTGTAGACCCTAATAATCGATATAATCGGGTAGCTGGTATAGATTATAATCTGGCATCTGCCGATAGTAAGTGGACGGGCAAATTCTATTATCATAAGTCTTTTCAGCCAGATGACACAAAAGGCAATGCCTCAGCCCAAGCTACCATTACTTTCAATAACCGTTTTTGGACCATCATTCACGACTGGGTTTATATTGATCAGGATTTCAAATCTGACCTCGGGTTTATTCCTCGAAGAGGCTTATTGAAGTCGGGAAATGGCATAGCTAGAACCTTTTATAACACCAAAGGTGCCATAAACAAGCAAACATCGAGAATAGTTAATGTACTGTATTTCAGTCCTGTACTAAATTACAAACGAACCGACCAGTTCGTAAGACTTTCCCATAATATTGAGTTTAGAAACCAATCTACATTGGGCTTTACCCTAAATAAGCAATACATCTTTTTACAAAGGTCTTTTGACCCGACGAGGTCAGGAGGTGAGCCTCTTCCGGGAGAGAAAGATTACAGATTTACTTCATTGATCACGACATACGCCACCAATAACTCGGGTATGGTGACTTTTGAAGGAACATCTACTATCGGACAGTTTTTCAATGGCAAGCAATACTCTGCAGGCGGAACTGCAACTGTACGTTTTATGCCAAAAACATTGATAAGTCTTTTGGTAGATTACAACCATATTTCGTTGCCAAAACCACATGCCACGGCAGATATTTGGCTTGTAAGCCCCAAGTTTGACATCACATTTACCAAATCTGTTTTCTGGTCTACCTTGGTACAATACAGTAACCAACGTAAAAACCTAGGTGTGCAGTCGAGACTACAATGGCGTTTTGCTCCCTTATCGGACCTTTTCTTAGTGTATAACGATAATTACACCACTAATCTATGGGAGCCCACTTACAGGTCTATAAATCTGAAGTTTACCTATTGGTTGAATCTGTAAGCAAACCTTTGAAAAACGTTTTAGAAAATTTCGTTTAGAAATTTGATGACCATTTCGCTGTATTCTTCTGTGTCAAACATTTTGCCGTAATGTGGGGCATCAGGTACCACTGTAAGTGTGTTTTCTATACCTTTTACCGTAAGCCAGCTACTTAGGAGTTTCGACTGTCTGTTTGGCACAGATTCATCAAACTCACCGTGGAAGATTAAAAATGGCGGATCGTTGGCATCAACATAGGTTACCGGGCTCGCTATTTCTGCCAGATCTGGTCTGTTGATGGGTGTATCACCTAGTAAAATTGCCTCAGGAGCCTTAGGATCCTCTGCATTTGGCATAGCAGCTAAATCTGCCGGGCCGTAATAATCTAAAACGCCTTTTATATGAAAGGATCGGCTTTTGCCATCATAGAAAAAGGAGTCGATACTATTATTATTACTCAAACCTTGAAGACTTGCTAAATGACCGCCAGCAGAGAAACCCATTAAAGCTAATTGATCAGAATCTATAAAGTATTCATCTGCATGATCTACCAAAAAAGAAAGAGCTTGGTTACAGTCCTGTATAAGTGCCGGAAAAGCAGCCTGAGATGCCCATCTGTAATCAATAGAAGCCACACCATAGCCTTCATTAATGATTTTTGAGAGCGTATTACCCATATAACTCATATCTGCATATTTATCATTCACCAGCCAGCCGCCGCCGTGAATAAAAATCACAAAAGGGATTTTATCTCTGGTGCCTTTTGGCAAATAGATATCCAGTTTATGTTTCGTGAGTGTGTCATCAGCATAACTCACATTCCCGATTAGTCGTGTACCCTCCGGGTATAGATGAAACACGCGATTGGTTTCCTGAGCAAATGCAGAGACAGATAGGAGCATAAAGAGTGATAGTACAAGGTATTTTTTCATCGATTAATTTAGGTTTCTGTAATCCAGCGGGCTCATGCCCACTTTCTGCTTAAACAGTCGGGTGAAATGCTGTGGATATTTGAAGCCCAGTTGATACGAAACTTCACTCACTGAAAGCGTGGAATCCATAAGCTTGCCTTTGGCCAAATCCATTAGCTTTAGGTGAATGTATTCCAAGGCTGTGGTTCCGGTTTCTTTCTTCACTAAATCACCGAAATAGTTGGTAGACAAGTTAAGTTTATCTGCGAAATAGGTCAGTGTTGGGATTCCTCCAGTTTGTAGTTTTTCGCTTTTTAAATAGCTCTGTAAAATGTCCTCAAAGTTTACCATAATGCCTTCATTGGCATCTTCACGGGTGATAAATTGCCTATCGTAAAACCGACTACAGTATTTGAGCATCAGCTCAAGGTTAGTCACTATTAGCTGCTTGCTGTGTTTATCAATATTCTGGTCAATTTCAGTTTTAATGTTTTCAAAGCACAATTCTATCATACTTCGTTCTTTATCTGACAAATGCAGAGCCTCATGAACATGATAGCTGAAGAAATGAAATTGATCAATCTGCTTTCCTAAAGTAGTTTTGTGCAAAAGATCTGGGTGAAATACAATCGCCTTCCCAAATGGCTGATACATTTCGCCCTCAGGTTCATTCTGAATCACCTGGCCCGGGCCCAAAAAAAGCATGGTGCCATCTTCATAATCGTAGTATTTATTGCCATATCTATGTGAACCGCATTCGGTGTTTTTGATAAAAATGGCATAAAAGTCCAGCCTGAATTTTGAACGGGGTTTTGGTTCAGATAAACCCATATCCATGACCTGAATCAGCGGATGCTGACTCTTATTATTATAGTATGCAGCATACTTTTTTACTGAATCGTAGATGAGCATTGAATTGTACTTTTTACTATGTCAAAGTTAACTTATTGACCGAATAATAAGTGTTTATCTGTGAATTTGGTATAACAATCCGTGAATTGTATAAGGTATATAATCAAGTAGTTAAGGAATTTTGTGGTATAACGAAAACCGATTAACATGAGAAAATTATTTGTTCTTCTTCTCCTTACTGGTCAATCACTTTTTGCCCAGCACTCTTTGGAAACCATCTGGACTTCTGATAAAATGCTCAAGTTCGGTGAGGGCATCGTTCCTTCACCTGATGGAAAATTTCTGTTTGTGTCAAATACTATTGGTAATCCCATGGGAAGGGATGGAGATGGCACTGTGAGTAAAGTTGGGTTTGATGGTAAAATGATTCAGTTTGACTGGGTGAAAGGCATGAATGCTCCTAAAGATATTCAGATTTATAAAAATACCATGTATGCGGCAGATCTGAATGAGGTGGTTGTAATTGACATTCCATCAGCCACTATCAAAGAAAAAATCAAGATAGAGGGAGCAGGACTTCTTCACAATTTCGCCATTGATGAAAACGGCGTAGTCTATGTAAGCGAAATGTTTGGTGGGAAAATCTATAAGATCAAAGACGGACAATATTCACTGTACCTTGATAATTGCCCAGGTGCTGCCGGACTTCTTGCCGAAAACGGTTTCCTATGGGTTTTGACAGGTGGCAAACTGTTAAAGGTAGACAAAGACAAAAATAGAACCGTGGTTTCAGAAGGCATGAATGAGCGTATGAACGGGCTGGCCAGAATCAATGAAAGCGAGTATGTGGTAACCTGCTGGAGTGGCATGATGTATTATGTCAATGCCGATGGATCAAATGAAGTTCTTTTGGATACCAGAGATCAAAATATTCCCTGCGGTATTGTGTATTACGACAAGGCAAAGAACATCCTCTACATGACCACTGATCAGAATGATTACATGGTGGCTTATCGTATTGTGAAAAAGTAAGATTGGCTTTAAAATGTGGAAGATTAATAAATCTGTGTTAATCTGTGCTGCTGGCATCTGTGTTATCTGTGTCCCATTTTACACAACAGCCCAAACTGCAGAGAAAAACTACGGCATATATTGCGGTGTCTGTCATGGAATGAATATGGAAGCTGGCAAACCAAACTCCTTGATAAAGAAGGATTGGAAATATGGTGGAAGCAAAGAGGCCTTGATAAAAACCATCACCAATGGCATAGCCAATACTCAAATGATAGCCTGGGAAGGAGTCATTAAACCAGAAGAAATTGAAGAATTAGCGGCTTTCATCCTGGCATCACAGCCGAAAACCAAGAAAAAGAAATGACAAAGAAATTAATAATAATACTGTTTTCTGCCGCAGGTTTTGGGGCTTATGGGCAAGGCTTTAGTGTCAAAGGTGCAGCACCGGAAAACTCAAAGCCTGTAGAAGGTCAAGTGTTGGAAACCAGGTCGGCAAATAACCCCAATCAACAACCCGCTTTTGAAGGTCAAACCAGAGCCAAAGCCGTTATTACGAAAAGTGATTATAAAGTAACAGTACTGACCGATAAACTATTTCATCCATGGAGTATCGCTTTTATGCCAGATGGTAGAATGCTCATTAGCGAGAAAAGTGGGAACATTCGAATAGTCAATCAAAACGGTGAAATAGGTTCTGAGCTGCAGGGCGTACCCAAGGTGGTCTATGCTGTAGATGCAGGGTTGTTGGATATTTGCATCGACCCCGATTTTGCAAACAACCGCAGTTTTTATTTTGCTTTTGTAGAGCAAAGAGAAGGAGGAAATGGATTGGCCATTGCATCCGCCAAACTTACAGTGGATGAGAAATCAATTGAAGATTATAAAGTGATTTTCAGGGTGACGCCCAATGCTCCTGTTCCTGCCCATATCGGTTCCAGAATAGTCATTGATAAGGAAGGCAAAATTCTTTTCTCGGCAGGGGAGCGTTTTCTGCCAAACTTCAGAGTTCAGGCACAATGGCCAAATTCTCAATTGGGTAAAATTATCAGAATCAACAAAGACGGAAGTCCAGCCGAAAACAATCCTTCATACGGAGAAAACGCACTAAAAGAAATCTGGGCAATAGGCGTGAGAAACCCACAAGGACTGGCCTTTCATCCTGAAACCGGCGAACTCTGGGAAAGTGAACACGGGCAACAAGGCGGTGATGAAATCAATATCATAAAGCCCGGTAAAAATTACGGCTGGCCGACTATTGCTTATGGAACAGAATATACGGGAGAAGAAATAAATGGTGGTAAAAGCCAACAAGAAGGCATGGAACAACCAGTCTACTATTGGGATCCGGCCATCGCTCCAGGAGGTATCACCTTTTACTCTGGTAAAATGATACCTGAATGGAAAAACAATCTGTTCATTTCTTCACTGGCAGGGCAGCATTTGATCAGATTGGTCATTGACGGAAATAAAGTAATTGGAGAAGAGCGGCTTTTATTGGATAACAAACAAAGGGTAAGAGACGTAGCCGAAGGGCCTGATGGATCACTTTACGTGGTGACTGATGCGGATAATGGGAGATTGATTAGGATTGCGAATTAGGTTAATCTTCTAAGGAACGTGGAAAAGTCTTAATCAGGAAAACATCAGGTTGTTTTTCTAATGATCGGCAGATTCTACTTCCAAAGTTTCAATGGACTTCCTGGCGTGATTTTTAATTTCCTGTTCAGCTCTTTCAGTATTTCCGTCTTCAATAGCCTGAATGATGGCTAAATGCTCAGTTAGCGTTTCCTGAGGAGGTCTTACCAAACCGAAAACATAAGACTGCCGTAAGAACTGCCCCATGTTATTCATGCGTATGAGCATCTGGTTCTCTGAAAGCTCTACCAAGGTATTGTGAAAGACTTCATCGGCCTTTCGGTAGGCCTTTTCATTGATATCCTTTTGTTCCAAAAAAGCTTGAAATATTTTCTTTAAATCTTTGGCGATGGACTTGTGAGAAGAGTTTTGTGCCAAAGTTCTGGCCGCTAGACCATCCAATACCTCTCGACAAAGAAAGGCGTCCAATAAGCTTTTTTTGCTTTGTTCTCTTACATAGAAACCTCTTCTGGGTTTTGCTTCCACCAGCATCTCATCCTGTAACATTTGAAATGCCCTATGCAGTGGCATCCTGCTCAGGCCCAGTCGCTCAGCCAATTTCTCCTGAATCAGCTTTTCTCCAGGAGCAAGCTTTCCGGTAATAATCTCTTCACGCAGTACTTCGTATGCCTGAATGCTTAAGTCTTTATAGTTAATTTTTGCTGTCATAATTGAATACTGTATACAAAATTAAAAATATTAAGCTAGCTTTGAAAATACTTTTTTACCTATCAGTTGCCTTTTAAAACGATCTCATTATGCTCTTAAAAACTTCTAAGTCTACTTTGTTTTTTATTTTCATAGTTCTTTTGACTAACGCAGTTGAGCTCTTTGCACAGTCCTATCAAACGCCTGTCAATAAACCAATTGACATAAAACTTCAATCAAAGTCTAACATTGATAAACCCTTTGAAGTAAGCGTTGGAGCTTTGTTTATTGATTCTGAAGGAATTGTAAAAAAAATCGATGGCTTTTATAATGGTAATGATGAATATGTCATTCGTTTTCTCTCGACTGAGGCCGGCGAATTCTCCTATACCACCTACTCTAGTGACCCCAAAATGGCAGGAATTGAAGGCCTCGTAGAAGTTAAAAATCAGGCCGTAAATCCTTTGAGGGGACAGATTGTCATTGATAAGAACAATCCCCAAAAACTCGCCTATGAAAATGGAGATCCGTATTTTGCTTTGGCTTTTGAGCTCGACTGGCTCTTTGCTCTGGACTACAAAAACGAAACAGGACAACTCCCAAAATCAAATCAAATCCTTGAATCGGTTAAAGAAAACGGCTTTAATCAGGTAGTAATGAATGTTTATGCTTATGATGTTGGCTGGCCCACACAAGGCGAAGTTCCTGCAGAATATTCTTTCAAAAAACCTAATTATAGCGTTTTTGAAGGAACAAACGAAAATCCTGATTTTGACAAACTCAATATCGACTTCTTTAAGCACTTGGATAGCGTTATGGAATTGCTTCAGGAGAAAGGTATCGTTTCTCATCTGATGATTTATGTTTGGAATAAGAAGGTCAATTGGCCCGAAATGTATTCCGAGGCCGACAACCGTTTCTTCGATTACGTCATCAAACGCTATCAGGCGTACCCAAATCTGATTTGGGACGTCTCCAAAGAAGCTCTGGACTACGGTAGATGTGACATTCCGTATATCAATGAGCGGATAGCTCGTATCAGGAAAAATGATACTTATAATCATCTGGTTACAGTTCACGACTACGAATATTGCTCCCGAGAACCGCAGCGTGTGGATATCATTTCTATCCAAAACTGGCGTAGCAACCTCTATTCACAGAGCATGGAGGCATATCAGTTATACACAGATAAACCGGTGATGAACATTGAGCACGGAGGCTACGAAGAAGGACCGTTCACCAATTTTCCCGGAAACTACACCGACCCAAAAGTTTGTTTGGAACGAAACTACCAATGCATTTTCGCAGGACTTTATTCCACTTATTATTGGCAAAATAGCTCCTGGGATGTCGTCATTTACGATGCCCTCCAGAACGACAAATACCCTAAGCCTCGATTCGATTATTATAAACCCTTACAGGTATTATTTACAGAAATAGACTTCAATTCGCTCCAGGTTTATAAACCAAAATTGACCATCAACAGTCGTCTGGGGAACGATAATATGGCTACCAGCGGCTATGCCCTCACCGATGACAAAGGTTTGTATCTATATTATGTTCCGAAAGAAAATTTCCAACTAAACGTGGTGGTACCGAAAGGAGAGCAGGGAAAATACCTAGCTCGATGGTTTAACATTTTTACAGGCGAGTTTACTGATGTAATGATTTCAGACTATCAGATGTTTAAATCATATCAATCACCATGGAAAGGTGAATCAGCGGTGCTGGTTTTAAAGTCAAAGTAGTAAATATTCTCATTTCATTTTACAGACTCTTTTTCCATTGGGACCTGTATTGAAGTGGTGTCTGACCATTTTTGCGTTTAAACATTTTATTAAAATATGGCTGACTTCCGAATCCAGATTCGTACGCAATAGTTTCCATACTTTTATCTGAATGTGTAAGTAATTTAGCCGCATGAGCTATACGGTATTCTGTCAGAGCTTCTTTGAAAGTCTTTAGTGTTTGTTTCTTAAAAAATCGGCAAAATGAAGAGTTAGTAAAGTTTAATAGTTTAGCTACATCTTCGCTACGAATATCATTCATGAAATTTTCTTCCAAATAAGCAAAAACCTTGTCGATTCGATCGATACTGGCAACATTAGAATTTCTGATTAACGAAGCATCGAGTCCGCAGTAGCTTTCATTGGAAAGGAGGTGTAGAATTTCAAAAAAAGCTAACAACTGTTCGGTGGTAGGCAAACTAAAGAGTTTTACAAAATGATCCATAAAATAGGAATGCTTCTGATCAAGATTTAATACCACCCCATTTTTGGAGGCTTCAAGCATAGATTTAATTTTTTCAAATTCTGGAAAAAGTTGAACCACTCCATCGATTTTTTCGGGCAAAATCTGAACTAAAAATTCTTCATAGACTTCATTTTCAAAGCCAAAATCAAAACACCTATGCGGCAAATTAGAATGCATTAATACCAATATGCCCTGCTCATAAGGCACTACCGCATCCGATATAAATAGTTTGCCTTTTCCTCTGGGAATGTATACGAGCTCTATCTCTGGGTGAAAATGCCAGGAAAGCTTTAAATCCGGGCATTTTGCCCTTAAATGTTTCAATATCAACGAACTGCCAAATTTTGGCTGAATCATCTCCAGAGAAATTTTTTTATTCTTTATTGTCTCCTTCACAAAACATTTTTTATAGATAAGGACAATCTAAGGTAAATCATGGAAAATTTGATGAAAAGCTTTTTCTTTTTTACATCAGTACTTTGCCGAATATATTTCAATTCATTTTGATAAAATCAATTAGCCCAAAACCAATTAAACAGAGTTATTCATGAAGCGTAGAGAATTTTTAAAATCGGTAGGTGTAGGAGCAGCCAGCTTTAGTGCTATTGATTTATTGGCAAATTATAGAAAGTCGAAACCGCTGGGTTTACAACTTTTTTCAGTAAGAGAGTATGTTTCCAAAGATCTGGAAGCCACCTTGGAAAAAATAGCATCCATTGGCTACAGAGAGCTCGAAATTTATGGGTACGATGGTAATTTCTTTGGTAAAACTACCGGGGAGTTCAAAGCCTTATTAAAAAATACTGGGCTAAAGGTTGTCAGCTCCCATCATGCCTCTGGAATTGGCATGAAATCTCAAGGTTCTCTTACTAACGGCTGGGAAAAAGCTGTGGAAGACCTGAATGAAATTGGAGCCAAGAATATGGTTTGTCCTTACCTCTTCCCGAGCATCCAAAACAATGAAACCTTTGCGATGCTACCTGATTTATTGAACAAGTCAGGAGAAATAACAAAAGCCGCTAACATTCAATTTGCCTACCATAATCACGATTTTGAATTCAAGAAATACGATGAACACAATCTCGTATTTGATCATATCATTCAGAATACTTCTGCTGATTTAGTGAAAATTGAGTTGGATCTATACTGGATTATAAAGGCTGGTTTTGATCCTCTTCAATATTTTAAAAAATATCCTGGAAGATTCCCTCTTTGGCATGTAAAGGATATGGAGGCAAAAACGGGGGATATAACGGAAATAGGAAATGGAGTCATTGATTTTGACAGAATTTTCGCTGCACGAGAATTAGCAGGCCTTGAGACTTGGTTTGTTGAACAAGATGTCACCAAAGGAGAAATGTATGAGAGCATTACCTCCAGCTTCAATTACCTAGTTAAGAAAAATTTTAAATAACCCGATTAGAAAATGAGAAGATTAACAATTTTGGCTTGTATTATGATGGCAACTCTTGGGGCCTTTTCTCAACAAAAGAATACCTTAACTCAACAAGAAAAAAAAGAAGGATGGGAACTCCTTTTTGATGGGAAAAGTACTCATGGATGGCACCTTTATAATAAAGGTAAAATTCCTTCAGCCTGGGTAGTAAAAAGAGGAGAGTTAATATGTGATCCCAAGATTTTTGATGCAGAGCGTGAAGACTTGGTAACTGATAAAGATTTTGAAAACTATCACCTGAAATTTGAATGGAAAATCTCCAAAGAAGGAAATAGTGGTGTATTCCTGAATGTAATTGAAAGAGAGGATATTCCAAAAGCATGGGCTTCAGGGCCTGAATATCAGTTACTGGAAAGCTCACATCACGATTTTGAAGCGAGCGATAAAAAGCACTCGGGATGTTTATATGGTTTCTACGCTCAGAAAAATCCAGGTCCCGATAAACCGGCAGGCGAATGGAATCAGTCTGAAATTATTCAAAAGAATGGTAAAGTTGAGTTTTACCTCAATGGGGTTTTGACAGCCACGGAAGACTTTAATGGCGAAAACTGGAAAAGCTTAGTTGACAATTCAGGTTTTAAAACCTTCCCGGAATTTGGTATACACACCAAAGGTAAAATCTCACTTCAGGATTGGTCTAAGGGAATATCTTTCAGAAATATTAAGATAAAGGAGCTGTAGAATAAATAATGCCCTCCAAGATCTTCTTGAAGGGCATTTTAATTCATATTCAATTCGCCCCCCGCCACTCCAGCGGACTCATACCCACCTTCTGTTTGAATAAACGCGTGAAATGTTGAGGATATTTGAAGCCCAGATCGTAGGCAATTTCGTTAACGGTCTTCTCTTCAAAGATTTTCTCTTCGGCGATGTCTATGGTCTTGATTTGAATGTATTCTTTGGCTGACTTACCTGTTTTCTTTTCCATTTTAATAGGCCGATATTAAGGAGGTTTTAGAACCAATCGTGATTGGTAATACCGTTATTATATTGAATAGAATCACTCTTTTGGCCGTTGTAGGGAGTAACGAAGTCAGTAACCCATTTATGGTGACTAAAGTCTACGTTAAAGTAGATGATAGCTGGAAAATGGGTTCACTCTCATTTTCCCGGCTTCTTGAAAGGCCCCAGAATGCAACTTTTGTTATAATTATGGTACTATTCGTTTGATTTTTGTAATTTCTCTTCGTTAAACTCTAGGTACATTCGCTGGTAAATCAATTTTAATTCAAATGGCTGCAAACAGACGATTCTTCCTGAAACAAGCACTTCTTACCGGAGGTGGACTAATGCTGAATGTTCGATGGGCTTTGGCCTCAAAGGATAAGAAAGTATATGGCAAGCTTGAAGAGGAGGCTGAGTTTAATGCATACATCAAAATCGACCCAGATAATAGAATAGAATTGATTTCGCCTAATCCTGAAGGAGGTCAGAATATCAAGACAGCCATGCCCATGATAGTGGCAGATGAACTGGATGCAGATTGGTCATTAGTTTCTGTAAAACAAGCAGACCTTGATACTGAACACTTTACACGCCAGTTTATTGGGGGGTCCCAGGCCATAAGATTGGGCTGGAAAGCTCTAAGAACAGCCGGAGCCTCTGCTCGTCAACTGCTCATTACAGCCGCTGCCAATGAATGGTCTGTTCCATTGAATGAGATAACCACAAAAGAAAGCTACCTTTTTCATGATAAAAGTGGCAAAAAAGCTTCTTACGGGAGTTTTGCCATGGCCGCTTCCAAATTACCCATTCCATCTGATGTACAATTGAAAAAGAAATCTGACTTCAGTCTGATTGGTACTTCAGTCAAGAATGTGGAAGGGCCAAATATTGTAACAGGGAAACCTCTTTATGGCATTGACACCAAAAGACCCGGGATGAAAATTGCCATGATAGTGCATCCTCCGGCGTTTGGCTTAAAGCTTAAAAGTTTTGATGCTGAATCTGTCCTGAAAAAGCCTGGCATTCTTGATGTATTTAAAGTCAAAGTTTTTCACGAAGATCAGGAGCAAACCTTTTTTGATACCACCTCCTTTAATGAAGTGGTGGCAATAGTTGGTGAAAATACCTGGTCTGTAATGCAAGCGAAAAAGGCTTTGAAAGTCAACTGGGAGTCCTTTGAATCGTATAAAATTCAGGTGGATCGTTTTGGAAGAAAATCGATAAAAACTGTGCCGGCCGGGCTGGAAAGCACATCTGACAGCATGTCTCAAATGGCTGAGATGGTTCATAAACCAGGCAATACACAAAGAAATGATGGGGATATTAATACTGCTTTTGATGAAGCATCAAAGGTGATTGAAGCTACTTATTCTGCTCCTTTTCTTGCACATAATTGCATGGAACCTATGAACTTCTTTGCAGATGTACGTGAGGATAAGATTGAAATGATAGGTCCATTGCAAAAGCCGGAATTGACCGAGCAGGCTCTTTCAAAAAGACTAGGCGTGCCTGTAGAGAAAATTGACTTTAAAATGACTCGGCTGGGAGGAGGTTATGGCAGAAGATCGTATGCTCACTGGGCTATAGAAGCCGCTTTGATTTCTCAAAAGGTAAAGTCGCCGATAAAACTAATTTACAGCCGGGAAGATGACATGACATCGGGAATATACCGTTCCACTTATTTTGCAAAATACGGAGCATCTTTAAATGAAAATAATGAGCTGACAGGCTTCTATGTCAATATGGGTGGAAACCCGGAATCGCCACTTTATGCTAACAGATTTCCTGCCGGGGCAGTCAAAAACTATCTGGCAGAAGATTGGGAAATCCCTTCAAATATTACCACCGGTTCTTTCAGAGCTCCCCGGTCAAATTTTCATGCTGCTGCAGAGCAGGCATTTCTGGATGAAGTGGCTGAAGCCGCTGGCAAAGACCCCATAGATTTTAGATTGGAATTATTGAGAAATGCTAAGGATAAACCTGTAGGAAGTAATAATGACTATGAGGCAGACAGACTAGCCGGAGTCTTGGAATTGCTAAAAGCAAAAGGAAATATTAAGGACATGAAAAATCCGGGCATTTCTGCTTATTTCTGTCATAATACCTATGCGGCTATGGCCATTGATTTAGAGATGATAGATGGCTCTCCGATTATTAATCGTGTGGTTTGTACTATAGACTGCGGTCAGGTGATAAACCCGGATTCTGCAAATAATCTCATGGAAGGTGCAATAGTAGATGGTATAGGCAATGCTCTTTACGGCCAATTGACCTTTGAAAAAGGTGTTCCTCAAAAAAGTAACTTTGATACGTACCGTATGATTAGAATGCCGGAAGCCCCCAAGAAAATAGAGGTATTTTATGTAGAAAATAATGAGGACCCTACCGGGCTTGGTGAACCCGCTTTTCCTCCCGTTTTTGGAGCAGTGGCAAATGCCCTCTACAAAGCAACAGGCGAAAGATATTACCAGCAGCCGTTTATGGCTTAATTAGACCTCCACTCCAGTGGACTTACACCCACTTTCTGCTTAAACAGTCTAGAGAAATGCTGGGGGTATGAAAAGCCGAGTTCATAGGCGATTTGGCTGATACTCTTTGTGCTGTCCAGTACACGCTCTTTGGCTTCGTTGATGAGCAAAAGATGAATATATTCTTGAGCAGACTTACCGGATTCTTTTTTAATTAAGTCTCCGAAATATTTCGGAGAAAGGTTTAGTTGATCTGCACACCAGGCTACAGTTGGCATACCAGATTTTGTCAATTCTTCTGATTTTAGACGTTCCTTTAATAGGTCCTCAAATTGTCCTATAACTCCTTTATTTGCCTCCTCTCTAACTATAAACTGTCGGTCATAAAAGCGATCACAGTAATTGAGCAGCAGCTCTATATTGTCTGAAATAAGCTTTTTGCTGTGTTTATCTACAGGATACTCTACTTCTGTTTTAATCTTTTCAAACAAATCTAAAACCAGTTCTCTTTCTTTTTCAGAAACATGTAGGGCTTCATTGACATTATATGAAAAGAAGGAATATGAATTGATGTTTTGACCAAGAGATGTACCTCTGATTAAATCAGGATGAAAAAATAAAACTAAACCGGAAGGCTGATGAAGACCTTTTTCATCTACATCTTCTATTTCCACCACCTGGCCCGGGGCCACAAACAAAAGAGTACCATCCTGGTAATCATAATAGTTTCTGCCATACTTTACTGAACTACAGGTTGACTCCTTCAAGAAAACGCCGTAGAGTTCAAAGTGAACTCTAACCGCCGGACCTGGCTGTGCTTTTGACAAATCCAAAACAGTTACGAGCGGGTGGTTAGTCTCCTTTCCGTTATTCTTATTTAATCTATCGATACTATTTAATCTGCTGACTTCCATGAGGTTTTCTTATAAGCTCAATCCAAATGTAGCAACATTTTCTGCACCTGAGCCCCATCCTTTATATAGAACAGGAAAATTGGTACATACTTCAGGAAGTTAGGTAAGAGATGACACTTCATCTCAAAATACCTTTGTAGTGTTCAATAATTCTTTCACTCAGAATCATTTAAAACATGAAAAAGTCAAGCATTACGAGAAGAGATTTTATTGCCAGTTCTACTCTGGCAGGGGTATCAGTTATGTTGGGAGCAAAAGCACTGGGAAATAGCAGTAACATTAAACCTTTAAGCTCTTTAAGAAAAATAGGAAGTTTAGAAGTTTCTCCAATAGGCCTCGGCTGCATGAATATGGCTGGAGTGTATAATGAAAGAATGCCTAAAGAAGCCATGATTCAGGTCATCAGAAAGGCATATGAAAATGGTGTTGATTTTTTAGATACGGCAGAAGTTTATGGCCCATTTTATAGTGAAGAAATAGTAGGTGAAGCCATCAAACCATTCAGAAATAAAATAAATCTGGCAACCAAAGTAGGGTTCTCATTTAATTCTAACGGAGGATTTGCAGGTAAAAGCAGTAGACCTGACAGTATTAGAAAAGCGGTAGATGGCTGTTTACAAAGATTACAAACTGATGTAATTGATCTGTGTTATCTTCACAGAGCAGACGGTCATACTCCTGCAGAGGATGTAGCAGGAGCTTTTAAAGATTTAATAAAAGAGGGAAAGATAAAAAACTACGGTCTTTCAGAAGTATCACCTGCTTTTATTAAAAGTGCTCATTCTGTACATCCTGTATCAGCTCTACAATCAGAATACTCTATTCTTGAAAGAGTTATGGAGCATGAAGTTCTACCTCTTTGTGAGGAGCTGGGTATAGCTTTCGTTCCATGGGGCCCACTAACCAGAGGTTTTTTAACAGGCCGTTTTGATAAAAACACCACATACGGCTTCAGAAGAGCACAAGTACCTTATTTAAGAAAAGAAAACCTTGAGGCTAATTTCAAGCTTCTGGATTTTGTCAAAGAAAAGGCTTTAGAAAAGAATGTCACGCCTGCACAATGGTCTTTAGCCTGGCTTCTTGCCCAAAAACCATTCATTGTGCCTATACCAGGAACCACCAATGAAAACCATTTAATGGAAAACATAGGCGGACTTAACCTAAGCTTTACCCAAAATGAATTGGCAGATATAAGGACTTCCATCGAAGCGATAGAAGTTAAAGGTGTAAGAGCACCGGAGTCAGTTCACACAAACCTATAGAATCTATGAATTTTAAATTAATCGTTGGATTAGCCGCCACACTTTTCCTTTCTACTTCTGGTTTCGGCCAGTCTATTCATCAATTGAAGAAAGTAGATAAGCCCCTTGTTTTGGCTTCGCAGGGTAGTTTTTATGTGGGAGGAGAATCATCTGACCAGTCGTTTACCGAATTGGGCAGTTTTGGGCCGGCAGGTCATATCACCATAAATCAGATGTATGTCAGGTATATGGTTCCTCAAAATGTAACCGGATCACCTGTCATCATGATTCATGGGATGACTTTAACTGGCAAAACCTGGGAAACCACTCCGGACGGTCGAATAGGTTGGGATGAATATTTCGTAAGAAATGGCTTCCCGGTTTATATCCCAGACCAGGTAGGAAGAGGCCGATCAGGATTTAATCAAGCCGCTTTTAACCGTGTTAGAGGTAATGAAAGTAAACCTCAAGAACAGGCTCCAATGTGGCGATTCAGTGATGAAACCGTTATTCCGAATTTCCGAATCGGTGATACAACGGGGATTGTGCATTCAGAAAGTCTTTTTCCTGAAGAAGCCCTTGTGGAGCTTTCAAAGCAAGCGGTGCCTGATGTAAGTATGTCGTTGCCAAACCCTAACCCCACTTTTAAGGCTTTGGCAGACCTGTCTACAGACTTAAATAAAGCGACCTTAATTAGTCATTCACAATCAGGGTCTTACCCAATTGAGGCGGCACTAATTGACCCGGAGGGTATTAAAAATATGATTTTGGTAGAGCCTGGACATTGCCCTACCGAACTCAAAGAAGAACAACTGATTAAATTAAAAAACATACCGACAGTAGTTGTTTTTGGCGACTATCTGGATCAACCTACGGGCGTTCCTCATTCATGGAGAACCGCCTATGAAAGCTGTAAAATATTTACTGAAGAGCTTACACAGGCTGGTGGAAAAGCCGAGATATGGCACCTTCCTGAAATGGGCTACAAAGGAAACAGTCATGTCTTAATGCAAGACAAAAACAACCTTCAGATAGCAGATTTATTAATGAACTGGTTAAACAAAAACTAAAATGAAAAATTTAATAACAGGAATTCTTTTTCTATTTATAATCAATATGGCACAAGGACAAATAACACTGGAACAGAGAGTTACACTCTTGGAAGACAAGCAAGCTCTGAAAGAACTTGTAGACACCTTCTCTAACCTGGCTGATGAAAAAAAGGCAAAGGAGCAGACTTTCCTTTTTACCGAAGACGCTACCGTGGAAACCTATATCGGCGGTAACCTGGTCACCTCTCTAAAAGGAAGAGAGCAAATCGGTGATGTATTTGGTAATTTTCTAAATAGCATGGAAACGGTGTTTCATATCAATGGACAGCAGACGGTAGACATAAATGGAAATCAAGCAAAAGGTACATCCTACTGCTCTGTTACGCTTATTGGCTCTCAGAATGGTACTAAAATGAAGAGAGATATTGGGGTTATTTACCACGATGAATATCAAAAAGTTGATGGTAAATGGCTGATAGCCAAGAGAACTTCAAACTTCACATGGCAGAATGCCACAGAAATCACTGAATAAAACTCGCTATTTGAATTTTATAGTTTTCTGTTTGAAAATCTAAAGTACCTACAAGCTTCTAATTCAGAATTTTGTTAACCATTTATTCCTGACTCTTCGAATGAAAATTCTTGCTTTCGTTCCACTATTCTTTTGTTCTCTATTTGAGCTACAAGCTCAAACTGAGTCTCCCACTTATTTTGTCAAGTATATTGGAAATGAAACCATAAACCTTGATGCGGAACTCAATGAACCAATTTGGAAAGAGGCTGATGTTGCTTCTAATTTTTGGCAGTTTTTCCCCATAGACTCTGTTCGATCCCAACAGAATACTGAAGTCAGAATGTTGCAGTCTGATGATTATTTGTATGTCAGTATTAAAGCAGAAAGCAAGGATGGGGAGTTTGTGGTCAGTACACTTAGGCGAGACTTTAGCGGCTCTACTAATGACAACGTGTCATTAATGTTTGACACTTTTAAAGATGGTACAAATGCATTTCTTTTTGGGGTCAGCCCTTATGGGGTTCAGCGTGAGATATTAATTGCAGGAGGGGGAACATCTGCTGAAAGTGTAAATAGAACATGGGATATCAAATGGCAATCTGAAGGCAAAATTTATCAAAATGCATACATCATTGAAATAGCCATTCCGTTCAGTTCACTCAAATTCCCGGAAGGTTCTAAAAGCTGGCGTTTTCAAACATACAGATGGGACCTGGCAAGCAATGAACAGAGTGCCTGGGCCCGTGTGCCTCAGCAACAGCCATTAATTGATCTCGCTTTTTTAGGTGAAATGATTTTTGAAAAGCCTTTGGGTAAAAGTAAACCTCCGGTTTATCTCATCCCTTATATCAATGCACTTTCATCAAAAAATTATGTTCAAAATGAGCCTCTTAATAAGGTTACTTTTGGTGGTGATGCCAAAGTAGCAATAGGAAATGGAATGAACCTCGATATCACCATAAACCCTGATTTTTCGAATGTGGAGGTTGATAATGTTGTGACTAATCTTACTCGATTTGAAATTAACCTTCCTGAGAAAAGGCAATTTTTCATTGACAATAATGACCTCTTTGCCAACTTTGGCAATAGCTTTAATGAGGCCAGACCTTTCTTTTCCAGAAGAATCGGAATTGTACGAGATTCATTAGGGAATAATATAGAAAACCGAATTCTGGGAGGTGTACGATTGAGCGGCAAAGTTGACGAAAACTGGCGATTGGGGGTTATGAGTATTCAAACCGCCGAAGACCGTGCTAATGGAGTACCATCAAATAATAACTCCATGATAGCGGTGCAGAGAAAGGTTTTTGCCAGGTCAAATATTGGGGCCTTTTGGGTGAATAGACAAACCTTCGGCAATTATGATTTTGTATCTGAAAATGAAAAATATAACAGGGTTATAGGTGTAGACTATAACCTGGCCTCTGCAGATAGCAAATGGACCGGAAAGTTCTACTATCACAAGTCCTTTCAGCCAGATGACTCAAAAGGAAACGCTTCTGCCCAAGCAACGGTCACATATAATAATCGTTACTGGCAGTTCGTAAATGACTGGGTTTATATAGATCAAGACTTCAATTCTGACCTTGGGTTTATTCCAAGAAAAGGCTTATTGAAATCTGGGAATGGAATAGCACGAACCTTCTACAATACCCGAGGGTCAATAAATACTCAAACCACTCGGATAGTCAATGTGCTGTATTACAGCCCCGTTTTAGATTGGAAAAGGACAGATCACTTTATCAGATTATCGCATGCAATAGATTTCAGAAATCAGTCATCGTTGAGTTTTACTCTAAATCAGCAGTATATCTATCTGCAAGGAAGCTTTGACCCAACAAGATCTGGTGGTGAACGACTGCCTGCACTCACAGATTATAATTTTACATCCTTCATTACCAACTATGCTACAAATAATAACGGTACTGTAACTTTTGAAGGCCGATCTACTCTTGGTACATTTTTTAACGTAAAACAATACTCACTGAGCGGAACAACCACAATGCGATTTATGCCAAAAACACTAATTAGCCTTTTGGTAGATTATAATCATATCGCCTTGCCTAGGCCATACTCTACTGCAGATATTTGGCTTATTAGTCCACAATTTGACATTACCTTCTCTAAATCAGTATTTTGGTCCACTTTGGTTCAGTATAGTAATCAAAGAGAAAATTTAGGAATACAATCAAGATTACAGTGGCGTTTTGCTCCACTTTCAGATTTATTTCTCGTTTATAATGATAACTATGCCACTAACATGTGGGAGCCAACTTACAGATCAATTAATTTGAAGTTTACGTATTGGTTGAATTTGTAATGTTTCATAAATTTGATTTACATAAGATTTTGTTTGATTTTAATAATATACGAGGTAATTATTTTCACGATCTTTAAAAGATAAAAGCATACCTATGGCAAAATATAATTTAAACATCAATGGATCTAAGCACGAAGTAGAGGTAGATCCTTCAACACCAATACTTTGGGTTTTACGTGATCATCTGGATTTAGTAGGAACTAAGTTTGGCTGCGGTATGGCACAGTGTGGTGCCTGTACCATTCACTTAAACGGAATGGCGGTTCGTTCTTGTATGCTTCCTGTTTCTGCAGTAGGAAACCAGGAATTAACAACTGTAGAAGGTCTTTCAGAAGACGGTTCTCATCCGGTGCAGGAAGCCTGGCTGGAGCATGATGTGGCCCAGTGCGGTTACTGTCAAAGTGGACAAATGATGTCTGCGGCAGCACTTTTGAAAGGTAACCCAAATCCTAGTGATGAGGATATTGAGGCTTCAATGAGCGGTAATATATGCAGATGTGGTACTTATTTGAGAATCAAAGAAGCCATTAAAACGGCAGCTACTAAGTAACCCTAAACCATTGAATCCTATGAAAAACAATAAAGCATTAGATAGAAGATCATTTTTGAAGTCCTCTGCCATGGCTGGTGGTGGGCTTATGCTTAGCTTCAGTTGGTTTGCTAAAGCAGCAGCTGCCGAAGGAGCAGACAAAGCACTTGCAGAAGAAATCTGGCATGAGCTTTCTGGTTTTATAAAAATCACGCCTGATAATATTATTAAAATCTTCAACCCGAATCCCGAGTTTGGTCAGAATGTGATGACTTCTCTTCCAATGATGGTTGCTGAAGAATTAGAGGTAGATTTTGATAAGGTAATCGTAGAGATGGGGCCGCATGATAACACAAAGTACGGACCTCAATTTACGGGGGGTAGTAACTCCGTTAGAATGTACTTTAAGCCACTTCGTGAAGCAGGAGCTGCAGCTCGTGAAATGCTGAAAGAGGCTGCTGCGAACTCTTGGGGTGTATCAAAAGATAGCATCAAAGCTGAAAATGGTACACTAAGTTCAGGAAGTAAAAAAGCCACGTATGGAGAAATGGCCTCAAAGGCTGCTGCACTGGATGTACCTAAAAACCTTAGCTTAAAATCACCAGATCAATATAATGTCATTGGTAAATCCTCTAAAAACAAAGAGGGTCTTAAAATGATGACAGGTCAACCGTTATTTGGTCTGGATTACAAGGTAGAGGGTATGAAGTATGCTATGGTAGTTCATCCACCTGCATTTGGGATGACCTTGGACTCTTTTGATGCGTCACAGGCTAAGAAAATGCCGGGTATAATTGATGTTTTCAGCTTTAAACTTTATGCTGATGACTATGTTCAGGCAGGTTTTGATACCAGATCTTTCAACGAACAGATAGCGATAGTTGGTGATAGTACCTGGCAGGTGATGAATGCCAGAAAGAAAATAAGTACTGAATGGAAAAAGCGTGGAGATGTCACCGAAATAGTTGGTGGGTACCGAGGCAACTCTGAAGTCAAAAGACCTGGAGAACTTGAAAGTACTAGTCTTCATTTTAGTAACCTTGAAAAAGAAAAGGTTAATGCCCAACAGCTGAGAAAAGACGGAAATCCTGAAGAGGCCTTCAAAAATGCTGCAGTAGTTATAGAAAGAACCTATAATGCACCATTCCTGGCCCATAACTGTATGGAGCCAATGAATGCTTTTGCTCATGTGAAAGAAGATAGTGCTGTGATAGCAGGCCCTCACCAGGCTCCCGGCTGGATAGAACCAACTTTAATGAAAGTTTTGGGAATGACAGCCGAGCAAATTGAGGTAAAATCAACACGTATGGGTGGTGGTTTCGGAAGAAGAGCCTATGGTCACTATTTAACCGAGGCGGCTTTGATCTCGAAAAAAGTAAAAGAGCCCATAAAGCTCGTTTACACTCGTGAAGATGACATGAGCTATGGTATCTACAGACCAATGTACACGGCTACTTATAGAGCAGCTTTAGATGAAAATAAGAATCTCATAGGTTTTCATGTAACTGGTGGTGGAGTGCCTGAGCACCCATTGCATGCCAATCGTTTCCCGGCTGGAGCGGTGGACAACTACCTGGCTGAAGGTTTTGAGATTCCTTCAAACATCACGATTGGTGCTTTCAGAGCCCCACGTTCTAACTTCAATGCGGCTGCAGAACAGTCATTTCTGGATGAAGTAGCAGAAGCTATGGGAAAAGACCCAATAGAAATGCGTCTTGAACTGCTGGAGAGAGCTAAGAAAAATCCGGTAGGAAGCAATAATGATTACGATGCAGACCGATACGCCGGAGTACTCAAACTAGTCAAAGAAAAATCTGGCTGGGGTAAAGCCGAGAATAATGGTAAGAGAAGAGGTGTAGCCGCCTATTTCTGTCATAATTCATACGCCGCTCACGTGGTAGATATGGTAGAAAGAAACGGAGAACCGTACGTAGAGCAGGTTACCTCTGCTATCGACTGTGGAATAGTGATTAATCCTGAAGGTGCCGGTAATATGGTACAGGGAGCAGTGGTAGATGGCATAGGCCAATCATTCTATGGCTCCATGACTTTCAATAATGGAGTGACAGACCATAAGAACTTTGACACCTACAGAATGATTCGTCATAATGAGGCTCCTAAAAAGGTAGATGTGCACTTTGTAGAAAGTACAGTGGATCCTACAGGACTAGGCGAACCGCCATTCCCACCGGTTTTTGGTGCAGTAGCAAATGCCCTTTATAAGACCACAGGAAAACGCTATTATAACCAGCCTTTCCTAAGTGAAAATCAACCGGAAACGATTTAGGAAATTTAGTCTGATTAATATGAAAAAGCCCGATGAAAGTCGGGCTTTTGTGTTTAAATATATATGTTTTAAGGAATCTAATTCTTCTTATTTAACGAATATACACCTGCTCCAAAAACTACTGCCGCAATCCCTAACATAATGTAACCTTGCTGCTGGCCACCCTTATTGGAAGCATTAATGTCAAAACCTAAAACTTCAACATTTGCGGTATTTTCAGATACCTTTCCATATCCGGCAACACCGATAAAGAGTCCTGCTAGAATAAGAAGAATTCCTATAATTGATTTCGTTTTCATCTTTTTTTGATTTTGGTTTAACTTAAATCTCGTCAGTATCTCTGCGGGTTTTGAGCATTGATGTCCCTGACAAGAAAAATATCAAGCCTCCTATCGACAAGGCGTATGGACTTATACGTACAATGTCAGTTCCGAATATTCCGGGTAGACCAAGGCATAATCCGATAACACCTAAAACCAGTAAAATGATTGCTGTTGTCTTTATCATAATCTTGTGATTTATGATGTCAGATATTAAAAGTGTGTTCCTCAAAGTCTGGTGAAATTCAGATGTAGAACTGATTAGAAAAATCCACATAATGTCTATTGAGGTCAAATTAGGATAAAAAAAACCTGCCCGAAACCGGGCAGGCATTTCAATTACTATTACTTCTTTTAACCTCTATTGCATCTGCATTCCTTCCATCGCTCCCGGATTAGACTTTCTATTGAACATCTTCATGTCCATCTGTCCAAAACGAATTGAGAAGTTCAGCTTGATCATCTGTGGGTTATTCAGACGATAATACGTTTGAGAAAAACCTTCACCGTAAGAGATCTGAGTGTTCCCTCTTGTTCTAAACACATCGTTTACAGAAAGCGTAAGTGATGCTGCATTGTCTTTCAAGAAACTCTTTTTCACTGCTAAATCAACTCCGTAAAACGGCTCGATATACCCTTGAGAAGAACTCTGTGCTGCTTGTGGAGGTCCGAAACTCTGACCTTGTGAAACCGGAAGGTTTGTTTTTCCCTGATAGTCACCAGAAAGTTGCACCACCCAGTTTTTCTTCAGATTGAAGTTATTATTCACCTTACCGAAAGCTGTCCAGATTGGGTCTTGAGCAATTGCACTCTCAATATTCTCTGTATTGATTCTTGAGTTATAAACATTCGCATTGGCTGTGAAATCCCACCAAGGAAGAATCTTATTGGTATACGTTAATTCTACCCCGAAATTCTCACTAGAGTTAGCATTCACATAAGTATTGATCAGATCCAGATTTCCGCTGATCGGATTCACCTCTTGATTTAGGTATCTGGTAATCAGATTGTTTGTATGCTTGTAGTACGTAGAGGCTAAGAAAGTACCCGTTCCTACAGTTTTGCTATAAGATAGCTCGGCTGAGGTGGTAAACTCAGGTACCAGGTCTGCATTACCTCTGGTAATATTCAGGCTATCGCTGTAATCTACAAACGGAATCAACTGAAAGAAGTTTGGTCTGTTTACTCTACGCGTAACGCTCATCTGTAACTGATCTGTGTCAGAAAGTTCTTTGCTTAAGAATAGAGAAGGGAACAGACTTACCGGGAAGCTATTGCTAAACTCCTGGCCATTGTTCAATAGCTGACCAGTATAGAAGGAGCTTTCGGCTCTCAATCCTGTCTGGTAAGAGAATGTAGTCCCTATTTTTCCGCTAAATGAGGCGTAAGCTGCATAAACGCTATTATCAGAATCAAAGTTGATAGAAGCCGATGTTATGTCTTCATAAACATCAGAACCTACCGCTTTCAGTGTGTTGGTGTTCAGATTTGAAAGCGTATTGATCTGTGCTCTTAAACCAGTTTCAAACTTTCCTCCATTATTGAATGGCAAAACATAATCAGTTTGAGCAGTGATGAATCTATTGCTCCCCTCCCCTATATTCTTCTGAATCTGTGTACCATAAATCTGACCACCGTCTGTCAAATAGTTCGTAGTGTATAAACCGTCGTTTGCGTTAGTACCACCAAAGTAGTTAAAGTCTACTGTCAATCTTTCTCCATCTTTTGCGAAGTCTTGTAAAAAGCCCAATTGCAAGCCTTTTGGTCTGAATTGTCTGTTGCTCTCAGATAGTCTGTTTGAGTTAGAAATAACGCCATTGATATTATTGGTGATAAGAATATCTTCATAAGGATTAAAGTCTCCTCCACCGAAGATTCCCGCTACGGTCAGCATTGACTTGTCTGTCAAATCATAATCTAAGCTTACTCTACCAAAGCCCATCTGGCCGCTGGTTTGTGAAGTGATATCCTGATATGAATTGGCATTAATTCCACCAATAGTACTAGTACGCTCACTGTAGCCTTCAGACTGTCTTCCTAGTTTCATGCCCATCCCCATCACAGAAAGGTTTACTTTACCTTGTCTCAGACTCAATGTAGTCATGGCATTGGCTCCACTGTAGTTGTCAGCACCGATATTCACCATTCCGTTAAAACCAGATTTACGGTTCTTTTTCAAGACAATATTTAGAATTCCCGCCATGCTACCTGAAGCATCATACTTAGCAGATGGGTTGGTAATCACTTCTACTTTTTCTACGGCATCCGCAGGAATTTGATCTAATGTAAGAGTAGTGGGTCTACCGTCAATAAATAAAGTAGGAGCAGCATTTCTCAGCTTCACATTTCCATCAATATCTACCTGAAGTGATGGTATATTTCTCATCACATCTACTGCTGTACCACCTGCAGTAACGATGTTCTTCTCTACGTTGAATATCTTTTTGTCAATATCCATTTCCATTAAAGCTTTGGCAGCTTTTACGGTCACACCTTCCAGCATTTGGCTATCAGTTTCCAGCGTTAGCTCGCCTAACTCTTTATTGAAACCAGCCATAATTTTCTGAATAGTTTCCATATCAGGAGCTTTACCTGGTGTCATTCCTTTGAACAGAGAAGGGCCTGGTCTGTCAAACTGAACCGGTACTACCAATTCCTTAAAGCCTACCGAGCTAACTTTTAGTTTGATCGGAGACATCATTGGTAAACCATCAAAAGAAAACTCACCTTCCATTCCTGAGTTTTGAGCTTTAAAAACCACATCTTCAAAACTCTGAGAAGTGCTGTCATATACTGATTTGAAAATGACTACCGTAGCAAATTCTACCGGCTGTCCTTCTTCATTAATTACCTTACCGGTAACCTTCCCTCTTTCGGGATCTTTCATTTGTCCACCTGGCTGCATTCCAGGAAACTGAGCCATGGTGCTGAACGCCACGATGCTCAATAATAGTGTTAGAATTCTGTTTTTCATTTTTGTATTATTTTTATAGAGGTTCGGGAGTATTCCCGTTTTTTTCTGATACAAACCTACCAGAGAATAATACAGCTACAAAACCGAAAACCCGAAGTGTATACCGATAGACAAAAAGTGTATACCGATGAGCAACTCCAACACCTAATTAACAATAAAACAGAGAGTTATAACAGACCTAAAAGTCCCTTTTAAAGTGCAGACGCGTAAGAATTACCGATGGGTAAATCTTGATTATTGATTCTAACTGTCGATTTATTCTGAGCCTGAATATGATCTTTATTGATCACAAAAGAATTGTGTATTCTAAGGAATTTAGAAGAATTAATTTTAATGATCATCCCTTTTAAATTGCTACGAGTGAGCACAGGATGAACTCTATTTAGCAGATAGATTTTGACATAGTCTTTAAGGCCTTCTATATAAAGAATCTCTTCATGGAGTAGCTTTACTTTTTTATACTCAACAGAAATGGTAACCGAAGGTTTTTCCTTCTCTTCTCCACCACCGGCCATTAGTTTCATTTGACTTCTGACCTTCTCCAGAGATAAGGCCAACCTCTCTCTACGAATTGGCTTCATCAGATAGTCTATGGCATTTAATTCAAAACCCTCTACCGCATACTGATGATAGGCCGTAGTGAAAATAAAGAGAGGAGGTTTCTCTAGTTTGCGAAGCAAATCTGTACCCAACATTTCGGGCATTTGAATGTCAGAAAATATGAGATCCACCGTATTCACGGTCAAATAATCTAGGGCCTCATGTGGGTTTGTAAATGTTTCTAAGACCTCTATATCATCAAAACTCTGCAGATCATCTGCCAGTATCTCTAAAGCAAAAGGCTCATCGTCGATCAGAATACATTTAATGGACATGAGTATCTAATTCTAGTGAGACATCGAAATAATCATTTTGCTCTGTAATACTTAGTTCATATTGGTCAGGGTAAAGTAACTCTAATCTTCTTTTGACGTTTGAAATACCTACGCCCTCGTTTTCTAAAGAATTTCCAGGGTTCAAAATCTTGTTTCTACACGTGAAAAACACTCCATTTTGAGTTTTGGAGATATGTATTTCAATTTCAGGCGTGTTTTTACCATCCACTCCATATTTGAAGGCATTTTCTACAAAGTGAATGTAAAGCAGCGGTGCCACTTGTTCCATTTCTACAGCTGGCTCTACCTCAAAAGTAATTTTGGCCTCTGCCGCAATTCTAAGCGTGTGTAAACTGATAAAATTTCTGAGGTGATCTGCCTCCTGTTTTACACTAACCTTTTCAGAATTTACCTCATAGATGATATAGCGAAGAACCTCTGAAAGTTTGATAATTGACTCTTCAGAATCGTCTGATTTCTTACGCACCAACCATCGAATGTTATTGAGTGTATTGAACAAAAAATGTGGACTTATCTGTAGTTTCAACATGTTCAACTCCGCCTCCACACGCTGAAATTCTATCTTTCTGTTCAGCTCTTTCTCTCTACGCTGTTCGCTTAAAAAGTGCAGTATATTACTAATCAACAGAGTAACTACGTAAAATAGAAAAGGTAAGGCATAACGAAAGGCATTTCTCCATTCCTCATTTGGAGCGGGCTTGGGGCGTTCGCTTTCCGGTATTTGAGGAATAATAATGAACTTAAAAACACCTACATTATAGTAGTAGAAAATGACATAGCCCAAAATCACCATCAGTATATAAAGCCACCAATAGGTGCGATTCAGCAGCTTTGGTGCAACTAAAAGTAAATTGGTGTAGAAAATTAAGCAGAGAAAGGCCGTAAAAAGCAATGGCACAAACATGAGAACCACATTGGCATCAAGCAGCTCATCTGGTTTAAAGATATAGTTCAAAAAAGGCAGACTGAAAATAAACAGCCATGTGATGATATGGAATAGGCTTGATCTGCTGGTTCTCTGAAACATAATTGCCTTAGGGTTTGCCTACCAAAGGTAGTAAAAATGGGAAATGTCAAAGCTTGCTTCTCTTAAACTGTTTTCTCCAAATAGAATATTTTGAATCTAAAAATTGATGCTCTTTAAATGCCCTTTACCCTATGACGGTGAGCTGTAAAACAGAAATTAATTTTACTGAAAGAATTCAATTCAGTGAACAAATATCTCTGCCTTTTTCCGCTGCTTTTTTTATTTCAACCCTCCTACACACAGAAACAATTCATTTTTGGTACACAACCAGAGACGACTTTAGCGAATGGTCTTCAATTTGATCAAGCACAATTTTATACTGAAAGCAAAGGTTATGGCTTTGTTCGAAACAATTCAGAATTAGAATTCGGTGATGATTACTGTAGGTCTGAAGAATCTTTCCTATTTGAATTTGATCTTCCGGAAGGCAACTATGAAGTGGAAATCGGTTTAGGTGGTACTTCAGAGTATTCCAGAACCTTTATTAAAGCAGAAAACAGGAGATGGATGGCAGGTCCTGTTTTAACCCGAGCAAGGCAGGATTCTATCATTCAATTTCTGGTCAATGTTCGGAATTCTACAATTGAAAATACATCTGACGCGGTTCGCCTTAAGCCAAGGGAACTGTCTTATAATCATTGGGATCATAAGCTTACTCTGGAATTTAGTGGAGTCAATCCTTCGGTAAGGTCTATCCGTGTTAAACCTTTGACAGGTCAATATAAAACCATATTTCTGGCTGGCAACTCCACAGTAGTAGACCAACAAAAAGAACCCTACACGGCTTGGGGACAGATGTTACCTGCTATGTTGAAACATGACGGTGTAGTAGTGGCAAATCATGCTGAATCAGGTGAAAGTAGTTTGAGTTTTATTCATGAAAACAGATTGAAAAAAATCCTATCTAAGATTAAACCGGGAGATTTCCTTTTCATAGCTTTTGCCCATAATGATCAAAAAATAAAGAATTACAGACCTTTTATTGAATACAAAAAGACTTTGAAAGCTTTTATAGATTCTACACGAAGTTATAAGGCTACCCCAGTGCTGGTCACTTCTATGCACCGAAGGAATTTTGACCTTAACGAGAAGATCATCAACACTCTAGGTGATTTCCCTGAGGCCATGCGACAATTAGCTAAGGAGGAGAATGTTACCTTAATAGATCTGAATAAAATCAGTAAAACACTTTGGGAAACACTAAGTAAAGAAGAGTCGAAAAAGGCCTTCGTTCATGTGAAAGCCAATACCTTTCCCGGACAAACAGAGGCTATTGAAGACAATACACATTTTAGTAATTATGGGGCCTATCTTTTAGCTAAGGCGGTAGCAAGTGAAATCGATGATAAAATTCCAAGCTTAGCGAATTCTATCTTCCCCGAGTTTAAAGACTTTAATCCCGAAAATCCTTTGCCCATATCTAAGTTTGACTTTCCGGAAAGTAGGTTTGAAGTTTTGGAAGTACCAGATGGCAATTAGAGTATAAACGATAAGTTTTTAATCCACATTTATAGCCTCAATCATTCCTTTGAAAATAAAGCCATGAAAGGGCAAAACTGCATACCAATACAACCTGCCCAGTAAGCCCAATGGACGGAAAGTGGCTGTTTGAATGATCTCATCATCTTCAATTCTAAACTCCAGCCAAGCTTCCCCGGGCAACTTCATTTCTGCCAGCAGTAGCAATCTACCTTCAGACTTTTTGGCATACAGCACACGCCAGAAGTCGAGAGCGTCACCTGCATTGATGCTTATAGCTGATGTCCGTCCACGCCTAAGCCCTACTCCACCTACCACTTTGTCCATATAACCTCTGATCTTCCAAAGCCAATTGCCATAATACCAGCCATTTGCACCACCGATAGCCCACATTTTTGCAATGGTTTTTTCTCTGTTTTTCAGCTTTCTGACTCGCCTGTCAACAAAACATCCAAATGTTGGTACATTGACAAAATCAGAGATATCACTTTCAAAACCGCTACTGGTGTATGCGTCTTTCCAGCTTGAGACTACTGCATTTGATTCTATTTTCCTGAAGGCCCTTTCCAAGGCCTCCGTATAGTTCATTGGCTCCAAATTCAGTAAGTCATTGATTCGCCTGTCTCTACATATCACCTCCACTTTCATGCTGTCTACCAAGGCTTTAGCGAGATTATACGAAGTAGAAGTCACAAAATAGAGCCAATAAGAAGATAATCTTGGCGTCATTACAGGCACGGTAAAAATGTAACGCTTGAGCTTCCTGATTTTAGCGAATCGCAGCAGCATCTCCTTATAGGTCAGAACATCTGGCCCACCTATATCGAAGTCCTGATCGTAGGTTTGCTCTGCAAAGAGTGATTGACTTAGAAATTGAATAACGTCATAAATACCAATCGGCTGACAGCGAGTTTTCAGCCATTTGGGGGTGATCATTACAGGAAGCTTTTCCACAAGATCTCTGATAATCTCAAATGATGCACTTCCTGAACCAATAATAATTCCAGCTCTTAATGCAGTAAAATGATATTGACCTTTGGCTAACTCCTCTTCCACAGCCTTCCTGGATGAAAGATGTTTACTTAACTCATCCTCATTGATAATCCCACCAAGATAAATGACATGTTTGGCCTTAGTATTATTCAGGCTTTCCCTGAAGTTTTCTGCCGATTTACGTTCCATTTCGGCATAATCAGAAGAGGCAGACATGGAATGGATCAGATAATAAGCACCATCAATATCCTCGGGTATATTCGCCAGGGTTTCTTCTTTCAGAAAATCAACCTCCACCACATCTATGTGATCCCGTAATGATTTTGGTGGACTAAAGCGATCCTTATCTCTCACACAACATACCACCTGATGACCATTTTCAACCAAAACCGGCAGTAAACGTTTGCCTATATACCCAGTGGCACCTGTAAGAAGAACATTCATATCTTTTTAAGGTGATATCGAAAAATATCGTTCCTTTAGATATAGCTCACATTAGTTCTGTTTTACCCATCTTTTTGTAGTGACATGCCCTTCTGACTCTACAGAAATATAGTACAGTCCATCATGTAATTCGCTTAAATCAAAGTCACCAGACTGTGTATTTAAGTCATAATTTGAGAGATGCTGCCCTGTAGAATTGAGTATATTGACCTTGGCAGTAGAAGCCTCATTTCGTTGAATAGTCAGCTTCCCACGAGATGGATTAGGGTATACCTCAAATGATTCCAAGTGCTCTTCTGTGGCCAGGAAAAGTTTACCCTGATAGCAGAAATTATAATCTGTAAAATAGTAATCGTCTTCAGCGTAAACCCGAATAGCATCATGTGAAATATCATAGTTGCCGGCCTTAACTAAATCATCAGTTCCATCATAAGAATGTCTGTAAACGAAGTTTAAACGAGGATCCAATAATTCTCCTCCTTCCACATATATAATCTGATTATAACGATCTATCAAAAGAGAATTTTGACTTAAGTCTGAGCTACTAATATCATATAAAGTGCTATTCATGTTCTTAATTCCCTCAGCCTTCACCTCACCTAACCGCTCCGCTTCATTTTGACTTACAGGATAGTTTCTGATTTGCAAAGCACTAAGAAACATCTCCGCCGTTTCATCATCATTATCCGCAAACAGATGAAAGCCTTGCTTATTCCCACCAGGAAAATTATTAATCAGTGACCACCTATTACCTTCTATTTCATTTGAACCCACATATTCGCCATTGATATACTTGACAATGGTTTCACGAGTTACTGAGAAAATTAAGCGATTCCACTCACCTACATTTAACGGTCCATGGTAGTCATTATTGATACCAACATCCCCTTCCGGGTCAATAAACAAATCGCCATCATTAAAATTCTCTGGGTTGGTTTGGATTAAACTTACCCATTTACCCACCGCCGATTGAGGGTAGAAAATGTCCATAATGAGTGTATAGTCATAATGAAGATCCGCATAGCCTGTTGGTGTAAAGTTGGTATAAACCATGAGACCATTGCCGGGTCTTAAAGCCGGCACAGCCATAACGTTCACATCCTGGTTTTCAATTTGAGGAAGCCCAAAAGAACTTGATGAGGATATAGTATAACTTTGCTCAGCAAATGAATCGTCAAAATTGAAAGAAAGCATTTGGGACCCAACTCCTACGCCATAAGTAGTTCCGTTTTCAAAATTCCAGTTACCCGTAGTTCTGCCCGGTATGGGAGTTTTGATAGGCATACCTTCACAATACATTCGTGACATTTCCCATGGTAAATCGGTTTCTATTCCATCTACCCCTACATCTGCAATTTTCTTGAATTGCTCAGAATCATTAGTGGTAAATACCCATAATTCTATGCCCCGGACATGTAATAGATCACGTAGCTTTTGGAATTCAGGCGTGTTATTTAATGCCGTTTCAAAAAAGATTTCAACTGCCTGACAATCATTTTCCGCTAGTTCCTTTATCGACAATTCATTGCCAGTTCTCTCGGATTCAGGTAGCATTTCTTCCAATACAATCCAGCTGCCAAAAAACACAAAAGGAGTTTGAGGACATAGGCTCTTAAACTCTTCTATTTCCTCTCGTTTGCCCATGGCTGGGCAAAAACGTATTGGACTCACACCAGTGCTCTGAAGAGCCTGAGCGTATAATTCAGGATGAAATCCTTTGGTATCTAGGTAGAGTTGAGCGTCATATTGCTCTGCAAGCAATAGGCCATCTTCAATAGGCGTAACTGGTGTACCGGCAAAGGCTTCATCTTTCCAGGTACCATAATCCAGCTGACTTATTTCTTCAAAGGTGGACCGTTCTATAAAATTTTGACCATTGGAGGTACGATGCATGGTCGGCTGATCATGAAAAAGCACCAGACGACCGTCTTGAGTGCTGTTTACATCTACCTCTGCCAGCTTTATTCCCAGTTTAAAGGCCTCTTCTAAGGCAAGAAGCGTGTTTTCAGGAAAATAATGCGAATACCCTCTATGGGCAATAGCCTTCACTCCACACCGACTAAAATCGGTCTGATTCCAATCACATATCTGCCCAAATGAACTCAGGCTTATGAAAATTAGGCCCCAAAAGAAATTGTTTTTTAAAAGCACGTTTTACTCTTCTGTACTACTCAACAATTGCTTTTAGAGCCCAAAGAATAATGCCAGATTGCGTCTTCTTGAGGAGAAGTTATCGAGCGGTACTATTCTCCTTTTTGAAGGCTAATACCAGTCATACTGCGTGGTTTGAATCCTTTCATTTCGGTACCGTCTTCAGGAGTAACAAAGAATTCGCTTGTGTCTTTAGCTTTAAGACGGGCATCCAGAAAAGCAGTAATAAAATGCTGATTGATATTGTTGATTTTACGCATATCCCAGCTAGGCTCAGCGTAACGGTAGTATTCATCAAAATGCAAACCAGGCTGTAATGTGGCCGCTGGAGGCGGATTTGGTGCTACATTATGTCGAGCATTGGCGTAGGTCAAAAGGTATCTTTCGGCATTTATCGCTTCATCAAAAATGGCTTTGATACCTTTTTCATAACCAGAGATATCATCTTTATCTCCTGCTATAAATAAAGTTGGAGTCTGTAGTCCTTTTATGCTTTCGGCACTCCACACCATGCGTTCTTTGCCCCATGGAGCCATTGCCACCACAGCCTTTAAACCTTCTGGCACAGCCTTTAAATTCTCATTTCCTTCTACCAAAGGGGATAATAAGTCCGTACCACCTGAGAACTGTTTAAAACCCTGATTAAACATTTTACTGTATGCTCCTCCTGCCACATTTAACACTCCGTAGCCGCCCATGGAGTAGCCAATAATGGCAAGGTTCTCTTTGTCTATTCTTTCCTTTAGAAAAGCAGCCTCTCCTACAGTTTCTTTCATTTGCTCCAGAACAAAACGTATGTCTGGCGAGCGATTAATTAAGGTACTTGTAAAACTGGCAGCATCTCTAAAAGTAGACTCTTTATGATCTATAGCCGCCACCACATAGCCCTTAGAGGCTAGGTTTTCTGTAAGGTAAGTCATGAGATATCTTGAACCCACATACCCATGTGAAACCACCACCAGGGGATAATTACCTGTTGAAACCTTCGCATCACGTGCAGCTCTTCCTTGAAAAGTGAAAGGTATCAATGGACGTTTCTCGTCACCGTTTGTCCCCATTACCTCTTGATAGGTAACGAGTTCCGTTTGACCCTCCATAAGTTCGGCAGGATACCATACCTCTACAGTGAGGTCACGATCATATAGTGGAGCCACTCCTTCTTTGGCATTTAATATATCTGGCTGGTTTTTGTGGATGAACTGAATGGTTCTCACTCCTACTTTATGCGGCCCTCTGGCAGCCAGCTCCGGTGCATCAGGTAAAGCATCGCCAGTAAGAAACTCCTGAGCAAATAATAAGTTTACGCTCATCAGCAAGATGAGTGTTTTCAATAGGGTTTTCATAGGTAATTAGTAAAGGTTGATGTTATTATTTCAATGCATTAAAGTTGGCGATTTTTTGGGAAATATTTGAACCCTGGATAGGAGTTCTTTAAGACAAGATTTCAATATTACTCTCAAGAGATTAGGATGTCTGGTTGAACGGAGTCGAAACCCTCTACACGAAGAATAGTCATATAACTAACTCACGGCAGACTGTTCTCGACTACGCTCGAACTGACACAGAGAAAAACATAAAGTATGTCCGGTTGAGCGGAGTCGAAACCTTTCTACGAAGTATATTCATCAAACTTTCTCACAGCAGACCGTTCTCGGCTACGCCCTTAGATTAGCAAATGAAAACAGTTTGAGTAGTTAGGATAACTTTATGACGGTAAATCGTCAGGCCAAACGGACCGAAACCCTCCCCTTGAGGTAAAAACAGAATCTAACATTAAAATCTACGCCCACATACCAAATGAACATTTGTTCATTTACACAAATAGCTTATTTTTGTAATATGAGTAGATTAAGTGTTGAAATTACCCCGCAACAGCATCGTCAAATTAAGGCCTTGGCCGTTCTGCAAGGAAAGTCCATTAAAGACTACATCCTCGAAAAGCTGTTTACTCTTGAAGAGGAAGAGCAAGTGGCCTGGAACGAACTGGAAAACTTATTAACTAAAAGAATCAAATCGGCTGAATCTGAGCCACTTTCTTCTAAAACTATTCAAGAGATCGCTGATGAGGTTGTAAGCGAATAATTCCAGCGAAATGTCCACACACTATAAATTAACCAAGTAGGCTGAGAAAGACTGGAAGGCTATTCGTCAAAATATTCAGGAAGGAAATCTGGAAATTGAGTTATACAATCTCAAAAACGACCCTGAAGAGCTCCATAATCTGGCTAATGATGAACCTGAATTAGTGAGACAAATGGAAGAACTGTTTCGCCGTACCCACCATCAATCTGCCCTCACCAAATTCAGGATGAAAGCTTTGGGTGACGATCTTTGATCTTTTTTACCTAATTACACGATGCCCTTGCCTTTGCGGGCTCACTAAATTTGTCATTTAAAACCTAACCTAAAAAGATCATGAAACTAAGGTTTACTTTTTTTGCAGTATTGCTATGTCAAATAGCAGCGGCACAGATCACATTTTCACCTGAGGAGGAAAAGATTGGGGTTAATAAAACGGCTGGCGTCAACACCTCGGGTAATAAGCCTTTTTGGCTAGGCACCGGCAATTATCCTCTTATCCATCTGGATTCCAGTCAAAATCATAAAGTGGGTATCGGGGTTGGCTATAAATCAGGGCCTGGAATCACTTCTCCCTACACTTTTTCTGAGCATGCCAAGCTACATATTCGTCATGAAGGCGGACCGGGAAGTAGTTTGCAAAGTCAAAAAGGCCCTCACCTGTTGCTGGATGAGGCAACTGCAAATGGAGCGGCCTCGATCCGCTTCAGACAGTCCACCTTGGAAAACTCAGGGCCAGCAGGTGGAGAAACGCTGGTTCCTGGAAGCCGATACTGGGATTTGAGAGGTTTTGCAAATGGAGCAAATACCGATGAAGATGAATTCCGGCTGATCAATTCAGGATCGGATCGAGATATACTAAATATCAGGGGCAGTGGAAAGTTTACGTTAACAGGAAAGGGGTTCACCATGATGGAAATCAAGGCACCAACGACCATGCCTTTAGCCACTCTCGAATTTGGCACGGTAGATTCTTTAAATTCAGGAAGGATCATGCACTTCACAGACGCCGGGCTTATGCAATTTCAAACCAATAACCAAGTTGGATTGGCTTTAGAGGATGGATATGCCAAAATTGGAAGCGACTCTGAAGCACCAAAGATTAAAACCTGGCTTGGGACAGCTACAATTGCAGACACTACCGGCTATCTTACTGATTTCGTGGGTCTTCCGGCAAACCCCGATAAAATTCTAGATATATCGGTTATGCTTTCTTATAGTACAATCGGTAGCTTAACCTATGCTCAAAAGTATTACGATATAAAAATATATTTCCGCAATGAAGTAACGATTGGAGCGGCACCGCAGGAGCACGTTGGAAAAACTGTTAAAATCTATGTTACTTACACAGAGTAGTTAACTGTTTACTTCTTGAACCGATCCAATTTCATTCGAATTTTGATTAACTTGTCCTTCAAATGTTATCTCTAAAAAAATCCACTATACTTCTCTCTTTTCTATTCAATTCCTGCGAAATATGGGAGGGTATCCCTGAAGAAGTTAGAGATTTTGCCCTTGAAGTAGAAGGCCATTATGAAGCCCGGCAGATCAAATTTTCTCAAGGCCTGGTTCGAGAATTTTTACCAAGCGACAAAAATGAATATTTCCACTTTATTAATATGGATATCTATCGAATTGATACCAACCTTGTGGAGGTGCAGCTCTTCTTTGATGAGTTTTCAGGAAAGGAGAATTCAATAGATACTCTGGAAATCATTCGAAAAAGAAATGTTGATTTGCTACAATTTAATGGGAATCAGGACTATCAACTTGAAATGTATTTCGAGTATTCTATGAGATCCATGGAACTGGCCTTTTATCATCCATCACTTTTCTTCCAGTCTGATGTCGTCATTGCTGAAATGAATAGAAAATGATGCTGGTTTGCTCGTTTTAAGAGGCTCTTAGTTCAAATCTCTGGTTGAGCAAAGTCAAAACCTTATTCTCAACTCAAAAGCTCTTAACTTTTCTTAATTCCTTAATGTTTCACGATTTCGGGAATTCCAAACATTCAAACATGAAGGGATTTAGATTATTAAGATTTTAACCGAGTCTCAGGTTAAGCGAAGTCATAACCCTCTTCTTTGCTTGAAGATTTTTGGCTATCTAATAAGTTTTAAATCATTAGGGCATTAAGAATTTAAATTAAATCTGATTTGCCCATCTTCATTTTTGAGTATATCCCTCTCAATTAATGTATTGATGTGAATATTTAGATTATCCTCAGATATATAATTGAATCTATCTTCGTTTTTCAAATCATCTAAAGCAAATGGCTTATCCTGAAAAAGATCTAATAGAGTTGACAAGATTAAGTTTTGGACCTCCATTGGAGTTGAATAATAAATTTCGACAGGGTGAACCTTGAATTCTTGACGTCTCTTTTCCATCTTGTAGAATTTTACATAAGGATTTTGAGCCTTTAAAATGGTTATTAATATCTCTCTAGTTGCGGAATCCATTTTTGAACCAAAATAAATCCCAGTTAAAGCCTTTTGATCATATCTAAATTTAGTACCCGCCTTTTTATGCAGTAGCCTCCACTCCCTTTCTCTTTCCCACACTTGATGTTTGGTTGCCAAAAAAGTTTCAATAAAGTTATCATCATAAATTTGCTCATTTTCGATATCCAATAAACTCGAAGGGTTAAAAACAGGAGCTTCATTCACGTATCTAACCTTTTTTAGATCATTAAATGGATCAAAACTAGTATCGAATTCCAAACAAAGCCCTTTGTGACCTTGAGAATAATACGCCCACATTAAAATATCATTATTTATTTCAGTAAAACATGACACTCCATGTTCATGCACCATTTCATTTTGAAAGCTATTTAAAGTCCTCTCTACAGTTTTCTGAGACGTGATAGTGACCTTTTTGATTTCTTGTTTGTTTAATTCTTTGAAATTAGACTCATCTTCCAATGCCGATGTTAATTGCAAAATATATTCACTTTTGCCCGATGCATTTTTATTACCTTTATCAACAGAATTATCATAAAGTAAGCTGAAATATAAGATTAATTCAGGTTTAGATATTTCAAAGTTTAAAAGCCTTCGTGTTAATCCTATCAATTCAGAATTTTTCATGGCTTTTCCATGAAGGTTACTTAACAATTCAATTGAAAGCTCATCATATTTTACAGTATGAAGGCAATCATATGGGTCATTAAAGTTAAGTGGAGAGTTAAAGTAAATCTCAGAATTTTTAAGGTTTTGTAAAGAATATTCATTGAAACTTTGGTACTGATAAATCCTATTCGGAAGTCTTGTTGTCATTTTTGCTAATTTTTAATGTGCCTCCAACCAATTCTCGCCAATCCCCATCCCAGTATCAATTTTCACCTTCATAGGGATGGCGTTCACCATTAGTCGATGTACATTTTCCTGAAGAACTTCCAGTTCGTCTTTATGTGCATCAAAAATCAATTCATCATGCACCTGAAGAAGCATTTTGGATTTTAGCTTTTCGGTCTTCATCCATTTGTCAATATTGATCATAGCCACCTTGATCATATCTGCTGCAGATCCTTGAATTGGAGCATTGATAGCATTTCGTTCAGCAAAACCACGGTTAGTTTGATTTCTGGAATTGATATCTCGCAGATATCTTCTTCTTCCTAAGATGGTCTCGGCATATTCATGTTCACGGGCTTTGGTTACACACTCGTCCATATACGCTTTAACACGAGGAAACTGCTCAAAGTAATTGTCAATAATTTCTTTCGCCTCTGAACGGGCAATACCTAGTCTCTGAGCCAAACCAAAAGCCGAAATTCCATAAATAATCCCAAAATTGACCATTTTGGACTTTCTACGCATATCTGAGGTGACATCTTCCAGAGCCACACCAAACACCTTAGAGGCTGTTGTACTGTGAATATCAACATCATTATTAAAGGCATTCACCATGGACTCATCCTCGCTGAAGGCCGCCATGATTCTTAATTCTATTTGACTGTAGTCAGCAGAGAAAATCTTAAATTCTTCACTTCTGGGAATAAACGCCTTTCTTATCTCTCTACCCCTCTCTGTTCTAATCGGGATATTTTGCAGATTCGGGTTATTTGAACTCAATCTACCCGTAGCAGCTACTGCCTGATTATAAGACGTATGAATATGACCAGTTCGTTTATTAACCAGAGCTGGCAGTGCATCTACATAAGTGCTTTTGAGTTTACTCAGCTCTCTGTAATCTAAAATCTTACGGGCTATGGCATGCTCATTTTCATACTTAGTCAAAATATCTTCTCCTGTAGCATACTGACCAGAAGGCGTTTTCTTTGGTTTAAGATCAATCTTCATATGATCAAAAAGCACCTCGCCCAGCTGTTTTGGTGAGCCTACATTAAACTCTGTGCCAGCTATCTCAAAAATCTCTTTTTGCGTAGTAACAATATCTTTCTGTAAGGTCTCAGAAAGCTCATAAAGGGAATGTACATCCACATTTATACCCTCCATTTCCATATCAGAGAGAACATGAACCAGAGGCACCTCTACTTCATCTAAAAGCTTACGCTGACCACGTTCCTGAAGTTCTGCGTCTAATTTATGTTTGAGCTGAAGCGTAATATCTGCATCTTCAGAAGCATATTCCGTGATCTGCTCTAAGGGCACATCACGCATACTTCCCTGCTTTTTCCCTTTTTGCCCAATCAGCTTTTCAATAGAGACAGGCGAATAATTGAGGTATTGGTCTGCCAAAGCATCCATACCGTGTCGTTGATCCGGCTCCAATAAATAGTGAGCGAGCATGGTGTCGTATTGAGGGCCCGCCACACGTATTCCATAGGTTTTAAGTACAGAAACGTCATATTTCAGGTTTTGAGCAATCTTCCCAACTTTGTCATCCTCAAAAAGCTCTTTGAATTCATCGACTATCGCCTGTGCTTCTTCGCGATTGGCTGGAGTTGGCACATAATAGGCTTCACCAGGTACATAGCTGAAAGATAAACCTACCAATTCAGCATCAAAGGCATCCAGGTCGGTGGTTTCTGTATCAAAACAAAACTCATCCTGTGCCTTTAAATACTTGATCAGCTCAGCTCGCTTCTCTTTGGTATCCATGCAGTAGTATCGATGATCTTTTGTTTCAATGGTTTGAACCACCGCTGGTAGGCTACTTGCATCTGCCGGACCAGCAGATGAACCTCCACCAAATAAGTCCATCTGAGAAGTTGAACCCGTGCTTTTCTTTTTAGGAGTAGCAGCTTTTGCTGTGCTTTGTTCAGGTTCTGAAGCAGCGGCCTCAGGTAGCATTCTTCTTTTGAGAGTTCTGAACTCCATTTCATCAAGAAACTCACCCAATTCTTCTTTCGAGTACTCCTCTACTTTAAGTCGTTCTTCGTCAAAAGCAATCGGCACGTTGATATCTATTCTGGCCAATTCTTTTGAAAGTATGGCCGACTCTTTACCAGCCCTCACCTTCTCTCCTATTTTTCCTTTGATCTCATCAGCATTCTCTATCAGACCTTCTACACTCCCGTATGCTTTAAGATATTTTAAGGCAGTCTTTTCTCCTACTCCGGGGATCCCCGGAATGTTATCCACCTTATCACCCATGAGACCCAGCATATCTACTACCTGATCTATATGATCAATGCCCCATTTAGCTTTTACCTCTTCAATACCCTGCTTCTCTATCGCATTTCCCATAAAAGCCGGCTTATATAGGAAAATATGCTCTTCTACCAGCTGCCCATAATCTTTATCAGGCGTGTACATATAGACCTCAAAGTCCTCTCTGGCAGCTTTTTTGGCAATAGTACCAATGATATCATCTGCCTCGTAGCCATCCAACTCCAATAGCTCCACATTCATGGCCTTTGCCAGTCTTTTCACCAAAGGAATTGCCACACCGATATCTTCGGGCATAGCCTCTCTGTTGGCCTTATATTCCGGAAAACGGACATGCCTGAAAGTGGGTGCCTTGGTATCAAACACAATGGCAATATGAGATGGATTCTCTTTTCTAAAGACCTCCAAAAGGGTATTGGTAAAACCAAAAACAGCTGAAGTATTGAGTCCTGTGGTAGTGATTCTGGGATTTTTGATAAACGCAAAATGTGCTCTGTAGATAAGGGCCATTGCATCAAGCAAAAACAATTTCTTTGAAGGCATCAGGGTTGTAATTTGATGAATAATAAGTTTTCAATATTCGTTAATTTTACGGTGTATTAAAACCGAAAACACAGATAATGATCAAAAAAGCGGCATTCCTATTCCTACTTTTTTCCACAAATCTTTTTGCACAGCAAATCACCTCAGAAAACTATCAGGCCAGAGATGAGACCGAATTGGTGGAATTTGAGTTTGTGCTGCCGCCAAAGGCTTACGACTTCAATACCTCAGACTTACTTGTCAAATGGCACGTCATTATGTTTGATTTACTGGAACAATCCACGGGCTACACGCCTAATGTAGCGGGTAGAACCATGGCCTATGTGAATCTGGCGGCTTATGAAGCCATGTTACCAGGTAATGAAGATTATCAAAGCCTTTCTGGTCAAATTCAGGAATACAACAGACCCGAAGATTATGATATTGGCAGTAGCTTTTTTAATGATGCCACGGCAGTGAATAATGCTGTCTTTTCAATGGTAGACAGAATGTTTGCAACGGCACCCTATGTCTGGATGGAGAAAGTGCACGCCTTTAAAGACTCGGTAAATGGAGTATTGGAATCTCAATTAGACTTAGTTACCTATCAAAAATCAAAAAACTACGGTCTGGCCATTGCAGATTTAATTTATGAATATTCTAAAACAGACGGTGGTCATCAATCATATATCAGAAGTTATGAGATGGAATACAGATTGCCGGATTGCGAGGCCTGTTTTGAAATACACCGCCAAGCTGATTTAGAAAACACCGGCCCGCTTCACCCAAAATGGATCACTAACCGAACTTTCCTGAAAGAGAATAATACAGATTTTGGAATAGAGCCAAAGGTACCTTTCTCTAAATACCCGGGATCACCTTTCTATAAAATGGCAATGGAAGTTTATGAGGAGTCAAAAACGGTGAACCCCAACAATAAGAAGTATGTAATCGCCAATTTCTGGGATGATGCAGCAGGATTTACCTATACCGCACCCGGACATTCATACGCCTTACTAACAATGGTATTAAGAGAGCAAAACCTCTCTCTTGCAAAAGCTGCAGAACTATACACCAGACTAGGTATAGCGGTCAATGATGCTATCATTTGTTCATGGAAAGGGAAATATAAGCATAATCTGATCAGACCAGTAGCGTACATTAATCGCTATATAGACTCTGCTTGGGAGCCCAAACTTTTAACTCCACCCTTCCCTGAATTTCCTTCAGGGCACTCGGTGCAGTCGGCTGCTATGGCAGAGGTTTTGACGGCCACTGTAGGAGATAATCAAGCCATTACTGATTACTCAAAATTTTGGGTGGGCGAACCACGTAAATTCAGCTCGTTTTGGGAAGCGGCAGACGAAGTGAGCATTTCCAGATTATATGGTGGTATTCACTTCAGAGATGCCCTGGATCAAGGTCAAGATATGGGAAGGCTGGTAGGTCAAAACGTCATGAAACACCTTCAGTTTAAAAAATAATCAACGTTCTTTTACGAACTCTAAAACCTTCTGCCAGTCCTTCTGATAGAAGGTTTTTATTTGCTCTTTCTGTTCTTTTGAGACAAAAGCACCTGACTTTAACCAGGCTTTAGGAATGAACGGAGTTAGGTAAATCACAAGGTATCTGATTAAATCTACTCGTAAACGATAAATCCTGTTTCTCAGCTCATTTTTATAAGGCTTTTGACGTGCAATATTGACATACTTCATAGCCAATTGCAAGGCCTTCAATTGTCTTTCCTTATACGATTTATGAACCGGACTTAAATCTAATTCCTCTTCATTAAAGGGCTCACCAAGGTAATCAGCTATTCTTCTCAAGAAGGCTTTGGGATCACTTATGAGATCTGGATGTAATAAATAAAGAGGTGGCGTTTTTGTTAGCTTCTCTAACAACTCAATTTTCGGAAAGTAATAGAGTTCATTAGGCTCAAAGACTGATTCACCCTTGGCCGACCAAAATTGTTCTAGAGTCAGGTTAAAACCATTTTTAATTATACGTTTATAATGAGAAATCACCCAACCACTGATAGGCCGCATCACCATGATAATTTTGGCATTTGGAAATGCACTTAGAAAATCACGCACTTCTACCTCAAAATGGCTATTGAGGTTCAGTTCCATGGAGACCAGGTAACGCGAATGCTCTTTTCTCAGAATAATTTCTTTGGCATCAGCATATCTATCTTTATTGATAAAATGGACCGACTTATACTTCGGAAAAATCCTTTTCTGTAGGAACTTTGTACCCGTACGTTCCACACCTACATGAAAGTAGATTTCGGTGTCAGAAAGGTCAGTTTGCTTTAATTTTTGAGTTATTTCCGGCGATATGTCACGTGGTTTGCCGTACTCAATCATACTTCACTCTTGGGAGAACAAGCTCTAGCAGGCGTTCCAATGCCTCTTCTTCACTAATTTGCGAGGTATCCAACTCCAATACAGGATTTTGCGGTGCTTCATAAGGTGAATCAATGCCTGTAAAGTTTTTGATTTTACCCTCACGTACTTTTTTATACAATCCCTTTACATCTCTTCTTTCGCAAACCTCCAGAGGCGTGCTGATGTACACCTCCGCAAAATCATCTTCTCCAATTATAGACTTCGCCAATTCACGCCCTTTTATGGTAGGACTAATAAACGAATTTATGACAATCATACCGCTGTTTAGATAAAGCTTTGAGACTTCACCCACACGTCTGATATTTTCGTCTCGATCAGCCTTTGAGAAGGTAAGATTTTGGTTTAAGCCACCCCTTATATTGTCGCCATCCAACATTTGAGCTTTATAACCCAGCTCAAAGAGTCGACGCTCCAAAGCTATCCCTAAAGTACTTTTACCAGAACCAGATAGGCCGGTTAACCAGATCACAAGTCCTCTTTGCTTTAAAAGCGACTCACGTTCTTCACGAGTGAGCATCTGGTCAAAAACGGGTGTAATATTCGTTGACATAAAAAAAGCCGGAGTGTTAAGTCCGGCTCTAAATTACTTAATTAAGCTGAAGAGTCTACGCCATCTGATCTTATTGAGAAGGTTTCCTTCTGCGTCTAAAGACATCCAGATGAACACCGCTTTTCCAACAACATGATCCTCAGGCACAAAGCCCCAGAAACGGCTATCATCAGACTCATAACGGTTATCTCCCATCATGAAATAATAATTCTGCTTAAAGGTGTATTCAGTGATCGGCTGGCCATCGATATAAACTTTACCATCCTTCACCTCTGCATCGTCATTATGGTCAAACGTGGTGATCACACCCTTGTACAATGCGAAGTTTAACTCATTGGTTAAATCTACGGTCATTCCTTCTTTAGGAATAGTTACCGGACCAAAGTTATCTCTGTTCCAGTTTACCAGATCAGGTCTGTAAGGGAATGACTTATAAGGAGTCAACGAGTCATCAGCAGCGATGATATCCGGGTAGATATTACTTACAAAATCAAGACCTTGTAAGTTACTGACTGCAGATTCTGTGGCGTTGATCGCATAATAGTATTTACCATCCTGACTCCCCTGTCCTCTTTCACTTACATCGTATTTTTTCCAAAGATTCGGATTAATGGAAGTACTACTTTCTAAGGTATACCATTTCTGCATACCTTCTGGGTTTTCCATGGCTACGTCATTCACATAAACCTGAGCATCTTTAACACTTATCACATCTCCGCCGATACCAATACATCTTTTGATATAGTTGGTTCTAAGATCTACAGGGTATTTGTCAAATCCACCAAACTGATCTGGTCTCTCAGGACAGCCCGGGTAATTAAAAACCACCACATCTCCATTCTTTACATCTGTAAAACCTGGCAATCTGAAATATGGCAGCTGAATAGCATCAGAATAGGATGGTACCTCTGTAAACCAGATTTTCTGGTGGGTTAATGGTACCTGAAGCGGCGTCATGGGTGTACGCGTACCATAATGAACCTTACTTACAAAAAGGAAATCATTCACCAGTAAACTCTTTTCCATTGAGCCTGTAGGGATAGTGTATGCTTCCAGAAATAACCATCTGATTAAAGTGGCTGCTACTACAGCAAAAAGTACGGAGTCGAACCACTCACGAATCGGCCCTTTCTTTTTCTTCTCTTTATTCTGTGCCATTGGCAAATCTAATTTTTGGCGAAACTAATTCAATTTATTTAATAATGCTCCTAAAAATGGTAGGAAGGGTATTTTTCAATGATCAAAAACCCAGCATCTGATCCATACTCAAAATACCTTTTTTGTCAGCCGCCCATTCTGCAGCTATGACAGCTCCCAGAGCAAAACCCTGACGACTTTTGGCTTCATGCCTGATCTCGATTTCATCAACACCAGAGATGTATTTTATGCTATGCGTACCCGGCACTGTACCTTCTCTGCTACTCCAGATGGGTACTTCATTTTCTTTGGCAATGGCTTGGTTTACCCAAGTGTCTTTTCCTTCAATACCTTCCATTATCCCCTCTGCCAGAGTAATGGCAGTACCGCTTGGTGAATCGAGCTTTTCAGTATGGTGTATTTCATTGGTGCTTACCTCGTACTGGTTTTGACCATTCATCAGTTTAGCCAGCTGCTTATTTAATTGAAAGAACAGATTGACCCCGATACTGTAATTACTGGCGTAAAAGAAAGCCGCATCATTTGCTTTGCAAAGCTCCTCTATTTCAGCTCTTTTATCTAACCAGCCGGTAGTTCCTGAAACTGTTTTAAGTCCTTTAGACATACAGTATTTCAGATTATCGTATGCTGATGATGGAGCACTGAATTCAATGACCACATCAGTATTTTCAGTTGATATTTTTTCTCGATCTTCTTTATTGGCCACGTCAATTTTGAAGGAGATTTCATGACCTCTGTCAAGAGCAATTTGCTCAATGACTTTCCCCATTTTACCGTAACCTAATAATGCTATTTTCATTAAACTATTATTTAAAGTGCAATCCTAAACTTATACCTGCCGCCTGAGAACCAAAGGTCTGAGGCCCGGCGGGTTCTATTCTGAATGAAATATCCTCACTCATATCAAAGGTCTTCAAATGGGCTGCTACATTGGCTTCTAACGCAAAGAACAACCACCCGGCCGCAAAACCGATATAAGAAGCATCACGCCATCTACGGTACTGGTTTTTCGCCGATTCAAAGGTATTGGAGTTAAATGCTCCAATTATTTCATTATCCGCCACATCTACCTGTCTGGCAATAAAATATGGTGTTTCCACACCTTCTACCTCCCCTTCTTTTCTGTCCAGTACGTATTTATTATTCTCTTCATCAAGAATGTAAAGGGTTCCGTTGGTCCCGTCATTTGACACATAAAATGAAGATGTTGAAATGGCATTGGCAGATAGCAACTCATCTCCTTCATAAAAAGCCAGATTTCTACTGATAAATGTGGCCCTCTCATAATGCCCCAAATACTTCTGATACTGCTGTCCATTTGACCGTATCCCGAAATACCAGCCTGCACCGGCCGCTCCATAGACTATGCCTACCTTCCAAAAATCACGATTGGTAATTTGTCCCCATCCAGGTAATAAAAGAGATCTGATGAGAGACACCTGTGGTTTTTGAAGAGCTGTATAAGGTCTCAAGCCAAAGACTCTTCCCATGGTTTTGCCGAACGATTTGGTGGTGTCTTTCGGTGCTTTTTGCTCTGCAATGACATCCTCTACCTTACTTACCAAAGAATCGGCTTCAGCCTGCCCAAAGGAAGTAAAAGCTACAAAAAGTGAAAAATATAGGAGGATAATGGCTCTCATTAAGCTGATAAACGAATCAGAACGAGTGAACGTCTACTTTTTAAGTCTATTTAACAGAGCATCCAGCTCCTCTTTACTTTTGAAAGGAATCTTTATTTCTCCTTTGCTTTTGGCATTTGCCTTTACCAAAACCTTGGTTCCAAACCAGCCCGCCAGTCTTTCCTGAAGATCAAGCATCTCCATTTTTACTTCAGACTCCTTTTTCTGTGTCGGCTTAGCTTCTCCACCATTTTGAATGGCTCTTACCTGTTCCTCCACCTTACGTACAGAAAGCTGCTCAGAAACCGTTTTCTTATAAAGCTTAAGCAAGGCCGCTTCATCTTCAAGACCTAAAAGAGCTCTGGCATGGCCCATACCTATCAGATTTTCTTTCAAACCCTCCTGAACTTCGGCAGGCAGCTTTAAAAGTCTCAGGTAATTATTAACTGTAGATCGTTTCTTCCCTACGCGTTCGCCCAATTCTTCCTGCTTCAAGTCACACTCCTGCATAAGCCTCTGATAACTCAATGCTATTTCCAAAGCATTCAGATTTTCACGCTGTATATTCTCGATAAGAGCCATTTCCAGCATCTGCTGCTCATCGGCAGTTCTTACGTAAGCAGGAATTCGCTTTAGATTAGCCAGTTTAGATGCTTGTAACCTTCTTTCTCCAGAGATCAATTGATATTTACCATTCTCCAACTGTCGAACCGTAATGGGCTGAATAAGACCCTGAGTACGAATGGAGTTAGAAAGCTCCTGGAGTGCTTCTTCATCAAAATGTGTACGCGGCTGAAAAGGATTCACTTCAATAGCATCAATAGGCAGCTGGGAAGAAACTTCATCGGTCACCAACTTCTTCTCTACTACTTCCTCTTTATCAGGCAACAAAGTGCCTAGTCCTTTTCCTAATCCTTTTCTTTTCTTCATTTTCAGCTACTTATAATAAATGGTTGGCAACTTTCAGATATGTTACGCCAGCTCTTTGGGTTAACTCGCTCATCACAAACTTCACAAAATCTTTCTGCTTTGCCAGATAAAAATTCCGTTGAATCGGAGGTAAAACCTTTTCACCAAAGTTGTACTTCAGCTGATCCAGCAGCTCAGTGCTATGTTTAGATCCCGGTTTTAACATAACGGGTAAAAAACCTTTTACCTCCATTTTGGTCTGATCTACTTTCCTTAAAAAGGCTGGTAAAGTATTCATTCCAAAATATTCACACTCCACCGGTACAATCAGCTCTGCTCTACCCTTAAAAGCCTCCATCACCTCCGTGACTTTATGAATGGGGCAGTCTATCAATACTTTGTCAAATGGCGAAAGACTTTCCTCTGTGATTTCACCAGCGTTCTGATAGGTTAGAAAAGTGTTCAATGTTATTCTACCTTTCTGCCCTTTGGCACATAACTCACTTAGCCAGCCACCTTGCTGTACGTCAATCAAAAGTGTCCTTTGCGTAAGCGTGGCAAAACAAATAGCCAGATTTACACTAGAGGTACTCTTACCCGACTGTCTGGAGTTATTGGCGATGATGTAGACTTTTCCCATTTCCTAATTCAGTCGCAAAGTTGAGTTAATTCTGGGTCAAAGACAAAAGATGTTCCACGAAAAAACTGCCATGTTCCACAAAAAAATATGTGACCATACAAAAGGCAATTCGTAACAAAGACAAAGCATTTAAAACAAAAAACTAACATCATAACTCAAATTAAATCAAACATGGACTACGTAGAAAAAATCACCTCAATGGCCATTGAATATGCTCCTCAGGTTATTGGAGCTATCATTGCCCTACTATTAGGATTTTGGATTATCGGACTTATCACCAGTAGGTTAGATAAAGTTCTGGATAGATCAAAAGTGGATCAAAATGTTAGACCATTTTTAAAGTCTCTGGTCAATGTTGGCTTAAAAGTCATGCTTCTTTTGGCTGTGGCCAGCATGTTCGGTATTGAGACGACATCTTTTGTGGCTATTTTCGGGGCATTAGCTTTTGCCATCGGCATGGCCTTACAGGGTTCTTTGGGTCATTTTGCCAGTGGCGTTCTACTGCTGATATTCAAACCATATAAAGTGGGCGACCTGGTGGAAATAGGCGGTGGAAAAGTTGGAGCCGTTAAAGAAATTCAAATTTTCAATACCGTTTTAGAGACGCTGGATAACAAAAGAATAATTGTTCCTAACGGGCTAGTGACCAACGACGTGATCACAAACATCTCCGGTCAGGGCACCATAGGTGTGGAATTAACCTTTGGCATCGGATACCCGGATGACATCGATAAAGCCAAAGAAATCATCTTGGCAGTAGGTAAAAAATGTGAGTGGATTTTAGACGCTCCAGCTCAAGGTGTGGTGGTTAGTGAGTTGGCCGATAGCTCAGTAAACCTTGCGACCAGACCTTTTGTTAAAAGTGAACATTACTGGCCTACATACTTTTATATGCAAGAGAACGTGAAGAAAGAATTTGATAAAGCAGGAGTAGGAATACCATTCCCACAGATGGACGTTCACTTGTTCAATCAGAAGAATTAAGAAATTCTCGAGATAAAATCGCTCGGCGTAGGAAGATAGGTGCTGTATTTATTTAGAGCATCTATTTTTTTGCCCGAATACCAGATTTCAGTACCTGTTTCTTTGACAAATTCCTTAATGTTATTCACGGTCTCTTCAGGTGGCTCTATAATGAACATGGTCATGAGACGTTTTGCACCTGATATTTCCACCACAGTTTTCAGATTCTCTACAGGCACCTTTCTACTGAGGTATACGCATTTGAAGTTTCTCAGCTTTGCCAAATAACAACTCAGTAATAGACCAATTTCATGTTCCTCTTCATCTAATAAGGCAAATATGATCGGGTCTTTCTCTCCTTGAGGCATTTCTTGCAGTTCAGCATTTAAACGCTGAGCAATCAGGTGACTCACAAAATGTTCTTGAGCTGGTAGTGATCTTCCTGCCGTCCAGAGCATTCCTAAGTACTCTAAGAAAGGATAAATCAAGAATAAGAAGGTCGCTTCAAAGCCAGAGGCTTTCATTTCTTTGTCTAAAATGGCATTAATCTTCTCTTCGTCTAAGGTTAATGTGGCAGAAGCCAATAATCTGATCAACTCCTGAAAAGGTTGCTCCTGCAATGAGGTCAACTCCAAAACTTTATCGGCCATTTCATCTTGACCAAGTTTTGCCACAGCAGAAATACGCATTCCGTTATTAAGGAGGAAAGCGGTATTAATAAATAAAACCAGCTGATCATCAGTGTAGTATCGAATATTCGACTCTGATCTTGCCGGTATTCCAAACTGGTATCTACGTTCCCAAACACGAAGTGAATGAGGGTTTAGACCCGTTAATTTTTCGATCTCAGAAATGCTATATCTTCTCATTTTTGAAAACTATTGAACTTTCATGTTTTGACATTAGTTACAAGTACATCTAACATTTGTCTAAGAATCAACTCGACAAATTTAGACAAAAATAAATTAACAAAAAAGACTATGAAAAAACTTAAAGCATTTCGTTCCGTTTCACTCCTTTTGGCCCTAGGCTCAGCTTTTTTATTTGCCTCTTGCGATAAAGAAGATGAACCCACACCTGTAGAAGAGAAGGATACAATCGCCGTTCTGGCCCAAAACACGGCAGACCTTTCAACCCTGGTCACCGCGTTACAAACAGCAGACCTAGTAAACACATTTAATGGTCCGGGTCCTTTCACCGTTTTTGCACCAACAAATGAAGCTTTTAATAAAATGGACCCTGCCACCTTAAACACTATACTTGGTAATCAGGCCTTACTAACCAGGTTGCTTCAGTATCATGTAGTAAGCGGAAACGTGATGTCTGGCGATTTATCCTCAGGTGCAGTAACTACCCTTGAAGGCTCATCTATAGATGTAGACGTGACTTCAGGAGTAGTGTTAAATGGCAGTTCTAATGTAATTTCAGCTGACATTGAGGCATCAAACGGCGTGGTTCACCTCATAGATGAGGTTCTCATGCCAGATGACTTTTATGCACAGACCATTACCCAAATAGCGGTGTCAAACCCTGATTTCAGCATTTTGGCAAGCATACTCTCTCAGCCAGAAATGAGTGATCTTTTGGCTGCAGCTTCGGATCCTACCTCGTCCTTAACTGTTTTTGCTCCTACAAATGATGCTTTCGCCTCATTATTAGCAACATTATCCACTCTTGGAATAAATGATATCAGCGAGCTGCCGGATGGCCTATTGAAAGAGATAGTGCAATATCATATTATTGGCTCTGCGGTTCTCTCATCAGATTTAAGTAATGGTGATGTAGCTACACTTCTTACTAATGAAAGTGTAACTATTGACCTAACTGACGGTGTTAAAGTGAATAATGCCAATGTGGTTTTAGCTGATGTAAATGCTGTAAATGGTGTTGTACATGCCGTTGATCAGGTCCTTCTTCCTTCATTCATTACCAATTCATTGGGAACAGTAGCACAGGATTTAGTCCTTGGTAAACAATTTAGAACATTGTCTCTTGCCTTACGTAAGGCTAATCTGTTAAGCGTGGTTAGCTCTACTCCTAATCTGACGATATTCGCTCCTACCAACGATGCCTTTACAAAAGCAGGCATTACTTCTCTAGATGGTTTGGATGCTGAGGCATTGACTCCTATTCTTACTTATCATGTTCTAGGTGCTAAAGTTACGTCAAATCAATTACCAGCATCCGGAATTGCAGAGACCTTAAATGGTGAAAATATTTATCTGGGCTATTTAGGTTCAGGCGGTGTTCTGATCAACGGAATGACTACTATCACTGCCGTTGATAATGAAGATGGCTCAGGTGTAATTCATGAAATTGATAATGTCTTGATGCCTCCGGCACCAGATGTGGTAGACATTGCGGCTGCTATGAGTACTGGTGAAACTCCAGAGTTTACAGTATTAGTGAGTATTCTTACTGCAGCAGAATACGCACCAGTATTAGACGCTTTAAAGGCTGGTGAAAATTTAACAGTATTTGCACCTACAGATGCAGCCTTTGCAGAGATAGCCGAGGTTATTCCAACATTGAGTGTTGAGCAGATCACTTCAATTCTTCAGTATCATGTTTTAGGAGCACGAGTGTTCAGCACAGACCTCTCTGATGGCCTTGAAGCAACTACACTTAACGGTCAAACTTTTACTGTAAATCTGGGTTCGTCAGTAACAATTACTGACCAGTCTGGTGGAAGAGACGCAAACGTACTCGAAACCAATGTACATGGTAAAAACGGTGTCATTCATGTAATTGACAAAGTAATTTTACCAACGTTATAATCATTTAGGGTGGCCCTTCGGGGTCACCTTTTTTAATTCAAAAAAGCATGTTTAATCTATTCAAATCTAAAGCAGAGAAGCTTCGTGACAAACACAAGAAACTACTGGAGCAGGCCTTTCAATTATCCAAATCTGACAGATCAAAATCTGACAATCTTTATGCTCAGGCGGAAGAATTGATGAAAGAAATAGAGGCCTTAGAAATCAAGTAGAATTCCTTATTTTTGGAAAAATACTTTACCTGACCCTATGCAAAAAAAATCTTTTGCCTTCATTGGAGGAACGCTCATATTGGCACTTGGCCTCACCTATTACTTAGGTCCTAAACCTCAAAAACCAAATCTGGAAAAGACCTATGAATTTGATTTACCAAATGATTTGGTTCAACTTGAAAAAAGCATTTTAGAATCCGAGCAACAAGTAGAAGGACTGAAGGATGGCAATGGAGCTGAGATTGTTTGGGCAGACAGCATTCCTCGAAAAACAGAATATGCAATTGTTTACATTCACGGCTTCTCAGCTTCACATGTAGAGGGTGACCCTGTTCATGAGAATTTGGCAAAAAAATACCACGCAAACCTTTACAAAGCACGTATGGCAGAGCATGGGATAGATTTAGGTGATGAAACGATGGCTAACCTCACTACAGATAAATACCTGGAGTCAGCAGAAAAAGCCTTAGCTATCGGACGAAAAATTGGTGATAAAGTAATTATCCTTGCGACCTCTGCCGGAGGGGCATTATCTCTTCAACTTGCTTCAAAACATGATGACATCGAGGCCATGGTTCTCTACTCTCCTTGTATTGAGATTTATGATAAGAATGCGGCACTTCTAGATGATCCTTGGGGTCTAAAAATGGGACAAATGGTTCAAGGAAAACCATTCAATGATATTGTGCCTGCCAATGAGAACCAACCACCTTACTGGGCCATGCACTATCGTTTAGAGGCGTTGGTGGCTCTTCAAAATTTACTAACCCATGCCATGACGCCAGAAACTTTCCAGAAGGTGACTTGTCCGGTTTTTGTAGGATATTATTACGAAGACGAAGAACATCAGGATAAAGTCGTTTCTGTTCCTGCTATTCTGGAAATGTTTGAGCAACTTGGATCTGAGAAAAAGATCAAAAAAGTCTTTCCGGAAGCCAAAAATCATGTTTTAGCCTCCTGGGTGCTTTCATCTGATGTAGTAGGAGTTCAAGCGGAAACCGAGAAATTCTTGGACAGCATTATTCTTTAATAACCTTAAAGAAGTGCCAAACTCGGCTTTTGTCCATCAGTTTTAGAACGTATACGCCATTTGAGAGACTTCTTAGGTCAATAATATCAGCCGAGATGGGCAGTGTAGTTTGTTTACCATCCAAAGAAACAGCTGTAGCTCTCAGGTAGTTTTTATCAATGCTCACTCGAAGGAAGTCCTGAGTGGGATTAGGGTATATTGAAATATCTTTCCCTTGATTCTCAGCACTTAGAACTTTTTCAACGGTTAGGTTTAAATCTCCCGATGCCGAACATCCGTTTTCGTCAGTTACCACCACCGAATATATTCCACTTTCAGTAGCACTTACATTAGATAGCGAAGGATTCTGCATGGTAGAAACAAATCCGTTTGGCCCACTCCATGAATAAGATGAACCGCCACTTGCACCTAATTGTACAGTAGAACCTTCATTCACATTACCACCTCCTGAAGTAGTCACTACTATTTCTGGTACTTCTATTCGCACTTCTCCCTTTTCGCTAGTCATACACCCTTCTTTGGTACATGATGCTTGATAAGTTGTAGAACTTACTGGTGAAACTAAAATTTCAGAAGTAGTTTCTCCACCCTCCCATAGCAAAGCACCAGCTGAACAGAACCCACTTAAAGTGATCGTTTCATCAGTTTCGGCACATTTTGAAGGGGCTGAACTCGATAGTTCCGGAGCTTTGAGACTTATAATTTCTATCGATTGCCCCTCCGAAGTCTTACCTTCTTCATTTTCAAAAAATAAGGAATATACCCCATCTGAAGACGGCAGAGGCAAATCAAAGCCTCCTTCCACCTTTTCCAGCTGAACAGTCTCACCATCCATTTCTAAAAAAGCAGTTAGGTTAGAGCTTTCGGAAACTTTGATGGTCTCACCAGCACAATACAGTGATTTTTCAAGATCAACCGACAACTTCTGTTCTAAACCAAACTCACCTTCAGGGCTAATGTATGATGTATACAAATCATATTCTTCTACATTGATATCATCATTCTTACTTCCAGAGTACAAAGCAATGACTCCACCACTTTTATGCGGAATTAAACGGAAATTGCTCCACCATTTGAAATCTGTTAGTTGAAGACCAAATTCGCCAAAAAACTGATTGCCATTGGCATCCAGATGCTGAATTGACATATCAAAACCAACAGCTTTAGACGTAAACCACATTACATAGCATCCGCCATTTCCATCCGGAGCAAACTTATGCGGCGTAAAATAACTTTTGCCGGGTTGAGTTTTGAAAACTGGCTTTTGCCATAAGACATTCCCCTGTGCATCCACACCGGCGGCCATCATTTTAGTTTCAGTGAGGTTGGGCTCTATCCAGGCCATGATGCCGCCACCGTTCTTGTTTGGGCCACTATGTATATCGTATGCGTTATCTGTACCTAAAACAACTCCACCACTTTTCCATTCATTTTTTAGCTCAGCATTAAGTTTTTGAGCAATAACCCTGTTCTTTCCTCCTCCGGAAAGAGTTCGTCCAATTACTGATAACTCTTGATTTGCATAAAATTCATCTATTCTTGAATCACCGCTGAAAGGATTATTAAATACCTCCGTGCTACCAATTATCTCATTACCATTTACAGAATAGGCCTTAGCTTTAAAATCAGCACTACCGGCACTCTTAATCAGAGCTTTGAAACTACCAGTTGATTTATCAAATACCACTTTGGAGCCTACAGAAGCACCTAAATCTATTGCTCTTCTGGAAAAGGAAGATAGGTCTTGGGGTATGGTATATTGAACTATTGCATCAGACCCGTTTACTTGAGGCTCATTGCAAATAAGCAACAAATTTCCTTCACTATCCTGGCCAAGGGAAAGCACCGCATTATTTACATCAGAATTGATAATGCTTGACGCCAGAATAATTCCTTCCTCACTGACAGGCTTTCCCGATTGATCAATGCGATTAATTCTGAGATTTTTAATATTATTTTGAGAAGGGTTAATTACCTCATGCCAGACAACAGCCAAACCACCATCTGTAAGTGGAAAAATTGCCTTGGCACATAAGGTCAAATTATTACCAGAAATCACCTTGCCTACTCTAAGACCTCCTTTTGAGAAACTTTCTTCACCGAACTGATTTAACTTTTGAATGTAAATCTCTCCATTTCCTGATCTGAAGTCTGTCCATGTGTAATATGTATTACCGGCGTCATCATAAGAAAAGTTGACATCAAACTCGGTATTTTCTCCAGCCTGCAAAATGACTTTTTCGCTCGCTGTCCATTGACCAAAACTCAAGAACGAAAGGCAAATAAATACAGCAGTAAGACTATTTCTCATTAGAAGGAAGGAAAGCGTAAATGATTAGAAAAATGGTATTGATAAACAGACCGAGCGACTCACGCCCCAGTTCTATATTTATGGTTTTCATGCCCATTTCATTGAGCATCACCCCCTCCCACTCATCAGGAAAAAGAGTAACACCCCACAAAAAGTAAATGAAAGCCGGAATCAAAAAGACCAACGAAGAGTCTGAGTATTTCATTTTGCGATATCCTAAAAAAGCTACCAACAGATAAAGTGGTATCCAAATGAGCGGATCCGGGTCATTCCATTGAAAAAATGCAAATAGAAGCATCAAGGCTACTGTAAACAGAAGAAAAGCATTTCTAACTTTCATGGTTATTGGTTTTGCAGGTCTTTTAAAAGGAGTTTTCTTTGGGCGTTAATTCTAACACACTAAACACAAAAATACATGCAATCGTACAAAAAACTATTACTCCTTTTTACACTTCTACCTGTTTTTAGTCAAGCCCAAAATCCCACAATCTATTTAAGTGACTTTGAAATAGCTGACAAGCATTTTGAATTACCCGAAGATTTAGGAGAACATAATCTATTTGAATCGATCTATTTCTTTGAGAAGGAAGTTTACGAGGGAGGATTCAAAGAAAGAAAATTAACGATTTACCACAAGGAGCTTTTAAAGCAACTAAAAGGAACAGAAATTCTTTTCAATACCAATTTCACCTTTAAATATGATCTGCCTGGCTTTTATAAAAATGATAATCTAAAAGCCACTTACTCCATAGACTCCAAAGCGGGCTTAAAAGAAGACACAAAACCAAATATCTTTTTCGTAAAAGACATTCTTTACACAGAAGATGGAGAATTGGAATCGCTTCATCTTCATAAGATTGGAGATGAGAAGAAGGACGATATTTACTTTTCAGTGAAGGACTTTATTGAGGGCTCTAAAGTGAAAATTGGCTCATTGGCAGATCTGGGATTAATTCAAATGGAGTTTTTGAGAAAACTGGAAGCCAAGCATAATGGTAAAGTCTACCATTTGGCCTTTCACGATGGTAGAGGCACCGCTATACCGGAAAATGTAGAGACTCCAGTCACAATTTTGAACAGGACCTCCACAGACAATTACAGGCTAAAAAAGTCAAAGACGGTTTCTAGTTTACTATGGGCAAATAGCTGGGCCTCCGGTGACCCATCCATGGCTTTCGCAGGAATTCTTCTAGATATAGGTATGCGAAATTCTTATAACGAACAGCAGAGAAAGATGGCTGAGTTTAAAGAAAAACAAAGGCAATTGCTGTATAACTATGACATTGCCTCCAATGCCTACCTTACCCGTTCTGATTTTGGGCCGAGTATCAAATGGAAATTTGAGGATGTCAAAATTTTGGAAGATTCAGGAAAGCCCGTATTAGTTTTAAACAATGACAAAGGTCAAAAGATACTCGTTCTGGAAGAACTTGAAGACATGTACATTACAAGTCAACAAGTCGAAGATTTTCAATCAAAAATAGGACAAGAGAAGTATTTGAAATTGTATGAAGTTTATACCGAAAGTGGTCAATCGCTTCCCATGATACGCTTTGCTTTGGGTTATGAAAATTATATGGCCATGGCTTCAGAAGATCAGGGTACATATGAGGAGGCTTATGCCTTTGGTAAAGAGTGGTATTACTTTGAAAATGGTAAACTGAGTAAGAAAGAATGGAAGAACTTTCGTTACGGTCCTGTTAAGAATGTAAGTCAACCAACAAACGAGGAAGAATAGGACTACCAAAGCGAATGGTACTCTTCAAGAGAAATAGTTGATTTGTCTTTGGAGTACCATTTAAATCTTCCTACCTTTGTGACGGCAAATTACCAGCTCCTGCTGAATCCCCCAGGACCGGAAGGTAGCAAGGGTAGGCGGTTGTAGCGGTGAATTTGCCATTTTTTTTGTATCTAATTTATAATTGTCATTTTGACATTTAAAAACCATATCCCATGAAATTTTTTATCGATACTGCAAGTCTTAAAGACATTCAGGAAGCACAAGATCTAGGAGTACTTGATGGCGTTACCACCAACCCTTCATTGATGGCTAAAGAAGGTATTGGCGGAGATGAAAACGTAAAGAAGCATTATCAGGCTATCTGCGAGATCGTAGATGGTGACGTAAGTGCCGAGGTTATTTCTACTGATTTTGAGGGCATCGTAAGAGAGGGTGAAGAATTAGTGAAGCTTGATGACCAGATCGTTGTAAAAGTACCTATGATCAAAGACGGTATCAAGGCTATCAAATATTTCTCTGAAAGAGGAATCAGAACCAACTGTACGTTAGTATTCTCTGCTGGCCAGGCTCTTTTGGCCGCTAAAGCCGGAGCAACTTATGTTTCTCCGTTTATCGGGAGACTAGATGACATCTCTACTGACGGTCTGCAGTTGATTCAGGATATCAGACTTATTTATGACAATTACGGTTTCACTACTGAGATTTTGGCAGCATCAGTACGTCACCCAATGCATATTCTGGAATGTGCTAAAATTGGTGCAGATGTAATGACTGGTCCTCTATCAGCTATTTTGGCTCTGCTTAAGCACCCATTGACTGATAATGGTTTGGCTAAGTTCCTGGCTGACCACGCCAAAGTAAACGGATAATTTCCGTTACAATCATTTCTAAAGAATTCCGGTTTTACTCATCAAAGTTCTATCTTTGCTGAGCTTCAAAACCGGATTTTTTTATGGTTATTTCTATCAAAAATGCAGATATCTATCAAAAGGAAAACCTTGTGCTTTCCAATGTCAACTTCGAAGTCAACGAAGGAGAATTTGTTTACCTGATAGGGAAAACCGGAAGTGGAAAGTCATCATTATTGAAAACCCTTTACGCTGAACTTTGGCTGGAGAAAGGACAAGCAAGTGTAGCAGGGCATGAATTGCATACGCTTCGTAAAAAAGAAACTCCGGAACTTCGAAGAAAAATAGGAATCGTCTTTCAAGATTTTCAGCTATTGACCGATCGAAATGTCAAAAAGAACCTGGAGTTTTTTATGAAAGCTATGGGCTGGAGTGACGGAACCCAGATTGCAAACCGAATTCAAGAGGTTTTAAGACAAGTTGACTTACCTGATGTTCTTCAGAAAATGCCTCACCAGCTTTCTGGTGGTGAGCAGCAGCGAATAGCAATAGCCAGAGCCTTACTTAACTATCCTCAGGTGATTATGGCAGATGAGCCTACGGGTAACTTAGACCCCGAAAAATCCCTTGATATCCTGAAGTTGTTCCTGAAAATAAACGAAGAATCTAATACAGCTGTACTCATGGCTACTCATGATTTGGAGCTTATAGAACGCTACCCAAAGAGAACCATATTCTGTGATAAAGGCACAGTGAATGACCTTACAGAAAGCCTGTAAGGTTTAACCTTAACTGAACATTGGAGTTTTTGACCAGACTTTGGTCATAACCAATAAATCCATTCTGGTCAATGTAGAAAGAGTTTCTTCTCAGATTCACTACCTTTTCAGACTCCTGATAATAAACTCCTAAATCTATATACCTCAGCTCACCATTTTTTTTGACGATCTTAAATCCTGCTCCAGCTCCAAAACCATAGTTCTTAGTACCTTTAGTTTCGCTGAAAACCCTTCGGCTTTCACCTGCTCCCAGTAGCTCTATGACTCTGGTAGAAACCAAAGCCGGACCAGCAAAAATATCGGCAAAAGGATTGATTTTGGAGGCACTCAGCACAGGCCTCCACCGTCCTACGAGGTTAAACCATGTGTATCTATGAGAATTTTGAAATTGATCTGAAGCTCCATAATCTACTGGATCTGTTCCCCACCCTATTGTCGCAATTTCTATTCCTACCTGAACAGGTGAATTTCTGTTTGACTTCGCCAAAGGATTGATCAAATAGCCTCCCAAAACCCCAATCTTAGCTGTTTCTTTACCATATTGAGTCAGGTAATCTCTGTAATCTCCTACCGCATTGGCGTTAAAAGGCCCAATGTACCACGAGCCTCTGTCTTCATATTGGGCTTCTGCCCTATAACCAATAATTACCAGTACCAGAAAAGCTAAAAATCTCATTTTGATTTCAAGTAAACACACGGAATTATCATCTCCTCCAGAGAGACTCCTCCATGCTGAAACGTATCCTTATAATGACTCACATAATAGTTGTAATTATTTGGATATGCAAAGAAGTAATCGTCTGTAGTGAAGAAGTAAGAAGTAGAAACATTCGGGCTAGGCAAACCATAATTATCTGGTCTTCTGACCTCTATAACGTGATCAGCCTTATCTGTTAGGTTCAGGTTTTTCCCTTGTTTATAACGCAAATTTGTATTCACGTTTCTATCCCCAACTATACGTTTTGGATTCTTAACCCTCACCATACCGTGATCTGTGGTGATTATAACCCTTCCCTTTTGCTCCGCAATCATCTTCAACAGATCTAGTAGAGGTGAGTGCTCTATCCACGATTTAGTGATAGACCTGTAAGCTGCCTCGTCTGGGGCCAGTTGCTTCACCATCTGGCTGTCTGTACGGGCATGAGAAAGCATATCTACAAAATTGTAAATAATGCAGTTAAGGTCGTTATTCATCAGATTATTGAAATTATCATTCAAGTTCTTACCATGATTATTGGTAATGATCTTGTGGTATGAGAATTTCAAGTCCTTATGTCTCTTTCTTAACTGTCTTTTTAGCAGTTCTTCTTCGTTTTGGTTCAGGCCATCTTCATTATCACCCTCATCAGTAACCCATAGATCCGGATACTTTTTTGATATCTCCAGAGGAGTCAAACCTGCGAAAATGGCATTTCTTGAGTAAGAGGTACTTGTCGGCAAAATTGAGTAATAGGTATCTTCCTGTTCAATTCTAAAGTATTCTGATATGGTTTTACTGATGACTCTCCATTGATCATATCTAAAATTATCAATCAGTATGAAAAACAATGGTCCTTCATCTTCCAGTCTCGGGAAAACCAATTTATTCATTAACTGATGCGATAGCACCGGCCTGTCAGCATCAGGTTCACACATCCAGTCTTCATATTCTTCTTCAATGAATTGTGAAAACTTGGCATTAGCTTCCTGCTTCTGCATTTCAAAAACCTCTTCCATTGATTTATCAGAAGAACCATCCAGTTCTAAATCCCAATAAACCAATCTTTTGTAAATATCTGCCCACTCTTCATGGCCTATACGGTCATTGTATTGCATTGCCAGATTTCGGAAATCCTGCTGGTAGCCCATGTTGGTTTTCTCAGATACCAGACGCTTATTATCAAGCAGCTTTTTGACCGTCATCAGAATCTGATTTGGGTTGATCGGCTTAATCAAATAATCGGCAATCTTAGAGCCTATGGCCTCTTCCATAATGTGCTCCTCCTCTGACTTGGTAATCATCACTACCGGAATGGTAGGTCTGATGATTTTAATTTCAGCCAGGGTCTCAAGGCCGGTCATACCAGCCATCATTTCATCAAGGAAAACAATATCAAACCTGGTCTCCTTGACCTTGTCGATGGCATCAGAGCCACTTGGTACAGGGGTTACGTCGTAACCTTTACCCTCCAAAAAAACGATGTATGGTTTAAGCAGGTCTATTTCGTCGTCTGCCCAAAGAATGGAATATCTACTCATTAAAAGATTTTAGTTATTAAATAAATGCCCGTAAAAGCTATTTATTGTTGTTGAATACCTTTTCCAGATCCTCCGGAGTGTCTATTCCGAAACTTTCGTGTTCGGTTTCTATGGTCATTATCTGATAACCATAGCCAATCCATCGGAGCTGTTCAAGCTTCTCGGTGCTCTCGAGCACGTTTACAGGCAATTTTACTATCTGCTGAAGTACGTCTGATCTGTAAGCGTAGATTCCAATATGTTTATAAAAATCTGAGTTTTCGAGCCATTGATCACTGTTAACCTCTCTAACATAAGGGATTACCTGCCTTGAAAAATATAAAGCTTGCTTTCTCATGGTCAAGACTACTTTTACCACATTTGGACTCCTCAATGTATCGTAGTCATCTATCTTTTTTACTGCGGTGCCGATCTCCGTTTTATAATCAAGAAGGTCACACAAATCATCAATTACTGAAGGTTCAATAAAAGGCTCATCTCCCTGAATATTAAGAATATAGTCATACTCTTCCTTTAATTGTGCATAGGCATCAGCTACACGTTCAGTACCGGATTCATGGGCAGCATCAGTCATAAAGCATTCACCTCCCAGGCCATCAATTACTTTTTTGATACGTTCATCATCCGTGGCCACAATAACCTTCGTGAGTTTTTTAGACTTCAAAGCCTGTTCATAAACTCGCTGAATCATAGTTTTGCCATTTATATTGATCAGCGGTTTTCCGGGGAAACGAGATGATGCAAACCTTGCAGGTATAACTCCGAGTATTTTCACTTCAGTAAAATTTTCATTTGACAAAACTAGTTAACAATTAACACCGAGACAGATTTTAACTCAAAAAGCTATACAAAGGCCGAAAAATGACTACATTTGTTTACATACTTTCCTAATACATACAAATAATGAAAACGATAGCTATCACCGCCATTCTGTCGTTGTTGATCATCAATGCTAATGCTTTTCAAACAACGATAACAGATTCACTAGTAACCAGAACCACAGTCTCAAGTTCTGTTATACATCATGAAGTAAAGCCGAAAGAAACTTTATACAGTTTATTGCGTGCTTACGACTGTACAGCTAGCGAATTTCACAAGCTAAACCCTCAGCTTAACGGTGGTCATAATTTGAAGGTTAAGCAAATCATAAAATTCCCAGGCAAAACAGAGAGGGTTGTTATTATAGAAGAAGAGAAATCTGTAAATGAAGGTCGGAGTGTCAGGGAAGTCAATGAAGTATCTGAGCCAGAAGCTCCGAAAGAAGAGAAGGCTAAAAGAATGATAACTATTCATAAAGTGCAGCCTGGTCAAACACTTTTCAGTATTAGTCAAATATATGGAGCGAGTATAGATGAAATCAAAGCCATGAATAATCTGGCAGATAATAGCATAAGCGTGGGTCAGCCTATTCGTGTTAAAACGACTTCAGATCATTACGATGCGGCTTCAAGGACTCTTTATCCGCCAAACTTGACTCCTGATATTATTCCAACGAGCGTGGTTGTACCTAATGCCCCTCGTGGTGAATCTATCTCTGAACACGGAATTGCAGAGGTTATTTCTTCCTCCAGAACAAACAGCTCAAAACTTCTGGCATTGCACAAAACAGCTCCTTTAGGATCATTGATGGTGGTGCAAAATGAGGCAACCAAAAATCAAGTGATAGTAAAAGTTATCGGGAAATTACCGGAGACCGGCAATAACGAAAATATCCTCGTTAGACTATCACCTGAGGCCTTTTACAGGTTAAATCCTAAGGATATCAGAATAAGAGCAAAGGTGACGTATTATTTACCTCCAAACTCCTAAGAGTGAAGTTTAGTCAGGCTGTTTTTGATTTAATTGAAGAGAAGTATATCAAGTTTAATCAGCCTGGTTTTATAGAAGATGATCCAATATCTATTCCTCATATGTTTTCAAAAAAAGAAGACATTGAAATAGCTGGATTCATCGCTTCCATTTTGGCCTGGGGTCAGAGAAAAACCATCATAAAGAAATGCAAAGAATTGTTCAATATGATGGACAATGCTCCTCACAATTTCATTCTACATCACTCTGATCAGGACCTCAGACCCTTACTAGAATTCAAGCATCGTACCTTCAATGATATTGATACTCTCTATTTTATAGAGGCCATAAAACATATTTATACGAATCATAATGGTCTGGAAGGTGCATTCAGCAAAGGGATTTCACTTACCGATAGTACAATCGAAAAGGGGCTCATAAATTTCAAAGAGCTATTTTTTGAATTGGATTTTGCACCGCAAAGAACTAAAAAGCATATCGCCTCTCCTCTATCAAATTCGGCTTGTAAACGCATCAATATGTACCTGAGGTGGATGGTTAGAAAAGATGATAAAGGCGTTGACTTTGGATTGTGGGACTCAATCAAACCCAGTCAGCTCATCTGCCCTTGTGATGTGCATGTGGAGCGAACTGCCAAAATTCTTGGCCTGACTCAAGAAACCAAACCAAATTGGAAGATGGCCGTTGAAATAACTGAAAATCTTAAAGCCTATGATTCTGAAGATCCGGTCAAATATGACTTTGCATTATTCGGGCTGGGGATAGAAAAGTTTTTTGATAAGTTTGAATTCAAAAGGTTCTAGGCCTTATATCTCAGGATAATGGCTATTTTTGCGACGCACAAAATTTAAAAGGTTGAATCTGACACTTACAGGTAAAGACGGCAATCAAGCTATCATTGAATTAACAGGAGCTACTTTAAGCCACTTAACACTTGGCAATGAGGACCTTATCAAATACCCTTTAAAGGAAGATGATCCTAAAAAGGGTTACCCTTCGGCTTTTCTGTTCCCGTTCCCCAATAGAATCAGAGATGGACGTTATGTCTTTGAAGGGAAAGAATACTCCCTGGATCTGAACGATACAGATAGCAATAATGCCATTCATGGCTTTGTAGCTTTTGAGAATTTTGAGGTTTTAGAGCAATCTGACAAGAAGGCGAAGTTGCAGTATAGCTATAATGGTCAGCATGAAGGCTATCCTTTTCCTTTTACGTTTACGGTAGAGTTTTCTTTGAGCTCGAACAAGTTAAGCGTAAAGGCTGAGGGAGAAAATACCGGAGAAAACAATATGCCCGTTGGTTTTGCCTGGCATCCCTATTTTGGTTTTGGCTCAGAACCTATTGGAGAAATGACAGTTAAAGCTCCTCGTAGAGAAAAAATGGAGTTGAGTGATCGTTATATCCCAACCGGAGAATTTGAGACCGAAAGAGCTGGAGTTATTCCGTTGAAAAACAATATTCTTGATAACGTATTCAGAATAGCCGATGTGGATTCAGCACAAGAGGTTTCTATTGAGGTACGATATAAGAAAAAGAAACTTATTGTAAGTCAGAAGGCGGGTAAGTCCAAATTGAATTATTTCGTTCTTTATACCCCGGCTTCCAGAGATTGTATTGCAATAGAACCCCAATCATGCAATACAAATGCCTTCAATAACGAAGAAGGGTTAGTTATCTTAAAACCGGGCAAAAAAATTAAATATGAAATGAGTGTTAGTCTGGAAGGCTAAGACTGAGTATCTATATTTGTAATTAGTGGATAAATCTAAACTTGAAATATTAGACATTTCGCCTAGTCAGGTGCAGGCGGGTTCTTTCACCTTGGTTTTAGGCGAAGAAAATGGCGACTTAAGATTACCGATTATTATTGGGATGTTTGAGGCTCAGGCTATTGCTATTGAACTTGAAAATATTAAATCTAAGCGGCCTTTAACCCATGATTTGTTCACTTCTTTTGCTCACTCTTTTGATTATACTGTTGAAGAAGTTTTAATAACGGATATTGACGAAGGAGTGTTCTTTGCAAAGATCATTTGTTCTGACGGAATCAGACAAAAGAACATAGATGCCAGGCCGTCAGATGCTATTGCTATTGCACTTCGTTTCAAAGCTCCTATCTACTGCGTCCAAAAAGTTTTGGACAATGCTGGCGTTAGTACGTCTGATTTGGTGGGTGATACCGAGAAAGAAGAGAAACCTTCAAAAAAGGTCTCTGTCAAAGTTTCTGGTGGTAAAAGCGAAAGACCTTTATCTGAAATCAGCATCACAGAACTTAAAAAGATGCTAGATGCCGCTCTTGAAAGCGAAGAATACGAGCAGGCAGCTAAAATCAGAGATGAAATTGAGAGCAGAAACTAAGATTCTGTCTGTTTCAATTTGATTTTATTATCTTGTCAAAACCTTAATCCTAACCTTTCATATTGCAGCGTATGCTGAATATTCTCAAGAACTTTATGCCTTCTCCTCCGCCACATTTGACTGGCTGGAAAAGATTTTTGGCATATTTGGATATTCTTGGCCTTTTCCAATTTGATCCTTGGGGAAATTCGATGTTCATTAAAAGGATCATCATTTTTGTCTCAGGTTGGCCCACTTATTGGCGTATTGCCGTAGCAAATAAGCTAAAAATTGAAGGTGGAGAGCATCTAAAAGACCTTCCTAACACCAATGTCCTTTTTATCTCAAACCATCAGACCTATTTCGCTGATGTAATAACCTTCTATCATATCTTTTGCGGAGCAAAATGGGGAATGTTCAAGAAAATCTACCCCTTCTATCTATGTATACCAAGAGCCAAATCTTATTATGTAGCTGCGAAAGAAACCATGAAATCCGGATTCCTGCCGAAGGTATTTAGCATGGCAGGAGCAATTTTGGTAGAAAGGTCATGGCGAGCCAAAGGAGAAAATATCAAAAGAGACGTAGACTCTTCGGCTGGTGAAAATGTAGAGCAAGGACTAAACTTTGGCTGGGTAGTAACATTTCCGCAAGGAACTACCAGCCCTTATGCCCCCATAAGAAAAGGAACGGCACATATCATCAAACATAATAAGCCCATAGTGGTCCCGGTGGTAATCGATGGCTTCAGGAGAGCATTCAATAAAACTGGTCTGAGCTATAAAAAGAGAAATACAAATCTTAAAGTAAGGTTTAAGCAACCCATCTATTTTAATGATAATCAATCTCTTGAAGAAATTGTAGAGATTGTTTCTGACATTATTGAGCAGAATATTCCTGAGAATATTGCAGAATGGAGAGAAGAGAACTCTAACTCTTAAAAAACACTAAATACACGTGAGATTATAAGGATAAACTTATCTTTGTCCCTATTGGCACAAGCCAGTAAATTAAAGTTATTCGTTTCGTTTCCATGAAGTCAAATAAGAAACTAGGCAGTTACCCGGGCATCCTGATTACAGCGAGTCTTACTGTTGCTCTTTTTCTAATTGGTTTTTGTGGCTGGGTGGCTCTTTCTTCTAAAGAGTTGATCAAATATGTGAAACAAAACATAGAGGTTCAGGTATATCTGGAGCATGACCTGAATCAAACCACTAAAGATTCCCTTCAAAGAGTTCTCAAATCATTGCCTGAGCTGGAAACCAATTCTAGTGAAGAAACAGTAGAATTTATTTCTGCTGAAAGTGCAGCCGAAGCTTTTCTGGCTGAAACTAATGAAGATTACAAAGACATTTTAGGAGATAACCCTTTTCGTGATGCCTTTACCTTAAAGGTGAAAGAAGAAATTTTAAGCGAAGGCCAGCTGGCTCTTTTCAAGAAAAAAGTAGAGATAATCCCCGGAATTTATGAGGTAGATTACGCCAAGGACTTCGTCAATGGTATTACCGAAAACGCCAATAAGGCCTACCTGATTCTCTCAGCTATTGTACTTATATTCTTGGTGGCCACCATATTGTTGATTAATAATACCATTAAGCTTGCTCTTTACTCTCAACGGTTTATTATCAGAACTATGCAGTTGGTAGGTGCTACCAACGGTTTCGTTCAAAAACCTTTCATTACAAAAGGGCTTATTCAAGGCTTGATAGCCGGTGTTATATCTTCGGCATTAATCATTATTACTCAGCAGTTGGCCATGAAACAGGTGGAAGGACTGAGTTTGATTCAAAATAATGGACTCATGACCGTGGTGCTAGTCATCTTGATAGTTCTCGGCCCGATGATTGGAGTGGTAAGTACCTATCAATCTATTAGTAGATATTTAAATGTAGATCTGGATGATCTTTATTAATAATTAGAATTATGTCAAAGAAAAATAGAAAAGCAGCAGATAAGCCAAAAGTGGCTGAACCTGAAGTTAAAGTTTCTGCTAAACCATTAGCAGATAAGTCATCTGAGCTTGCTTTTGGTAAAACCAATTATCGCTTTATGCTTATCGGTATTGCGATAATCGTCATTGGTTTCTTCATTATGACTCAAGACAAAGAAGAATTTGGTTTTGGCTTTTTGGGCTTAACTCTTGGTCCTATAGTCGTTTTCCTCGGTTTCATGATTGAGCTTTACGCCATTCTTAAGAAAAAAGCCTGATCAATAAGATATGAACGTAATTCAAGCCATTATCCTGGCCATTATTGAAGGGATAACGGAGTACCTTCCTATAAGCTCTACTGGTCATATGATCATTGCCTCCTCGTTTATGGGCATTGATCAAGATGACTTTACCAAGATTTTTGAGGTTCAAATTCAATTTGGAGCCATTCTATCTGTGCTGGTATTATATTGGAAACGCTTTTTACAATCTTTAGAGTTCTACTACAAACTATTGGTAGCCTTCATTCCTGCAGCAATCATTGGTCTGCTATTAAATGACTACATCGATATGCTTCTTGAGAGCGTGATTGTGGTAGCTGTGATGCTTGTGTTTGGTGGAATTGTCCTGATCTTCATTGATAAAGTTTTTGAGGACAAACCTCAACATGACGACGTTTCATACATGACGGCATTGAAAATTGGTTTTTTCCAATGTATTGCCATGATACCCGGGGTTTCCAGATCTGCAGCCTCTATAATCGGAGGAATGACCCAAGGATTGACCCGTAAATCCAGTGCTGAATTCTCTTTCTTCCTTGCTGTACCTACCATGTTTGCGGCATCGGCATATAAGATGCTAAAAGGCTATATGGATGGCAATTTGAGCTTCTCCGGAGAACAGGTTAAACTTCTATTGATAGGTAACGCCGTGGCCTTTTTAGTGGCTCTAGCGGCTATTAAATTCTTTATAGGGTACTTACAGAAATACGGCTTCAAGGTATTTGGTTATTATAGAATTGCCGTAGGTCTAATCATCTTATTGCTGGTAGCATTAGGCTACGATTTAAGCGTTTAATGAATTATTTCGACGAACAAGGCTGTGTAGTATTAGTTGACAAACCATTAGAATGGACTTCATTTGATGTTGTCAATAAAATTAGATACTCCGGTAAATTTAAAAAGGTAGGACATGCAGGTACTTTAGATCCGTTGGCCACCGGGCTTCTTATTCTGTGTATTGGTAGAAAAACAAAGCAGATTGAAAGCTTTCAAGCACAGGAAAAAGAATATACCGGCAAACTGGTTTTAGGAAAAACCACCCCTTCGATAGATTTGGAAACAGAGTTTGACGCTGAATACCCAACAGATCACATCACCAAAGAACAACTGGAAGAAGCCAGAAAAGCATTTATTGGAGATATTGAACAAACCCCGCCAATTCACTCTGCCATCAAAGTAAAAGGTAAAAGAGCCTATGAGGCTGCCAGAAAAGGCGAAGACATCAAACTAAAAAGTCGGGTAATTCAAATAACCGAATTTGAAATTGACGTTTCTAATTTCCCTGAAATAGCTTTTAGAGTGGTATGTAGCAAAGGCACTTATATCAGAAGCTTGGTAAGTGATTTTGGTAAAAAGCTTGAGAGTGGTGCCTACATGAGTGAGCTGAGAAGAACCAGAATCGGTGAGTTCGATGTTAAAGACGCTGAAGATGTAATTTCTCTGGCTGATAAAATCAAAGACATTCGTGAAAGTTTATAGAAGTATTAAAGAGTTTACCACTTTAAAAAACGCTGTGGTAACCAGTGGTACTTTTGATGGTGCTCACCTCGGGCATCACAAGATAATCTCCATGCTGAAAGAAACCGCCGCCAAAACCGGTGGTGAAAGCGTGGTATTGACATTCTGGCCACATCCCAGATTAATCGTATCACCGAATAGTCAGAAAATAAAGCTTCTGAGTACTCTGGATGAGAAAATAGAACTGCTAGAAAATTTAGGTGTAGATCATCTTGTAGTCCTTCCTTTCACTCGAGAATTTTCAGAATTAAGCTCAGAGAAGTATGTGGAAGACATACTGATTTCAGGAATCGGTACACAAACTTTAGTAATAGGCTATGACCACCGATTCGGTAAAAACCGTGAAGGCGGTTTTGATTATTTACAGCGAAATGCGAACAGATTTAAAATCGATCTGGTGGAAATTCCTCGACAGGAAATCGAAAGCCTTACTATAAGCTCTACCAAAATCAGAGAGGCCTTAATTAGTGGTGATGTCAAAACTGCCAACGGACTTCTGGGAAGACCCTATTCTTTTGAAGGTTTGGTAAAAAAAGGACGTCAATTGGGTAGAACCATTGGTTTCCCCACCGCAAACGTACATGTGGCCAAGAAATACAAGCTTATTCCGGCCAACGGTGTATACGCAGTTAGAGTATATCTGAGAAACTCTGAACTTAATGGGGTTATGAACATAGGAGAAAGACCAACAGTTGACGGCAAAGGAATTACACAAGAAGTGCATATCCTTGATTTTGATGATGATATCTACGGTGAAACACTCAAAGTAGAAATCATTGATTTCATTCGTGACGAACAAAAGTTTGATGGCGTAGAAAGCCTTATCAAGCAAATCAATTCTGATTGCGAAAAAGCCAGAACTATTCTGGCTTAAATGTTTTTCACGTAGCTACCCAACACCTTAATATGTTGCTGGTGTTTTGAGATCACCTCACTCATATTGTCATCGTTTTGATGGCCGCTAGCTTCCAGGAAGAACCAGAAATTAAATTCCTCGCTGCCTTTATAAGGTCTACTTTCTATTTTGGTAATGTTAATTCCCTGATCCTTAAAATCATTCAGGAAGTCAGCTAGAACCCCAGGATTCTCAGTATGAGGCAATCGAGCAATCATTGTGGTTTTATCATCACCGCTTTTTTGATTCTCAAATTGCTTTGCCAAAATGAAGAAACGGGTTCTATTATTGCTGTTGTCCTCAATATTCTGAAACACCATTGGTAAACCAAATAGCTTAGCCGCTATTTCTGAACAAATGGCAGCACTTTCTGGGTCTTCAAAAGCCAACCTCGCAGCTTTAGATGTAGATTCAACCTGAATTTCCTCTAATTCTTGCTGCTCAAAGTACTTATTCAGGAAACCGCGACACTGTCTGAAAGCAATATCTTTAGAATAAATTCTTTTGATATCGGTCAACTGATCGGCAACCGAAGCAAAAGCAAAATGAATAGGTAGCTTTAATTCTGCAACGATACTGACATCCATTTCATTGAGCAAATCAATGGTCTCATATACGATTCCAGCCTGATTATTCTCTATCGGAATGACCCCAAACCTGGTTCGCTCTGTATCAACAGCCTCAAAAACAGATTTGATAGAGGGGAGCATGATGTACTCACTTAAAGCTCCAAATCTACTTTCGGCAGCTTGATGCGTAAAACTACCTTCTGGCCCCAAATAAGCCACTTTCTCAGGTAATTCTATGTTTCTGGCTGTTGCAAATATTTCAAGAAAAATGGCCTCGATAGCCTTGCTATCAAGAATACCACTACTTTCTTTACTCAGACGACCTATTATCTCTTTTTCTCTTTCGGGGCGGTAAATGACTGTTTTGGTTACTCTTTTCAGGTCGCCAACTTTCTTTACCAAGTCCATTCGCTCATTAAGAAGTTTGAGCAGTTGACTATCAATATTGTCTATTCCCTTTCTTAGATCGTCTAAGTTCACTGTTATTCCTTTGGTTTATAATGATCGTCCCAGTTTTTAACCTGAGGATCGTGTATTTTGCCAAGACTCTTACCTACCAGAAGTGCTACTGTGGCATCACTGGTAACATTGACCGAAGTCCTGATCATATCTAGTGGTCTATCCACCGCAAAAATAAGAGCAATTCCCGCCGGATTCACACCAATTGACTCTAAAACTATCACAAGCATCAAAATTCCTGCTCCAGGAACTGCTGCAGTACCGATTGAAGCCAAGGTTGCCGTTAGAACTATGGCCAATTGATCACCCAGAGTAAGGTCATTGCCAAAAACCTGAGCTATAAAAACTGCCGCAACACCTTGATAAAGGCTGGTACCATCCATATTTATGGTAGCTCCTACAGGAAGTACGAAAGAAGTTACATCTTTCTCTACCCCTAAATGCTCCTCTACCCTTTCCATGGTGACTGGCAAGGTGGCTGCACTTGAACTGGTGGAAAATGCCAAAAGCTGAGCTGGAGAGATTCCATTCAAAAATGTCTTGTAATTCATTCCCATGAATAACTTCACAGCCGTTGGGTAAAGTACAAACAACATAAAGGCCAGACCAATTACCACTGTGATGGCATAGGCTCCTAGAGCTAAGAATACATCAGCAGATGGGGCCTCTACTACCAAGGCTACCAAAAGGGCGAAAACGCCAAAAGGTGCAGTGAGCATAATTAGGTCAATCATTTTCAGGATGACCTCGTTAAGGCCATCAAAGAAATCTTTAACGGGCTTAGATTTCTCAGGTTCTATCAAAATGATACCTACACCAAAAAAGATAACAAAGAAAATCACTTGAAGCATATTGCCATTTGATGACATGGCTCCAATGATATTATCTGGAATGATATCTACCAAGGCTGCCAAAGGTCCTCTTTCTTTGGTCTCTGCCGCCGAAGCAATTCGGCTACCTGCTTCATTGGAGAAACTCTCCATCATATTAGTACGCGTAGCTTCCTCAATGAATCCACCAGGCTGAATGAGGTTGACCATCAAAAGACCAACACTTATCGCTATTACGGTCGTAATTAGATAGATACCGATAGTTCTGGTACCCATTTTTGATAATTGACTGATATCATTCAGATCAGATACTCCTTTTATAAGAGAAGCTACAATTAAAGGAATAGCAATAAGCTTTAAAGAATTGATAAATAGTGTGCCAAATGGTTTGATCCAATCAACCGCGAATTCCTTTCCTCCGTCAATTTTCAACATCAGGGCACCAAAAAGTACACCGGCCACCATACCAATGATTATCTGCCAATGCAGAGCTAGCTTCTTCATATAATTTGTTGATTACTATGCAGCTTCTTCAGCGGGCTCTTCTATAGCTTTCCCGTCTTCATCTACTACATCTTTTTCAATTTTTAGGTTTTCTATAATAAACTTCTGCCTTTCTGGCGTATTCTTGCCCATAAAGTAACCTAAAATTTTTGACACAGAAGATTCTTTTTCAAGAATAACAGGATCTAATCGAATGTCTTCTCCAATAAATTCTTCGAACTCGTTGGGAGAAATCTCTCCAAGTCCTTTGAAACGAGTAATTTCCGGTTTTCCACCCAAATCTTTAATGGCATTCTGACGCTCTTCATCAGAGTAGCAATAAATTGTTCTTTTCTTATTTCTTACCCTAAATAGTGGGGTTTGAAGAATAAACAAGTGTCCTTCTCGTACAATATCCGGGAAAAACTGGAGAAAGAATGTTAGCAATAAAAGACGAATGTGTGAGCCATCTACATCGGCATCAGTGGCGATTACCACCTGATTATAGCGAAGCCCTTCCATTCCTGCTTCAATATCAAGAGCATGTTGAAGTAAATTGAACTCTTCATTTTCATAAACTACTTTCTTTGACAGCCCAAAGCAGTTCAATGGCTTACCTCTTAAGCTAAAAACGGCCTGTGTTTCCGGATTACGGGCTTTGGTTATTGAGCCGGAGGCAGAATCACCTTCAGTAATAAAGAGAGTTGTATCTAATCGCCCCTCAAACTTCTGATCTGTTAGATGATACTTGCAATCTCTCAGCTTCTTATTGTGAAGGTTGGCTTTTTTAGCTCTTTCATTGGCTAATTTCTTTACACCAGCCAGCTCTTTCCTTTCTCTTTCAGACTGTTCTATTCTTTTTTTCAAAGCATCCTTAGTCTCAGGATTCATATGGAGGTAATTATCCAAATGTTCTTTGATAAAGTCGTTGATAAATGACCTTACAGTCTGAGAGTTTTCGTCTGGTGCAATATTGACCGAACCAAGCTTAGTTTTTGTTTGGGATTCAAAAACAGGTTCCTGCACACGAATGGCAATAGCACCTGTTACTGATGCTCGCACATCCTCGGCAGCATAATCTTTACCGAAGTGATCTCTCACTGTTTTTACAATTGCCTCTTTGAATGCTGACAGGTGTGTCCCACCCTGAGTTGTATTTTGTCCATTGACAAATGAAAAATACTCTTCACCATATTGATTGCCATGCGTCATGGCCAATTCTATGTCCTCTCCTTTTAGATGAATGATGGGGTAACGAATAGTCTCCTCATCCGTTTTTCTTGACAGCAAGTCTAGTAAACCATCTTTTGAGAAGTATTTTTTACGGTTAAAATTGATCGTCAAACCGGAATTTAGATAACAGTAATTCCAGATAAGATTCTCAACATATTGAGGAATATAATGATACTTCTTGAACACCGTATTGTCTGGCACAAACTCAATTAGAGTTCCGTTCTTCTCAGTGGTGTCTTCATCTTTTTTCGATTGGTTGGTTACCTCTCCTTTTTCAAACTCAGCCCATGCAGACTTACCTTCTCTGAATGCTTGTACTTTAAAGTAAGTTGAAAGAGCGTTTACCGCTTTTGTACCTACACCATTCAGACCTACAGACTTCTGAAAGGCCTTACTATCATACTTGGCACCCGTATTTATCTTAGATACCACATCGACTACCTTTCCCAGTGGAATCCCTCTACCAAAGTCACGTACTTTAACTCTACCGTCATCGGCGATAGTAATATTGATGTTTTTTCCATGCCCCATGGCAAACTCATCTATACTATTATCGACGACTTCTTTCAGCAATACGTAAATACCGTCATCAGCTGAGGCACCATCGCCTAGCTTTCCGATATACATACCTGGTCTTAATCTAATGTGTTCTTTCCAGTCTAGTGACCGGATACTGTCTTCGTTATATTGAGGCTCACTCATTGTTCATTCAAAAGGTTTAGGATCTTAGCAGTACAGTCTGATTTTGTAAAAATATTTAAAATGAAGAGCAATTTCTCAAAACCGAAAATGTTCTGTTATTTTGCACGCAAATAGTACTAAAACAAAGCCTAAACAGGTTTAAAGTTTATATAAAAGTCTTTCTATGAAACTGTCCAAAGTTAGGAATTCAGTTCGACTCCCGAAAGTTCTAATTGCCTTATTGATCTGCACTTTTTCCACAATTTCTGTCTTAGCTCAGCTACCCGCTGGTTACCCGCAGAATTTCCCTCAAGGTACAATACCAGGATATCCTAATGGTATACCGACGCAAAATACTCCAACAACAACCCCGGGTATGATCCCTGCTGGTGATGGGGCTCGTACGGTAGAAACAACAGAAATAGAGGAACTGGAAATGACTCATGAGGACTCTGTAAGAGTGGCTCTGGAGGAGCAGGAAACAGAAGACCTTGAACTAGAAGAATTAAGAAGAAAAATCTTTGGCTACAAGCTATTTAACGGCAGAACATTCGACCCTAACTCTGTTTTAAACATTCCTACCCCTAACAACTACGTTTTGGGAGCCAATGACCATGTCATAGTTGACATTTATGGTTCCTACACGCAGTCTCAGCAAGAAGTAATTGTAGACGCCGACGGATACATTACATTGAATCGAGCAGGGGCAATTAAAGTGGGTGGTCTGCCTTTTGAAGAGGCCAAAAACAATATTAAGAACGCTTTGGCCAAAACCACTTACGGTTTCTCAAATGGCTCTACTAAAATGAGAGTAAGCCTGGGAGACGTAAGAAGTATTAAGGTAAATATCACTGGTGAGGTGATTGCCCCTGGTACTTACACAATGAGCTCACTCAATACCATTTTGAATGCCTTATATAGAGCAGGTGGACCGAGTGAAGTAGGTTCATTTAGAGAAGTAAGACTTGTCAGAGACAATGCAGTAATCGCCACGCTAGATCTTTATGATGTTTTGGTCAAAGGCTTTTCCAATGAGAATCGCCTTCTAATGGATCAGGATGTGATTCAGGTTCCCCCTTTCAAAAACAGAGTTGCAATATCAGGTCAAATGAAACGTAAAGGTTTTTTTGAAACGAAAGACGGCGAAAAGCTTTCAGACCTAATTGCTTATGGAGGAGGCTTCTCTCCGAAAGCGTATACCCACCGTGTTAAGATTTATCGTAACACACCTCGTGAAAAAGAGATATTGGACGTGGTGAGTAATGACTTTGAAGCCTTCATTATCAAAAGCGGCGACTCTTTAACTGTTGCTGAAGTCATTGATAGATATACCAACCTTGTTTCGCTTGAAGGTGCAGTATACAGACCTGGTGAATATTCTGTGAACAGCAATCAGACATTAAAGTCTTTAATCCAAAACGCTGAAGGATTACTCCCTGATGCTTTGATAGGTAGAGTCTCAATTATTAGAACTAATGATGACCTGACCACCTCAAATATCTCTGTAAACTACCGTGATATTCTCAATGGGGAAGCTGAGGATGTAGAACTCAAAAGAGAAGACATAGTGATGGTACCTTCTAAGTTTGATCTCTACGAAGAGTCATTCATTCGTATTTCAGGAGCTATCAATAATGAGGATGCCGAAGAGGGAGTTGAGATACCTTTTGCACGTAATATGACCTTGGAAGACGTCCTAGCTCGTGTAGGGGGGCTTACAGAAGCTGCCAGCCTTACCAGAGTAGAGATTGTTAGAAGAAAGAAAAACGTGGATGTTTCAAAGGCAAATGCTCAAATCTCAGAAATTATCAACTTGATGGTTTCTCCGGATCTTGAGGTAGTTAGCGGAAGAAGCAATGTAACCCTAGAACCCTACGATGAAATTTTTGTAAGAAGGTCTCCAAACTATGAAGAACAGAAGTTCGTGGAGCTTCAGGGAGAAGTGTTCTACCCTGCTAAATATGGTATTGAGAGTAAAGAGGAAAGAATAAGTGATGTTCTTAAAAGAGCTGGTGGAATTACACTTCAGGCTTACATTCCGGGTGCTACATTGATTAGAACCATAGAATTAAGCGAAGTAGAGCTTGAACAAAGACGACAGGCTTATGAAGACCTTGCAGGAGCAGCTGATGATAGTCAGGTCTTGGAACTTGAAGAAGTGGAGGAAACTATTGAGGAATCCATTGGTATAGATTTAGCGAAAATCCTTAGAAGACCAGGATCTGATGAAGATCTTATCTTGAGAGACGGTGATATCATTAGAATTCCTCAAGCCTTAGAAACAGTTAGAGTTCAGGGTGAGGTATTGTATCCTACCAGTGTGAAATTTTCAAGTAAAAACAACTTTACAGATTATATCACAGGTGCCGGAGGATTTACTAAACAATCTTTCAAACGTAAATCATACGTGAGATACCCGAACGGTTCAATTGACCGAACCCGTAAATTCCTCGTGTTCAATATTTATCCAAAAGTTCAACCTGGTTCTGAAATCATTATTCCTCAGAAAGCTCAAAATGGAGCTGAACAACTTACTGCCTTTGGAAATATTTTAGGAACTCTTAGTGCTACATTGGGTACAGTATTCACTATCTACAGTTTGGTGAGATTGAATACTCCTGCCGCAGATTAATTAGAAAATTAAGTAAGAAAGTTATCCTATTTAATGGAAACGAAAAGTAAAATAGACTCACAGATTTCTACCAAAGAGCTTTTAACTAAAGTCTTTAGTATTTTCAGACTTCTTTTTAGAAAATGGAAAGTATGGACGGCTGCTTTGTTAATTGGAGCATGTTTGGGTCTAGTGAATGACATATTAGTTGAGGAAGAATTCAACTATAGAAGTGTAATTATTTTCAACCTTGAATTAGGCGGCAGCTCACAATCAAGTCAGCTTGGAGGGTTAGCAAGTTCACTAGGTTTAATGGGCAATTCCGGAGGATCAAGTGGAGAACTCTTCTCTAGTCAGAACTTTCCTACTATCGTGAGGTCTAGAGCAGTCATTGAAAGAGCTTTGATGAAAGAAGTTGAAGTAGATGGAGATACGCTTCTTATGATCAATTATGTGGCGGATAGCAGTGATATTTCTGAAAAAGAATGGGGAGGAGATTTATTTCACAAACCTTTTACAGCAGCTATCGATTACACCTTTGAGAAAAAAGATCCAAGAGACTTTACAGTTCTTGAAAACCAGATCATTAATACCATCTACGAAAAGCTGAGAGAGAACACTCTTCTTGATGTAGCCAAAGGAACAAACAGTATCATGGTTTTGCAGTCGCTTCTTTCAAACGAAAAACTGACTAAAAAGTGGGTAGAAACTGTTCTGGAAACCACTCAGGAGTTTTACGTAGAGATGAAGACAAAGAAGACAAGAGAGCTCCTAGAGATTCAAGAAAAAAGGTTAAAAAAACTCGAATCTGATCTATTGTCTTCTGACAGTAGAACAGCCCAGCTAGCTCTTCAAAACCCTAATTTTATTGACCCAAGGGGTAGAATGCAGGAAACTCAGGCTAACAGAAAGTCAAACTTCCTGTCTAACCAGTATGTGGCTCAGCTGAACACTATCGAAAACCTGGAAAGACTTATTTTGGAACAAACTCCTATCTTTACAATTGTAGAAGAAACCAGACTACCTTTAGAAAAAGATTATGTTAGAGAAGGCCTAGATATTAAACTGACTAGTCTTGCGGCTCTTGTTCTAACTATAGTAGCACTTATTGTGATTGACAGCTACAAGTCAATCATGAAGTCTTAAAGCCTTGTGAATTGAAAAGCGAAAAAGTAAGAGTAATTACATCTAAACCATCTTTCATTGACTACTGGAAAGAGGTTTTTGACTACAGAGAACTCTTTTGGATTCTAGCCAAAAGAGATATAATGGTAAGGTATAAACAAACCATCTTTGGGGTTTTATGGAGTATCTTACGTCCATTAATCTCCTCTTTGGTTTATGTATTTGGGGTCAACAAAATCGGAAATTTGGGAGCCAATTCAGACATCCCATATATTCTTGTTATTCTACCTGGTACCATACTTTGGTTATTTTTCTCGCAGTCTTTGCTGAACATCAGTATGAGTATTGTAACCAACGGAAATATGGTGGCTAAGGTCTTCTTTCCCAGAATTATCATTCCTTTTAGTTCGTTTTTCTTGGGTTTGCTAGACTTCCTGATAGGTCTAGTGGTATTCTTTGGCTTTAGCTTTTACTACGGTCTTTTCCCTGAAATCAAGATAGTGTTTACTGTATTGTTTGTAGTCCTGGCTTATCTGGCGACCGCAGGTATCGGCTTATTCGCAGCAGTTTTGAATGTCAAATATCGAGATATAGGTCAATTAATTCCTTTTGTGTTAAGTTTTGGCTTGTTTATATCTCCGGTTCTGTATACTACAGACAAAGTACTAGGAAGCTGGACCTACAAACTATACGTTTTAAATCCGGCTGTAGGAGCCATAGATGGGTTAAGGTGGGCACTCCTTGGTGAACATGCTCAATTTAATTGGGACAGTTTTATTCCATTAGTGATTTTCTGTTTGATCAGCGTATTCTTTGCAATTCGCTTTTTCAGAAGACATGAAAACTCATTTGTAGATTATATTTAAGCTATGTCAGTAATTGAAATAAATAATGCCTCTAAGAGCTATGTCATCAAACATAAGCTGAATAAAGGGAATACTTTAAGAGACGACATAGTCAATTTCACCAACTCGGTTTTCGGAGGTAAAAAAGCATCTGAGAAAGAACTTTTCTGGGCCTTAAAAGACATCAATCTTAAGGTAGAACAAGGAGACCGCCTAGGTCTGATTGGTTCTAACGGTGCTGGGAAGTCTACACTTCTTAAACTTCTGAGCCGAATTACAGCTCCTACTAAGGGTGAGATTAAAATCAAGGGTAGAATGGCCAGCCTTCTGGAAGTAGGAACGGGTTTCCATCCGGAACTTACCGGAAGAGAGAACATCTACCTTAACGGATCCATCTTGGGAATGCGTAAGCATGAAATCAATGCTCAGTTTGACAATATTGTAGAGTTTGCTGGCATTCAGAAGTTTCTAGACACACCTGTTAAGCGTTATTCCAGTGGAATGTACGTACGTCTTGGTTTCGCTATTGCCGCTCACCTGGAGCCAGAAATCCTGATTGTAGATGAAGTACTTGCAGTAGGAGATGCAGATTTCCAGAAGAAAAGTATCGGTAAGATGCGAGATGTTTCTAAATCTGGTCGTACCATACTCTTTGTGAGTCATAACCTCACCGCCGTGGAAAGCCTTTGTAATAAAGGTGCCTTCTTAAATAAAGGTGAACTAATTGATCATGGCCCGATTAAGAATGTCATCAATAACTATATTCAAAAGGTATCAAGCTTCAGAATTAAACAGGAATGGAGCGAAATATCGGATGCACCGGGGGAGAATGGAATATATGCCAAAAGAGTAGAATTAAAGTCTTCAGAAGGCCTGGAAAGTGGTATTCAATTGACGACCAAAATTCCTCTAACCATTGAATATGAATTTTGGAACGATCTGGAAGGAGCAAGCTTAAATCTTAGTGTATTCCTTTACTCAATGACCGGAGAATGTATTTTCAATATGGCAAACGAAGGTCAGGTTTTCGAAAAAGGAATTGTATCCTCAGAGTTTAAAATACCAGGCGACTTCTTGAATGATGGTTCTTATTTCATTTCGTTAATGGTGGTTCAGGACGGTATAAAGCCACTTTTTGTTTTCGATGAAGCCTTACAATTTGATATTCAGGATTTCAGAGAAAATTCAGAATACCTAGGAAAATGGCCGGGAGCCATCAGACCGATGCACCTCAAAGTAAAGACCTGGCAAAAAGAGTTGGCTGAATAATGACGAATTAGGTAGCAATACGTAATTTTAAAATTCAATATTAAGCCCTTCATCTGTGAGCATATTTGTCACAAAATCCTTTTTACCTCCTAAAGTAGAATACCAAAAATACCTCGATGAGGTTTGGGAATCACATTGGTTAACCAATAATGGTCCAATTCTTCAAAAACTTGAAGCTAAGCTCAAAGATTTTCTTGACTACGAGAACTTTCTTTATGTGAGTAATGGAACAATTGCTCTGCAATTGGCCATAAAGGCCTTAGAACTGGATGGTGAAATTATTACTACACCGTACTCTTATTGTGCTACAACAACCTCAATTCTCTGGGAAAACTGTAAACCAGTGTTCGCAGATATCAATGAACATGATCTCAATATAAATCCGGAATTAGTCGAAGGAAAAATTACCGAAAAGACCCAAGCCATTATGGCTACTCATGTCTATGGTAATCCTTGTGATGTTCAAAGTCTGGAAAAAATTGGTCAGAAATGTAATATACCAGTCATTTACGATGCAGCTCATGCTTTTGGAGCTAGCCTTAACGGAAAATCCTTGTTGGCCTACGGTGACGTTTCTACTTGTAGTTTTCACGCTACCAAGGTATTTCATACTGTAGAAGGTGGTTCTATCATGTGTCGGAATAAAGAACTTTTTGAGAAATTAAAACTCTACAGAAGTTTTGGTCATGTAAATGATGACTATTTCACACAAGGAATCAATGGCAAAAACTCTGAATTTCACTCTGCCATGGGTTTGGCAAACTTGCCTTATTTAGAACAAAATATTGCCAAAAGAAAAGTTGTTTCTGAGCGATATGATCAGCTATTGAACTTCAATAAGCTCTTTAAGCCTTACTCCAAAGAGTCAGGTTTTGAGTACAATTACGCATATTACCCTGTTGTTTTTGAATCTGATGAGGTCACAATAAGGGTGATTGAAAACCTCAAAAAGAATCAGATATTCCCTAGAAGGTATTTTTATCCTTCGCTGAATAAGCTGTCTTATGTCAATAGTCAGGATGTTTGTCCTATTTCAGAATCTGTAGTAAACAGAGTGTTGAGTTTACCTCTGTATCCTGATTTGGCTATGGAAGATGTAGATAGAATCATTGAAATAATCAATCAAACCATTTAGTCATGTCGCAGCCGAATATTCTATTTATCAGCCATGACGCCAACAGAGCCGGAGCACAGCTCTTCCTTCTGAACATCATGAAGGATTTCAAAGAGAGGGGTTATGAGATGGAGCTTCTTTGTTTGACCAAATGGGGACCATTACTACCCGAATTTGAAAAGCTCTGTCCGGTTAACAGTATCCCTGAGTCTAATCAGGGCAGAATGTCCAAGATTTTCGGCAGCAACCCTGACGATGCCGTAAAAAGCTTTATTAGAGCACGTTACCTTCGTCTCGGCTTTGATTTTATTTACGCCAACACCATTGCCTCAGCTAACCTGGCTATCGCCGCTAAAAAGGCTTTGAGAATTCCATTGATCTCTCATATTCATGAACTTCAGTTCTCTTTAGACATGTACGCTAGGCCTGAAGATAAAACAGAGTTTCTTGAGTTGTCTGACGGTGTTATTGCTTGTTCTCAGGCTGTAGGAGACAACTTGATAGAGCATAATGCAGTTAATAACTCTAAAGTTAAGGTCATTCATTCGTTTGTAGATAATGATGATGTACTGCAAAGAGTGCAAAACTCCAACAGTGCTGACATTCTTAAGGAATTCAATATACCTTCAAACAAATACTTGGTAGGAGCCTGTGGCAACGCAGAATGGCGAAAAGGACTGGATATCTTCATCAATATAGCTCAGGAGGCCTCGATGGAGCTCAATGATGTTCACTTTGTATGGATAGGAACCAAGAAAGAAGGTGAGTATTATGATCAGATCATGTACGATGTCAGAAAAATGGGCATCGGCGACAACCTAACTTTTATCTCCCCTACCCCAAAGGCGGTGGAAATTATTAATTCGTTGGATACTTTTTTAGTTTCGAGTAGAGAAGATCCTTTCCCTTTGGTGATGCTAGAAGCAGCCCTGTGTGAAAAGCCAATTCTAGGTTTTCATAACTCCGGTGGTTGTTCTGAATTCGTAAAAGATGAAGCCGGCCTTCTTGCAAATTATATGCATGTAGGAGGTGTGGTAAAAAATCTGAAAACTTTTATCCAGCAACCTCAAATTGCCAAGTCCAAAGGAGAAAATGGTAAAAAACAGGTCTTAGACTTGTACAATTTTACCCAATCAAGCGAAAAGCTCAGAAACTACCTGGAACAATTCAACACCCTGAGTTAAACCCCTTCTTTTAGTAATCTGAAGCTTTTCCGGTGCCATTTGGTTACACCAAATTCTGCAATGGCCTTTCTATGTTTAATTGTGGGATAACCTGCATTATGCTCCCAACCATATTGAGGAAACTCAATAGAGTATTGTTCCATCAATAAATCGCGGTGTGTTTTTGCTAAGATACTTGCCGCAGCAATATTCTGATATTTCCCATCACCTTTTACCATACAAGTATGAGGGATTCCAAAGTATGGCTTAAACTTATTTCCGTCTACCAAAAGATGCTCAGGCTTTAATTTAAGCTGTTCTACGGCCTTGTGCATCGCTTTTATGCTTGCCCATAGAATGTTTATTTCATCGATTTCTTCCGGGGAGCAAATTCCTATGGCATATGCTTCGGCCTCCTCTTTAATGAGCTTTGCCAAACTTTCTCGAGCTTCCTTGTCCAGTTGTTTTGAATCGTTCAATAAAGGATTATCATAATCTGATGGTAGAATGACTGCTGCGGCTACCACGGGCCCGGCTAAACAACCTCTTCCGGCCTCATCGAGACCCGCCTCAATACAATCATTATTAAAACAGGGTAGCAACATTTTCTTAAAATTACGAATAGAGTGAAAAAACAAAAAAGCAGCCTCTTTATGAAGCTGCTTTCTTATTGATAAATATCTAATTGCTTAGATATTCAAATATGCAGGAGAAATCATAGAGACAGCTTTAGCTTCTAAGAAAGATTCGCCCATTAAATACTCATCTACTGCTCTGGCGGCTTCTCTACCTTCTGAAATAGCCCATACTACAAGAGATTGACCTCTTCTCATATCACCTGCAGCAAAGATTTTCTCATTGCTTGTCTGATATTTCGGAGCGTTGATATTTCCTCTTTGGTCATATTCAATTCCTAAATCATTCAGAAGTCCTTCATGCTGAGGATGTAAGAAACCAGCAGCAATCAATGCTAATTCACATGGTACTTCTTGCTCAGTACCTGGAATCTCTTTCATAGCCATTCTACCGTTATCTTTCACCCACTCAATTTCAACTAACTTCAGAGCCTTAAGATTTCCATTTTCGTCTCCAACAAACTCCTTCGTGTTGATACTCCAAGCTCTTTCACAGCCCTCTTCGTGAGAAGTACTGGTACGAAGCTGCATTGGCCACTGAGGCCATGGAGTGCTCTCAGCACGTTCCTTAGGAGGCATAGGCATAATCTCTATCTGATTGATGCTCTTAGCCTTATGACGGTTAGAAGTACCAACACAGTCAGAACCTGTGTCTCCTCCTCCTATCACCACCACATTTTTGTCTGTAGCGAATAGCTCACCATTTTGGTATGCAACGCCCTGATGATCTACTGATTGATCAACAGGCTTACCTTTAGAATCAGCAACTCTTTTGTTTTGTTGACTCAAGAATTCCATCGCGAAATGGACACCCTTCAACTCTCTTCCCGGAATATTCAGATCTCTTGGTACCGTAGACCCACCTGTTAATACCACAGCATCAAAGTCTCTTTCAAGCTGTGATGCTTTCACATCTACACCTACGGTTACACCAGTCTTGATAACGATACCTTCAGCTTTCATCACCTCGGCTCTTCTATCAATGATATCCTTATTTAACTTGAAATCAGGAATACCATAGCGAACAAGACCACCTATTTGATCTGCTCTCTCAAAAAGAGTTACTGTATGACCTGCTTTATTAAGTTGGTCAGCTGCAGCCATACCGGCAGGGCCGGAACCCACTACAGCCACTTTCTTACCAGTTCTATTAGCAGGAGGTTGAGGAACTACCCATCCTTCTTCAAAAGCCTTTTCTATAATTGACTTTTCAATGTACTCAATAGCTACCGGAGGTTTGTTGATCCCTAATACACATGATGCCTCACATGGAGCAGGACAAATTCTACCTGTGAACTCAGGGAAGTTATTGGTACTGGAAAGAAGCTCATAAGCTAACTTCCAGTTTTCATCATAAACGGCATCATTAAACTCAGGAATGATATTTCCTAATGGACAGCCACTATGACAAAACGGAATACCGCAGTCCATACAGCGAGCAGCCTGCTCTTTAGTTTGCTGCTTATCATAGGTAACATCTACCTCGTTATAATCTTGCTTTCTCTCTTCTATAGCTCTCTTTTGAGATGCTTGTCTTTCGTATTCTAAGAAACCGGTTGGTTTTCCCATTTTAAATTCTGTTGTACTGTTAAACTAGATTTCCTTATGCAGCTACCAGGTTAGCCTTTTCTTTTCTTTCCTGAAGAACACGCTTATAATCACGCGGATATACTTTGACAAACTTCTTAGAAGTTTCTGCCCAGTTATCAAGAATCGCCTTGGCTACGGTACTTCCTGTAGCATTCAGATGCTTTGTGATCATACCACGTAGCATGTCATCATCATCTGCATCGATCTCCTCGAGATCCACAAGTTCTTTGTTACACTTATCAGAGAAGGTACCATTTTCATCGAATACGTAAGCCAGACCTCCACTCATACCAGCTGCAAAGTTTCGTCCGGTTTCACCTAAGATAATTACTGTACCACCTGTCATGTATTCACAGCCGTGATCTCCAATACCCTCTACTACTACTCTGGCTCCTGAGTTTCTTACACAGAATCGCTCACCAGCTAAACCTCTAATGAAGGCCTCACCTGAAGTGGCACCATAGAAGGAAACATTACCAACAGCCATGTTTTCCTCTGCCTTAAATTTGGCTTCTCTGTCAGGATAAACAATCAATTCAGCTCCACAAAGGCCCTTACCGAAGTAATCATTAGCATCACCTTCAAGTTCAAACTTCAAGCCTTTGGTAGCAAAAGCCCCAAATGACTGTCCGGCAGTTCCTCTGAAACGGTAACTGATAGTTCCTGCTGGTAATCCATCACCTTTGTATTTCTTAGAAACCATGTTTGAAAGCATTGCTCCAATAGTTCTGTCAAGGTTATTGACTTTGTATTCTGCTTCTACTTTCTCTCCATTCTCAAGTGCAGGTTTTGCATCCTTAATCATTTGTCTATCCAGAACCAGCTGTATACCATGATCTTGCTCTTCTTGTTTATACTGAGCTACATCAAGAGTCGTTGGTTCTTTGTAAAGGATTTTTGACAAATCAAGCTCTTTATATTTCCAATGCTTAATATCAGTTCTCTTCTCAAGAAGTTGAACCTGACCCACCATTTCATCAATAGTTCTGAAGCCAAGCTCTGCCATGATCTCACGCATCTCCATAGCCAGGTACGTAAACATATTTACCACATGCTCAGGCTTACCACTAAATAAAGCTCTTAGCTCTTTTCTTTGCGTAGCAATACCCACAGGGCAAGTATTCATGTGACACTTACGCATCATGATACACCCTGCCGCTACTAAAGCTGCCGTAGCCACACCATATTCTTCAGCACCAAGAAGAGTAGCGATCACAAGGTCTCTACCTGTTCTCATCTGACCATCGGCCTGAACTACGATTCTACCACGTAACTTGTTTTTTACCAATGTCTGGTGTGTCTCAGCAAGACCAAGCTCCCATGGAAGACCGGCATGTCTGATTGATGATAAAGGAGAAGCCCCTGTTCCACCATCATAACCAGCAATCAAGACCACGTCTGAGTGAGCTTTTGCAACACCGGTAGCAATAGTACCTACTCCCGCTTCAGAAACAAGCTTTACAGATATTCTGGCTTCTTCATTCGCATTCTTAAGGTCATATATCAGCTGAGCTAAATCCTCAATGGAGTAGATATCATGGTGTGGAGGAGGCGAAATTAAGCCTACACCAGGCGTAGAGTGACGTACTCTACCGATCCAATCATCAACTTTATGACCAGGAAGCTGACCACCTTCTCCAGGCTTGGCACCCTGAGCCATTTTAATTTGAATTTCCTCAGCATTTGAAAGATAGTAGCTCGTTACACCGAATCTACCTGACGCCACCTGCTTGATTTTAGAAGAAAGATTATCTCCATTTTCATCAGGTGAGTATCTTATTTCATCTTCTCCACCTTCTCCTGAATTAGAGCTACCTCCAATTCTGTTCATGGCAATAGCCAAGGTGGTGTGAGCTTCCCAGGAGATGGAACCAAATGACATGGCACCTGTGGCAAACCTTTTGAAAATATTCTCAATTGGCTCAACCTCATCCAAAGGAATTGACTCAGACTCTTTGAAACGTAATAAACCTCTCAAAGTCAAGGCGTCTTTTGACTGATCGTCAATTAGTCTAGTATACTTTTTGAAAATTTTATATCCGGCTTCAAGGTCTTTCTCCCCTACCCTACATGCTTGCTGTAAATTATGGATGGTATCAGGGTTAAACATGTGTTTTTCACCACGTTGTTTCCACTGATAAACACCACCTACCTCAAGTCTCTGAACTGACTCAGCTTCTATCTGCGGGTAAGCTACACGGTGTCTGATTACCACTTCTTTGGCAATCTCATTGATACCTAAGCCACCAATTCTTGAAACAGTACCAGTGAAGTACTTATCAACGACTGACTTATCAAGTCCAAGACATTCAAAGATCTGTGCACCTTGGTATGACTGAAGTGTAGAAATTCCCATTTTAGAGAAAATCTTCAACAACTCTTTATCAGCCGCTTTGATGTAGTTCTTAAATACTTCATCAAGGGTAAATTCACCATCAATTCTGCTATCCTTGTGCATTTGAGTTAAGGTCTCAAAAGCCAGATAAGGACAAACCGCTGCGGCACCAAAGCCGATTAAAGTAGCGATGTGGTGGGTTTCCCAAACATCAGATGCTTCTACTACCAAACCAACGTCTCCACGAAGTCCTTTTCTGATCAGGTGATGGTGAACAGCTGCAGTTGCCAATAGTGATGGTATAGCTGCGTGATCTGAATCAACCGCTCTATCAGAAAGGATCAGAATTTCAAAACCATCCTGAATTGCGTCCTCAGCGTATTGACAAATTCTAGATAATGCAAAAGCCAGGGCTTTGCCCGGATCCTTTGCGTTTGCAAAGAAATACGTGTTTATGGTTTTTGCCTGGAAGCCTTCGGTATCTACAAAACGAAGTTTATCAAACTCCTTAGGAGTTAATACTGGTTGCTGCAGCTGTACCTGACGGCAATGCTGAGGTGACTCCGTGAGTATATTCTGGGCAGCCCCTACAAATGATATAAGAGACATGATAGAACGCTCACGAATAGAGTCAATCGGAGGGTTAGTTACCTGAGCAAATAATTGCTTGAAGTAAGAGGATAAATGTTGAGATTGACTCGATAGAATAGCTATCGGAGTATCTACCCCCATTGAACCAATCGCCTCTTTTCCTAGAGAAGCCATAGGTCCTAATATCATTCTTAAATCTTCTGATGTGAAGCCAGCGGTAATCTGACGCTTCAGAAGCTTTTCTTTGCTGTAATTGGTATAAGGTCTGATAGACTCAGGAAGGTTCTCAATATTGATCTTGTACTTGTCGATCCATTCCTGATATGGCTGGCGGCTACAGATGTCAGCTTTCAATTCCTCATCAGGAATGATACGGCCTTCTTCCATATCTACCACAAACATTCTACCTGGCTGCAGTCTACCTTTTGAAACTACGGTTGACTGATCTATGTCAAGTACCCCGGCTTCTGATGCCATTACCACAGTATCATCATCAAGCACCCAGTATCTAGATGGTCTTAATCCGTTTCTATCAAGGGTAGCACCAACAATCTTACCATCTGTAAACGAGATAGACGCCGGGCCGTCCCATGGCTCCATAATAGTAGCATGGTACTCATAGAAAGCTTTTCTAACAGGATCCATTTCCTCATTGCCATCCCATGCCTCAGGAACCAACATCATCATCACATGCGGCAAGGATCTACCTGACATGTACAGAAGCTCAATAGCGTTATCAAGCATCGCTGAATCTGAATTTCCTGCTTCACAGATTGGAAGGATCATATCCATTTCTTCTTCTGTAAAGAACTCTGAGAAGAAAGTACTCTCAGCTGCTCTGATCCAATTGACGTTACCTTTTACAGTATTGATCTCCCCATTATGAGCAATATATCTGAATGGCTGAGCCAATTTCCAGGCAGGGAATGTGTTTGTCGCGAAACGTGAGTGTACAATCGCGAAGGCAGAAACTACCTTTTCATCCTGTAGGTCCGGGAAATAATATTTTAGTTGGTCTGTTGTGAGCTGTCCTTTGTATGAAATTGTTCTACATGACAAACTAGACACATAGTAGTAGTCTTTTGCTCCTTTTACAGAGTCTTTAATCACACCAGAGGAATATTGACGGAAAACGTACAGTTTACGTTCAAAAGTCAGTTCATCTTCAATATCATCAGGTTTTTTGATGAAAAGCTGTTCTACCCAAGGTTCAACCTTAGAAGAACCATCACCAAGTGTATCGTTCAAAGTAGGCACCTTACGGTAACCAAGAATCTCAAGTTTTAACTCTTTCGCTATTCTTTTGATGATTTCTCTGGCTTCTTCTCTCACTTTTTGGTCAAACGGGAAGAAAATCTGCCCGACCCCATACTCTCCTGCACCAGGAATCTTAAAGCCGTTTTTTCGAGCTTCTGTCACAAAGAATTCGTGAGGAATCTGAAGTAAGAGTCCTGCACCGTCACCTGTATTTGGGTCACACCCACAGGCACCTCTGTGATCCATACGCTCGAGCATCTGAATAGCATCAGTAACTATGCTATGAGATTTACGACCTTTCAGATGAGCTCTAAATCCAATACCGCACGCATCGTGCTCGAACTCCGGTTGGTATAAACCTTTGTTTTCTTGAGTTTCGATCATTCCTTAAACTGTTATTTTTGATGTACTCCGGAGCCGGATAATCCGTAGCCTCAATGAGACAAAAGGAAGCAGTATAGACATTAATTCATATGATATACACTAGGCTCCGACTTGCAATATAATAACAAAAAAAGTGGACTTCGGTAGGCCAAATTCAATTTTATTGTCTTGACAAATAAAAAATTTCTATTGCAAAATTTCTCATTAGAATAGTACAATTAGAACGATCAAAACATAAAAAAAGGAGACATTCTGAGGCAGAACATCTCCTTTTCAATTGTGTTAATTCTTTATTTATTGGATAAATCCAAGACCAACGGTATTATTTGTCATCGGATCAATCAGAATAAAAGAACCGTTCAATGGGTTATCCTGATATTTGTCAGCGAAGATCTCTCCTGCCGTTTTCAGATTTACAAGCCCGATTTCGTTTAGTTGAATATCGTTTCTTTCTGATGACTCTTCCAAATGCTCTACATCTAATACAGATTCAATTGAAAGAACCTTTGCTTTCTGGTCATTAATACCATGTTGGAGTATATACGTCTTCCCTGCGGTCATTGGCGTACTATCCATCCAACAAATCTTAGCAGATAAGGCTTTAGTTCCTTCAGGTGCAGCACCTACTTTGGCAAGCATATTTCCACGACTGATATCAATATCATCCTCCAGAGTGATCGTTACAGAGTCACCTGCTGAAGCTGATTCAAGTTTGGTTTCAAACTTCTCTATCGTTTTAACAGAAGATATCTGTCTGCTCGGCAAAGCTATCACCTGATCACCAACCTGAAACTCTCCACTGGCTATTCTACCGGCATAACCTCTAAAGTCGTGGTATTCGGTAGTCTTAGGTCTGATGACATGCTGAACCGGTAATCTGGCAGCAAAATCATCTGCACCTACCTGTTGCTGTCTATTCTCAAGCTTCTCGAGTACCTCAAGCAAGGCTTCACCTTTGTACCAAGGCATTTTATCTGACTTGGTAGTGATGTTTTGTCCATAAAGAGAAGACAACGGAATAAAAGTCAATTGCTGACCTTCAAAACCTGATTTACCTACCGTATTCTCAAAGTCAGATTTGATTTCTTCAAATCGCTCCTGACTATAATCAACTAAGTCCATTTTATTGACCGCCACTATTACGTTTTCCATTCTCAATAAAGAACTGATGTAATAGTGTCTTTTTGTTTGCTCAGAAACACCATTTCTGGAATCAATCAGGATAATAGAAACTGAAGCATTACTGGCACCTGTAACCATGTTACGTGTGTACTCAAAATGACCAGGAGTATCAGCAATAATATACTTGCGATTTGGCGTATTGAAATAAATGTGGGCTACATCAATAGTAATGCCTTGTTCTCTTTCTGCTATTAGTCCATCGGTTAAAAGAGAAAGATCTGTAAAGTCTAAACCTTTTCTTTTTGAAGCAGTTTCCAGAGCTTCAATCTTGTCCTTGGTAATAGATTTTGTTTCGTACAACAAGCGACCAATCAAGGTACTTTTACCATCATCAACCGAACCTGCCGTAGCTATTTTTAAAATGTCCATGTTTTCTAAGAATTGAAAGAGGAGCGTAAAACTCTCTCTTTGAATGTTTTTGTAGTTTAGAAGTATCCTTGTTGTTTTCTTTTTTCCATTGCCGCCTCAGATCGCTTATCATCAATACGAGCTCCCCTTTCAGAGATTTCGGCACTTACGATTTCATCAATGATTTGATCAATATTATCAGCATCTGAACTTACAGCGGCTGTACATGTCATATCACCTACAGTTCTGAATCTAACAACAGCTTCATAAGGAACCTCATCTTCAGACTTATTGATAAAATCTGAATCTGACCAGATCATTCCATCACGGTCAAAAACCTTTCTGGTGTGGGCGTAATAAATAGAAGGAATCTCAATTTCTTCTTCTTTGATATAGTTCCACACATCAAGTTCAGTCCAGTTGGAGATAGGGAATACTCTTACATTCTCACCAATTTCAATACGACCGTTTAGCATATCAAACATTTCCGGTCTCTGCTTTTTAGCATCCCATTGACCAAAATCATCTCTTACACTAAAGATTCTTTCCTTTGCTCTCGCTTTTTCTTCATCTCTACGTGCACCGCCAATACAAGCGTCAAATTTATTGGCTTCAATATGGTCAAGAAGAGTTACAGTCTGAAGTGCATTTCTACTGGCATACTTACCAGTTTCTTCCTTTACTTTTCCTTCTTTAATTGATTGTTCTACAGAACCCACAATTAACTCAAGTCCTAGCTCTTCCACGAGTTTATCTCTAAACTCGATGGTCTCAGGAAAGTTATGACCAGTATCTACATGTAATAAAGGAAAAGGTATTTTTCCTGGATAAAAGGCCTTCTGAGCCAATCTAACCAAAGTAATAGAGTCTTTTCCACCAGAAAAAAGAATAGCCGGCTTTTCAAATTGAGCGGCTACTTCTCTCATGATATAAATGGCTTCGTCTTCCAATTGTCTCGGAAAACTTCTGTTCGATTCGTAATCAGTTTTGTTGTTCACTTCTGACACTTCTTCTTTTCTATGTTTAGTACAATTATTCTATCTATTTGACTGCGTGCAGTCCACATTCTTTCTTGGACTCTTCCCAGTACCATCTTCCAGCTCTTGGGTGTTCATCCTCCATGATTGCTCTGGTACATGGCTGGCATCCAATACTTACAAAACCTTTCTTGTGTAAGCTGTTTTGAGGTACTCTATTCTCTTTAAGATAAGCCTCCATTTGGTCAAAGCTCCAGTCAATCAAAGGATTAAACTTATGAACCTGATTTGCTTCGTCCCACTCCCACATAGGCATATCCTGCCTGTTATCACTTTGCTCTGCACGAAGACCGGTAATCCAAACGTCGGCATCTTTAAGAGCTCGTTTCAAAGGTACTATCTTTCTGATAAAACAGCACTCCTTACGGTTTTCTACAGATTCAAAAAAGCTATTATATCCTTTCTTATCTAGTAATTCTTCTACTTGCTCCTGATTGGGAAAATAAGTTTTAATATTCTTTTTATATCTGGAACGTGTCCTGTCCATGACCTCATAAGTCTCTTGAAAATGACGTCCGGTGTCAAGGGTAAACACCTGAATGTCATCAAGATCATTCCAGAATATGGCATGAGAAATCGCCTGATCTTCTTGACCAAAAGAACTGCTGAAAACAATGTTCTTGTGGTTTTCTACCACCCATTGTAAACGCTCTTCAAGGCTTTTATTTTCTAAATCTTTCGTCATCTGTCTAGAAAAATACAATTAATACATTCACTATACTCACCAAAATCACAACGATACCAACGGTAACCATAAGGATCTTTGGTGGTATAAATTTCACTAAATATGCTCCTAAAGGTGCGGCAAAAATACCACCTATGATCAATGCCGCGATATGCTGCCAGGCCTGAGTATCAACAAAAAGCATAAAAATACCTGTACTGAAAAAGGCGACAAAAAACTCGGCCGTGTTTACAGTCCCAATAGTTTCTTTAGCCGGATTCCCTTTGCTTAGTAATTTCGAAGTCACTAAGGGTCCCCAGCCACCTCCGCCAATGGCGTCAAAAAAACCTCCATATAAACCTAGAATACCAAGGTTCTTATTGGTAGGCACAGCTGGTCTTTGCCTAAAGGCTTTCAATAAAATCATGATTCCGAGAAAAACCAGATAAACAGAGATATAAGGCTTGATAACATCTCCATCAATTAACTCTGAAATAGCATACGCCCCAAGCATAGAGCCTACCACACCCGTAATCACAATTCTGAAGAACATTTGTTTATCTATGTTCCCAAGAAAAATATGAGATAAGCCAGAGACTCCGGCAGTAAAAACTTTAGCTGTATGAACACCAGCAGTGGCGTAGGCCGGCGGCACACCCACACTTAGCATCATAGAACTACATGTAGCTCCATAGGCCATTCCTAATGCCCCATCAATTAGCTGGGCCACAAATCCAACGAAAACGAAATAATAAAACAGAGGATCAAGCTCAAAGCTACCCGGAGTAAAGTCCACGTATACCCGATAGATCAGAACAGCTGCCAGCATCAATTTCATGACCACCATGATGATGGCAATACTTTTGAATTTTACAAGGCCGCTAAGCGAAAGTGCTAGTTTTTCCATTCTTAATGAACTATCACAATAATTTATTCTAATTGTACTTTTCTAATAAAACTGACCGTTGGATAACTCCTTTTGTCTTCAATTTAAAACCTGTCTAACTTGTGGTTAAACAACGAACTACTCTTAATCCACATTTAAGCTCTGCGAAGAATCTCGTGGAGCTTTTCTTTTTCTTCAGTATCAAAATTAGCCTGAAGTGCATGCACCACTTCGCCTATGACTATGACCGCTGGATTCGATAAACCATTTTCCTCTGCCATCATCACTAGCTCTCCTGCCTTTCCTTTTACCTTAATTTCATTTTCTGATGAGGCATTTTGAATAATGGCAGCAGGCGTATCCCCTTTGCCAGCAGAAATCATTTCCTGAGCAATTTCACTCAGCTTACTCATTCCCATCAGTATGACCAATGTAGCATTTGATCGGGCGGCATTCCGAATATCAGTACTCAAAGATTTATCTTTCTTATGACCGGTAATCACCCAGAAACCATCAGAACAATTTCTGTCTGTAAGTGGAATTCCACTCATACCTATGGCATTGATAGATGAAATTCCCGGTATGTAAGATGATGGAATATTATGCTTGGCTGCGTAATTAACTTCTTCTCCTCCTCTGCCAAAAATAAATGGATCTCCACCTTTTAATCTTACCACATGACCTTTCTCTAAGGCTTTTTCTAAAATCAGTTCATTGATCTGATCCTGCGATATACCTCTTTTGTGCCCTCGTTTACCTACATAAATTAACTCAGCCGCTTCAGAACAATGCTCCAGCAAGGCGTGGTTGGCCAAATGGTCGTATAGAACTACATCTGCAGACGCCAAAGCTTTGACAGCCTTCAGCGTTATCAGATCCGGATCGCCCGGACCAGCACCTACCAATGTTAGCTTAGCATTCATATTAAGCCGACTGAAGTTTAGACTCTTCTCTTAGTTTGATAGCCTTGCTCACAAAAGCTTCCGCCTGAGCCAAATAGGCTAATGCAAACTCTTTTGAAGGTTCGTTCTTTTTAATTTGAAGAATTTGCTCAGCAATTAAACCACCAAACTCCTGCGTGTAATGCTCATCAAACTCAGCGATAACCTTCATCTGAGTATTTGTTTTTACGTCTTTATCAAGCAATAAGGCTTTAGCAGTATTCACCTGAGCGGCATAGATATGATAGATACCATCTGCATACCTTTCCTCAGCAATAGCCTCCTTGGCATTATCAAGTTTTTCCTCACTTTCAAGGAATAAAACACCTACCAGATCTACAATTACAGAAGCACACTCTCCTATACCAATTTCTGTTTTGAATTGCTCATCTCTTCCCCAATCGATAAAATCAGTTTCCTGTAGATCATCTAAATCAGCCAATGGTTTTAGGATTTCGTAGAAATACATTTTCCCATTTCTATCGAAAAAGTCATTAAAGCTCTCTCCTGCTTCTTTATTTGCCTCAAAATCATTCAATAAGTAATTCAGAACCTCAGGGCCTCTTTTACTCGGCACTTTTATTACTTTTTCTGCTGCTCTACCTTCACCATTACCTAGTGCTCCCCCTCCTAGTAACACCTGCAATGCTGGCATTACTCGCTTATCTTTTGTTCTGATACTACTTCCGTGAAAACCAATCTGAGCCATACCATGCTGACCACAAGAGTTCATACAGCCAGAGATTTTGATACTGATCTCGTTGTTTTTCACTAATTGAGGGAAATTCGTTTCCAAAGTTTCCTCCAAAACTTTAGTCACACTTGTACTATCTGAAATAGCCAGGTTACATGTATCTGTACCAGGACAAGCCGTAATATTGAACACACTGTTGGCTCCATTACCTGCAAAACCAAATTCCTCTAAAACAGCATGAACGTAAGGCAAATTAGCCTCAGGAACATTTCTCAGGAACATACCCTGATTAATAGTTACCCTGATGTCATTCCCTATATACCCTTCCAAAGCTATAATCAGCTTTCTTGAAGTATCTGTACTTATATTACCTAGAGGAACTCTTACAAATACACCTTTAAGACCTTCTTGCTTTTGAGAAATTACGTTGGTATCTAACCAAGTTTGGTACTCTTGAGACTCAATGGCCTGTTGGTCACTGGTTTTGTAAGCAAACTCTACAGCATCAGAAACGCTGTTAATTTTTACCTTCTGGTTTTTCAATGAAGCCTTCTCAGCTTCTAATAGATTCATGAATTCTTCTAAGCCAATCTTGTTTAGAAGGAACTTCATACGAGCCTTGCTACGGCTGTTTCTTTCACCGTGACGGTCAAAGACTCTTAAAACAGACTCTGCAAATGGAATGATCTCATCCTCGTGTAAAAATTCGTAGGCTACATCTGCCATTCTTGGCTGAGCCCCTAAACCTCCACCGACAACAACTCTAAAACCTCTCTCTCCATCTTTTATTCTTGGGATAAAACCCATGTCATGCATAAAGGCCAGGCTGGTATCTTCGTCTGTGTTTGAGAAAGATACCTTGATTTTACGACCCATTTCCTGACAGATAGGGTTTCTAAGGAAATACTCAAAGAAGGCATGAGCATATGGTGTAACATCAAAAGCCTCATTTGCATCAACACCAGCTGTCACAGAAGCTGTTACATTTCTTACTGTGTTTCCGCAAGCTTCTCTAAGAGTTACATTGTCTTTCTCTAGCTCTGCCCATAACTGAGGAGTTCTGTCCAGGCTTACATAATGAATCTGAATATCCTGACGAGTAGTGAAGTGCAGGTTACCTGTAGAGTATTCATCGCAAACGTCACAAATTCTTTTCCACTGATCAAATGTCATTTTACCATATGGCAATTTGATTCTGATCATCTGTACACCTTGCTGACGCTGACCGTACACACCACGTGCCAGTCTAAGGCTTCTGAATTTCTCTTCGTCAATCTTCCCCGCCTTAAACTCACGAATCTTTCTTTCAAGCTCAATGATGTCCTTCTCTACGATGGGATTTTCTAATTCGGTTCTAAAACTCTGCATTTCCTATTTCCTTAAAATATGTATGACAACTACAAAGGTAGCAATAATCTACTAAGTTGGTAGACTTTATAGTTTATTAGGTCAAAAAATTTTCTAACCTATGTTAAATGTTCTTCCTTCAACCGCCAAAAAAGTAACCTCAAACACCTCTTTAGCCTCTTTTAAATGATTTTCAAGCTCTTTGTATCTTGAAGAAAAATGACCAATTACCAGGGCTTTTGAATGCGAATTCCTGGCTGTAAGAGCCGCCTGCTCTGCCGTGCTATGCTTAGTTTTGACAGCTCTTTTTTCCAATTCTTTTGTGAAAGTAGCTTCGTGATAGACCAGATCGGCATGAGCAACATACTCTGCTAACTGCTCAAAATAAGCCGTATCAGAACAATAAGCGAAGATCTTTGCAGAATCTCCAGGCGTGGTTAATTCTTCTACCCTGTATACTTTATTATTTGGAACATCCTCTACATCCTTCCCTTCCTTTAAGGTCTGAATAAATTGATATGGGAAATTTTCGGGAAGCAGTTCAGGTTTAATATGTCGCTTGCCTTCCTTTTGGGTTATAAGAAAGCCTGTACACGGTACTCTATGTACCAAAGGAAAGGTCTCAATAATAAACTTTGATTTATCCAGCACTTTGGTCTTGATCCCATTCTGGGTAGCAATAAACTCCAAAGGAAAACTTAGCTCGTTCCCTGCCTGCTTTAGTTGAATCTCAATGATCTGAAGAAGTGGCTCGGGGCCAATAAGTGTAATGGCCTCTTTTCTACCGCCAAGACTTAGACTTGATAATAAACCGACTAAACCAAAATAATGATCTCCGTGCAAATGGCTGATACAGATGGTTTTTATTAGGGTATGCTTGATTTTATGCTCCAGTAAGCGATACTGGGTTCCTTCCCCACAATCGATAAGTATGGATTCGTTCTCTATTTCAAGAAGAAAAGCGGAAGGGTTTCTCCCTACTTTTGGCGTAGCCGATCCAATACCAAATACAGTGAATTTCAAAGATTAATGAAGTTATGAGTCACCCATTTCTGAGCGGAATTGTCTTTCAAGCTGGTTCATAATCATGGCCTCTTCAGCTTCATGAACTGTAGGTAGGTAGATCACAAACTCAGAATTTAAACCCTCCAAAGCCCCTTTAAGTTCAGCATTTCCGGTGAACACCAAGAGTCTGGCTGTCTCTTCTAATTCTGAACTGACTTCTCTGAAGTTTTGAATGTCTTCATCTGTCAAAAGACCACTTTGCTCAAAAACCGCCGAGGCTTCAGAATTCTCCAATACTCCGGCTAGAGTAAATTCTCCTTCCACAGACTGCGTGTAGAAATCGTGCGTCTCTTTTTTCTCCTGATTATACCTCATTTGATCCTTCGTTATATTTCATTTCCCAGATTTTGGCATCCACCAAAAACCGAAACCAGAAACCCTGTAAAAAGTGAAATACCAATCCCTGTTTCCCTTCTAAAAAACCTCCTTTGACTATATACCGATAAAAGAAGTAGAAAAAGACTCTTAGAAAAATCGGGTAGGAATAATACTTCATTCTCTGATATCTCCTAAACTCCATAGGGTTACCATCTTTATTTGCCTTTACCCTACCAGCTTCCATTTCTTTGCTGTAAGCAATGGCCTCCTCAGCTTCTAATGTAGCCCACTTATTATGTCGCTGTGTAAAGGTGGTCAATGACTCAGTAATTATGTCAATAACATTAGACATCAGAACTATAGATTCGCCGTGAATGATGAAATGCTGATCATAATTTTTCTGTTCACATTCACCATGGCCTTTTCTAAAGATGATGGCATGATACACGGGATAATGCCCTCCTTTTTTTATCCATTTCCCGAGAAACATGGTTCTTCTGGAAGCCATGAAACCGTTGATACTTTCCGGAATACCCTGGTCAAAATGACTTTTAAGTTCTAAGGCTAGTTCTTCCATAGCCCTGTGGTCTGCATCCAGATTGAATATGAATTCGTTTTTGATAGGAAGATTGGCAAAAGCCCAATTCCGCTGCGTGCTGTAGTTTTCAAATTCATGCTGAACCAACTTCACCTCGGGATATTCTTTGATAATTTCCAGCGTATTATCATCTGAAAAAGAGTCTACCACGAAGATTTCATCGATCCATCCGTATACACTTTCAATACAATCCCGAATATTTTTCTCCTCATTATAGGTAAGAATAATCGCAGTTATCGGGAGTTTCACAGATAGCTCAGATACCATGCCGCAAAGATATGGGATGTTTTTATAAGCCCTGTTCAAGTAGAGCGTATTAAATTCTTATTTTTGCCGAAACCTAACGAATTTTCTCTCTGAATGAGAATACTGATTGTTCACCAATTTCTTTGGTCTCACTATAAGGCTGGTATATTCCAGAATATTGAAAAGCTTATCGCAGAAGATCCGGATTCTCAACTTCATATTATTCAAACCGCCAAGTACGAAAAATCTCGTCTTGATTTTGGGGAAGCAGATACCTCTGTACACCAGTATAAATACGAACTCTTGTTTGATGATGTCTATGAAAACACTGGTCTACTAAGCAGAGTAAAAAAGGTTTTTCATCGAATTCGCAAATTCAAACCGGATGTTATAAACCTACCAGGTTACTATGAACCTGCAATGATTTTGATTCACTTCATTTCCAAGACCTTAGGAATAAAAGTGATTCTTTCTATTGACTCTACTGAAGGAGATAACCCAAACAAATGGTATGGTGAACTGATCAAAAAAATGATCATTCGGGCGGCCGATGGTTTCTTTTGCTATGGTACCATGGCGGCTGACTACATGCTGAAACTTGGAGCCTCTGAAGATGAGATTTTAATGCGTCGCAATTCGGTAAATAATTCCATCATTCGTTCAATTCATGACAAGTTCAAAACGACCCCGGAGTACCTGAATGAACGAATCAATTATCCGAAGTACAATTTCATATATGTAGGTCGTTTTTTAGACATTAAGAATATTGAACTACTAGTAAAAGCCTTCAAAGAAGTGTCGGCAGATTCAGATTGGGGATTATTATTGGTTGGCGATGGACCACACAAACCTGAGATTTTAAAGGCTATAGGTACGTCAAAAAACATATTTATCATGCCTCCCCAACCCTGGCACGGCGTTCCTGAACGAATGGCTTATGCGGATGTATTGGTATTACCAAGTTACTCTGAGCCTTGGGGGCTAGTGACAAATGAAGCAATGGTCTGCGGCAAACCAGTAATTGTATCTTCAAAATGTGGTTCATCAAAAGATTTAGTGATCAATGGTAAAAATGGATTTACCTTTGACGCCTATCAGCTCGAAGATTTGAAAGAAAAGCTGTCGTTTTTTATTAATTCGCCTGAGCGTCTTCCTGAAATGGGTATTGCCTCAGAAGAGAAAATCAAAGAATTTAGCCCTGAAAGAGTAGCTCAGGATATGTATCATGGATTTAAGAAAGTTGTAGGCTAAATGTTTCTTATTGATAAAATATTGAAACACCGTGACGCCATCGCTATTAGTATGGTATTCTGTAGTGGTCCTCTTAACTATGGCATACGTGATGGTTTAGGAGTGGCCCCGAATAGTGCCATTTTCACCATGATCTTTATGTTTGGTGGAATCTTCCTGGCTCTACCCTACCGAAACTTTAACAAACTCTACAGAAACGACACACCATTGACTTTTTTGGCCATCGTCTATATTCTGATGACGCTGGCTTTTATGTTGGTTTATGTGGAAGCATACTACCTTCCTATTACCATTAAAATCTACGATTACATTGTTATAGGTATCACCGTCTATTTCCTTTATTATTTATCGACTATCAAAGCGGACTCCCTACGGTTTAACTATCTCCGGTTTTCTATATTTATATCTTTTTTAGGCTGTCTGGGCTTGCTTGCCTATGCTCTTTTAAATCCAGATTATGTACTTGGTCAAAGGTTGGCTATTTCATTTCAGGGTGAGTCAGAAATGGATTCTATGGGGAATCCACATATTTTCGGAAGGGGTGCGTTTTTCGGACTTATATCGGCCTATGTTTATTTGAAATATGAAACAAAGCGACTTTATCGGCTTATCACATTCGGTACAATAGCTGTCTTTTTTGCTGTACTTGTCTTGTCTCAGGCCATGTCTAGTATTATTGCCGGCTTTGGTGTCTCCGCATTATTCTTTTGGCATAATAACACATTTGTTGGCCTACTAGGCAAAACCAAAAGGCTTTTCACCAAGTGGTACGTATGGGTAATTATTATTGCTGCTGCTGCCAAAGGAGTCCAGTTTTTCAATAGCAATCAGGCCATAATTGAGGTTGGATATAATGTTATAGAACGCAGAGTTGAAAAACTTTTCAATACCATTTTTTCTTCTGAAGACGAGGATGACCTTACAGGTGAGGTTATAGTGACAGATGAGTCTGCCGAAGGTAGAGTAGCTATGCTAAAACTGGTTAGAGAAACCTTGGAAGAGGATTTTGAAGAAGGCCGTTGGCATAAGATTATTTTCGGGCATGGTTATTTTGCACTTTATGTAGATGTGCCCATAATTGAAGTTTATCACTCGTACGGACTTGTGGGATTCTCTATTTTTCTCGTTTTATTTATCAGCATGTTAGTCTATTGCTGGCGAGAGATGAAAAACCCGCAGACTATCATATCAGAATGGACGGCCTATGGTTTCATATACTTTTTTGTATTTACATTTACCAACGGCCTCATAATGGACTTGAACCGGTGGACCTACTTCATTATGGTGTGTAGATTTATGCCTCCGGCCATCAAATATGTCTCTAAGTTTAAATTATCAGCCTCTTGACATTTTCCAGAGAAAATAACTTTGACCTGATAAGGCTTGTTGCGGCCATTCAGGTGATGCTATTTCATGGTACTACATTTTTTAATTTAACCAATGTAGACTGGGGTAAAGACTTGCAAATGACTGTTTACCTCATGCCTGGGGTACCAATTTTCTTTACCATCAGTGGTTTTCTGATTTATCAATCTGTAGAGAGAAACCGTGACAAACTTAAGAAGTATTTTGTCAACAGGGCCTTACGTATTTACCCTGCTTTGTATGTCTGTCTGGCATTTACCATCATGTTATTATTGATATCGGGCTACATTTACTGGCCATTAGTATTTAGTAAGTCCTTTTTAGGATGGCTGGCTGCTCAGTTAAGTGTGTTTCAGTTTCTTAAGATTCCGGCATTTGATAACTGGGGTGTAGGTCACCCTAATGGAAGCCTTTGGTCTATTTCGGTAGAGGTTCAGTTTTATCTTATTCTTCCTTTGATGGCACTTTATCTTTTTAAAAAAGATGCGAGCCTCACCAAGAAGAATCTAATGATCCTGGGTATCCTCATTCTTTCTGTCGTTTATAACATTTGGCTCAAAAACTCTTACCCCGAGACAAGTAAAATAGGAAAACTCTTAAGTCTGTTTATCATGAAGTATTTGTACTTCTTCTGTGTGGGAGTATTGATCTACCTCAATTTTGACAAGCTCAAAAGATTCCTCGTAGGTAAAGCATGGATATGGATTTCGGTTTTTATCATCTATACCGTGGTATTTAGAAACTGGCTAAACCTTTTTGAGAATGTGTATGATGTTTCTTTTCTGGGGATTGTCGCAGATTTGATTTTATCATTGGCAACAATATCGGCTGCCTACTCAATGCCAAAACTAAGTGGGAGACTTCTAAACGGTAATGACCTCTCTTACGGTATATATATATACCATATGCCTGTTTTCAATTACTTTTATCATAGACAGCCCAATATCAGTATTGAGAAGTTTATAATTATTTGCCTAGGTATAATATTCATTGCATTTTTATCCTGGCGAGTGGTGGAGAAGAATGTTCTCAAACTCAAGTCAAAAATCCTAACTTAACCTATTTAGAAATGTCAACCAGCCCTAGCGTAAAGCCTCACAGTCTTTTCTCAGATTTTGATATTCACTTATTCAAGTCAGGTAAGCATTTTAAATTGTATGAGAAGTTAGGTTCTCACGTACTCTCACATGATGGAGATATAGGAACCCTGTTTTCTGTTTGGGCTCCAAACGCCGAAAAAGTCTCGGTGGTCGGTAATTTTAATGGCTGGAACAAAGAGTCACATCCGCTTTCTCCAAGATGGGATCACTCAGGTATTTGGGAAGGATTTATTCCTGATATTCAAAATGGTGAAGTCTATAAGTATGCCATTCTAACTAAACATGGAGAGTGGATAGAAAAAGCTGACCCTTTTGCTTTAATGTGGGAGAAGCCACCTAGAACGGCAAGTATAGTTTGGGATACCTATTACGAATGGTCAGACAGCGACTGGATGACTTCCAGAAAAGACAAAAACTCTCTAAAGTCTGCTTATTCTGTTTACGAAGTCCATTTAGGTTCATGGAAAAGAGACCCTTCCAATAATGACAGAAGACTAACCTATCGCGAAATAGCGAGAGATTTAGTGCCATATGTTAAAGAAATGGGCTTTACACATGTTGAGTTCATGCCTGTAATGCAGCATCCTTTTGAGCCAAGTTGGGGATATCAAATTACTGGTTACTTTGCGGCTGCCAGTCAGTTTGGGAATCCACAAGACTTAATGTTCCTGATAGAAGAACTCCACAAAAATGATATAGGTGTAATTCTGGATTGGGTACCATCACATTTCCCCGGAGATCAACACGGTCTTTACCGTTTTGATGGTTCTGCTCTATATGAGCATGAAAATCCATTAGAAGGATATCACCCAGACTGGAAGAGTTATATTTTCAATTATGGTAGATATGAGGTTCGTTCTTTTCTGGTGAGCAATGCCCTTTTCTGGTTAGATAGATACCATGTTGATGGCTTGAGAGTAGATGCTGTAGCCTCTATGCTTTACAGAGATTATTCCAGAAATGAAGGCGAATGGATTCCGAACCAATATGGTGGCAGAGAAAATCTTGAGGTCATTTCGCTCCTGAAAGAATTGAACGAAGAAATCTATAAAAGTTACCCCGATACCCAAACCATTGCAGAAGAGTCGACCGCTTTCCCTGGAGTTTCAAGACCAACTTTCAATGGTGGACTAGGTTTTGGTATGAAATGGATGATGGGCTGGATGAACGATACCCTGGCCTACTTTGAGAAAGATCCCGCTTACAGAAAACATCATCAAAACGACATAACCTTTAGTACGGTCTATGCTTTTTCTGAGAATTTCATGCTTCCACTTTCTCATGATGAGGTAGTTTATGGCAAAGGTTCTTTGCTCTCCAAGATGCCAGGTGATGAATGGCAACAGTTTGCAAATCTCCGATTGCTATACACCTATATGTACACGCATCCGGGAGCTAAGCTCATTTTTATGGGTGGAGAATTCGGTCAGCGTGCAGAATGGAACTACCAGTACAGCCTTGATTGGCATGAAACTGAGAACCCTTTGAACAAGGGCGTTATGAAGCACCTACAAGGGCTGAATCAACTTTATAAATCTGAAAATGCACTGACGGAGTATCAGTTTGAAGGCAAAGGTTTTGCATGGCTAGACACGACCGATAGTGAGAATTCAGTTTTGTATTACAAAAGAACTGATGGAAAAAACGACATTTTTATCATTCTTAACATGACTCCTGTACCTAGAGAGAACTACGAAATTGGCGTTCCTTCAAAAGGAGACTATGAGGTGATTTTTAATAGTGACGCTTCAGACTTTGGAGGCGGTGGTTTAGGTAGTACTTCTGTTTCCTCTTTCAAGAAAGAAATACATGGTCAAAAACAGGCTATCAGCTTAAACTTACCTCCTTTGGCAGGACTAATTTTTAAACATAAAAAATAGCTTGTATCCCTAGAAGAAACCGTTGGTCATTTGACCAATTAAAAAGCTCTAAAACTTTATTAATTTAGTTGAAAATAAAACCTAATTAATAATGAAAAGAGTACTAATCTCCTTTGCCTTAATGGCAATTACTTTCGGAGTTTCCGCACAAACAGCCGAAGAAATTATTGCGAGCTACATTCAAAAAATGGGTGGCTCAGAAAAGCTGGATAACCTTACCAGTGTAAGAATGGAAGGAACGGCCAATACTAACGGAATGGAGTTTCCTATGACCATCCTACTAAAAGGTAAAGACCATTACAAATCCTTCGTTTCATTTCAGGGCATGGATATCGTTCAGCCGGCATCTTATGATGGTACAGACGTATGGAATACCAATCCAATGACCATGCAAAATGAAATGCTGACAGGGGAAGCCGCCGATGCCATAAAGAGTGAAACAGCAGATTTCCCTGATGCTTTTTATACCTATAAGGATAATGGTTATGAAATTGAAAAAGGTGAGGATGAAGAGGTCAATGGTGTCCCTTGCTACACTATAACGCTAGTTAAACCTGATCAAACAATTAACGGCATGGAAGTTTCCGGTAGAACTGAGTTTAAAATTGATAAATCAAACTATCAGATCATTCAAAAACAGCAGAACTCTGCAATGGGAGCTTTAATCACGGTTCTATCTGATCATAAAAGCGTGAATGGCATTACATACCCTTTTAAAATGGAAACCAAACTAGGAGGAAATGTTGTAAGCTCGGTTGAGTTCAAGACGATTGAAACAAACATTCAAATCGACGATATGCTGTTTAGTTTTCCTGATTGATTGGACTACAAGTTGATAAAACTTAAAAGGAGCCCGAAGGCTCCTTTTTTTATAATTCTTTGATTAAATACGATTTAAAATCCTCATAAGTTGTACTCATGGAGGTTGCTACTTTTTCTTTTTGGGTCAATTCCTCTAACCTCTCCGGGATTGGAAGCTTATCTCCTAAAACCTTTTCAACATCAGGCAAGAATTTAGCATAATGAGCGGTAGACAAAAAGACTTCTGATACTTTATGCTGATTCGAAAACGATCGGTAATCTTTTAGACCCAGGTAGGCTATTGCAGTATGAGGACATACCACATAGTCAAACTTCTCTTTAACCTCGGCTATACCCTCTTTTGTTTCTTCATCAGTATAAGCAAAACCCTTAATCTTATCCTTAACTTCTTCGTATTTGTTTCCGAATAGAGCTTTTAAGCGAGGGAAATTACTTGGATCACCTACATCCATAGCATTTGAAATCGTGCTTATAGAAGGTTTTATTGGTGTATAGTCTCCAGATTTTAAATATTCCGGGACAACCTTATTTACATTAGTAGCAGCAACAAAATGCTCCACGGGCATGCCCATTTTGTAGGCAATTACGCCTGCACTTAAATTACCAAAATTCCCACTTGGTACCGAAAAGACAATCGGCAAACCTTTTTCTTTCAACCTTGAATAAGCGTAAGCATAATAGAAAGACTGAGGAATTAATCGAGCAATATTGATGGAATTGGCGGAAGCCAAATGATGATTACTTCTTAATTCAGCGTCCAAAAAAGCTGTTTTGACTAGTTTTTGACAATCATCAAAAGTGCCATCAACTTCCAATGCCTTGACATTCTTCCCCAAGGTAGTTAACTGTTTCTCTTGTATATCACTAACTTTTCCTTTTGGGTAAAGAATAAAGACATTGATATTAGGAGTATTATAAAAACCTTGAGCTACAGCACCACCAGTATCTCCGCTAGTTGCCACCAGAATGTTAATTTCTCGGTTATTCTTCTTCAAGAAATAGGACATTACTGCTGCCATAAATCTGGCTCCAAAATCCTTGAAGGCCATTGAGGGCCCATGCCATAACTCCAGACAATATAAGTCCTTATCTATTTGATTCGATGGTGCGTCAAAATCAATCGCTTTTTTAATTAAGACCTTTAATTCATCCTTTGGTATTTCGTTTTCGAAAAACGCTGAAGCAATTTCCAGGGCAATTTCTGAAAAACTTAATTCATGAGAGCTTTCCCAAAAGTTATCTGGTAATACCGGAATTTTCTCTGGCATATACAGGCCATTATCTGCTGGTAAGCCTTGAAAAATTGCTTCTTCAATCCCCACTTTCTCACTAATTCCGTTCGTACTGTATAATTGCATTAGACTTCTAAAAGGTAAAGTGCCGCAATTTTAGGAAAATTATTTTCAACCGACGAAGCTTTGAACCTAAATAAGCTAGTTTTGCCTTATGGATAGCTATCAAATGTCTGCAAAGACCTTTTCAGGTCTAGAAAAAGTACTTGCTGAGGAGATTAAACTCATAGGAGGAAAGAATGTTACCCCTGCCAAAAGAATTGTACATTTTGAAGGAGACGATGCTCTCATGATGAAGGCAAACTTAGCACTAAGAACTGCCTTATCAGTGCTTATTCCATTTGCAGAATTTAGAGCTAGAAATGAAGATGAACTATATCATGAAATAAAGGAAATACCCTGGGAAGACATCTTCTCTCTTGAGCATACTTTCTCAATTCAGGCTGTAGTAGGTGGGCAAAATTTCAACCACTCTAAATACGTGGCATTCAAGACTAAAGACGGTATTGCTGATAGATTCAGGCAGGTGTATGGAAGAAGACCTAATGTAGACCCTAAAAATGCCGATTATCAATTAAATATCCATATAAATCAGGACAGAGCCACCCTATCCTTTAATTCTTCAGGTAGAACACTTGACCGAAGAGGATATCGTCTCAAATCAAACGAGGCTCCTTTAAACGAATGCTTAGCTGCCGGTATCATACTCAAATCAAACTGGGATAAAAAAGTGGATGTCTATGACCCAATGTCAGGCTCGGGAACATTTGGAATAGAAGCAGCCCTAATAGGTCAAAACAAAGCTCCGGGAATGAAAAGAAGGTTTGCTTTTCAAAACTGGACAGATTTCAATCAGGAGCTCTTTTATCAGGTAAAAGACGAATTACGTGAAAAAGAAAGACCTCTTATGGGTCATGTTTATTCTGCAGACATTGAATCACAAAATTTATCGATCATTCGTGAAAACGCCGAAAGAGCAGGTGTTTCAGAAGGAATGTCAATTATCAAGGAAGATTATTTCCAGTCAAAGAAAAGAGGACAATCAGGGATAATATTTCTCAATCCTCCTTATGGTGAACGCATGCACGTGGAAAAGGCAAAGGAAACGTATAAGTCGATCGGAGATCAGCTAAAACAAAATTACCCAAACTGTGAAGCTTGGGTAATCAGTTCAAATTTTCCTGCTATGAAGGCTTTTGGCCTTAAAGCAGAGAAAAAAGAAATAGTATTTAATGGAGGACTTGAATGTCGCCTCCAGCAATACAAACTCTTCTAGTTAGAGTTTGCCTACAAAGTCGTCAAATAAGTACCTTGAATCATGAGGCCCCGGTGCCGCTTCCGGGTGATACTGAACAGAGAAGACTGGCTTGCCTTTGACTTCCATTCCTTCCACCGTATTATCATTAAGATTAATGTGTGTGATTTCTACACTATTCACCTTTTTGGCTTCATCAGCACTTACAGCAAAACCATGATTTTGAGAAGTTATTTCTGATTTACCTGTTTTTAAGTTTTTCACAGGGTGGTTTAAACCTCTATGGCCATTATGCATTTTGTAGGTATCAATTCCACAGGCTCTTGCTATGATCTGATGCCCCAAACATATTCCAAAAACAGGCTTTTCACCTTCAATTAAGTCTTTTACGGTGTCTACAGCATAATCCATTGCAGCTGGATCACCCGGTCCGTTAGAAATAAAATATCCATCTGCACCCCATTCCTTGATCTCACTCACAGGAGTATGTGCATTAAATACTTTCATGTAACAATCCCTGCTTGAGAAGTTTCTAAGGATGTTTGTTTTACATCCCAAATCAAGAACTGCAAGCTTTTTTGAGGCAGACTCTTCTCCAAAGAAATATGCATCTTTTGTACTCACCTTACTTGAGAGCTCCAGACCTTCCATAGAAGGACATTTTGCTAACTCAGCCTTCAACTCCTCGATATCTTCAATTTCTGAAGAAATGATACAGTTCATTACACCAGCATTTCTGATATGCCTTACAATCTGACGTGTATCAACATCGCAAATTCCTACAATACCTGCTTTTTCAAAGTAATCTTGTAGAGAACCATCAGCAGTTTTACGCGAATAGTAATGGTCTGCATAAGCATTACATACCATTCCTTTTATTTTCACACTTGAAGACTCCTCTTCTTCTTCCAGTTTGATTCCGTAATTACCAATATGGGAAGTAGTATTCACAATTACCTGACCATAATAAGATGGATCTGTGTAAATTTCCTGATAGCCGGTCATTCCGGTATTGAAACAAATTTCACCAGCCGATGTACCGATTTTCCCTAAAGCCTTTCCTTTGAAAAGTGTACCGTCTTCCAGAAGTAAGAAAGCGGTTTTGGTTTGAGTGTTGTCCATTAACACGTAAAGATTTCCGATTAAGTAGAATAAATTATCGGAGCGTAAAGTTAGATAAAATATCCTCAAATGGGTAACCTTTTTTGAATTCAATTCAGAATTGGAAATCTATCTCATTAATTACAAAACCTAATATTCATCATAATATGACCTTGAAATAGTCATCATTTCCCGGATCGATTCTTTATAAATTCATACCATAAAAAAGAAAGTTATGAAAATATTAATCGGAACAGACTTTAGTAAAGCCTCTGAAAATGCCATAGAGTTTACTGCCAACTGGGCAAGAAAGTTTATCGCAGAAGTAGTATTAGTTCATGCTTACCTCCCACCCGTGACAGACCCCTCAATACCTGTAGGGATGATAGAAAGCAACCAACTCACTGTTGTTAAGGAAATGGACCAGATACTAGCTTCGAAAGCTCGTAAACTCCAGGAAAAGGGTATTAGAACCAGTTATAAAGTGGTAGTCGGCGATCTAAAATATGCGTTTGAACAGGCCACTGAAGATGGTGAGAAAGCTGACCTAATCGTTCTAGGAAAGTCTTCAAATCCAGACTTTTTGGACAAGTTAATTGGAAGCACTTCACAACATCTCCTAAATCAAATTAAAACGCCCCTACTCGTCATTCCTGAGACGTATAGTCTTTACGAAACAACAAATACGGCATATGCGACTCAGTTAGAATTTGACGAAAAATCTATTCTTTCAGAACTTGTCAATATCAACTATAAGTTGAAAAGTAAATTACACTTAGTTAAGGTCAATACACCCGATGACCTTGATATAAACCCGGATCATCATTTTACTGAGGATATTAAAGGTATAAAGGGTTTAGAAAACGTAGAGGTAGATTATATCAATTCCAAAAGTCTAAAAGATGGACTGAAAGAATACATCAATGATCATGATATTGATCTATTAGTTTTAGCTACACATCATAGGGGTGTACTAGATGGTCTTTTGGCTCCAAGTCAAAGCAGGAAGCTGCTTTCTAAAATAAAAATACCAATTCTGGTATATCATTTTACATAAAAAAAAGGGAGGTATATACCTCCCTTTTAATTTCTTAATCTTTGAAGATTAAGCATCTTTTGATTCTTCTTCAGAACCCTCTTCAGCTTTGTCTTCATTTTCTACTACTTCTTCAGAAGTTTCGGCAGCTGCGTCAGCTGAAGCCTCAGCTTTCTTCTTACCACCTCTTCTTCTTCTCTTAGACTTACTTGCAGATTCCTCTTCAGTACCTAAAAGGTTTTCGTTAAAGTCTACAAGCTCGATCAACGCCATTTCTGCGTTATCCCCAAGACGCGTTCCAAGCTTGATGATTCTGGTGTAACCACCATTTCTTTCAGCTACCTTCTCACTAATAGTAGTGAAAAGTTCTGTAACGGCTTCTTTATCCTGAAGATAAGAGAATACTACTCTTCTAGAGTGCGTAGTATCGTTTTTAGATTTTGTGATTAACGGCTCAGCGTACTTTCTCAATTCTTTTGCTTTAGCAACAGTAGTTGTAATTCTCTTGCTCTTGATTAGAGAACAAGCCATGTTACTTAACAAAGCACTTCTGTGAGATCTTGTTCTGCCGAGGTGATTAAATTTCTTTCCGTGTCTCATTTTTTTCTTTTCGTAAGTATCGGTAAAGGTCGCGTATCGCAGATGGCAAACCCCACCTATTACGATTATTTTAGTTTATAAAATTTATAACTGCGATAAGCTTTTTGTTATTCTTCGTCAAGCTTGTACTTAGAAACGTCCATACCGAAGTGAAGACCTTTCTCTGCAACTAACTGCTCAAGCTCTGTAAGTGACTTCTTACCAAAGTTTCTGAACTTCATCATATCAGCTACTTCTAGTTTCACAAGGTCTCCTAAAGATCTGATATCAGCAGATTTCAGACAGTTATAAGCTCTTACTGAAAGATCTAAATCCTGAAGTGACGTTTTCAGAAGCTTTCTCATGTGAAGGAACTCTTCATCAACCATGTCATTCTCATCTTCACCAGTGGTATCAAATACCATATTCTCGTCAGTGAACTTCAAGAAGTGCTGAATAAGAATATTTGCTGACTCTTGAAGAGCCTTCTCTGGATGAATAGAACCGTCTGTTTTGATTTCAAGAAGAAGTTTCTCAAAGTCAGTTCTTTGTTCTACACGAGTATTTTCAACGCTAAACTTAACGTTTTTGATCGGCGTGTAAATTGAATCAACAGCAATAAAACCTACTGGTAATTCTTGATTTTTCTGCTCTTCTGATGGAACATATCCTCTACCTTTATCAACTACTATTTCGAACTCAAGTTCTTTTTTAGAGTCTAGGCGAGCTATTACTAAGTCTGGATTTAAAATTTCAAAACTCTGCGTGAATTTTGATATATCACCGGCTGTAAGCTCAGTTTGGTTTTTAACCTTGATAGAAATTTTATTATCTACATAGTCTGAAACCTTCTTAAATCTTACTTGCTTAAGATTCAATATAATTTCAGTCACATCATCCACAACACCTTCAATCGATGAGAATTCATGAAGAACTCCAGGAAACCTTACGGCTGTAATTGCATACCCTTCAAGTGAAGAAAGCAAAATACGACGCAAAGCATTTCCTATAGTTACCCCATATCCTCTTTCAAGTGGTTTAAACTCGAAAAATCCATGAAAGTCGTCAGCCTTTTCCATAACGACTTTATCGGGCATTTGAAATGCTAAAATTGACATACTATGGCGTATTTTTTCGTTAACGAAAGAAAGATTCAGGAATTTCCTAAATCTGAAAAATGCTGGTCATCAGAAGATGACCAGCTATATATTATTTATTGTACAATTCGACTACCGCCTGATCATTGAAGTTCTCAGGAACTAGGTCTCTTTCAGGATAAGAAATAAACTTACCAGTCATTTCTTTAGAATCCCATTCGATCCAGCTGTATTTGCTTGCTGAATTCAAGCTTAAGCTATCCAGGATACTGTCGTTCGCTTTTGACTTTTCTCTTACGCCAATTAGTTGACCTGGTTTTACCAGATATGAAGGAATGTTTAATACCTCTCCGTCAACCACAATATGTTTGTGAGAAACAAGTTGTCTGGCTGCTCTTCTTGTTGGAGCAATACCTAATCTATACACTAAGTTGTCTAGTCTTGACTCACAAAGTTGGATTAAGTTAGTACCTGTTTGACCTGGTCTTACCGCAGCTAAGTGGAAGAAACGAGCAAATTGCTTTTCAAGCATACCGTAGGTATACTTTACTTTCTGCTTTTCCTGAAGCTGAAGTGCGTATTCAGACTTCTTACTTCTTCTACCTCTACCGTGTTGACCCGGACCGTAGTTTTTCTTTTGTAAGGCTTTGCTTGGTCCCATTACTGGTTCACCAAACTTTCTTGAAATTTTCGCCTTTGGACCTGTATATCTTGCCATTATAAAAATTTAGTGTTCATCAGATCTGCTGGCCCCAATGTCCAAACCAGAGCTCCTAATGAACTGTTGAAACAATTTATTAATTAAACTCTTCTTCTTTTTGGAGGACGACAACCGTTATGAGGAAGTGGTGTCTTATCCGTGATAGAAACTACCTCAATACCAACACTCTGGATGGTTCTGATAGCAGATTCTCTTCCTGAGCCAGGGCCTTTAACGAATACATCAGCCTTTCTCATACCAGCTTCGTAAGCCTTCTGACCACAATCCTGTGCAGCAGTCTGAGCAGCGTAAGGTGTATTTTTCTTAGAACCTCTGAAACCCATTTTACCAGCAGATGCCCAAGAAATTACCTGACCTGTGGTATTTGTAATAGATATAATAATATTGTTAAAAGAAGCTTTGATGTGAACCTCACCATGTGGTTCTACCTGAACTACTCTCTTTTTTGCTTTGTCTTTTCTTTTAGCTTGAGCCATTTTAAAATTTATTAGCTATTTGGCAGGTATTGCTACCCCTGATCTACAATTAATTATTACTTAGTAGCCTTCTTTTTATTTGCTACAGTTTTTCTTCTACCCTTACGAGTTCTAGAGTTGTTTTTAGTGTGCTGACCTCTTAAAGGAAGACCTTTACGATGTCTCAAACCTCTGTAACAACCAATGTCCATTAATCGTTTGATGTTTAGCTGAACTTCTGAACGAAGTGCACCTTCTACTACAAACTCATCAGTGATGATACCACGCACTGCGTTGGCTTCTTCATCTGACCATTCACCGGCTTTTTTCTCTTCTGAAACGTTAGCTTTTGCTAAAATTTCTTGAGCAGAGCTACGGCCTACACCAAAAATGTAAGTTAGGGCAATTACGCCTCTTTTATTATCCGGAATATCTACACCTGAAATCCTCATATTTCTTAACCTTGTCTTTGTTTAAACTTTGGATTCTTTTTGTTGATCACATAGACTTTCCCCTTTCTGCGGATAACCTTGCAATCTGCACTTCTCTTTTTTACTGATGCTTTAACTTTCATGATCTGAAAAATTAGAGGCAAACCTCATTTATTACTTATATCTATATACTATTCTTGCTTTTGACAAATCATACGGAGACATCTCCATTTTTACTTTGTCACCAGGTAAAATACGAATGTAGTGCATTCTCATTTTACCAGATATATGGGCAATAACTTCATGCTTATTTTCTAATTCTACTCTGAATCGAGCATTAGAAAGAGCTTCAGTTATTATACCATCAACTTCTATATTTGCTTGTTTTGCCATATTATACAAATAACATTTTCTTTTGTTCAAGTACTTCTTCAATGTACTCAAACGTGGTTAATATCTCATTACCGTCCTTTGTTACAAGAACAGTATGTTCATAATGTGCGGCTGCAGACCTATCTTCAGTTCTGATGGTCCATCCATCTTGTTCCTGAACAACAAATCTTTTACCCAGAGTAACCATTGGTTCAATCGCGATAACCATTCCCTCTTTCATTCTAGGACCATTACCTCTCTTACCAAAGTTAGCAACTTCAGGAGCCTCATGAAGAGATTTACCTACGCCGTGGCCTACCAGCTCACGAACAATTCCGTAACCTCTCTCCTCATTATATGACTGTATGGCATAGCTTAAGTCACCTATTCTGTTTCCAGGCTTCACTTTTTCTATACCTCTATACAAAGACTCTTTCGTACTTTTAAGTAAATCCTGAATATCAGAAGCCACTTCACCTATCATATATGTATAGGCACTATCCGCATGAAAACCATCTTTATAGACTCCACAGTCTATAGATATAATATCACCACTTTTAAGAACTCTCTCCCCCGGAAAACCATGTACTACAACCTCATTAACTGAGATACACAAGGAAGCCGGAAATCCACCGTAGCCTTTAAAAGAAGGAACACCACCATTATCTCTGATGAATTCCTCAGCAATCACATCCAGACTCTGCGTAGTTACGCCTTCATCGAGATGTTTTGCTACTTCGGCATGGGCCTTACCTAAAATCTGACCATTGGCTTTGATAATCGCTGCATCAGCAGCAGATTTTAGGTAAATTGATCTTTTGCCCATATTTATTGAGAGACTACCGAAGTCTGTCTTCCTTGTAGACGACCAGACTGCATTAGACCCTCATATCTTTTCATTAATAAATAACTCTCAATCTGCTGAAGCGTATCTAACACTACCCCTACTAGGATAAGTAAAGATGTACCTCCAAAGAACTGAGCAAAAACATTACTTACTCCAAATAAGCTTGCAATAGCAGGGAAAATCGCAATGGCTGCTAATAAGACTGCACCAGGTAAAGTGATTCTATCCAAAATAGCCGCTAAATAATCTGAAGTTGCTATACCTGGCTTAACACCTGGTATAAAACCACCACCTCTCTTCATGTCATCAGCCATTTGATTAGGATTAATCGTAATCGCAGTGTAGAAGAAAGTAAAAGCGATAATTAAGAAGGCATAAAGAGCATTGTACTGCCATGAAGTGAAATCAGAGAATACAGTTTGCACATTTGCCCAAAAATCACTCCTTTCAGCAAACAAACTAGCAATAGCAGCTGGTGCAAACATTAAAGCCTGACCAAAGATGATTGGCATTACACCTGAAATATTCACTTTTAATGGCAAATACTGTCTTTGACCTGATACTACCTTATTACCAACTATTTGTTTCGCGTATTGAACTGGAACCCTTCTTACTGCTTGTGTTACAGCTACAGCAAATACCACAACCAAGAAAAGAATTACCATCTCAATGATGAAGAATAAGATTTGACCTGAATTGGCTCTTGAACTGAATTCTTGTACCAAACCTGCAGGCAAGCTGGCCACAATACCAATCATGATAATCATGGAGATACCATTACCAACTCCTTTCTCAGTCATTCTTTCACCCAACCATACACACATCATAGTACCCGCAACCAAAATGATTACTGATGAGATGTAGAATAATCCTTGGTTAATCGTTATTGCCTCAGTAGGGATCGCAGTTTTCAGATAAGTAAAACCTTGAACAGCAGTAACCGCAATGGTTAACCACCTTGTAATCTGATTTAACTTCTTTCTACCTGATTCACCTTCCTTCTGAAGCTTACTGAAATATGGAAGAGCTAAACCCATTAACTGGATAGCAATTGACGCCGAAATGTAAGGCATAATACCTAAAGCCATTATCGACGCATTACTAAATGCTCCTCCTACCAAGGTATCTAATAACCCTAACAGACCATTAGAGGATGTTAAATCCTGTAGTCTGGTAGGGTCAACACCTGGAAGTACAATAAAAGATCCAACTCTGAATATCACGATGATCAATAAGGTGTTAAGGATTCTATTCCTTAGCTCTTCGATTGACCAGATATTTTTAAGCGTCGTAATCAGTTTGTTCATCGTCAGAAATTTCTGTGATTTATTTATTCAGGTCTTCCTCCGTTCAGTTTATCCTGAAGCTCTTTTAATTCATCCCACTTACCCGCAGAAGCTAGAGCAGATTGTTCCGGCCATGTTGCTGGGTTGTGTGAAGCGTATCTAGAACCCGCTTCAGATAAGATGTTTGAAAGATCTTCAACTTTAGCATCAGCTAATTTTGCAAATGTATCAACTCCAGCATTTGCTAATAACTCAGCAATCTTAGGACCGATACCTTCAATTTTTTTTAAATCATCACCTTTTGAAGTTTTCTTGCTAGCCGCTTTCTTAGGAGCTTCAGCTTTTACTTCTTCTTTCTTTGGTGCTTTTTTCTCAGCTTTTGGAGCAGCATTCTTTTCCTCCCCAGGCTTTTCAGCTTTCGGCGAAGATGTCTTAGCGCCCTTTAAAGAAGAAGATGCTTCAATATCAAAAGTAGCATCTACTACAGCAGAACCACCAGCCTTTTCAATAGCTTCAACAGCTGACTTTGAGAAAGCATTAACTTTTACTTCAAGTGCAGCAGAAAGTTCTCCTCTACCAAGAACTTTTACAGTATCAGACTTCTGAATAAATCCTGTGTTGTAAAGAACACCTAAATCAACTGATTTTACACCAGCATTATCTGCTAATAACTGAAGCGTATCAAGGTTGATAGCTTTATGTACAACTTTGTTTGGATTATTAAAACCAAACTTAGGTACTCTTCTTTGTAATGGCATCTGACCACCTTCAAAACCTCTCTTTTGAGAATACCCTGAACGTGATTTTGCACCTTTATGACCTCTTTTAGCAGTACCACCACCGCCAGAACCCTGACCTCTACCTACTCTGGTGTTTTGCTTATTTGAACCTTTAGAAGGTTTTAAATTACTTAAGTTTATCATTACTTTTAGTTTTACGCAGGATCTACTCCTACTCGGTTTTCCCTTATTACTTTTCTATTCTAATCAAATGCTGAACTTTGTTTATCATGCCTTCGATAGCAGGATTTAATTCAAGCTCAACAGTACGATTGATTTTACCAAGACCCAAAGCTTCGATTGTTCTCTTCTGCTTTTGAGATCTGTCAATTGTACTTTTGATTTGAGTAATTTTTACAGTTGCCATTTTATATTCTTGTTAGCTAAGTCTTATGAATTAACCGTTAAACACTTTGCTTAACTTCACTCTTCTTTGTACTGCCACTTCATGAGGAGCTCTCATTTTAGAAAGAGCGTTAATTGTAGCCTTTACCACATTATGTGGGTTAGAAGAACCTTTTGATTTTGCCAATACATTATGTACACCAGCAGCTTCAAGAACGGCACGCATCGCACCACCTGCGATAACCCCTGTACCAGGAGCAGCCGGCTTAACAAATACATAACCACCTGAGTACTTACCGTACATTTCGTGAGGAACTGTATCGTTTACGATAGGAACCTTCACAAGGTTTTTTCTAGCATCATCGATGGCCTTAGAAATCGCATCTGTTACTTCATTAGCCTTACCAAGACCATGACCTACAGAACCCTCACCATCTCCTAATACCACGATTGCTGAGAAGCTGAATCTACGACCACCTTTCACTACTTTAGCTACACGGTTAATCGCAACTACTTTCTCTTTTAATTCAGATTCGTTTACTTTTATTCCTTTGCTCATTTTGCTAATCGATTCGGATATTAAAATTTAAGACCACCTTCTCTGGCACCATCAGCCAAAGCCTTAACATTACCATGATACAGGTAGCCACCTCTATCAAAAACACAAGTCGAAACTCCGTTATCGATAGCTTTTTTTGCTAAACCTTCACCTACTTTTTTAGAATTCTCAATTCCCAAAGAAGCGAAACCTAACTCTTTTGATGAAGAAGAAGCAAGTGTCTTACCATTTACATCATCTATTAATTGAGCATAGATTGACTTGTTTGAGCGAAAAACAGATAGTCTTGGTCTTTCAGCAGTTCCTTGAACTCTTTTTCTGATTCTCCACTTGACTTTTTGTCTTCTCTTTGATTTAAAAGTTGACATTATTATTTCGTTAATATCTTAAATACAATAATTAAAATTACTTCGCAGCAGTCTTACCAGCTTTTCTACGAATTTGCTCACCCACAAAGCGAACACCTTTACCTTTGTAAGGCTCAATTTTTCTTAGTTCTCTAAGCTTAGCAGCTACAAGCCCTATCAATTGCTTATCAGAACCCTCAAGAATGACCTTAGGATTTTGACCTTTTACCATTTCGGTAGCCACCTTTAATTCTTCTGGAACTACAAAAATGACATTGTGAGAGTAACCTAACGATAAATCAAGAACATTACCCTGGTTAGTAGCTTTATAACCTACCCCAACAAGCTCCAATTCTTTTTTATAACCTTCACTTACCCCTACAACAGCATTATTCACGAGACTTCTATAGAGTCCGTGAAGAGCTTTGTGTCTTTTTTGTTCAGTTGGTCTTAGAACCTTTACCTCATCTCCTTCCTGCTCAAAAGTGAATGCAGGATCAACGTATTGTGATATTTCACCCTTAGGGCCTTTCACAACAACGTTATTATCACCTCTACTTACCGTTACACCGGCAGGGAGCTTAATAATTTTATTACCTATTCTAGACATTATTTAAAGTTTAAGGCCACGTTAAAAACGTGGCGGTCAACAAATTTTATTTCTTAGTAAATGTAACAAAGCACCTCTCCACCTACATTCAGTGTACGAGCTTCTTTGTCAGTTACAATTCCTTTAGATGTAGACATCACAGCGATACCTAGACCATTCAAAACTCTCGGAAGAGCAGATGCCTTAGCATACTTTCTCAAACCTGGCTTTGAAGCTCTTTTAAGATCTACGATTGCAGATTCTTTAGTTACCGGATTATACTTTAAAGCAATCTTAATGTTACCCTGAGGACCTTCACTTTCGAACTTATAGCTCTGAATGTACCCTTTATCGTATAATACCTTTGTGATCTCCTTCTTCATATTAGAAGCTGGAATATCTACAACTCTGTGTCTTGCACTTATAGCGTTTCTAATCCTTGTAAGGTAGTCTGCTATTGGATCCGTCGTTACCATTCTATTACAATTAAATATTGGATTCCTAAGCCTTCATCGAGTAGTTTCACGGGCGTGACTTTCTCAATTGGGCTGCAAAGATAGTGATTCTAAATTAATTTTAAAAATATTACCAAGAAGCTTTTGTAACTCCCGGAATAAGACCTGCACTTGCCATTTCACGGAAAGTAACACGGTTAATGCCAAACTTCCGCATGTAACCTTTAGGTCTACCAGTTAATTTACATCTGTTATGTAAACGAACCGGTGATGCATTTTTAGGAAGTGCATCAAGAGCCTTCCAGTCGCCAGCTGCTTTAAGAGCGGCTCTTTTATCGGCGTATTTAGCTACTAACCTTTGTCTTTTTCGTTCTCTTGCTTTGATTGCTTCTCTAGCCATCTTCTTCGAAAATTAATTTATTAGTTTTTTGAATTTGCAAATGGCATTCCTAATGCCTTAAGCAGCTCGTAACTCTCTGCATCTGTAGGTGCAGATGTTACAAATGTTATGTCCATCCCTTGGATTTGAGATACTTTATCAATTGATATCTCAGGGAAAATAATTTGCTCAGTTACACCAAATGTGTAATTACCTCTACCATCAAAACCTTTATCACTAATACCCTGGAAGTCTCTTACACGTGGAAGAGCTACGGCAATTAGTCTGTCAAGGAATTCGTACATGATTTCACCTCTTAAGGTTACTTTAGCACCAATTGGCATTCCTTCTCTTAACTTAAAATTAGAGACTGCCTTTTTAGAGATTGTAGGTACTGCTTTCTGTCCAGTGATAATCGACAATTCTTCAACACTGTTATCTACCAACTTCTTATCACCAGTAGCTGCACCCACACCGCGGTTAACCACGATTTTTTTCAATACAGGAACCTGCATAATTGACTTATAAGAATACTTCTCTTTCAGTGCAGGCACTACATCTTTTAAATATTGTTCTTTTAATCTTGCCATTTTAATCAGTGGATTTCCGACCCACGTTTATCTATTAAATGAATTTACCGCTTGACTTAGCGTAGCGTTGAAGCTTGCCCTTGTCATTTTCTTTTCTTCCTACTCTTGAAGGCTTTCCAGATTCAGGATCCAATACAGCAACATTACTGATATGGATGCTTCCTTCTACTTCCTGGATTTCACCTTGAGGATTCTGAGCATTAGGTTTAACGTGCTTTTTGATAACGTTAACTCCTTCAACTACTACACGATCCTTCTTTGTAAGAACCTCGATAACTTTGCCTTGTTTGCCTTTAGAGTTACCAGCGATGACCTCAACTGTATCTCCGGTGCGTACATGACGTTTTTGCATCTTATTATTATTTGTTTCCATTTTCAGAATGATTTTCCCGAAGGGTAATTATAGAACCTCTGGTGCCAGAGATACAATCTTCATGAATTGCTTCTCTCTTAATTCACGAGCTACAGGTCCGAAAATACGAGTACCCCTTGGCTCATCATTATTGTTAAGAAGAACTACTGCGTTTTCTTCGAATCTGATGTAAGATCCGTCTTTTCGTCTTACTTCTTTCTTAGTTCTAACAACAACAGCTCTGGAAATACTTCCTTTTTTCATGTTGGTAGATGAAGAAAGAGCTTCCTTTACAGTAACAACTACTTTATCACCAATACCGGCGTATCTTTTCTTGGTACCGCCTAATACACGAATAACTAATACTTCTTTGGCACCGCTATTGTCAGCTACATTAGCTCTTGATTCCTGCTGTAACATTTCTAATTATTTTAAACTTTTGTGAAACCTGGGTTTGAAGAAGATTACTTAGCTCTTTCAAGAACTTCTACAAGTCTCCAGTTTTTAGTCTTACTCAAAGGTCTAGTTTCCATGATCTTTACAGTATCACCGATTCCGGCGTCACCGTTTTCGTCATGAAACTTAAATTTCTTTGTTTTGAGCATAAATTTTCCATACTTCGGGTGCTTCACTTTACGAACTACCTGAACTACGCCAGACTTGTCCATTTTGTTACTTACTACAACACCGATACGCTCTTTTCTATCTTGTCTTTCCATTTGCGGTAACAGATTAGTGGCTTTCACCACGGTATTAGTATTCTGTATTAATTTTGAGATTTAAGCTGATTATCTACTGCTTAATTCAGTTGATAATCTGGCGATCACCTTTCTTGTTTCAGTGATTCTTTTCGGATTTTCAATTGGAGTGATTGCGTGAGCAAACTTCATTTTTTGCAATCTGTCTTTTTCTGAAGCTATTTGCTCCTGAAGTTGCTCTACTGTCAAACCTTTCAAATCTACTTTTTTCATTGTCCTATAGTTTTACCGACTTCCGTCGAAAAATTCGTCAATAACTATTTGTTATGCCTGATAATCTCTTCTTACAACAAACTTCGTAGTCATCGGAAGCTTTTGAGCAGCTAATCTAAGAGCCTCTTTGGCTACTTCAAGAGATACACCACCCGCTTCAAAAAGAATTGTACCAGGGTAAATATTTGCTACCCAGTATTCCGGAGCACCCTTACCTTTACCCATCCTTACCTCTAAAGGCTTAGCAGTAATTGGCTTATCAGGGAAAACTCTAATCCAAACCTGACCTTCACGCTTCATTGCACGAGTAACGGCAATACGAGCAGCCTCAATCTGGCGAGAGGTTAATCTACCTGGCTCCAGAGATTTGATAGCAAAACTACCGAAGGCAATCTGGTGACCTCTTGAGGCGATACCTTTGATTCTACCTTTTTGCTGCTTACGAAACTTAGTTCTTCTTGGTTGTAACATAATTTTATAATCTTTTGAGAGCAATAAAGCCCTTACTTTCTACATTAAGCTTAGTTTCTACCTCTTCCGCCGTCGCCTCTTCTTCTTCTTCCACCGCGGTCATTTCTATCATTACCGCCTCTTCTTCTCTTATCGCCACCAGCTTCAGCTATTGCACCGGCAGGAGTAAGATCTCTCTTACCGTAAACTTCGCCTTTGAATACCCAAACTTTAATTCCAATGATACCATATACAGTCAATGCTTCAGAAACAGCATAGTCGATGTCAGCACGAAGTGTGTGAAGAGGAATTCTACCTTCTTTGTACATTTCAGTACGTGCCATTTCAGCACCACCTAATCTACCAGAAAGCTTGATCTTGATCCCTTCTGCACCTACTCTTACAGCTGACTGAATCGCTTGCTTCATAGCTCTTCTGTATGAGATACGAGCTTTAAGTTGCTGAGCAATTGTCTCCCCGATAAGCTTAGCATCCAATTCAGGTCTCTTAATTTCAAAAATGTTAATTTGAACATCTTTTCCGGTAAGATTCTTAAGCTCTTCTCTCAGTTTATCTACTTCAGAACCAGCTTTACCAATTACAACACCAGGACGAGCCGTGTGAATAGTAAGTGTAATTCTTTTTAAAGTTCTTTCGATAACTACTTTAGAGATAGATCCCTTTTGAATACGAGCATCTATATATTTTCTGATCTTGTTGTCCTCTACTAGTTTGTCAGAAAAGTTTTTTCCACCATACCAGCTTGATTCCCAACCTCTGATGTAACCGAGTCTAAGACCAACAGGATTAACTTTTTGTCCCATGTTTCTACTTAAATATTAGTTCGGGGTATATTATTCTTCTTCAGATTTAACTTCTTCTACAGCTTCCACTACTGGTGCTACGTTATCAACAACGATAGTCATATGTAGTGAACGTTTTCTGATTCTGTAGGCACGTCCTTGAGGAGCCGGTCTTAATCTTTTTAGGATTCTACCACCATCCACAAAAATACTTTTCACAACAAGGTCTGCGTCTTCTAAATCCACGCCTTCGTTTTTCTCTTGCCAATTAGCCACTGCAGACATCAATACCTTTTTTGTAATTGGTGCTGCTGCCTGTGGCTGGTGGCTCAAAATACCTAGAGCCTGACTTACTTTCTTACCTCTGATAAGATCAGCAACCAATCTTGCCTTTCTAGCAGAAGTAGGGAAATTGTTAAGTTTTGCTACTGCTTCCATGTTTTAAAATTTTATCTCTTAAAAGCCGAGTATTCTGAGATTACCTACGACCCTTGTCTTTTTTATTAATGTGACCTCTGAAATTTCTGGTTGGAGCAAATTCTCCAAGTTTATGACCTACCATGTTGTCTGTAACATACACAGGGATAAACTTATTTCCATTATGCACAGCAAATGTGAAACCAATGAAATCAGGAGTAATCATTGATCTTCTTGACCAGGTTTTGATTACAGATTTCTTGCCTGATTCGGCCATTTTCGTAACCTTGTTTTCAAGGCGAAAATCTACGTAAGGTCCTTTTTTAAGCGAACGAGCCATTATTTATTTCTTTTTGCTACGATTAAACGATTTGAATATTTGTTTTTAGAACGAGTCTTCTTACCCTTAGCCATAAGACCATTTCTTGATCTTGGATGACCTCCGGAAGAACGTCCTTCACCACCACCCATCGGGTGATCTACCGGGTTCATGGCAACACCACGAACTCTTGGACGACGGCCTAACCATCTCTTTCTACCAGCTTTACCTAGTGTCACGTTCATGTGATCTGGGTTAGAAACTGACCCAACAGTGGCATAACAAACCGATAATACCATTCTCATTTCACCAGAAGGCATCTTAAGTGTTACGTATTTACCGTCTTTGGCAAGTAGCTGTGCGTAAGTACCAGCACTTCTTGCTAACTGAGCTCCTTTACCAGGATTTAACTCAATATTGTGAATGATTGTACCAAGAGGTAAATCTTTCATTGGCATGGCGTTTCCTAATTCAGGAGCTACACCTTCACCAGATATAATAGTTTGACCTACTTGAAGACCTTGAGGAGAAATAATATATCTCTTCTCACCATCTGAGTACTGAACTAATGCAATTCTTGCAGATCTGTTAGGGTCATACTCAATTGTCAAAACTTCGCCTGAAACATTTGCTTTGTCACGCTTGAAGTCGATAATACGATATCTTCTTTTGTGACCACCACCAATGTATCTTGATGTTCTGTGACCTTCGTTATTTCTACCACCTGTTCTCTTGATTACAGTGGTAAGGCTTTTCTCCGGCTTGCTAGCTGTTATGTCAGAGAAGTCAGGGGCTACCCTGTTTCTTTGACCCGGAGTTGTTGGTTTTATTTTTTTAACTGCCATTCTCTTTAATTTTGCAACCGACTCATATCGGCTTTACCTATTAAATTTTTTATAAATCAGCGTAGAAGTCGATCATCTCTCCTTCTGCTAATGTTACTATTGCTTTTTTGATAGTTGGAGTTCTGCCAGAAGTAACTTTAGATCTGGTCATTCTTGATTTTGATTTACCAAACTGACGAATGGTAGAAACACTATCAACGCTTACTCCATACATTTGCTCAACAGCCTTGGCGATCTCAATTTTATTAGAACCCATTGCTACCTCAAAAGTATACTTACCTTTAGCGTTAAGTTCCTGAGATTTTTCTGTGATTATTGGTCTTTTTAAAACACTCATTTTAACTAAGCTTTATAAACCTACCGGTTCTAATTATTTCAAAATTGATTCAAGGTGAGCTAAAGCGTTCTCAGAGATCAGAATGTTTTCTGCATTTACTAGATCGTAAGTGCTTAGTTCATTCTTCTCAGTCACTAAAGTCTTAGGAATATTTCTAGCAGATTTATAAAGGTTATTCTCGTTACCATCTACTACGAAGATACTCTTACCATTTACACCTACTGAGTTGAGGAAGCTTACATAATCCTTAGTTTTTGGAGCTTCTAGAGCGAAGTCTTCAACTACAATTACTTTTCCCTCTTTAGCTCTCTCAGAAAGGATTGACTTTTTAGCCAATGCTTTAACTTTCTTATTAAGCTTGAAGCTATAGTTTCTTGGACGTGGCCCGAAAATAGTACCACCACCAACGAAGATTGGAGATCTTCTAGAACCGTGACGAGCTCCACCAGTACCTTTTTGTCTGTGAAGTTTCTTACCAGTCCTGCTTACCTCAGCTCTTTCTTTGGCTTTGTGAGTTCCCTGACGTTGATTAGCAAGGTACTGCTTCACGTCTAACCAAATCACGTGCTCATTGGGCTCAATACCGAAAACCTCTGAAGAAAGCGTTACTTTCTTGCCGGTTTCTTTACCCTCTTTGTTTACAACTTTTAATTCCATTTGTTTCACCTGTTTTTTCGGTGTCGTTAGGCCTCGACCTTAAATTGATTATTACTTATGAAGCGTAAGAAGTGTGTTCTTTGCACCTGGTACTGAACCAGAAACAACGATCAAATTCTTATCTGCCATCACCTTTAATACTTTTAGGTTTTGGATGGTTACATTAGTATGACCCATTCTACCCGCCATTTTCAAACCTTTGAAAACTCTGGCTGGATAAGAACAAGCACCAATAGCACCCGGGTGACGCTGTCTGTTATGCTGACCGTGAGTAGACTGACCTACACCACCGAAATTGTGACGCTTCACAACCCCTTGGAAACCACGACCCTTAGTCTTACCACTAACATCAAGGAATTCACCTTCTGCAAAAACATCAGAAACACTTACAGAATCTCCAAGATTGAACTCTTGTTCGAATTCTTTGAATTCAACCAACTTTCTTTTTGGAGTAGCGTTAGCCTTCTTGAAGTGACCTTGAAGAGCCTTAGATGTGTTCTTCTCTTTTTTCTCACCGTACCCAAGCTGAACAGCCCTGTAGCCATCCTTCTCTTCAGTTCTTATTTGAGTAACCACACATGGGCCAGCCTCAATAAGCGTACATGGAACTGCATTGCCATCTTCAAAGATGGTCATCATGCCAATTTTCTTTCCAATAATTCCAGACATTGTATTATCTTTTTCGCTTTAAAATTGTCTCTTGTCTAAATCGGGCTGCAAAAGTCTGATTTTCTGCAGTTTTAAACAAGATTCTGACTAAAAACTTTTATTACCAGAGGTTGACGTGTCAACGTGGCCATTACATTACAAACCCAAAAGGTAAGCTGTATATTACTGAGGGTACAACTTGTTACCTTGTAATGATTCCCAAAAATTAAATTTTACGCGAACTTCGGAGACTGTGCAAATCTTAAAAAGCTTAACATCTTTTCTCACAGTCGAAATCAGAACGGTTTCACGCGGATGTGACTTCGTCTAATTTTTTATAGAGAGTATCTCCTCAAATCGAGGTGCAAAAGTAGTGAAAGAATTATTATAAACAAAAAAGCTTTAGAAAATATTATAAGTATATTTTCATGGTCTTGGCATCAAAGGCCAGATTGCGTCCGTAAGGGCTTTTTCCAATTATTGCCAATTTGATCTCGGCATCACGGTGTGTTTTCGGAGGCTCCATGCCGTGCTTGTAAGGTTCTTGTGGAAATTCGAGAGAAAAGTTCATCAAAATCTCACAATCACATCTTCCTCCTTCGTCTATGAGATAGGCCATTATTTGATCCTCAGCCAAATGATTATTATTCAGAAAAGCCTTGGTCACCCTAAAGTCCATTTTACATGGTTCATTTTCCAGGCTTTCATGTAGATAATCAAATAAACCTTCAAAGTCTTCTATTGGCATAGGAAGTTCTGCCAAAAACTCTTCCTTACGGGTTAATGGTTCCTCAGTATCAGCTACTGTTTGATCGCTTTTTGACTGAAGCAAGTAGATATTGGCAAGTATACTCCCAATGAATAAAATGGAAGCAGCAGCCCTGAAGACTGAAGTCTTGTAAAATGGAACTACTTTAGTTTCTTTAGCAAAAAGCTCTTCGTGCAAATTCACTCCTATTTCTTTAGGTGCCGAATGTGCACTTTCGAAAGCCATTTTTTCCAAACTCAATTCTATCGCCTCAAATTCGGCTCTCAACTCAGAATCTTGGTCTAGCATCTGGTACAACTCCAACTCACGCATAGCAGACACCTGCCCCATGGCCAGCATCTCTAATTCTCCGTCTTCGATGTTAAACTTATTCATTTTCATTATAAAATTTTCTCAACTCCTTTATGGCAGCTCTAACTCGCGTCTTTAAGGTTCCAAGAGGGATATCCAGTTCTTCTGCAAGATCCACCTGAGTAAAACCTTCAAAGTATATCTTTTGAATTAGTAATTGATGAGTCGGTTTTAGCTTTTTCACAAAACCCTGTAGACCAATTATATCCGTATTTTGATTTGAACTGAACTGCCTGTCTACAGAGCCCACGTTATCATCTCTTACGAAATTCTTTAAATTGTGGTTTTTATAATCGGCAGATCTAATTCTATCTATGACAAAATTTCGGGTAAGATTCGCCATCCAGGTATAAAGCCTGCCTTTGCCCGCATCATAAACTTCGATTTTAGCCCAAATTTTTATGAATACCTCCTGAAGCATGTCAGAGGCTTCATCCTTGTCTTTGAGCATCCTAATGATAATACCGTAGATAACATCAGAGTAGTTTTTGTAAAGTAGCTCAAAACCCTTCTGGTTCTTTTGCTTTAGTAACTTAACAAGCTCTTTCTCTTCCAATGGATGTTTAAGTAATTTCATTTGACGTGGCAATATAGCCCTCAGAACTTCTCAAAAAAAAAGACGGAAGATAAAATCTTCCGCCTTTCTAACAATCATTTATTCAACCACTCTTAAAATACTCGTTTGAGCAAGCCTCCAAAAGGTATGCTTGCATAACATTTTGCAAAGTAAATAAATGAAATTGTATCTCGCAATTCTTTTTTCCATTTTACATTTGCGACCATTAAAAAGAAGACTATTGAGCACTCCGCAGAATGAAGGATTTCTGTTTCCGGCAGAATGGCACCCACATGAAGCTACATGGTTAAGCTTCCCTCATAATATAGATACTTGGGAAGACAGACTCCCGAAAGTCTATGAGTCCTACTTTGAATTCATCAAAGAAATAGCAGAGGAGGAAAAAGTAAGAATTGCCACGGGTAATGAAGCCACTGCAAAGCAAATCAAGTTTGAACTAGAGAAAAGGGAAATAGAGTCTCGCAATATTGAGTTGTATGACTTCCCCACTAACGACAGCTGGTGTAGAGACCACGGGCCTAGCTTTGTTATTCAGCCGGAAAAAGGAGTCAAGTCAATAGTAAACTGGGGCTATAATGCCTGGGGAGGAAAGTACCCTCCATTCGATGCTGATAATAATATTCCTAGACGAGTTGCTGAAGCTTTTGGATTACCTTTATATGAACCGAACGCTATTATGGAGGGAGGGTCAATCGAAGTAAACGGTACCGGAAGTTTGCTCACAAGTAAATCTTGCTTGCTAAACCCTAACAGGAACCCGAGTTTATCACAGCAAGAGATAGAGGAAAAACTACGTTCATACTATAATGTAAGTCATATCTTATGGCTGGGAGAAGGTATTGTGGGTGATGATACAGATGGTCATGTAGATGATATGACCCGTTTTGTGAATAGTAATACGGTTCTTACTGCATTAGAAAGCAACAGACTTGATGCCAATTATGATGCTTTAAAAGAGAACCTGGAACTTCTTCAGTCTATGAAGAATGAAAAAGGAGAGCGTCTCAATGTTCTTACTTTACCTATGCCAGACCCGGTTCACGACTCAGGATTAAGACTCCCTGCCTCCTACGCCAACTTCTATATCCTGAATAATAAGGTTATCGTTCCTACTTATAGATGCTCAAAAGATGAGGAAGCATTGAAGATCATTGAAGAATGTTTCCCGAGTAGAAAAGTAGTAGGAATTGATTCGACAGAAATCATCTGGGGTCTTGGTAGTTTTCATTGTTTATCTCAACAAGAACCAAAGGTATAATAATTGTTAAATCCGAGGCTTTCTCGCAATAAATAGTCAATTTTGCGGCTTATTTAGAATATTTAGCTAACCATTAGGTTGCTTTCAATATTTATATGCGTCGAATCATCATTTACCTTGGCATTTTAAGTACAGCCCTTGCCTGTCAAACAACCAAGGTTCAAAACGTTAGTACAACAGAAACCCCGGAGAAGACCGTAGAAGAATCTACAGTTATAGAAGTTGGTTCTGAACAACTGACAGAAACAGAACTTCAGTCTGCTTTCAAGGAATATTTTATTGCGGATAGCACTAATTTTGAAGAGCTCATTGACGAACTTGTCAGAAGAAAAAGGGTATACCTGGCCGCTAAAGACGAAGGCTACTTATTAGATCATACGCAATTAGAAGAACTAGAAACTTACACGAGAATTGCAGCTAAAAGCTTTATTGAAGACACGGCTTTAGTGAATGATTTAGTAAGGACAACTTATAATCGTTTAAAAAGAGAGGTCAATGCTTCGCACATTCTTTTAGCCCTATCACCTTATGCATCATCTCAGGACACAATAAAGGTTTATGAACAAATCACAAACCTAAAAAGTCTGGCAGAATCCGGTGCCTCTTTTGATTCATTAGCTCAAGTTTATTCATCTGATACTAACACCAAGAAAAATGGTGGTAATATGGGCTATTTTTCTGCATTGCAATTGCTTTTTCCTTTGGAGAATGCGGCCTACTCTACCCCAATAGGCAAAATCTCTGATCCTGTAAGAACAAAAGCAGGATACCATATTATAAAGGTCAATGATAACAGACCCTACTCAGGAAAAGTTGAGGTGAAACACATCTTGAAAGTGGTGCCATCTTCTGCTTCTGAAGAAGTAGAAGCATTTCAAAAGTCGCAGATAGATTCGCTATATCAACTGCTGCAGGATGGTGCCAAGTTTGATGAGTTAGCCAAAATCAATTCTGATGACGTGAATTCAAAGGACAATGGTGGTCTTCTACCTCCTTTCAGTATCGGAAGCTGGGCAGAGCGTGACTTTGAGAAAGTGGCATTTAGTTTAAGAACAGGTGAAATATCAGAACCTATTAGATCTTCTGTAGGCTGGCACATTTTACAAAAGAATCGTGAAATATCTCTGGAACCATTCAGTGAACTGGAATTAAAACTTAGAGACAAGGTTACTACTGATTCTCGTGGAAAGTATATTGCTGAGAAAGGACTAGAACAATATCAGAAAAAGCTCAATATCAATATTAATAATGAAGCTTTCGAGAATATTATAAAATTCGCCAACGCAGGCATCTTGAATGGTTCTTGGAAGGTGAATCGCAACCTCATTGAGAATGATGTTATCTTAAAGGTAGATGAGCGTCTCTATTCTGTGTTAGACTTCGTGGAATATGCTGAAGACAAACAGAGCTTTGAAAAAATCCCTGAAAACTACAGTCCAGAACTATGCTTGAGATGGTTTTTTGAGGACTTTAAATCTGAACGAATCACATCGGCAGTTATCGAAAGATTACCGGAACTAAATGCATCCTTTAAGTTTATTGCGGACACTTATAAAGAGAGTTTATTGGTTACCAATTATCTCAACGATAAGCTCTATGAAAAAACCACTTCTGATACCTCTGGACAACGAGACTTTTATAATAAGCACATCAAGGATTACCAATGGCCTGAAGGTGTAAAAGCAACTATCGTAAAAGCCAAAGATCAAGAGGCCATTGCAGAATATTTTGAAATTGCGTCTGAGGCAAAACCTTACCGACTAAAACGTGGCATCTTGCCTTTTTACTATCAAAAAAATGCTTATTCGCTCTCGGATGATCTAAGAAGGAAGCTGACAGGTTTGGAACAGATACTCGAACAAAATCCGGGTTATTTGGTAGAAATCGGTGGACACAGAGATATAAATGAGGCCACATCAATTAGTGGAAGTAGAATAAAAGATATCGTAAGGTTTCTGACAGATAATGGTATTGATATCACCCGAATTAGAGAAAACGATTACGGCGTAAATAGAATTGCTGACAGATTTGACTGGACGCAAAACCAAAGAGTAAGTTTTCAGTTTTTCAGTAATAGTGAGGAGGATATTGCTAAAATTTTACAACTCAAAGATCCATATTTTGAAGTAGCAAAAGGTATCTATTTCAAAGGAGAGAATGAATTGATAGATGGTACAGGTTATGCCAAAGGAGAATATGAATCAAACTTTGATGACTTCTATTACCGTATCATCATAGAAGAGGCCGTTCCGGCAAGAGCCAAATCATTGAGAGAGGCACGAGGAGCCGTTATTAGAGACTATCAGAAAGAAAAAGAAGAACAATTGTACAAAGAGCTGAGCGTTAGATATCCGGTAACAATAGACCGTGAGAAGGCAAGACAGCTGTATGATATTCAGAAACTAAACGACTTAAATCAAAATTAAATGATCAAGAAGGTACTCCTTTTGTTGGTATTACCACTTATCTCGCAAGCCCAGCGAATAGGTACGAACGTAGACCGAATTGTTGCTAAAATTGACAATTACTATATCCTGAGATCTGAGGTTGAAACTATTTTACAACGCTCAAAAGAACAAAGCCAGGAAATCAATAAATGTCAGGCTCTGGAGTCTTTAGCGGTACAAAAGCTACTGGTCGCCAAGGCCGAGATTGACTCAGTTATAGTGGAACCTGATGTGGTAGAAAACCAGCTGGATGCTCGTATGGGTGAGATGATCAGAATCTACGGTAGCGAGAAAAATATAGTAGAGCAGTTCAATAAATCGCTGGAGACTCTCAAAAGTGAGGTAAGACAACAGGTTAGCGAGCAATTAACCGCCCAGCAGATGCAACAAACCATCACAGAGGGTATGTCTGTTACACCAGCAGAGGTAAAAATATTCTTTGACAATATCCCAAAAGACAGTTTGCCTACTATCCCAACGGAGGTGAAAGTGGCTCAGCTGGTTCGGCTGGCTAAGTTAACCAAGGCACAGAAGTCTGAATTAGTAGCTCGTTTAGAAGATTTAAGACTACGCGTAGAGAAGGGCGAAAAATTTGAAAAGCTTGCTGAAGAATATTCTGAAGATCAAGGATCAAGAACATATGGTGGTGACCTGGGATGGGCTAAACGTGGTCAAATGGTACCTGAATTTGAGGCGGCAGCCATGAGATTGGAGCCTAATCAAATGAGTGAGGTAGTAGAAAGCTCATTTGGATTTCACCTGATTCAGTTAATTGAAATCAGAGGACAGGAATATCACGCCAGACATATTCTTTTAAGACCGGAATATAACCGTCTTGACATGACGCAGCCCACCCAGTTTTTAGATAGCTTAAGAAACTTCATACAAACAGACTCCATAAAATTTGAGGATGCCGTTCGCCTACATAGTGAGGATGATAACACTAAATATACAGGTGGAATCATCCAGGATCCTACATCTGGTTCAGATAGAATGGCTTTAGATCTAAGTATGGAGCCAAATTTGTATTTCACTGTTGATACCATGAAAATAGGATCAGTAACAAAGCCCCTAGCCTACCGTAGTGCCGACGGTAAGACCGGAATGAGACTCCTGTATCTGGTAAATAAATATGAACCTCATAAGATCAACATGAAGGATGATTATGAGAAAATCAAACAATTTGCTTTGATCAACAAACAAAATGTAGAAATTGACAAATGGTTTAGAGAGGCTATCGCCGAGGTCTATATCAAAATAGATCCTGAGTACGAAGTCTGTAAATTATTTGAATATTAAAACCCGACTCCCTGTTAAATGAGTAACACAGCATTTAAATCTGACGTAGAAGCGGCTGACGCCTTAAAATCATCATACGAAAAACTTAGAAAGGAAATTGGCCAGGTCATCGTTGGGCAAGACGAGACCGTACGTTTGCTCTTAACAGCGATATTCTGTCAGGGTCATTGCCTGTTGGTTGGTGTTCCCGGTCTGGCAAAAACCTTGCTGATCCAGACCATTGCAGATGCACTAGATCTTGATTTTAATCGCATCCAGTTTACTCCGGATTTAATGCCAAGTGATATTGTGGGTTCAGAAACCTTAGACAATGAAAGAAACTTCAGATTTGTAAAAGGGCCGGTTTTTGCGAATATAATTTTGGCAGATGAAATCAACCGTACACCTCCTAAAACGCAGTCTGCTTTGTTGGAAAGTATGCAGGAGTATGCAGTTACGGTAGCCGGAGAGAAGCATCAACTTTCAAAACCTTTCTTTGTTTTAGCGACTCAAAACCCAATAGAACAAGAAGGTACTTATCCCCTACCCGAGGCCCAGCTTGACCGTTTTATGTTCATGGTCAATCTGGATTATCCGTCTTTTCAACAAGAATTGGACATCGTAAAAGCGACTACAAATGATGAAAAGAAAAAAGTCAATAAGGTCTTAGGGGCTCAAGAGATCATTGAATTCCAACATTTGGTAAGACGTGTACCGGTGGCAGATAATGTCATTGAATATGCTGTAGGTCTTGTACATAAAACCAGACCTAACTCCGAAATGGCGGGCAAAGTAGCCAACGAATTTTTGGACTGGGGAGCAGGACCAAGGGCATCTCAAAACCTTATTCTGGCTGCTAAATGCAATGCTCTGATCAATGGCAAGTACTCACCTGACATTGAAGATGTCAAAGCCGTGGCAATTGCTGTGCTACGTCACAGGGTGGTTCGTAACTTCAAAGCCGAGGCAGAGGGGATGAACATAGAGAAGATCATAAATGACCTTCTCTAAGGTTTAACACTCTTTAAATAGGTTTCTATCTCTTGAAGGCTAAGGGCATTAAAAGCCATTGATTTGGTCAAACCAGCCTTTCTTGCAACTGCAATCCCGTAGTGCATATCCTGGAATCCTTCTATTTTATGTGCGTCTGGATTTATGGAAAGCATCACTCCTTTTTCAAGACAATAAGGGATCCATCTCCAGTCAATATCCAATCTATACGGACTGGCATTAATTTCCATTACTACCTTATTCGCTGCACAGGCATCTATGATCTTCTTATGATCAATCGGGTAACCAGCTCTCGATAATAAAAGTCGGCCTGTAGGATGACCTAAAATAGTCGTGTAAGGATTCTCTATAGCCTTGATTAGTCTCTCATTAGCCTTTTCTTCGGTCATATCCAGATTAGCATGAACCGATGCTACAACGTAATCAAAACTGGCTAAAATATCCTTTTCATAGTCTAATGATCCATCACTGAGGATATCAGACTCTATACCTTTCAAGATTTTAAACGGAGCCAACTCTTTATTTAATTGATCTATCTCTTCATGCTGCTGTACGACTCTCCCTGCTATTAGACCGTTAGCATAAGCCGCTGTTTGTGAGTGATCTGCTATCCCAAAATAATCCAAACCTAAGTCACGGCAGGCTTCGGCCATTTCTTTTAAAGAGTTCTTTCCGTCAGAATACTTGGAGTGGTTATGAAGACTTCCTTTAAGTTTATCCCAGCTGATAAGATCATCATTACTATTCTCTTTTGACCAGGCAAACTCATCCAAGCCCTCCCTCATTTCAGGAACTATATATGACTCACCAAAGCCGCTATAATACTGTTCTGAACTATCAAAAATGTTGGTTTTTACAAAGTGATGGAATGATTGACCATCCTTGCTGTAATTGAAATGTTCTCTTCCTCCATTTAATAACAACTTTTGCTGTGCAAATACCTCCTTCTCAACAAAGAAAATCTCAATCAATATTTTATTCTCCTCATAGGTTCCACGCCACACAAATGGAGAAGAGACCTTCATAAGCTCCTTAAACTCTCCCGGTAATACTGATTTATTTGAGAAACTTCCTTCTATAAGAAAGGAAAGCTTATCCACTGTTTCAAGTTTTCTGGTAATAGCACCAACTACTTCAACTTTCTCAAAAAGTGAGGAGAGCTTTTCACTTACTAATAAAGAAACTTCAGCCGCCTGATCCATTTTAAGCTTACCGCTTTGTTGCTTTATAAAAGCAATAGAATCAAGGATTTTGACCTGCGTTTTTTCTCCAAAGCCTTTGGCTTCTGCTATTTTACCTGATTCACAGGCAATCTTCAGATCATTTAGATTGTCGATACCCAACTCCTGCCATAAGAGTTTGATTTTGGAAGCACCTAAACCTTTGACCTTAAACATATCTAAGACACCCTCAGGAGTTTGTGCAATTAGGCTATCCAATTCTTCTGAGCTTCCCTTCTCTAAAATCTCTTTGATAGTAGCCAAAAGGCTTTTACCTATTCCTCTGACTTTTAGAATTTCGTCATCCGACATTGCTGCCAAATCTGTCTCTAATCGATCAATATTGAAAGAGATACCACCAAAAGCTTTAGCCCTATTGGCATCTAAATCATGTAAGGTGAGGAGTTTACCAGTTAACTCAATGATATCGGCAATCTCTGCGTTGCTCATAGATTATTTTTCAGTTAGGGTTTTTATTTTGATGCTTAACGCAGCAAACAATAAGGTCATAAAAGGAGAAATGTAATTAAATAGAGCATACGGGAGGTAAGTCAAAACATCTACACCCAGTACGTTCGATTGATAGGCCCCGCAGGTATTCCAAGGGACCAAAACGGAGGTTACAGTGCCGCTATCCTCTAATGTTCTACTCAGGTTTTCAGGTGCCAGACCTTTCTCTTTATAAGCTTGCTTAAACATTTTACCGGGCACAACAATAGCCAAATACTGATCAGAAGCGGTAATATTTAAGGTCAGACAACTCGCCACCGTACTAGCAAATAGTCCGAAAACTCCCTTGGCGGCTTTCAGCAATGCTTCAGAAATTTTATGCAAAGCACCTATGGCTTCCATAAACCCTCCAAATGTCATGGCACATAAGATAAGCCAAATAGTGTTAAGCATCCCCGACATTCCTTTAGAAGAGAATAAATCAGCTAGGTCGGCATTGGTAGTAGCTACTGACGAAGGTACAGTTATGGCGTTCATCAGTCCTTTGTAAGCTGTAGGAAAATCCAATTTCTCTCCCTCTCCTACACTGACTACAATGCCTGGTTGAAAAATCAAGGCAAAAACCGCAGCAAGTAAAGTACCAATAAACAAGGCCACCAAAGGCTCTGTTTTTCTAACGATGAGTGTGATTACCACTACGGGAACGATAAATAACCAACCGTTGATATTGAAAGACTCTGTAATGGCAGACTGCATAACAGAGGTATCAACCACCCCCTCTGCACTCTGACCAAAGCCAAGAATTGTAAAAATGATAATAGCCAAAACCACACTAGGAATGGTAGTGTACAACATATACCTGATATGTGTAAACAAGTCTGTGCCGGCCATAGCAGGAGCCAGATTTGTAGTATCTGACATTGGAGACAATTTATCTCCAAAATATGCTCCTGAAAGTACTGCCCCGGCAACCATTCCCAGATTAAAACCTAGGGAATTACCAATGGCAATTAAAGCTATCCCTACAGTAGCAGAAGTAGTCCATGAACTACCTGTAGCTAAGGAGATAATGGAACAAATAACAACTGTAGCTGGCAGAAAAATACTTGGACTCAGTATCTCAAGACCGTAATAAATCATGGCAGGGATAATACCACTGATGAGCCAAGTACCCGATAAAGCCCCGACAAACAATAAAATCAATATTGCTCCGGAGGTACTCTCAATATTACCTGCTACCGTTTTAATCATGGTCTTTAAAGTCACCTTTTCTCGCAGCCCCATAAGTGCGGCTACTCCTCCTGCCAATAAGAGTGCGAATTGGTTAGAACCGGATAAAGCATTGTCTCCAAAAACATACACATTAAAAGCGAGCAGTAGAATAAGAAAAACAACTGGAATCAGGGATTCAAATAGGCTTATAGAGGTTTTCGGAGCGTTAGAGTCGTTCATTCAGAAGTTTATTGACAGTGTAAACTCAAAGTTAATATTATCCCTCAAGTTGACCTTATTTTTGAGAAATTTGAACTGAAGTCACTCAGAATTCAAAAGTTTTGTCTTATTTCGCATAAAATTCTTTCAAACCATGGTAATAATGATTGTTTGTAAGCTCCGTTCCTAAGGGGCTCTTCTCGGCAAGTTTATTTCTCTCACTGCAGAACAATCATTTCCAATGACGAAGTTTATTGAACTAATAAAAGCCGCCTTAAAAGGCGACGAAAACACTGATTATACCACTTTAAGCATTAACAGAGCAATTGTACTCTTGTCCATCCCGATGGTGATCGAGATGTTCTTTGAAGCTTTATTTGCTTTGGCAGATGCATTCTTTGTCGCCAGATATGTTGGTACTACAGGCGTAGCTGCCGTAGGACTGACGGAGTCTGTGCTTACTTTAATTTATTCATTAGCCTGGGGTTTAAGTGGAGCAGCCACGGCTATCGTAGCTCGCCGTATCGGCGAAAAAGATGAGCGTGGCGGGGGCTTGGCTCTGGCACAGGTTATCTTAATTTCCTTATTCCTAGGCATGGTAATCGCCATTTTGGGTTACACTTATTCTGAAAGAGTGCTGGAATTAATGGGTGGATCCACGGAACTGGTCAACCAAGGCAAATGGTACACCAAAATTCAGTTTATCAGCTCTCCCGTTATCATCCTGATTTTCACACTAAGTGGGGCTCTGAGAGGTGCAGGCTCTGCCTCATTAGCCATGCGTTCCGTTATTATCGCCAATATCTTGAATATTGGACTTGATTACCTTTTCGTACCTGTCTTGGGAATGGGGATCAAAGGTGCCGCACTAGCAACATTAATAGGGCGATCGGTAGGCGTACTTTATCAATTGTATGTGTTGATCAAATTGAGCAAACTACAGCTAAGACTACCTGATTTTAAACCTGTCAAGAAAATCCTGGCCAATATAGTTAAGATAGGTGCAGGTGGAGCCGGACAGTTTCTGATTCAATCTGCAAGCTGGGTTTTCCTTGTCAGAATATTATCTGAATATGGTAGTGAGGTAATTGCCGGTTACACAGTGGCTTTAAGAATAATTGTCTTTACCATATTGCCTTCATGGGGTTTAGCTAATTCAGCGGCCACTCTTGTGGGTCAAAACCTGGGAGCAGGCAAACCTGAAAGAGCTATAAAATCTGCCTGGACCGTATCGTTTTTCAATATGGTCTTTCTGGCTTTGATTGCGGTTGTTTTCTTCATTTTCGCTGAAGATTTCATTAGATGGTTTGATCCTACCCCACAGGTGGTAGAAACTGGTGTACTATGTCTCAAAATACTGGCAGCCGGATATGTTGTATTCGGAATCGGGATGGTCATTACTCAGGCTATCAATGGAGCGGGTGATACCCTCCCTCCTACCATCTTTAATATCATTTGTTTTTGGGTCATTGAAATCCCGCTGGCCTATTATTTGGCCATTAAAGTAGGTTGGCAAGAAACCGGGGTTTTTCTCTCTATTATAATTGCAGAAACCGTTTTGGCCATTCTGGCCGTCATCTATTTCAGGACCAATCGTTGGCAAAGAAAACAGGTCTAATAAAAAAGCCTGCTTATAGTGAGCAGGCTTTATTTCTTATCTGGACATCGAGAATTACTTCGTAATCACGAACTTCTTGGTTTTTAAACCTTCATCCGATTTGATGTTAACCAAGTAGGTACCCGGATTATAAGAACGAACGTCTACTCTTTTGTCCACCTTGTTATTTTCTACCGAAAGACTTTCGGTCATCATCTGAACTCCTTGTAGATCTATAATCTGTAGTTGAGCAGCCTTAACATTATTAAAATCAGCTCTGATGTTTACAAAGTCAGAAGTAGGATTAGGTGATAATTGCAAAGCAACTTTCTCTGACTCTGCAGACAATGGAGCAGGTTTTGGAACTTGAATCGCTAGATTATCAATGGCCCATCCCCAGCCTTTTACCCATTGATCGGCGTAAAGTCTAAATCTCAATAATACCTCTGCTCCACCTATATCGCCTGTAAATAACTCGTTTAGGTTGATCTCTCTAGTTCTGAATAATGCTGGTGAGCCTTCTCCATTACTTGTTGGGTTTGAAGCGGTGGCCGGGCTTAAGGTAGAAACAAATAAATCTTCCCATGATTCGTCTTCTCTGGAGTCATAACCATCTATAAGCTCGAACCAAGAACCTCCACCATCAGCAGAGATTTCTACAACTACAAAATCCCAGAAATCACTATCGCCAAAGGCCGATCCCTCTTCACCTGGTTCTACCAAAACAATCTCATCCCAACTGAAGATAGCCGAATCACTCTTAAGAATAATTGGTCTTCTGAAGAGTGCAATAGCGTTATAATCAAAATCTAAAAAGGTTAAACCGGAAACCGGATCATAAAGTCCTAATCCGTTTTTGTAAGGACTGTCTGTATTTAGGTTACCATCTGAGAAACCGTTTGGTGTATCAATTCCAAATCCGGTTACAGCGAAGTCTTCATTTGGTTCATTGAAATCAGTATAGTACTCTTCAACAGATTCTAATAATGACGTTGCGGTAAAAGTATAAAAGTCCTCCACTGGCACGTCATCAGCGTTTGTTCCTCCAGCTGTGGTTGGAATCACGGTTACATTATTACTGGCATCTACCGCTTTAACCTGCATGGTGACAATATCATTGTCATTAAGCGGTGGAATACCCTCTTCAATAAACCATGCTATGGCGTCAGCCGACCCTTGCGAGAAGCTAGTATCTACCGCCGGATCATACCTTCTCAATCCAAACGGACTTTGAGGAACACCATTGACTGAATACTCTACATATACCGTATCAACTCCTTCCTGATAATCATCTTCTACATTCGCAATGAAGCTAATCGGCACTCCTGATCTTAAAATAGTAGGAGGGAAATACTCGATAGTAGGCCCCCATTGATCTGGCGTACCCACAAAGAACAAATAAGGAGAATCAGGCATTGAAACCGGACTTACCGACTCCACGCCATCGTTATCAGTTACTGTAAGGAAATATCCGATTACAGATTGCTCAATGGAAGGATCCATTGGTAAAATAGCTTTGAACTCATCAGTTCCGGGCGTTCTTACTAGCTGAACCTGCTGAGGGTTTGCCAAACCTGCATCTAAGTCTTCTACTGTAGCGGTGGTGGCATCTAAAAGAACGTAGTTTAAAAAGGCCGTTTCCTCTTTAATTGTAGTATCACTAATTATTCTTGCTGTGATTTCTATTTCAGTAGCTGAAACAAAATCCTTCAATGATTCATGAATAATAGATGTATTTCTCCAGCCCATCTCATTCATCATCTGAATAGTCACTGGACCTGGGTCATAATTAATCTCTCTTAAACCCGCAGAAGGCGTCATTAGAGAGTTTTCAGTTCCAGCCGGATATTTATCATCATCTAGGTGAGAAATACTTGAACCCGAATCGAAGATTGTCGGAGCATATAGTTGCACTTTCTCACCACCATTGGCAGCAATTGCCAAAGGAGAGTCAAAGAATAGATTTTCAGAAATTAATTCATTACGCAATGCATTTGAAGGATTCGGAAATAGCGTAGTATCTGTTACATATTCATCTTTTTCATTGATAACGTAGGTATCAAATACATCCGGAAAAATTGTTCCCAAACCATAACTACCCTGTGTTCCTTCTACATTCAAGGAGCCTACAAAACCCAAACCATGACAAAGCTCATGCAGTACAACTGACGTAAAGTCAAATTGACCAACAGCCGGTGTACCTGTAGTACCGTAATACCAGTTTTGATCAGCACTGAAACGTGCTACGATGTCCACATCATCTGGTGAATTCAGATCTTCACCCGCCATTTTCTCTGCTAACGCAATAGGATACCAGGTATTGACTTTCTTGGCACCCGAAAAATTACGATAATAAGTTCCGGGACCTGCTGAACCCAAAACATTAGGACCAAGTTCTTCCCAGAGTGCCACCACGTTTATCTCTACGGGAGAGTTAAGAATTTCAGCCCAGATATCTACGGCACGTTGAAACGACTCCTGTGCTACCTCCGGCATATCAGGATCATAAACCACATTAAACCTGGCAGCATTAGTAGCCTTGACCCCTCTCAGACTTTTTCTCTTTTGCAAAGCATTCTCAATCTCCGGAGCCATCCCTCTATAGGTATGCTCATCAATATGACTGGCGGGACAAACGACTTCAATCCCTTCCTTAAATTCAGTCTTATACTGATATCCTCTTTTCCTCAAATCATCCTGAGCCATCAAATTGATTGAAAAAGAAAAGACCAATGCAAAGAGTAATATTCTTTTCATAATATTTGCAATACAGGTTTTAGTTATCCCTATCGGGGTTTAGGTTTATGGGTAAATATAGATGTTATTACCTATTTTTCTTCACTCGCAAAACAATAAATAGTCACCTATCTCTTAACACATACGGAAGATCTGACCAAAAGGTATGCTCCAGACAGTAGAAATTCTTGAGAAATATTGGGGATACAAAAGTTTCAGGCCTCTTCAGGAGGAAATTATTGAAACAGCATTAAATGGGCAGGATGTGCTGGCACTGATGCCTACCGGAGGTGGCAAATCTATTTGCTTTCAAGTACCTGGCTTACTTGAAGAAGGTGTAAGTATCATCATAACGCCTTTAATAGCCCTGATGAAAGATCAGGTGAAACAATTACGTGAAAGAGGTATAAAAGCAGCAGCCATTTATTCGGGAATGCACCATTCGGCCATTGACCGTACGCTGGATAATTTCGTTCTCGGAGATTATAAATTTCTCTACGTTTCTCCTGAACGACTTCTGACTGAGATGATGATAGAAAGGACAAAAAGAATGAATGTCCGTTTTCTGGTGATTGATGAGGCTCATTGCATTTCAAAATGGGGACACGATTTTAGACCTGGTTATTTAAGAATCAAAGAGTTTAAGCAGTATTGCCCCAAAGCCTCCATGATAGCTCTGACAGCTACAGCAACTTCCATTACGCAAAAAGACATTCTGAAACAGCTGGAAATGAAGACCCCGAAGCTTCTAAAAATGAGCTTCAAAAGAACAAATCTAGGAGTTCACTGTTACGAAAGTGCTACAAAAGCCAGACATCTGGCTCAGATATTATCTCGTTCTAAGGAGTCGGCGATTGTTTATGTGAAAACCAGAAAGCAAACTCAGGAAATTGCACAGTTTCTCGTAAAATGTAAGATTAGTGCAGATTTTTACCATGCAGGTCTGAGCAATGAGCAGCGTTCTGCCAAACAAGACTCTTGGATTAATAATGAAACAAGGGTCATTGTCTCCACAAATGCCTTTGGTATGGGAATTGACAAATCGGACGTTCGATACGTTTTTCACCTGCATATACCAGACAACATGGAGGCCTATTATCAGGAAATAGGAAGGGCCGGAAGAGACGGAAAGCATTCTGAAGTATTCCTGTTTTATAATCAGGTAGACATTGATCAGTTAAAAAGTCAACTGGAACAACGATTCCCAACATTTGAGGTACTCTCCAAAACATATCAATCACTGTGTAATTATTATAAACTTGCTTACGGTGCTACACCTGCAGAACGCTTTGAGTTTGACCTTCATGATTTCATCACAGTTTTTGGTATGAAGGCCATCCCTACTCACTACGCTTTAAAGCTGCTGGAGAGTCAGGAAATTATAGAATTATCTGATAGTTATTTGGCACCCTCCACTTTGAAAATTGAGGTAGGTAACCAAGATTTATACAAATGGCAGTTAAAAAATGATTCCTTGGATGCTTTTACCAAGACCTTGTTGAGGATTTACGGAGGTGAGCTCTTCTCCGAGCATTGTGTTATTTCAGAGGCAGAGATAGCCCGTGCACACAGAACTCCACAGCCTACGGTTACAAAACTACTTAACCGTCTTCATGAGTTAAAGATTGTCAATTATAAAAGACAGCTTAGCAAACCCGCCATTAGTTTTTTAGGTAATAGATTTGATGCACAAAAACTACCTCTAAGTCACCATGAAATGAAGGTAAAAAAGGCCACAGACCTTAAAGCTTTAGAACAGATGATTGGCTTTGTTCAAAGCACCAGACGCTGTAGAATGGCACAGCTTCAAAACTTCTTTGGAGAAGAGAATGCCGAAGATTGCGGTATCTGTGATAATTGTAAACAAAGAATCAAAAGGGCAGAAAAAGAGAAAGAAATTAAAGCTGAAGGAACAACCATAGAAAAACTGTTACCAATGTCATTGACAGAATTGGAGTCAAAAGCAGTTACGAAAATCCCATTGGAAGAAATTGTACATTTCTATGTAGATCAGGGAATTTGGGTCTTATCTGATGGAAAATTGATGATTGCTCCTTCACTACAGTAAGGCTTTCGTTTGTTTTTCGTTACTTTTGCTAATACACATTAAGGACTAAATCTTGAACAGGACAGAAAAAAAAATAGCACTCAATAAGCAGATCAACGATTTTACCGATGACCTAAAGGAAAAGGCCTCTGATTTCAAATTACTTGGAAAGGACGCCCTAATAATTGGTGGAATAATTACTGCTGGCTTCGCTCTCAGTCGACTTTTTGTGGATGATGAAGAGCAAGGAAGTGAAGAGAAAATAGAGCCTGGTGATTCAATTTTTGCCTCAGCATTCAGAGGTGCAGCTACATCTGTTCTTTTGGCCTTGGCCAAGCAAAAACTGACAGACTATTTGGAATCGATGAACGAAGAGAATGAATAAAATTCTCGGTCACATACAGAATCTAAAAAAGCGTGGGCTTGCTGTTCTAATCGATCCTGATAAAGCATCAGAGACGCATTTAGATGAGCTGATTCTACTTTCTTTAGAAGCAAAGGCTGACTTTTTCTTTGTGGGCGGTAGTCTTATTAGTTCCGATAGTCTGGAGATGGTGGTTCAAAAGCTGAAGGAGGTCAAGTCAATACCTACTGTTTTATTTCCAGGCAATGCCCAATACATCAGCTATGATGCGGACGCCATACTTTTATTGTCCTTAATTTCTGGTAGAAACCCTGAGTATTTGATTGGTCAGCATGTAAACGCCGCCATGAACCTTAAAAGATCAGGATTAGAAATATTACCTACCGGCTATATGCTTATTGACGGAGGGAAACCTACCACTGCCTCTTATATCAGTAATACGACTCCTATACCGCGAGATAAACCAGATATTGCGGTAGCAACAGCTGTAGCAGGTGAGTTAATGGGAAACCAACTTATTTACCTCGATGCAGGAAGTGGAGCAGAGTCTTCCGTGCCGGCAAATCTTATCCGACAGGTGAAAAGTCAAATTGATATTCCTTTGATAGTAGGTGGAGGAATCAACACTGCTAGTAAAGCCGAGATGGCCTATGAAGCGGGAGCTGACTTAATTGTGATAGGTAATGCTATTGAAAAATCACCTCAGTTTATCTCTGAGGTCGCCAAAATAGCCTCCGAACCTGCATTTCAATAAATGAATACTGTTTTTTTAGCTTTAGGCTCAAATCTCGACAATCGTGAACTAGCACTTCAGAACGCCCGAGAATCCATCGAAAAAGAGATCGGGGAAATAGTTAAATGTTCTTCAATTATTGAAACTAAAGCCTGGGGTATTACCGACCAACCAGACTATCTCAATCAGGTTATTCAAGTAAACACCAAATTATGGCCATTAGAGGTCATACGCCTTGCCTTGTCCATTGAGGATCAAATCGGTAGGAAGAGATTGCAAAAATGGGGTAGCCGACTTATTGACATTGATGTGCTCTATTTCAATGATTGGCATTTTGACACCCCAGACCTCATTATCCCTCATCCTTTCATTCAACATAGAGATTTCGTTTTAAAACCTTTGACCGAAATAGCTCCTCAGTTTGTTCACCCAATAATCCAAATTTCTAATCAAATGCTATTGAACTCCTTGAAAACATGACATCAAACAGAAATCCCCCTGCCTCTCGCCAAGGTTTGGGGGATTCTTTTTTTCTAGGTTTATCTCATAAATAAAAGAGTTATGAAACCTGGAAATGAAACAATGATGGGCTTTTATCAGATGCTTGGCAAAGTATTTTACGGTGTTGCCAAAGTAGATGGTGAAGTTAGAGAAACTGAACTTCAAAGACTTAAAGAGTTTGTTGAAAAGAACTGGATTCCCTTAGAAGACACTTATGACGAATTTGAGACTGATACAGCCTTTCAAATAGAAATTGTATTTAACTGGTTGGAAGAAAACGATTTTGAGGAACTAAATACGCTACAAGAGCTCGAAGAGTACATTGCGGAGCATCCTCGTCTTCTGGATAAACAAAAAAAGCAACTCATTTATGAAACTGCCGAACAAATAGCAGAAGAGTTTCACGGCATAAATAAGGCGGAGCAAACCTTCCTTAAAAAACTAGGTCAACTCTTGAGACCTTAAACAGCTACAGGGGCTTTGATGAGAGGATGTGGGTCATAGCCCTCTACTTTGATGTCTTCATAGGTAAAATCAAAAACTGATTTCACCTCAGGATTGAGTACAAGCTTAGGAAGCGGTTTCGGTGTTCTTTGTAGCTGCATATTCACCTGTTCCATGTGATTAGAGTAGATATGCGTATCTCCGCCCGTCCAAACGAAATCGCCAACTCCAAGCTCACATTCCTGAGCAATCATATGCGTTAGTAAGGCATACGAAGCAATATTAAAAGGCACTCCCAAAAACACATCTGCACTTCTTTGATATAGCTGACAGCTCAATTTGCCATCGGCTACGTAAAATTGAAATAGAGCATGACAAGGCATCAGGGCCATTTCAGATAATTCTCCCACATTCCAGGCAGAAACAATTATCCTCCTGGACTCCGGAGAGTTTTTGATTTGGCTTATCACCGTTTTTAATTGGTCAATACTTTCACCACTTGGTGTTGGCCAATTCCTCCATTGTTTACCATAGACGGGGCCCAAATCACCGTTTTCATCCGCCCATTCATTCCAGATCCTAACCTTATTCTCGGTCAGATATTTGATATTGGTATCACCCTTGATAAACCACAAAAGCTCATGTATTACCGATGGAAGGTGAATCTTCTTGGTAGTGACCAACGGAAAACCCTCTTCCAAATTAAACCTCATCTGATATCCGAAAACACTCCTGGTTCCCGTACCCGTACGGTCTCCCTTTTGTGCTCCATGATCAAGAATATGTTGAAGTAGGTCGAGGTATTGTTTCATCTTGGTAAATAAAAAACTATTGATCTAAGATAGCAAACTAGCCTATTATCTCATAAGAATGAGTGATCTCTGCAGAGTCTCGTAACTGAGCAGTGGCAGAACAGTACTTATCCATTGAAAGCTTAATGGCTCTCTCAAGTTTTTTGGGATCTACCTGTCCTTTGATTTCAAAATGCAGATTGATTTTTCTGAAAGGACTCATTTGTGTACCCTCAATGGTTTCTCTGTCACCGTCAATGACGACACGATAGTCCTCTATAACCTGTTTTTGTTTTTGAAGTATCAAAACCACATCAATAGAGGCACAGCCTCCAAGCCCCATCAGAAGAAGCTCCATAGGTCTATTGCCGAGATTGTGGCCGCCTACTTTCTCAGAGGCATCAATATGTGTTAAAACGTCTGAAGAACCTTTTCCCGTAAAGTGAAAAGCGTCATCTTCCCTTTTTAAAACTACTTTCATTGTACTACTTTATGATCTGAACACCTTACAATAGAATATTCACTTCCATCGCTTTGTTTTTCCTCGAGATTCGAAAAAAAAGTGTTCAATTTTAATTCGTCTTTCTCTTATTTCGAGCCCTCAATCGCCTGTTTAAAATCGGCAATCAGGTCATCGATATCTTCCAGACCAACAGAAACCCTCATCAGCCCTTCTGTAATTCCAAGTTTATCTTTCAGCTCCTGAGCCACTTTAGAATGCGTGGTGGTATTAGGGTTGGTGATCGTTGTCCTGCTATCACCTAAATTAGAAGTCTTTGAAGGAATCTTCAATAATTGCGTAAAACGCACAATTCTTTCAAAACCACCTTCCAAATCAAAAGTAACCAGAGCTCCTCCACTATTCATCTGCTTTTTGGCCAAAGCCACTTGAGGATGAGAATCCAGGAATGGATAATTCACAGTTTTGATACCATCTAATCCTTCCAAAGACTGAGCTAGTTTTAGAGCATTTTCGCAGTGCTTATCTACTCTAAGGTTTAGCGTTTCAAGGCTTTTAGAAAGAACCCAAGCATTAAACGGTGACATAGCAGGCCCTGTGTGACGACAGAAAAATACGATTGGTTCCATGATCTCTTCTGTACCACAGATCACTCCTCCGAGTACTCTACCCTGCCCATCCATAAATTTGGTTGCAGAATGGACAATCAGATTGGCTCCGAAATCTCCCGGCTTCTGAATAACAGGCGTAGCAAAACAATTATCTACGTAATAAATCAAATCATGCTTCTTGGCTACACGACCTACCATTTCAAGATCAACTAAGGCCAAACCCGGATTTGACGGCGTTTCCAAATAAACCATTTTAGTGTTAGGCTTTACAGCCGCATCCCATTCTTCCTCCGGAGCGTCTGACTCCAGATACGTGTATTCAATCCCCCACTTAGGCAGAATTTGAGTAATGATCTGATGTGCAGAGCCAAAAAGGGCATTACTGGCTACCAGGTGATCTCCAGACTGTAAATGACCTGCAAAACCTGCAAATACAGCAGCCATACCAGAGGCAGTGGCAAAACCGGCCTCCATGCGTTCATACATGCACACCTTGTCAATGAACTCCTGAACCGAAGGATTGGAATATCTGGAATAGATATTTCCTTCAATTTCGTTATTAAAAAGTGCCTGTCCCTGTCCTGCATCATCAAATGTAAAACTGCTGGTCAGGAATAACGGAGTAGAATGCTCATTATGCTGGCTTCTGTCCGTCTGAATCCGAATTGCCTTTGTTGTTTCCTTCATTTCTTAAAATGTAAGGCCTCCCCTACGCTACTGTTTAGATTTATTGTCAGCGTAATTCTTAATCCAATCTTTCTCAACATTTGCGTATCGCTGAAAGAAAGGCACAAACCACTGCTGCATATCGGCTGCAAAGTTACCAGTTGGTGAAAAAGGATCACCAAGTATCACTTGCTTTTTCTCAAAATTAAAAGCCACGGGGATAATCGGAATACCTCCTCCGTGAGCCATGTAATAGAAACCCGATTTTAGTTTTTCTACGTTCTTGCGAGTACCTTCAGGTGCGAGAGCAAACAGCATATCATCAGCCTTTTGAATGGCTTCAATATAACTTTGCACCAAATTCATGTTCTTATGACGAACCACCGGAGTTCCTCCTAAAGACTTGAAGATAAAGCCGAAAGGAGGCTTGAACAATTCTTCTTTACCCAAATAGCCTATTGTCCTTCTCAGTTCAGCCCGTGCACCTAGTCCCACAAAAAAGTCTTGCCATTTGGTGTGAGGGCACACCGCAATCACCGCTTTCTTTACCTCAGTAGGTACCGTGCCTACGACTTTCCAGCCAAAGACTTTAAAGAAAAAGCGGAATATTGCACTCATTAGAAGAAAGGATAAGGACTAAAGCAAAGTACAAAAATCAACAGACTAAGCCAGCCCAGGATGATTCTACCAAGTCCCAATGGTTGATTATTTTGCACCGGAGGGTGATAAACACCTAAAATTCTTCCCAATAAAAAGGCAAAAGCCAAAAAGCCGCTGTAGCCCTCCACACCTGGAAATACCTTTGTGGTTAGTAATTGAACCAAAACCACGACGAGTGTCAATATCCAGTTCGTTTGTCGGTTCTTACTTATTTTGCTGAAGCACAGCTGAATGAAATAAATATAGAGTCCAAAGTAGAGTACTGCTTCATAGCCCTCTTCAAATATAGACTGGTTCAATTCATCTATGGTATAAAAACCTAAACCAGCATAAAATACAAAAATGGTAAACAAGACCGGCGAAACCTGATTAAACCGTTTTTCACCAATAAGAGCGAACAAAATATGGCCGCCATCTAGCTGACCAATTGGCATAAGATTTAAAGCCGTAAAAAATAAGCCAAGAAAACCGGCCAAAATAAAGGGATAATGAGCCAACTCATTAGGGTGTGGTAACAAAGAGCTATCTGCAAAGTAGTCGGCTATCCAGCCTGAAAGCAGGCTATCTCCCAATCTGAAGGCTAAAATATCATCTCGCCCTTCATAGGCATATTGACCATATTCTGCTCCGTACTGAGCATACTCGGGGTGAATGTCAAAGACAAACTCATGACCCGGTAAATTGGCATAGCCATAAATGAGCACTCCAAGAGCAACTACGAAACCAACTAATGGACCAGCTATACCTACATCAAAATAACCGAGACGATCTTTTATCTGATCTTTGATTCTGATAAAAGCTCCCATGGTACCGAAACTGCTGATGATTCCGAACCAGAATGGTATATAATACGGTAAAGTTACATTGATCTTTTTGGCTCTCGCCACAAAATAGTGACCAAACTCATGAACAGTTAGAAAGCCTAAAAATGGCAAAGTATACCATTGAAATCCTTTTAGAAGACCATCAAGATCTAAACCATCAACAAGTATACTTTTACCCGCTACCCATTCCATTCCGGTAAGCGTGGTAGCAATAACCGTAGCTATAAAAAGCCCTAAATGAATAAGAAGTGTTTTGTTTTTCTTCAAAACCTTAAATTAAAAATCGAAGTAGTCGGATAGATCTTTTTCCTCTGGGTGATGATGAATGGTTTGAAAGCCCAATGAACTAGCCGACTTGATATTCAACTCGTTATCATCAATAAACAGAATATCTTCAGCAGCAAAACCTGTTTCACGAATCACCTGTTTGTAAATGTCTTCATCCGGTTTCCATAAGCCCATTTCATAGCTGTAAAAAGCTTTATTGAAAAGGGAATCCAGCGTGCTTATACCGTGACGTTTTTGAAGAATTTTATTTGACGCCTGAATATGAATGTGATTCGTATTGCTCAGCAAAAACAAAGGAAACCTTCCTTTCAGCTCAATCAGAAGTTCAACTCGCTTGTTTGGGATATCCAAAAGAAGGCTATTCCAAGCACGGTCTACCTCCTCATCGCTGAAGGGGTAACCGATGGTCTGACGAACAATCTCCCGAAACTCATCGTCATCAAACATACCAGACTCATAACGTCTGAATAGCTGACTATCAATAAGCTTTTGAGCTATTCTCTGTTCAGATTTACCGCTAATTTCAGCAAATGCCTTCGTGGTTAACTCCGGATTGATATTTATAATGACATTACCGAAGTCAAGTAAAATTGCTTTGTAGTTGCTCATGAATTTACTCTACTACTACACCCATAGAGCAGAACTTATCAATCCTGCTACTTACTCTTACGGCAGGTTTTATTTTTTCGAGGGCTTTGATCTCCTTTAAAAGTGTCTTTTTCAGAATATTCCCAGCCGTTTCGAAATCCAGATGGGCACCACCTTCCGGCTCAGGAATGATACCATCTACTAGTCCAAAACCTTGCATATCTGTAGCAGTAAGCTTCAGAGCATCTGCGGCCTGTTCTTTAAAATCCCAGCTTTTCCAAAGGATAGTAGAACAGTTCTCCGGTGAGATAACAGAATACCAAGAGTTTTCAAGCATTAAAACTCTATCACCAATACCTATTCCCAAAGCACCACCAGATGCCCCTTCGCCTATAATCACACAGATTACAGGTACCTTCAAGGTCATCATCTCCTTAATATTTCTGGCAATAGCTTCGCCCTGACCTCTTTCTTCGGCCTCCAGACCCGGGAATGCACCAGGAGTATCAATAAGAGTCACAATAGGCACATTAAACTTCTCTGCCTGACGCATCAGACGAAGGGCCTTTCTGTATCCTTCAGGATTCGGCATCCCGAAATTACGGTACTGACGTTCTTTGGTTTTTCGACCTTTCTGCTGTCCAATGATCATTACGGTCTGGCCGTCAATATTTCCGAAACCTCCAACGATTGCCGGATCGTCTCTTACATTTCTATCGCCATGAATCTCATGAAATTCCTCACACATCATCTCGATATAATCTAGAGAGTAAGGTCTGTCCGGGTGGCGAGAGAGCTGTACTCTCTGCCAGCGTGTAAGGTTTGTAAACGTTTCTTTTCTTAGTTCCACGATGCTATTGGTCAGATTCCTTACTGCAGTGCTCACATCTACGTTATTATCCGCAGCGAGCTTTTTCATGTCTTCCAGCTTCGATTCTAACTCCGCAATAGGCTTCTCAAACTCAAGTAAAGTTCTCATTTATTTCTTTTCATTTAGGGCCGTAGCCCAACTTTGTTTTTCACAATTTCGGTTCAAAACTACAATTCAAAAGCTTCTCCATACTCAGGCATCTCAATATTTTTATACCCAAGCCCTTCTATTGTAGATTTAAAGTTAAGCATTGACTCGGTTTCTCCATGTACCAAAAAGGTCTTTTTCAATCTCTCCGGTTTCTGTTGTTTCACAAAATCAATTAGGTTATTTATATCACCATGACCGCTGAAAACATCGGTAGAAATGATATTGGCATTCACCTCTTTCTTGGCTCCTTTTATCACAAGTTCTTTGATGTCTTTGCTACGCAATTTAGCCCCCAGGGTGTTTTCTGTGGTATAGCCAATAAACAAAATAGTGGCATAGGTGTTCTCAATATTCTCAGCCACATGATGCTCAATACGCCCACCCTGTATCATGCCTGATGAAGAAATGATGATACATGGCTCAGAATGAGAAGAAACTTGCTCTGACTCTTTAGCGGATTTCAGATAATGAAGATTATCAAAGTCAAAAAGGTTCTCTTCCAAATCCTTAAATTCTTTAGCCTCTTCATTGAGATGTTTCCAGTAGCGTTCATGTATCTCTGTACTTGATCTGGCCAGTGGACTATCAGTAAACACTTTGATAGGCTTAATTCCCTGGCTTTCGTAGAGCTTATTCAGCGTAAAAAGTAAGGCTTGTGTACGGCCTACACTAAAAGTAGGGATGATAATTCTTCCGGGTTTATCAATACAATTCTCCTGAATAATCTGTTTCAACTTCTGTACCGGGTCATCTTTATCTTCATGCTCTCGCATGCCGTAGGTGGTTTCACATACCAGATAATCTACATCAGGTACAGGCTGAGGGTCTACCAATAAAGGGTAATCTTTTCTTCCAATATCTCCCGAAAAACAGATTTTCTCAAGTTCTCCATCTCTCTCTACCTCTATCAGAACATGTGCAGCTCCCAATAAATGACCGGCCGGTATAAAGGTTAGCCAGGCATTGTCCTTAAATTTAAACCGTCTATTGAAAGCCAGAGGCACAAAGTTGTCGATGGCTATTTTGACATGATTGCTTAGATAAAAAGGCTCAGCCTCTAACGACCTGTACTTTTTAGAGAGCTTCTTTGACTTCTGAATTTTCTTAATTCTACGTTGATGCAGATTTGCCGAATCATACAGCAAAATCTCGGTCAAATCTAAAGTGGGTTCTGTACACAGTACCTGACCTTCAAAGCCTTCACGGTAAAGGTTTGGAATCTGACCACTGTGATCTATGTGAGCATGCGTAAGAATTACCAGGTTTATAAGGCTGGCATCAAAAGGGAATAAACCATACTCCTTTGATTTATCTTCCTTCTTAGAGCTATCAAGGTCTGTACCGCAATCAATAAGGATACGGTAGTCATCCAGCTCAAGTAGGAACATACTTCCGGTTACTTGTCTGGCCGCACCATAAAAAGTTAAATTCATTTTTGAATGCTCTGTTTGCACTTGATTCAGGATTCACTCCTTCTATTTTCCTCACAAAATGTGTAATGTTGTTACACTATTTCGTTGATCGTAAGAGGCGACAAAGATAAGCCTTTTCGTTATTCTGTAACCAAGCCAGCTATGAAGTTCATCGCTCTCATCATTTTACAACTATCAGCCATACAAAATTCCCTTTTGCAGGATTTGATGAGCTTTCAACAAACGAAAAACATCAAGCATGGAATTGTAGCGGCTCATATACAGCGAGTTAATGATGGTAAAACTATTTTGGCACTGAATGAACAAAAAGCGGTCAACTCTGCCAGCACTCTTAAACTCATCACCACTGCTACAGCTATAGATAAACTTGGATCTGATTACAGATTCCAAACAGACCTCGGTTACTCAGGTACCATCACCAACGGAACTCTACATGGGTCATTGATCATAAACCCCGGAGGAGACCCTTCATTAGGTTCAGAAAGAAGCGGCAAAGATTACGGACAAATCCTAAATGAATGTTTAAGAGCCATAAGAGCCGTAGGTATACAAAAAGTGAACGAAAACGTAATTATTAGAGACCTCTCTGAGTTCAGTTATGATGTACCTGATTCATGGATATGGGGAGATTTAGGAAATTATTATGGAGCTATACCGCACCGATTTAATATCAACGAAAACAAATTCTCGGTCTATTTTCAACCAGGCTACCGGGTGGGAGAAGCGGCCTCAATCAATATTCTTGACCCGGTCAGCAGCACCTGGAAAATTATCAATCAGGTAAAAACTGGCAAATCAGGCAGTGGAGATCAGGTTTACATATACTCCAGCCCCTCTACAGAAACCATCCTCATGAAAGGTACTATTCCTTTGGGCAAAAACAATTTTGAAGTCAAAGGCTCCATTCCCAACCCTGCCGGTCTATTTCGAGAATTACTCATTGATCGATTGGAAAACGAAGGAATAGAAGTAGTTCAGGCACAGCTCCAGCCTACCATAGAAGAAATCAGCCAGTCAAGAGACTTTCATCTATTACACCGTTTTAACTCTGAATCACTTTATCAGCTTGCTCAGGATTGTAATTATAATAGTATTAATATTTATGCAGATGCCTTTCTTCATCAACTACAGCCCGGAGAATTCGCAAGTTTTGAAAAAGGTGTTGAACAGATGACAGATCATTGGTTGGCTAAAGGACTTTCCCTTGGCGGCTTTAACCCAAAAGACGGAAGCGGCCTTTCTCCTTCAGGTATGATTACTACAGAAAATATGACTGACATCCTGAGAGCAGTGGCCTTAGCACCCTCCGGGTCTCATTTTATAGAAACCATTCCTGTTTTAGGTGAGTCCGGCTCGGTAAGGTATAAAGACAGAAATAAGGTGACTGGAGGCAGAATATCCGTAAAAAGCGGCTACATTTCGGGCACTAGAGCCTATGCTGGTTATTTGACAGATAAACAAGGAGAGCTTTATTCCTTCATGGTTTGCGTAAATCACTATGAACCAAATGCCAGCTCAGAAGTTAGAAGATTCCTCGACGATTTTCTAATCAAAATGGGCTCAAAGTAATCTCCATACCTATTGAAATAAAATGAGTACAATCAATGAAAATATTAAGTGCACAGCAAATAAGAGAAGCGGATGAGTACACTATAAAACATGAGCCAATTGTTTCGTCGGAGTTAATGGAACGTGCGGCTTCAAAATGTACTGAATGGCTCCGCAAAAAATTCGACATTCAAAATAGCTATCAAATTTTCTGCGGTGTCGGTAATAATGGTGGTGATGGGCTGGTTATTGCCCGTCAATTGTTTCAAAAGGGTTTTGATGTGCAGGTGTATCAAATCGCCTTCTCTTCTAAAAAATCAAAAGATTTCATTCTCAATGAGAAGAGGCTTCAGGAGATTGATATCAAATACAAAATTGTCAAACGCCCTTCTGACCTCCCGGCCATAAAGAAAAACAAGAACATTGTGATAGATGCCATTTTTGGTAGTGGACTGAATCAGCCGGTTCGGGGTTTGGCAGCTGATGCTATTAGGTATCTTAATGATGAGTCCAACTTCACGGTTTCAATTGACTTGCCCTCCGGACTGTTTCCTGAAGACAACGAGAAAAATAATCCAGGGCTTATCATCAATGCCAAGCATACTTTGACTTTTGAATTGCCAAAATTGGCACTGTTGTTCCCAGCCAATGGCAAATATGTGGGAGAATGGCACCTTCTATCCATAGGGCTGCATCAAGGTTATATAAAAGAAGCAGAAACGAGCAATTTTTATATCACAGAAAAGTTGATTCAGCCTCTGTTTTCACCAAGGAGAAAGTATACACACAAAGGTGTTTTTGGGCATGCAGTTATCGTAGCCGGGAGTACCGGCAAAATGGGTGCAGCCACTTTGGCCGTAAAGGCAGCTTTACGTAGCGGAGCAGGTTTGGTAACTGCACATATCCCTAACTCTGGTTTGAGTATTATGCAGACCACCTGCCCTGAAGCCATGGCTGATATCAATATTGGTCAAAACTTTTTAGAGAACCAGAAAGCAGAAACCAATGGCCTAACTCTGGGGATCGGGCCTGGAATTGGCAAAGAAAAGAAAACAGGTGAGTTTCTAAAAACATTATTGCAGAGCTGTGAGACACCGGTGGTTCTTGACGCAGATGCTCTGAACATAATTGCGGAGACTCCTTCATTAAAGAAAGAGATTCCTGCCAATAGCATTTTGACTCCTCACCCAAAGGAATTCAGCAGACTGGTTGGCACTTTTGAAACTGACAATCAGAAGCATCAAAAGCAAAGAGAACTGGCTAGAGAGTTGGATTGTATCATCATTTTAAAAGGTGCTCATACAAGTATTTGCCTACCTGATGGTAGAATATTTTTCAATAGTACTGGTAACCCCGGAATGGCCACAGGTGGAAGTGGTGATGTTCTTACAGGGTTACTTACCGGCCTTTTGGCACAGAATTATTCTCCGGAAAATGCAAGTTTACTAGGGGTATATTTACACGGCAAAGCAGGCGATTATGCATCCGAAGCAAATTCTGCAGAATCGCTAATAGCCGGAGATATCATCGATTATTTCGGAGAGGTTTTCAAAACACTCAACAATCAGTAAGCTCTATATATCAGCAAGTTAGACAACTGAAGCATAGCGAATTTTCGCTATAAAAATTTCAGAACAATTTTCTACAAATGTTGAACTTTTAAGTACATTTGCCGCCAATTACACTTTATCAATAACCCTGATCTGATCAGGGCATTAAAACTGCTTAATGACACATTCTAAACTAGTAGATAATGCTCTGCTTTTAGCGAGAAAACTGCATACTTTTGATGAGAATGCAGAGAACAAAAACGAATTTACTGCTCGCCTGGAGCCTATATTGGAAAAGCCTGTTTCCAAGAACTTTCTAATCAGATTAATGGACGTGGTCTTCAGGTCAAAGAAATATGGCAAAGTGTCAGACTATGTCTTGAGACTTTTTGACGAATTCCCTGATAGTAACCGACTTTTTTCAAGTTTTGAGAAGGTACTTATAGGCCTTTATAAATCCATAGGGAGATTCTTCCCTGCTATCAGTATTCCGTTAATGCTGAAACAGGTGCAGTCTGTTACCAGCCCTATCTTGTTTTTTGTTGGTGATCAGAAGTTTAAAAAACACTCTCGGAAAAGAGCTGATGAAGACATTAAACTTAATGTGAATCTGATTGGCGAGGCTCTCATAGGTGAAGAAGAAGCAGCCGAGAGAATTCAGCAGTACATTGATCTTTTAAGACAGGAGGATGTAAATTATATCTCGATTAAAATTTCTACAATCTACTCTCAAACTGCTGCTTTTGCTTTTGACCATACGGTAGAGGTTTTGACAGAAAAGCTGGGCCTTATTTACGATGCTATTCTTGATATTCATAAACAAACCGGCGAATGGAAGTTTGTGAATCTTGATATGGAAGAGTATCGCGATTTGCATCTGACTATTGAGACCTTCATTAAGACTTTATCTATTGAAAAATATAAAGGTTTAAGAGCGGGTATAGTACTTCAAGCCTATCTTCCCGATTCTTATGCCCAACTCGCAAAACTTACTGCCTTTGCTCAGCAAAGAGTAGAAAACGGCGGAGCACCTATCAAAATAAGAATAGTAAAAGGTGCCAATATGGAGATGGAGAAAACCGAGTCCTCGCTTGAAGACTGGGAACTTGCTCCTTATGATGAGAAAGTTAAAACAGACGCCAACTTCAAGAAAATCTTATTAGAAGCTCTAAACAAAGAATCTTTAGAGGCTGTAAATATTGGTGTAGCTTCACATAACCTGTTTGATCTGGCTTTTGCTCTTCAACTGGTCAATGAACAAAAAGTCAATCATCTGGTAGACTTTGAGATGTTGGAGGGTATGGCTAACCAAACTGTTGGCCGCTTGAAATCACTGGGAGCACAGGTGTTATTGTATACGCCTATCGTCAAACCAGAGAATTATAACTCAGCTATCGCGTATTTGGTCAGAAGACTGGACGAAGGGACTCAAGATGGAAACTTCCTGAAAGAAGGGTTTAACCTTAAGAAGGATTCTCAGAAATGGAATGAGTTAAAAGAGCAATTTCTGGCTTCTGTAAACTTGATTGAATCTGTAAGTACAGAGCCGAAAAGGACACAAAACAGATCAGCACAAAAGCCAACAGTTCAAAACGCTTTTCATAACGTAGCTAATACTGATTGGAACTTAAAGGCCAATCGCGATTGGCTGGAAGGCGTGAAATCTAAGTGGGAAAATCCTCAAGCCGTATTGGGCTCAGTAATCCCTGTGGTTGGTGGAAATGAGTCTTCTGAGAAAGCAACCATAGAACTAGAAGGATGGAATGGGAATCAGCCTTGGAAATACTCTCTGGCTGATGAAACCGACTATGATTTCTTTTTGGCGGCAGAATCTACCTGGCATGAAAAATCAGCTAATGAAAGAGCCGATCTGCTCAAAAAAGCGGCGGTAGAAATTGAAAAAAACAGAGGTGATTTGATGGCCGTTGCTGTCAAAGAACTCGGTAAAACCTTTGCGGAGGTTGATGTTGAAGTTTCTGAGGCAATTGATTTTGCCAATTTCTACGCAGAGTCTGCCAAGGAATGGAATGAACTAGTTGACGTTAAACCTGAAAAAGGGACTAACCTTGTTTTATCACCTTGGAACTTCCCGATAGCTATACCCATCGGCGGTGTTTTAGCTTCTTTGGCCGCAGGCAAGAGAGTGATCTTGAAACCTTCTACCAACGCTGCTGCTACAGCTTATTTGATCTCCAAGTGCCTCTGGGAGGCAGGAATTCCCAAAACGGCCTTTGCCTTCCTTCCTGCAGATGAGAGCAGCCTTGATAAATATTTGGCTTCAGGAAAAACTTTTGATGCCGTAATCCTTACAGGGGGTACAGAGACCGCGAAATTTCTTTTGAAACGAAATCCGGAATTAAACTTATTCGCGGAAACGGGAGGAAAGAACAGCACGATCGTCTCTTGTTTGTCCGACAGAGAACAGGCTATCAAAAACGTAGTTCAAAGTGCCTTCGGGAATGCAGGTCAAAAGTGCTCGGCGACTTCATTGCTCATTCTGGAAGAAGAAATTTTCAATGACCCTCATTTCAAAACCCTTCTGAAAGATGCCACAGAAAGCAAATTCTACGGAGATCCTTGGTTAAACGAAACTCAGATTGGGCCTCTGGCTGTACCTATTTCTGATAAACTTAAGCACGTTTTAGAGAATACATCCGATGAAGAATGGCTACTAAAACCTGAACTAAAGGGTAACTTTTTCCTAAGCCCTGGCATCAAATGGGGAGTAACTAAAAATGACTTTGAGTATAAAAACGAGCTATTTGGCCCTATTCTTTCTGTCATGAAAGCCTCAGACCTGAAACATGCAATAGCTCTGGCTAATGGGGTGGAGTATGGTTTAACAAGTGGTCTGGAGTCTTTAGATGCCGAAGAGATTGCTTATTGGAAAGATAAGATTCAGGCGGGTAACCTTTATGTTAACAGACCTACTACCGGTGCCATAGTTTTACGTCAACCTTTCGGTGGTATGAAAGCCTCTTCATTTGGTTTTGGGATGAAAGCAGGAGGAAGCAATTACGTGGCTCAGTTTATGGCCTTTAATGAACCAGAAAAGTCAATTGAAGAAATTAAAGCTGATTATCAGAAATGGGCGAAACACTATTTTGATAAAGAAATAGATTCTGTAAATCTAAGAGGTCAGCATAATATCAGCAGATATCTTAAACCAAAAAAGATTTTGGCTCTGGTTGATAATTCTACCACAGAGAGAGAGATTTCAATGGTAAAAGCAGCTGCCGAGGCCTTAAAAGTGAGTATTGAACTTTACTCTCTTTCAGATGAGTCCACTATACACCAAGGTGTGTCTGAAATTGCAGATTTTGCTTCTCTGAAAACAAAAATCAATCATCAAGTTTGTGTCAGAGTGCTCACAGAGCAAAAAGTTGACTCAGAAATCCATGAGTATTTCGTAGAAAAAGGGATGGACCTGAAAACCCTCAAGCCGTCTGTATGGGGACGATTTGAGTTACTTAATTATCTTACCGAGCAAAACTTCTCTCATAATTACCATCGATACGGTAACCTTTTAGGAGTTAGTCAGGATTAAGTTAAAATTTGACCGAGACCGGTTGGTTGGTATAACAGCCAGCCGGTTAGACTTTTTCTACCAAAAGTAGTGGTTAAAACCTCATGAGGAACGGTGGCACTTTTAAATAGTACGGCTCTGTTCATCACTGGCTCTACAAGCATTTCCTCCCTTTCTTTGTAGATCTTCAATTGCCCTCCATGAGCCTCTTCCCAATCCTCATTGAGATAGATAATAAACGAGATCATTCGGTTAGAACGCTCTCTGAATTGGTCCAAATGTTTATGGTAATAGGAGCCCGGAGGATAATAGGCCAAGTGAAACTCAAAGTCTGAGAGACTTAAATAACAGTAACGATTTAGCTTGGACATTGTCTCGTCTACCAGTCCGTAAAACTGCTCCAGTACCGTATCTCTTTTTCTATCCAACCAATAGGTATAATCTCCCCTGACCTCACTCACTACTTTACTTTCTGTACCGATTGAGGCTTTCGCAAAATCATCTTCTTTTCTTCGTTCTGTAAAGAAATTTTGAATATCCTGTAAAAGATTCTTTTCCAGAAAATCATCGATAATCAGGTATTCATTCTCAGCCAGAACATCAATCCAAGTGAGCCATTGCTCTTCCGGGTAAAATTCCATTCTTAAAATTTAAGCCCGCGAAATTAGATGAAAGTTTGATAGAAGATTCCGCTTGAATCAAAAGAATTTTCAATTGAAATTATTGAACATCAATCTTTTAGAAAAAAGGGCCTTTCACTGCTCTTAAGAGCAATTCTAACTTGTTTCAAAATTCATATATTGCAGAAAAAAAACAGACTTATGCAGTTATTCGGAATAGATGTAGGAGGTTCAGGAATCAAAGGTGCACCAGTAGATTTAGCTACCGGAGAGCTAGCCGCAGAACGCTTTCGAGTGCCTACTCCAAGACCAGCTACTCCGGATGCCATGGCCAAAGCTGTTAAAGAACTACTCGATCATTTTCAATGGAAAGGCCCGGTAGGAGTAGGATTCCCAACTATTGTGGCCAAGGGCAAATGTAAATCACAAAGTAATCTGCATAAGGATTGGGTGAATGTTCAAATAGACGAGTTATTCAAGAAAACCTGTGGAAATGACTTCAAAGTCATAAATGACGCAGATGCAGCCGGCCTTGCAGAGATGGAGTATGGTGCGGGTAAAGATGTTCCCGGTTTGGTAGTTACAGTTACATTAGGAACAGGAATAGGCTCAGGAGTATTCCATGATGGTAAATTGATTCCGAATTTCGAATTAGGCCATTTACGTTATAAAAAGCATAAGCCGGTAGAGAAGTATGCAGCTGACTCCATCAGAAAATCTAAAAAACTAAGTTTAGTAGAATGGGCAGAGCGACTGGACTACTTCTTCGACTACGTTGGTAGAATTTGTTCGCCCGATTTAGTGATCGTAGGTGGAGGTGCCAGCAAAAAATGGGCAGAGCTTTACCCCCTACTCAATACTGATGTAAATCTGAAAGTTGCTGAAACCAGAAATGAAGCTGGTATCATTGGTGCAGCTATGGCCTCTAAAGGGATGCAGTAATTTTTCGTAGCTGATTAATCACTTTGGTCCCTCGGTTCTTTATTCCAGCCGAGGTTGGTCCGTATTTCAAAACTACCTCTTCCATTAGCGGAAGCATTTCCTGAGCAAGTTCAGGATACTTTTTCACTACATGCATACAGACATACATAGCGTGGGCTTTGGCTGCGATACTGTGATTACCTTCCAGCACCTGAAAGCCGAATTCATATAGTTCTCCCTCAATATCCTCCGAGAAACCAGTAGAGGCCCAATGTCGAAGAAAGTTACGGAGTACAGCCTCATGATTATGCTCATCTTTTACCTTTTCAAACATGGCTCTTTCATAAGGAAGAACCAGCCAAGGCTTTTCATCGGTAATGCTGGTGATGACCCAGGCCGCCATTTCACTTAATTTGGGATCAGGAGAAAGCACACATTGCATTAACTCTTCTAGTCTTTGGGCATCTTCGCCCACAAAGGCCATTATTTTCAAACAAGTAGCCTTACTCCTCTCCGTCAGCAATGTTTCCTTGATGTTCACCTTACTCTTCTTCGTCGTCCGGATCAGGCTCCAGACCGTGTAAATCAATCAAATGTTCAAGTAGGGCTTCAGAACTTCTCTCTAGTAAAACATAGACCTCCTCGAAGGCCTCTTTTGATTCGTAATAAGGATCTGGCACCTCTTGTACTCCTCTGACTTCAGGATCAAAGTCGCGGATGAGGAATAACTTCTCTGGTTCAGGCGGTCTTTTTAATTCCTTGTGCAGGAAATTGTGCACATTTTCAAAATTAGCCTCATCCATAACTGCAATATGATCTGCCCATTCCAGTAGTTCGGCATCAATCTTTTGTCCTCTATGAGTGGTGTAAAGACCTCGATCTTCAAGCACCTCCAGGGTTCTTCTATCTGGTTGTTTTCCAATATGATAGCCAGCAGTACCCGCAGAATCAATTTCAAAGCTTCCGCTGTAGCCCTTTTGGCGAACTACTTCACGAAAAACAGATTCGGCCATCGGTGAGCGACAGATATTTCCTAAACAAACGAATAAAACATTGACCATATCTTAGCAGTTATTCTACTTCTTCTAATAATTCTCCGTCTTCATCTACGATCACAAAAACAGTCTCGCCTTCTTTTTTCATCAGATACTTCTCTCTACCATACGTCTCTAAAGCATCTTTATCTGAGAGAATCGACCTTTCTTTTTCACGTAATTTCTCCAGCTCCTCATCGTAATACTCTATCTGATCTTCGTAGCCTTGAAGCTTTGACCAAAGTTTAAACTGAGTGATGAGATTGGCACTGTCAAAAAAAGTGATCCATGCCAGAAAAAAGAGAGAACTGTAGACATAAAAACTGTTCTTCCCCACGAAGTCTTTCCAGTTGAAGTTCATTGCACGCTAGATTATTAGGAAACCAAATTTACCTTTTTTAGTGAGCATACGAAAACAAAGTGTTCAATTTTGAGATTCGGGGTAAGAGATGAGCTAAGAGAAACTTCATAGGTTTAGATAGTTTGAAGAGACGAAACATTAGAAGGGTTTCTCATCATCACAAAAAAAGCCCCCACAGTTTCCTGTGAGGGCTTTCAAATATTTCGAAAGGGTGTTTACCCTCTAAACTTCAAACCTGGGAAGTAAGCAGAATCGCCTAATTCTTCTTCGATTCTTAGTAATTGGTTGTATTTCGCCATTCTGTCTGAACGAGAAGCAGAACCAGTTTTGATTTGACCAGTGTTCAATGCTACCGCCAAGTCAGCAATAGTAGCATCTTCTGTTTCACCTGATCTGTGAGACATTACAGATGTGTAGTGTGCTCTATGAGCCATGTTTACAGCATCGATTGTCTCTGTCAAAGAACCGATTTGGTTTACTTTTACAAGGATTGAGTTTGCAATACCATTCTCGATACCTTGAGATAGACGCTTCACGTTAGTTACGAAAAGATCATCACCTACTAGTTGGATTTTCTTACCGGCAAGCTTAGTCAGTTCAGCCCAACCATCCCAGTCATCTTCATCCATACCATCTTCGATAGATACGATCGGGTATTTGTCAGCCCAGTCGTTCCAGTAAGCAGCCATTTCAGCAGAGCTTAATTGCTTGCCAGAAGACTTCTTGAAAGTATAAAGACCAGTTTCTTTATCGTAGAACTCAGAAGATGCAGCATCCATTGCGATGAACACCTCTTCACCTGGCTTATAACCAGCTTTCTCGATTGAAGTAAGAATGATCTCTAGAGCTTCTTCGTTAGAACCGATGTTTGGTGCAAAACCACCCTCATCACCTACGTTAGTAGAGTAACCTTTAGAAGAAAGAACTTTCTTAAGGTTATGGAATACCTCTGTACCCATTCTCAATGCTTCAGAGAAAGTATCTGCCTTAGCTGGCATTACCATAAACTCCTGGAAGTCGATTGAGTTATCTGCGTGAGAACCACCATTCATGATGTTCATCATTGGTACAGGAAGAGTATTGGCATTCACACCACCGATATAACGGAAAAGCGGAAGACCAGCTTCCTGAGCTGCTGCTTTAGCTACTGCCAAAGAAACACCAAGAATTGCGTTAGCTCCTAATTTACCTTTATTAGCTGTACCATCAAGATCAATCATTGTTTGATCAATCAGGTTTTGCTCGAATACATTAAAACCAAGAAGGTTTTCAGCGATAGCCTCGTTTACATTAGCAACGGCTTTAGTTACACCCTTACCTACATATACGTTTTTATCGTTATCTCTAAGTTCTACTGCTTCATGAACACCTGTAGATGCTCCCGAAGGAACAGCTGCACGACCCAAAAATCCGTTTTCGGTCATTACATCAACCTCTACAGTAGGGTTACCTCTTGAATCCAGAATTTGTCTGGCGTGTACTCTTACAATTTGACTCATTTCAAAAATTTAAATTATCAATACAATATTTTCTTCAAAAATTTCCATTTTGGCTTTTTGATGACCAAAACGGTCACAAAGTAAGTAAATAATTTACATTTATACTTCAAGGTGAACATCACCTTATTGTTATGAACAAGACATTTTTCAGACAGTGCTTTTTAGTTTTGTGCTTGTGGGCTAGCCATTTGCAGGCTCAGTCTATCTCGGGTCTAAGTGCCGACTTGTTTCAAAATGCTTTGAGAAGTAACCCTGATGCTGTTATTCTCGATGTTCGTTCAGGACAAGAATTTGAAAGAGCTCATATCAAGGGGGCTCGTCAAATAGACTTTGATAGCAAAAGCTTTCTGGACGAAGTCCTTGGTCTACATCTCAAAACTGAACAGCTTTATCTTTATGATTTCACTGGTGAGAAAGCAAAGAATGCCGCCGTGTATTTAAAGGATCTGGGCTATCAGCATGTTTTTTATCTCAACGGTGGTTTGGCCGAGTGGACTGCCAGCAGCAAACCCTACATTTCATCTGAAAGCACCGTTTCACCCATTGCTGCCTATACTTTGGCAGATCTAGACCTCATCTTCAAAAGAAACAGAAATGTTGTATTGTTTTTAACGGCCCCCTGGTGCAAATACTGCAAAATCATGCGTCCTCGTCTTCTGAGGAGTACAGGCTCAAAACAACAGATTAAACTTATTGAAATAGACGGAAGCAGAGATTTGGCCATTGCAGAGCATTTTCAATTGACCGAAACACCAACAATACTCTATTTTCAAAACGGGAAACAAGTCTGGAAAAGCTCGGGTGAAATAAGCGAGATAAAATTGCAGGAAGCACTGAATAGATAGAAGACAGACAAAAAAACTATCTTTGTGCCTGACCTACTATTAATATATATCCTTAATGATTGCTTTCTTAAGTGGCAGATTGCTGGTAAAAGAACCTACACATCTAATAATTGATGTTTCAGGGGTAGGCTATCTGGTCAAAATCTCATTACAAACTTTCTCTTCATTGGAAGTGAAAGATGAACACATCAAAATTCACACTTTACTTATTGTAAAGGAAGACTCACACACGCTTTATGGATTTTCAAAATTAGACGAAAAACAGCTTTTTGAACACCTGATTAGTGTGTCAGGAATAGGACCTAACACGGCTATTGTCATGTTGTCTTCTTTATCTTCTGGAGAAATTGTTCAAGCTCTGGTCTCTGAGGATGTCAAAACTATACAGAGTATCAAGGGTATTGGTGCTAAAACAGCTCAGCGAGCCATTATTGAATTAAAAGACAAACTGAAGAAAGAGCTGATTTCTGATGGTGTAAATCCTACAGTTTTTGCTTCGCAAGATCTCAACCTGAGGGGTGAGGCACTTACAGCATTGACCACTCTTGGAATTCCTAAAAATACAGCCGAGAAATCCATTGATGTGATCTTAAGAAGATCAGGAGGAGATATCTCTCTGGAAGAGCTGATTAAGCTTGCCTTACGATAAAAATTATAGGGATAACTAATAATGGCAGGATTTTAGTCGTTTAAATCGAAACAGTTACACACAGGCCGTTCACTGTATGTTTCAAAACAATACTCACGTAAAGAAATACATCTTTTTTTTACTGCTAACCACAGTCCATTTTGCTCCCCTTTTCGGGCAGCAGGTCACGCGTACTATTCCTACAACAGAGCAGCCGGAAAGAAGTCAAAAATCACCAGCATACAGGTGGAAAGACTCTTATCTTAATCGATTTTCATTTGACTTACCACGCTCTCCCCTACTTTTCATCCAATCTGATAGCCTGAGTACTACTATTCAATATTCCCCGGAGCAGGGCAATATTGTAATTGATGAAACTCTGGCTGAAGATATTGAAGTAAAGATTCCTCAGGCGATGTCATTCAATGAATACTCGAGTATCCAGAATGCCATGGTACGAAAAAGTATTCTGAGAGAATACGAGCAAATGCAGGACGGTAACAGTGCTACCTCAGGTAGAGGGCTTTCTCCTTTGATTCAAAAAGCACCATTGGTTGACCGTATTTTTGGTGGTAAAGTACCTGAATTTAAGCCCAATGGCTTTGTGGCGGTAGACCTTAGGTTTGGTTCTCAGTATATCAATAACCCCGAACTTTCGCTTTTTCAAAGACGTAGACCAATCTTTGATTTTGATCAACAGATCTCCATCAACTTTAATAATAACGCCAATGGTGGAGCCGGCACCAATGGATTAGGGCAGTCAAACCCTTTTGGCAATAACTCAAACTCACGAGGTGGAGGTTTAAATGATTTAAGAGGCTTAGCTCAAAAAAGCGGAGCCCTAGGTTCTCTTGGTGGTGGAAATAACCCTTACCGTGAGAAAATGGGTATTCTAGGGAATTTTGACACCAAGTCTGCATTTAACTTTGAGAATCAATTTAAACTCAATTTTAAATCTGATCCGGAAGATATTCTGCAATCTCTCGAAGCCGGTAACGTCAGTTTTCCTTTGAGAAGTCAGCTTGTACCGGGTGTCGATAACCTTTTTGGGGTTAAGGCCGGCCTTAGATTCGGAAAACTTGATGTTTCTACTGTAGTTGCTCAGCAGCGAGCACGTACTGAATCCATCTACATTAGTGGTGGAGCCAGAAACCGTCCTTTTGAGGTAAGGTGTGATGAGTACGATGAAAATCGTCATTTCTTCCTTTCTCATTTCTTTAGAGATCAATACGAAAAAAGCCTGAGCAGCCTACCAATGGTGACCTCGGAAGTACTGATCACCAGAATTGAAGTTTACGTTACCAACAGAACAAATACCGTAACCAGCATGAGAAACCTGGTTGGTTTGACGGATTTGGGAGAACCCAATCCATATGCTGATGGTGTAACAGTCAACAACCCGAACTTTGCTGACAATAGCACCAATTCATTAGGTGAATATCTTTCTGATGAGACCATTAGTTTTCGTAAAATTGACAATACCAACTCTACTCTAGAGGCCCAAGGCCTAAAAAAAGGTGTTGATTTTGAATTATTGCGAGGAGCAAAAAAACTGACCGAAAGAGAATTTGATTTTCATCCTCAGCTGGGCTATATCTCCTTGTTAACTCCACTTAGAAATGATGAAATTCTCGCTGTAGCTTATGAATATGTTTACCGCGGGAAAAATTATAAAGTAGGTGAACTAACCGAAGATTATTCCTTCAGAGCTGAAGATGATGTGATCGCCATGAAACTGTTGAAGTCTTCAACGATCAGAAACAGGCTGGATCACCCCATGTGGGATCTGATGATGAAGAATGTTTATTCTTTGTCTCAAGGGAATATTGAAAGGGAAGGTTTTCAGCTGAGAGTCATCTATAAAGATGATAAAACTGGGATGGATACTCCACAATTACATGAAGGAGAAAATCTCAAAAACAAGCCCCTAATTTCAGTTCTTGGACTAGATGACCTCAATTATAATAATGACCACCGTGTAGGCGATGAGGCCAATGATGGTAATTTTGATTATGTAGAAGGCGTAACGGTAAATGAGGAAAGGGGTGTTATTATTTTCCCGGTTTTAGAACCGTTTGGCTCTTTCCTGGAGACAAAATTCACTCCCGGAGAACAAACGCTGAAAGACAAATATGTTTTTGATGAGCTGTATGATCAAACACTAACTGATGCACAGCAAATCAATACCAAGAATAAGTTTTTCCTTCAAGGGTCTGTTCAGAACAACTCAAATGACATTCCACTACCCTTAGGTGCATCTGGCTCTTCAGTAAGAGTATATTCGGGTGGTACAGAACTCCAGCAGGGAGCAGATTATATGGTTGATGCTCAGCTGGGAAGAATCAGAATTACTAACCCAAGTATTCTGGCTAGCGGCAGGCCTATCAGAATTGATTACGAGAGACCAGACCTATTTCAATCTCAGATCAGAAGGCTTTTTGGTTTGAGAATGGATTACACCGTGAGTAAGAATTTGCGTATTGGCGGTACGCTAATGGACCTCCGTGAGAACACTCCAGGCTTTTTAACCAGAACAGCCATAGGCAATGAACCCGTAGATAATACGCTTTGGGGTGTAGATATCAATTATAAGCAGGAAGGATCTGGCTTAACCAGGCTTTTAGACAAGCTTCCGCTAATTCAAACGAAAGAGCCTTCTGCCATTGTTTTAAGTGCGGAATTTGCTCAACTTCTTCCCGGAGTGAATAACAAAAAAATCAATGGCAACGCCATGATTGATGATTTTGAGGCTTCCAGAAACATCAATGACTTAACCAGACAGCCCAACAGGTGGAAATTGGGCTCTACTCCATTGGAGTTTAGACGCGATACCATCGGTAACCCGTATGGTTATAATTACAAAAGAGCCAAAATAGCCGCCTATACTATTGACCAAACATCATTTTTGAGTACTGCTTTTGGTGGCAACGGTATTGTTCCGACTGAATTGACAAATGCCGCCAGGAATAATCTTTATGAAAGATCATTTGTAATCCAAGAGATTTTCCCGGGTAGAACACAACCTGTGTTTGGTCAAAACCTACCCACCAATATCCTGGACGTAGCTTACTTCCCGGAAGAAAGAGGGATGTATAATTATAACCCTGATTTGACTGAAAAGGGTCTTTTGAAAGAGCCGGAAGAGAACTTCGGAGCGTTAATGAGGGGCATTACTTTCGATACCGATTTTGATAATGCCAATGTAGAGTTTCTGGAGTTTTGGTTACTGAATCCTTTTTCTGATGAGGTACGTGATGGGATACGAAACAAAAGAAATGAAACGGGAGGAAAACTCATTTTCCAACTCGGTGATATTTCAGAGGACGTAATCCCTGATAATTACTTCAATTTTGAAAACGGGATACCAGCCAATGACAGTGCTATTTTCACTCAACCTATAGCCACTGCCTGGGGGAATGCTCCCAAAACACAATTCATCACTGATGCCTTCTCCACAGACGATGAAGTAAGAGAGCGTCAAGACATTGGCTTGGATGGACTGAGTAATGAAGATGAATTAGAGTATCCTCATATCAAGGAATTCCTTAACAAAATAGAAACTGTTGTAACTGATCCAGCTGCACTTCAAGAAATCAAAAGTGATCCTTCAGGTGATGATTTCAATTTCTTTTTGGATGACAAATATACCCTCGATCAGTTTATGGTAGAACGCCATAAAAACTACCTGGGTATGGAGAATAACTCCCCGCCCCTTACAGAAGATCAGATCATCTCCAATTCAAATACCATAAGTTCAGATAAAGAAGACATCAATCAGGATAATACCATTAGTGATATTGATGACCCTGCCGTTAATCTGGAAATTGACTTAAGACCTAATGGCGGTACTATACAGAATAAATATATTGTAGACACTGTTAGCTCTGGTCAGGCACAATGGTACCAATTCAGAGTACCATTGAGAGAACTTACAGACTCTTCTGGCACTGTAAATCTAAAGAGTATTCGCTTTATACGAATGCTCATGACAGAATGGGAAGAACCTGTGGTTTTACGTTTCGCTACGCTTCAATTGGTTTCTAACCAATATCGAACATATTATAACGATCTGAATGATTACAGCTATGCCGGAGTACCTCAGCCAAACCGCAACACGGCTTTCAAAGTTTCATCGGTTTCAGTAGAAGAAAATGGTTGTGATGTGAATGGTGACTGTAACGTAAAAGACGGTCAAACACCTTATGTGGTTCCACCGGGCTTCATTAGAGACCGTGATTTCTCTACTACATTTACTAATCAACTATTCAATGAGCAATCTTTAAGACTTGAGGTTGAGGATTTAAAAGATGGTGACAAAAGAGGAGTTTTTAAGAATACCGACCTCAATCTCAATATGTACAAACGACTTCAAATGTTTGTGCACATGGAATCAGAAGACTTTTCGAGTACAGAATCAGATACACTTGCCGGTGCATTTATAAGATTTGGTACTGACCTTAGAAACAACTTCTATGAAGTAGAGATTCCTAAATTAACCTCAACTCCACATGGCTCCACAGTAGACGAAGTGATATGGCCAGAAGAAAACGATTTTAATATTCCGATAGATGTACTGAGAGATTTAAAACTCGAAAGAATTACCAGCGACGCTCCATTTGAACAGCCTTTTACTAAAGATGTCACCTTTACCATTGATGGCAGAAATGAGCTTCCAATGACCTATACCTATAAACTTACCATCGTCGGTAATCCTGATTTAAGCAGCATTCAGACTTTTATGATGGGGGTAAGTAACTCAGGTAGTGGATCTGGAAGATCTTCAGATTTTGTGGTTTGGATGGATGAACTAAGAGCAAACGGGTTTGACCAAACTGCTGGTGAAGCGGCTATTTTAGCTGCAGATATTAAACTTGCTGATTTGGGTACAGTCTCTGTTTCTGCCAATTACAGCACCTTTGGTTTCGGTGGAGTTCAGGATAGAATCAGTAGCAGAGCTCAGGATAATTCCTTAGGCTTCGGTATTGCCTCTACTTTTGAGCTGGATCGTCTTTTCCCTGAAAAGTGGGGCTTAAGTATACCGTTATTCATGAATTATGACAAACAAGAAGTAATTCCTGAGTTTGATCCGCTTAATCCTGATCTAGTATTAGAGAGAGCATTGACGCAATTTGAAGACCCTGATGATCGTCAAGCCTATCGTGACCTCGTGGTTGATAGAAATATCAATAGAGGCTTCAACCTTGCGAATATTAGAAAAATCAAGACGAACCCCAATGCTAAGAATCACTTCTATGATATAGAGAACTTCAGTTTCTCTTACTCCCAAAATAGCATTCAGAGAAGTAATGTATTGATTCAGGAATACTACTCCGAAAGAAAAAGAGGAGCTATCACCTATCAGTTTCAACCCAAAACTTTCCTTTGGGAGCCATTTAAAAACGCTGAAGGACTCCAAAAGCCTATGTTCACATGGCTGAAAGACTTCAACCTTTCCCCAGTACCAGAATTATTCGCCTTTAGAACAGATTTTGATCGTAATTTCTCCAGAACACAGTACAGAAACTCTGATCTTACTACAGATGATATTGCCCCTAACTTTATCAAGTATTTCCTAACCAATAGGTATTATGATATGCAGTGGGGATTGACAAAATCTATTAACCTCACCTACTCAGCTGTGATGAACTCCATTATAGATGAGCCATTTGGCGATATTGGAACCGAGGCAAACCGTGAAGCGGTGTGGGACAACCTTCTCTCATTTGGTAGAGCCAAAAACTTCAACCAAAATATTCAGGCTACCTACCGCCTGCCTCTCGATAAGTTCTTTCTGCTTGATTGGGTACAAGCTGATAGCCGATTCGAGATTGACTATAATTACCGTGCAAACGCATGGGACTGGACCCAGGGTGATGATATAGAAGATGCCGGATTGAAGGATAGCTTCGGTTCAGCCTTTGGAAACTATATAGATAACAGCCGTGAGATGGCGGTTCAGGGTAGAATAGATTTGGTGAAGCTTTATAATAAAATCAAATACCTGAAATTCGCTAACTCGCCAAGTCAACCCAAAGAAAGATTTACCAGAGCACCTGGAGATGACGAGGATATCATGGTCGGTAGTTCAGATGCTTTGAAGACCTTTACTCGCCTTCTTATGACGGTGAGAGGTATCAATTTCAATTACTCCATAGTTCAGAATACCATTCTACCTGGCTTTTTACAATCACCTGACTTCTTTGGTTTATCTAAAAATACCATGGCTCCGGGCTTACCATTCGTTTTGGGGAGTCAAAGACTTTATGGAGATGATTATGGCAAAGACATACTTACTAAATCTGCCGAGAATGGTTGGCTTTCAAAGAGTGCTGTCAGAAACGATCCTTTCACACAGGGTCGTGAAAAGAAATTTGATTTCAGTACTAATCTAGAGCCTTTCAAAGGTTTCAGAATGCAGATCAGAGGTAACTATAGCCGTGGAGATTCATACCAGGTTCTTTACAGACCAGGTTATGATGATAAAGGCAACCCAACTGATGCTTTTGAGGCTCAGAACCCGTTTAGAAACGGTACGTTTAGTATGTCTTTTTGGTCGTTTAAGACCGGATTTTTTAAGCTAAATAAAGATCCTTATTCAAATTATAACTATAAGGTTTTTGATGATATGAAAGCCTACCGAGAAGTAGTTATTGAGAAGCTTAACCTTATCAAAGGTGGTGAAGCAGGAGGTTACCATGTGAATTCACAGGACGTTTTAATCCCTGCCTTCTTTGCAGCATACAGTGGAAATTCGGTCGATAAGATTTTTGAAAAATCTCAAAAAAGAGGAAGTGAAACTTTCAACCCATTCCTAAGGTTCCCTTTGCCCAATTGGCGGGTGGATTATTCGGGTGTTGAAAAATTACCACTCTTCAAAAAGTTATTCAGATCAGTATCCATTAGTCACAGCTACTCGTCAAATTATAGTGTTGGTAACTTTACAAGTTCTCATGCTTACGGCAGCAGTACTCTTGATGAGTATGGCTCTAAAATCGTAAACCTTTTGGTTAGTGACTATCCAATAGGAAAGCTGACTGCTCCGGGATCCATCATTGACGGCGTGGCAAGTGAGTATTATCTACCCGTGTTCATCATGAGCACAATTACCATGGAAGAGCGTTTTTCTCCTTTGATAGGTGTGCAGTTTGCCACCAAAGGTGCACTTACTGGCCGTGTAGAATATAATAAAGAACGGAGGGCATCATTGAACCTCTCAAATGCACAGGTGGCAGAATACAATTCAAATTCATTAGTCATATCTGCAGGTTTCCGCAAGGCTGGGGTGAAACTTCCTTTTAAAGGACGTGATGGCAATAGCATGGTTCTAGAGAATGATTTGAACTTCAATTTTGGTCTTACCCTAAGTGATGTTACAGCCCTACAACGCCGTTTAGATGGTGAAACTGTACCTATTCAAGGGAACTATGTAGTTCAGATCAAACCTCAAATTCAGTATCAATTCAATAAGAAACTGAACCTAGGTTTCTATGTAGAGCACTTTGTTAATGAGCCTTTCACTTCACTCTCTTACGAAACCAGAAGAACGGTAGGTGGTATCAATATGAAGTTTAATCTGGCAGATTAATTTTACGCTTTGCAAGCTTTAAGATTTGGCGTAAATTGCGGCACCATCTAAGAACTAAATAATCAATATGGATTTCCCATCGGAATTAAAGTACACCGAAGAACACGAGTGGATCAGAATTGAAGAAAATAACGTAGCCGTAATAGGTATCACAGAATTTGCCCAGAGTGAGTTAGGTGATATTGTTTTCGTAGAAGTAGAAACCGTAGATGAAGAACTTGAGGCGAATGCAGTCTTCGGTACCATTGAGGCGGTGAAAACGGTATCAGACTTATTCTTACCTGTGAATGGGAAAGTCATTGAGTTCAACGAAAAACTAGAAGATGAACCAGAATTAGTTAACTCTGACCCATACGGAGATGGCTGGATCATCAAAATGGAAATTGAAGATATGGAGGCTGTTGAAGCTCTGCTCGATAGCGACACCTATAAAAATCAAGTTGGTCAATAAAACGAAAGCCCTCAAGGGCTTTTTTTTTGAATACACATGAAGGTTTTAATTAAAAAAGCCAAAATAGTACAACCAAACTCTGCTCATCATCTCAAAAACAGAGATGTACTACTTATTGATGGCAAGATTGCCGAAATAGGCACAATCGAAAACTCCAAAGCAGACACCATCATCAAGGGGAAAGAACTTTACCTTTCTGCAGGATTTGCAGATTTACGAGCTTTCTCAAAAGAACCTGGCCATGAAGCCATGGAAAGCTTGGAATCATTGTCACAGGCGGCGGCTTTAGGTGGTTACTCAGATCTGCTTGTTATGCCGAATACCGAGCCCACGATTCAATCCAAAGGGTCGGTAAATTACTTTAAAAACGCTTCCAAGTATTCACAAGTCAACCTTCATACTGCAGCAGCCGTCACTTTAGAGACCAAGGGTGAGGATTTTACAGAGATGTGGGACCTACACGCCGCAGGTGCATTGGCTTTTACTGATGGACTGAAGCCCCTATGGAATGCTGACATCCTGTATAAAAGTCTGCAATACCTTTACCCAAAAAAAGCCCTTCTGATGAACAGACCAGAAGAAGCAGCTCTTGCCATGTTTGGCCAAATGCACGAGGGTATACCATCTACTCATATGGGAACCAAGGGGATCCCGTCTGAAGCAGAAGAAATGATGATCATGCGTGATCTCAAATTATTAGAATATGCGGGCTTTGAATCAGATAAGCCATTGCTTCATTTTAGCTGCATTTCTACTGCCAGCGGTTTAAACCTCATAAAGAAAGCTAAACAGAAAGGTCTGCCTGTAAGTTGTGACATAGCAGCTCATCAGCTTGCCTACACAGATGAAGATCTACTAGGGTTTGATACCAACCTCAAAGTTTCACCTCCTTTCAGGTCTAAAAAAGACATCAAAGCCCTAATCAAAGGAATAAGTGATGGCACTATTGACGCCGTAGTCTCTGATCACAATCCATGGGATGAAGAACACAAGAAAATGGAGTTTGATCTTGCGGAGTTTGGTGTCATTGGCCTTCAGACGGCCTTTGCCTCTATGCTCACTCACAGTGGTCTAACTGCAGAAGAGATCATTCCTTTGTTTACAGAAAAACCGAGATCACTTATAGGTCTGGAAAACCCAGCCTTTGAAGAAGGAGCTGAAGCAAATCTTACGGTCATAGATGCCGGAAAAAGCTTCACATTTACGGAAGATATGATTGTTTCCAAATCGAAAAACTCACCGTTCATCGGTAAAGAGTTAACCGGTAAAATAATGGCTAGTTTCCATAAAGGTCAAGCCACCATAGCTTAAGTAATGAAGAACAAGATTATTAAAATCAGTGTCATTTGGGGACTCATAGCCGGGCTCGTTTGTTTCCTTTTCTTCTTATCTATCTATGCTGTAGATGATAATCCTCTGATAAAAAAGAGACCTGATATCGGGATCAATATCTTATTCATTTTCCTGGCTACCTGGATTTATAAAAAAAGGAGAAAAGGCTATCTACACTTCTACGAGGGCTTTAGTATAGGCTTTCTCACCAACCTCATCGCTGCTCTTTTTAGTGGCTTGGCCATTTATTTGTTTCTGAAATTCTATGACATTCAGCCTTATCTGAACTGGAATGCCTACTCAAAGCAGTTTTTGTTAGAACAAAAGGAAGCTCTGGATACCGTCTTAAATGAAGAAAGCTTTAACTTGCAATTAAAGTCGTTTGATGAGATAAAACCTTACAGAGTAATTCTCGACGATTTGATGTTTAAGCAATTCGCCATTGTAGCCATCATGCTGATCTCAATGGCATTGCGTAAGCAAGGAGACGCCATTTCTTAAAACTATAACCCTATTCTAACATGGAACAAAAACCTTCTACTGCTCAAATTGCCCTGAAATGGGGTGTGATTGCCGGTTTAGCTGGTCTGGTGCTAACTACCGTAATGTACATGACAGACCTTTGGAAAAGCTCTGCAGCCTCTTTCCTTATCGGTATTGCTGTTTCAGTCTTCATGCTGGTCATGGCTATGAAAGAATTCAAAGAAGCTAATGGTGGCTTCATGACTTTTGGTGAGGGTCTGGGTGTAGGTATGCTGGCCAGTGTTATTTCTGCCATCATCGGCACCATTTATAATCAGGTCTACATGAAATTCATTGACACTGGTTTCCCTGACAAAATGAAAGATTTTCAGATTGAAAAAATGGAAGGTCAAGGTCTTTCTGAAGAGCAGATTGAAACTGCCCTGCAAATGAGCGAGAAGTTTACAACAGGCGGATTATCATTTATCATGCCTCTTGTTGCAGCTATCATCTTTTCTTTCATATTATCACTAATTGTGGCTGCTATTATGAAGAAAAACAAACCAGTATTCTAAACTAGTTTATGCTTGCAATATTTAAAAAAGAGCTCAATGGCTACCTGAATTCGCTGATTGCTTATCTGGTCATTGTGCTCTTTTTAATTTTAACAGGTCTGGTACTTTGGGTTTTCCCAGACAGTAATATTTTAGATTACGGCTATGCCGAAATGGGTCAGTTTTTTTCACTGACACCATTTATTTTGCTGATGTTGGTTCCGGCCATCACAATGAGGTCTTTCTCAGAAGAATTCAAAACCGGAACCATTGAATTCTTGATGACCAAGCCATTGACCAGTGCTCAAATAGTTCTTGGTAAATTTCTCGCGGCCTGGTTACTCATTATTCTGGCTATTCTCCCTACCGTCATTTATTATTTCTCTATAAAAAGCATTGGAAACCCTGTCGGGAATATTGACACTGGTGCTGTGATAGGCTCGTATTTCGGACTTTTTTTATTGGCGGGAGTCTTTACTGCCATTGGTATTCTATCCTCAGCTTTGAGCAATAATCAGGTAAGTGCCTTTATAGCAGGAGCTTTCCTTTGTTACTTTCTATTTGATGGTATCCATCAACTATCCAACCTTTTCAGAGGTGTAACTCAATATTTTTCTGACTATTTCAGTATCTATTTTCATTTCGAATCACTGAGTAGAGGAGTCATTGATAGCAGAAATGTGATTTATCTGGTTTCTGTAGCTCTAATCATGCTAGGACTGACTATTTTCGTTCTCGATAAAAAGAGAAAGTAAATTGTCCCATGAAACTTAAGATCTATCAGGCTGACGCATTTACCTCAAAGGTATTCGGGGGAAACCCGGCCGCTATCATCCCATTAGAAGATTGGCTTTCAGATGAACTCATGCAGAATATTGCTCTGGAGAATAATCTCTCTGAAACTGCATATGTGGTTAAAAAAGCGGATCGTTATGAAATACGTTGGTTCACTCCTACCATCGAAGTTAATCTTTGTGGCCATGCTACTTTGGCGGCTGCACATATCTTGTTTGAAGAATTAAATGAATCTGGAAATATCATTCATTTTGATTCTAAAAGCGGCCCATTATCTGTTTCCAGAGACAGTAGAGGGCTCACACTTGACTTTCCTACAGAAAAACCGCAGGCGGGCTCACTTCCTGAAGGCTTAGCAGATTGTTTCAACGTTTCAGCCACTGAAACATTAATAGCAGGCGAAGACTTCTTCTTGGTTTATCAGTCTGAGGAAGAAGTAAAATCTCTAAATCCGGATTTCAATAAACTAGCACATATCAAATGTCGAGGTGTGATCTGTACCGCACCTGGCAATGAAGTTGATTTTGTAAGCCGCTTTTTCGCTCCCGCCGCGGGCATTAATGAAGATCCGGTAACGGGTTCTGCCCATGTCAAACTATGCCCATACTGGTCAGAGAGATTAGGCAAACAAGAGCTGACAGCCTGGCAAACTTCTGCCAGAAAGGGAGAACTCATTTGTCAGGATAAAGGTGAAAGAACGCTCATTTCAGGTTCTGCTGTAACTTATCTCAAAGGAGAAATTTGGGTATAGACTTGCTCTTCAGGAATATATATGTCCATTTCCTTGACAACCCCTATCTCGATTTTGTAGATTTGCGGGCTGTTTGACATCAATAGTTAACAGAATTTCAGACTTTCCCCGTAGTCTGCAATCTTTTTCACATCTAATAGAAGGGGCAACAGAACGTAAATGAAATTATCTCAATTCAAGTTTGATCTTCCGCATAGCTTAATTGCCATGCAACCCAAAGAACAACGTGACGGAGCAAGAATGATGGTCATTGACCGTGCTACCGGCAAAATAGAACATAAAATGTTTACCGATATCGTAGATTATTTTGATGATGGCGATATCATGGTAACCAATAATACAAGAGTTTTTCCTGCAAGACTATATGGTTCCAAAGAAAAAACCGGTGCCAAAATCGAAGTTTTCTTGCTTCGTGAACTGAACAGAGAAATGAGACTTTGGGATGTTTTGGTAGACCCTGCAAGAAAAATCAGAGTTGGAAATAAATTGTACTTTGGTGAAAGTGACTTAGTAGCCGAAGTAATAGATAATACCACTTCAAGAGGTAGAACCATCCGTTTCCTTTTTGATGGAGATCATGAAGAAATGATGTCTACCATTCATGAATTAGGTGAAACACCAATTCCTAAGGAAATTATTACTCGTGAGGTTACTGATCTGGATAGAGAGCGTTTCCAAACCATCTTTGCTACTGAGGAAGGTGCTGTATCTGCCCCTACGGCCGGAATGCACTTTACGAAAAACATCATGCGTAAGATGCAGATAAAAGGGGTGGAATTCTCTCCTATTACCCTTCATATCGGTATTGGAACGTTCAGAGGCGTAGAGGTTGAAGATTTAACGAAACATAAAACAGACTCCGAGAACTTCACCATCAAACAGTCTACCTGTGATGCGGTGAATAATGCCTTGGACAATGGTAAGCGTGTATGTGCCATCGGTACTACATCTCTGAAAACATTAGAGTCCTCTGTTTCAGCAAACCTTCGCTTGAAAGCAATTGACAACAGCTGGACTGATAAATTCCTGTTCCCTCCTTACGATTTTAAGATCGGGAATGCCTTATTAACCAACCTTCACCTGCCGCAGTCAATCGTCTTGATGTCTGCTTGTGCTTTTGGTGGTTATGAGCTTATCATGGATGCTTATCAGGAGGCCATCAAAGAAAAATATGAGTTTTTCACTTACGGAGACTCAATGTTGATTCTATAAGAAATCAAATCTGTATATTTGATAGCCTACCATTTGGTAGGCTATTTTTTTATCTCAGCATGTCAGAACAAGCAAAATTCTCGGTAATCGTGGCTGGCGGAAGCGGTACACGAATGAAATCTGTGATTGCGAAGCAATTCCTTCCTCTTGATGATAAACCAATTTTGGCTCATACAATTGAACGTTTTTTGTCAATTGAAGGGAATACGGTGATTGCCGTTCTGCCCGCATCAGATATGATTTTCTGGCACGAGATAGTGGAAAGTGACCCTGTATTTATAAAAGCTGACAGTGAGGGCAGACTCAAAACTGTAGAGGGCGGACAAACCCGCTATCAGTCTGTAAGTAATGGTCTAGCTGCTATTTCAAAAAATGAAGGCCTTGTGGCCATACATGATGGGGTAAGGCCTCTCGTTTCAGAGGAGCTTATTAATAATGCCTTTAGTGAAGCTCATCAAAAAGGGTCCGCCGTTCCGGCAATTCCATTAAAAGATTCTGCCAGATGGGTAGACGACAATGGGAATAAGCATATTGACCGAACTGCGGTCAGGTTAATTCAAACTCCTCAGACATTTGACCTTAGCTTGATAAAAAAGGCCTTTGCTCTAGGAGAGCAAACTCATTTTACCGATGATGCTTCTGTGATTGAATTTGCAGGCCATAAGGTCAATTTAATCGAGGGCGATTACAGAAATATCAAAATCACCACACCGGAAGATCTGGAAGTGGCAGAAATCTTCTTAAAGAACTCAAAATGATTGTTTGTGTAGCCTCAAAGAATCCTGTAAAAATAGAATCCGCTCAAACGGGTTTTCAACAGCAATTTCCAAAGGAAACAATTGAAGTGCACTCGGTAAGTGTGCCTTCAGGGGTGCCTGATCAACCGATGGGTTCTGAAGAAACATACCTAGGAGCACTCAACAGAGCTAAAAACGCTCAAAATGAATACCCGGAAGCCGATTTCTGGATCGGTATAGAAGGCGGAAATATTCGTCATGATCAGGAAATGGAGGTGATGGCATGGGTAGCCATACTATCTAAAAACCAAATAGGTAAAGCCAGAACAGCCGGCTTCTTCCTTCCTCAAAAAACGATAGAGTTAGTTAATCAAGGAATAGAACTTGGTCATGCCGATGAGCTAGTATTTGGTATTCAGAACAGTAAGCAAAAAATGGGTAGTTCGGGACTTTTAACCGACGGATTGATCAATAGAAAAGACCTTTACGTTCCGGCTGTAATTTTTGCCCTTGTACCATTCAAGAAAAAGGACGCATACCTTTGACCTATTTGAGGTTGACCTAGTAAAACCGAAGCATTTTTAGTAATTTTGCAGCGATTTTGAAAGCCGATTACCTAATCGCTAAACCCTTTTCATGGCATCGCAGAATAACAAAAAAAGATTTCCAAATTTCTGGAAAAACATTGCCGATTTAATCCTTAATAATCGAATTCCCTGGCTGGCTGTTATTGTGGCTATCACAGGCTTTATGGGCTACAAGGCTACCAGACTGGAGCTTTCCTATGAGCTCCCGAAAATTCTCCCTCAGTCTGATGAAAGTTTTCAGCTATACGAGAATTTCAAAGCCAGATACGGAGAAGATGGTAATGTTATGCTCATAGCACTTGAGTCAGATGACATTTACAAGCTTGACGTGTTTCAAAAATGGCATGCTCTCAGCCGAAATATAAAGGCCATAGACGGAATCAAAAATGTGGCCTCAAATACCAATCTATTTGAAATCATCAATAATGAAGAAGAGAAAAAGTTTGACTTCAAACCTATTTCTTCAATAGCTCCTACGACTCAGGCTGAGGTAGACAGTATCAAAAAAACTATAGAGCAATATCCTTTCTACAGAGGATTTATCTTTAGTGAAGATGGCAAGGCTCATCTGATGGCTGTGACCTTTGATCAGGAGAAAATGAACTCTTCCAGTAGGATTGGGATAACCGAAGAAGTCAGAAATTTGGCAGCCGCTTTTGGAGAAGAAACCGGTATTGAAATGCACTACTCCGGGATGCCTTTTGTGAGAACAAACTTTATGTCAAAGGTGAGCTCAGAAGTAGCCATGTTTATGGGGCTGGCCTTTCTGGTAACCACCGTTATTCTCTTCTTATTCTTCAGATCATATCGTGTTGTCTTTTTTGCCGTTTTGGTCATTGCCATATCTGTGCTTTGGTCTGTAGGTTTTATTGAGGTCTTTGGTTATAAAATTACCTTGCTTACTGGCCTTATCCCTTCAATTATTATTGTTATAGGTATACCAAACTCCATTTTCCTGATCAATCGCTATCAGGAGGAGTATTTGCGTTGCAAAGATCAGATTAAAGCTCTCAAAATAGCGATCGAGAAGATAGGGAAAACCACGTTTATCGCGAATGTGACGACCTTCATAGGTTTCATTGTGTTTTACTTCACCGGTAGCCCTCTCCTACTCGAGTTTGGTTTGGTAGCGGCTATTAGTGTTTTAGCTACATGGGCTCTGTCTCTGGTTTTGATACCAATCATTTTTAGCTATAATCCTAAACCGAAGGCCAAACACGTACGACACCTGGAGAACAAGAATATTTCGAAGTTTCTGGAGGTAGTTGATTTCATTGTACACAACAGAAGGACCAAGCTTTATTGGGTTATCGGTATACTTGTAGGTCTTTCCGTTTTCGGTATGACCAGAATTCAATCCATCGGTCATATTGTAGATGATCTACCGGAAGACGATCCTGTATTTACTGATTTAAAGTTTATTGAAAAGCATTTCAAGGGGATTGTACCTTTTGAGGTTTCAATTGATACTAAAATTGAGAACGGTGCTTTACAACCGGAAACCCTGCAAAAAATTCGTTTGGTACAGCGTGAATTTGCGAAGTATCCTGAATTTACAAAGCCGATTTCAGTAGTAGAAGCCATTAAATTCGTTTACCAAGGCTACAGAGGTGGTGACTCGAAATATTATCGCCTTCCGGGGGCTTTAGAGCTAAACAAGCTTTCTGCTTACGCGGGAATGGCTGAAGGAAAAGAGAATCTGGCCAGTGGCTTTATGGATTCTACAAGAACTCATACAAGAATTAGCTTCCAGAGTGCAGATGCAGGAACCATTCGAATGACAGAAATGATCAATCATTTGCAGCCGAAAATCGATTCGATTTTTAATTATGACAGGGAATTTGAAGAATGGCTGCCTGAAGATCAGCAAGTGGATGCACAATTGACCGGAAACGGCGTGGTGTTTACAAAGGGGAATGACTATTTGCTAAGCAACCTAAGAGACAGCACCATCATGGCTATCATTTTAGTTTCGCTGGTGATGGCTACGCAATTTTTAAACCCAAGGACCATTCTGATTTCTACCATCCCAAGTGTAATTCCTTTAATCATTACGGCTGGGGTAATGGGTTATTTCGGAATTCCTCTCAAACCCTCTACGACGCTTATTTTTAGCATTGCCTTCGGGATTGCCTCTGATGGTACAATATACTTTCTGACAAAATACAAGGAGGAGATAGAAAACGGTAAATCGATTGCCGACGCTGTAAGTGCCACTATCAAGCAAACAGGTTTGAGTATGTTCTACACGGCTATTATCCTCTTCTTTGGTTTCGGAATTTATGTAATTTCAGGATTTAAAGGGACAGTTTTTCTGGGTCTCTTAGTTTCATTGACCTTACTGATTGGCATGATCTCAAATCTGGTTCTACTTCCATCGTTCCTGATGACCTTAGACAAACGTCAAAACGACAAGAAAAATCTGGCAAATGGCTGATTACCTCACTACACTTGGCTTAAAATTACCTTCTGACCCAAGATGGGTGGATATAGCTAAAATGAATCTGGCTGATATCCTGATAGACCATGCTTTTTGTGAGCAAAAGGCTGCTTCCAGCTGTATCTCTTTAATTGTAAAATATCCGGAGAAGCAGAAGTTAGTAGAAGTAATGACGCCCGTGGTAGCAGAAGAATGGGGTCATTTTCAGAGAGTACTGAAAGAGATGGCCAAGCGAGGAATAGAACTCACAAAAGCCAGAAAAGATGAATATGTAGCCCAGCTAGCTCAATGTAAAAAGAAGGGTGGAAGCCGTGATGAACAACTCATGGAAGAGGTGCTGATCTGTGCCATGATAGAAGCCAGAAGTGCAGAGAGATTCAAGCTTTTATCTCAGGAGATAAAGGATGAAAAGCTTCAAAAGTTCTACCACGAACTAATGATATCAGAGGCTGGCCATTACAAGAACTTCATAGAATTAGCCGCAGAATACAATCCGAAAGAGAAAGTGCAAGCCAGATGGCAAGAGCTACTTCAACAGGAAGCTGAAATCATGAAGAATCTTGAAGTAAGAGCAGACAGGTTTCATTAATTTACAGCATTCACGATAGTATATCCTACAAGCATAGGAGCCCGGGCTGAGGGCGGCTGATGATAGACAAAAACCTCATAGGTATTACCTGTATCAGAAAAGTTACCTTCGAAAAACTTGAAATCGAGAGGCTGTGGTTTTTCTTCAATTGCAAACTGAAAGTCATAGACTCCCTGCTTTAAAGCAATGTTGGTCTGATACACTCCTTGGTTATAATCATAGGCCATTTCAGCAGAGTTTGTACATTGATAGTTATTGAAACCTCCCAGTACACAGACCTTTTGATAATCCGGGTGCTCTATAGACTCAATCTTGAAATGTACATTCACGTAATCTGCAGTACTGGCAGGATGACCATCTTCCTGAGTTTCTATAATGTATTGACCATTAAGATCTGGTGAACTCAGGTAAGTTAAATTTGATCGGGGGCTCTGAACTCGAACAAATACATGATCTTCGTAACCTTGCTGCGTTTCCTGGACATTAGTGCCACTTGTATAAGTACTTCTGATATCAAGTCTTCTAAATTCATTTCCGGCCTCAAAAAGGTTCTCGTTTTTAAAAAATCGATAAGCCAGTGTATTTCTGGAATTGTTTACAGAGGATGCCTCAAAACCAGACCTGATGGTTTCATCCCTGAAATTCTGCCTTATTTCAATATGGAAGTCGGTTCTTGGATTTCTTACCTCATATGCAGGATGGGCTATTTCAAAATTTACCTGTTGATGCGTTCTCCACATGGAAGGATCCTGGGGTATCTGTACTTCCGCCGATACTCCCACTAAGGCCTCCACTACCCTGAATCTTCTACGTAATAAAGGCTCGCCATAGAGATCATTTTCATAAAGTTCTAAAATATAGTTTCCTGACAATTTGGTTTTCGGCAATTGGAAACCATAATGGTAATAGGGCTTTTTAGTACCTTGAGAAACATGATAATCATTGATGATAAAATCATTATAATCAGTCAGATACTCCAAGTCTCTTAATCTGGATAATTTCCAATCAAGGTCACAATGCAGAATTTTCACATGGAATTGTCGGTATGATGCCCTGAGGTCGTCAAACTCTAAAATCCATTGTTGCGAAGAATTCAAACTAAATATAGCCGGACTTAAGTCCGAATGAGCACTGCTCTGCGTATATGGGTAAAGCTGAATTGTCTTGATATCAGGGTCATATGTTATTGAATTTAATGGCTCCTGACCTTGAGTCATAAAAGCAAATAAGCTAAATTTAAGAATCCAAAACCCCTTTATAAACTTCATTAGAATCGATTATGAGAGTAAAGATAGCTGCAATTGTTTTACTAATCCTTTCAATGATTTCTTTTCAAAGTTATTCTCAGTTAATGATCTTTGAGTTATATGCTCACGGTGGAAATAGTGGAGCCAGATATCAAAACGATTTTGTTGTGATTTATAATTCAGGAGGATCGGCTCAATCTTTAAATGGTTGGTCCTTGCAATATGCATCTGCAGCAGGATCCTCATGGTCAAAACATAATTTTAGTGCTTCAGCGAGCATTCCTGCTGGTGGATACTTTATTCTTGAAGCCACTACCTCAGGAACTGATGGCACAGCATTACCCAGTCTAAGCCTTACCCCCTCAGGTAGTCAGCAGCTTGGTGAAACCTCCGGAAGCTTTGGAACTGGATCTTTTGGAACCACTGGAGGTAAAATTGCTTTACTGAGTACCAATAATACATTAAGCACAAATACTCCAAACACTAACCCTGAAGTTGGTTCAACTATAGTTGACTTCCTTGGTTATGGGTCTCCAAGTGACTCAGAAAATACGGCAGCAACTACACCTACATCAACAAGGGTTTTATATCGTTCTAATGGTACCGATACTAATAATAACTCAACTGATTTCGCTAGAAGTGACTTTCTTTCGAATGGCTCATTTCCTGTACAGTTAATTAGCTTTAAAGGTGTAGCTGAAAATACCGCAATCAAACTCATGTGGCAAACAGCATCAGAAACCAATAGTTCTCATTTTGAGCTTCAAAAAAGTAGAAATGCCGTGAACTTTGAAACTATTGCCAAGATTAAAGGACAAGGTGTCAGTACAGAAGAATCCCTTTATGAATCTATTGATAATCAACCTTTTGAAGGCGACAATTACTATCGTTTAAAACAAGTAGATCTGGATGGGACGATAGATTATTCTAAGACTATTCACGTTTTCTACACTTCTGATCAATCATTTGTGAGTCTGTACCCGAATCCGGTGATGCAAGGATCTAAGCCACAAATCGTAAAAAGTTCTAATCTCAACCTTAGTGCTGTTTTCTCTACTAATGGAAGAAAAGTATCGAAAGACCTGAATAAGCTTAATTCGGGAGTTTATGTACTCCGATTCATCGATGAGGAGAAAAAGGAACAGATCAATAAAAGACTAGTGGTGCATTAGTCTTCTAATTCCAACATTTTGGCTTCCCATTTTTCATGGGCTTGCTTCAGATTGAATTTGACTTTCTCATAACGTTTGTTCTCTTTGGCTAATTTATCGGGATTGTTGAATACGTCTTCTTGGGCAAGTTTAGCCTCTATTTTAGCCTTCTGCTCTTCCAAGTCTTCTATTTTGGCCTCGCAGTCTTCAATCTCTTTTTCAATTTTCTTACGGTCGTCGTTTGATCGGTCTCTGTAGTCCTGATTCTCCTTGGCTTTCTTCTCACCTTTATCAGCAGACTCCTCTTTTTTAACTCCGTTTTGCTGTTCTTTTTCACGCTCAGCCTGCCACCAGAGATACTCATCAAATGTACCAGGGTACACCTTAATTTCTTCGTCTTCTATATACCAGATTTTATTGGCTACTTGCGACACAAAGTGCCTATCGTGAGAAACAACCACATAAGTACCTTCATATTGCTGAAGTGCCTGGACCAAAATACTTACCGATTGCATATCCAGGTGGTTGGTCGGCTCATCAAGTAGTAGAAAGTTGGCTTCAGAAATCAAAACTTTTGCTAAGGCAACACGAGATTTTTCTCCACCTGATAATACTTTGATCTTCTTGAATACATCCTCTCCACCAAACAAGAAACAGCCCAACACTGACCTCAATTCCGTCTCTGAACGAGTGGGGTCAGCATATCTCAGCTCATCAAGAAGCGTTTCATTGATATGTAAAGATTCTAACTGGTGCTGTGCGTAGAAAGAGAAATTGACGTTATGACCCAAGGCTCGTTTTCCTTCGTGTTTTTCTGTTCCTGCTATAATTCTTAAGAGTGTTGACTTCCCTTTACCATTGGCTCCAATCAAAGCAATCTTGTCGCCTCTCTCTATATGCCCCATGGTATCGTTTAAAATCACCTTCTCTCCGTATGCTTTTGAGATATCATCAAGACGCATCACATGTCTGCCGGGCTGGGTACCAAACTGAAACTTGAAATGGACTTTTGCATCATCACTAATGACATCTTCCACCAAGTCCATACGCTCAAGGGCCTTAACTCTAGACTGCACCTGACGAGCTTTTGTGGCTTTCGCTTTAAAACGCTCAATAAATCGCTCGGTCTGTCTGATTTGAGCCTGCTGATTTTCATAAGCACCTTTCTGTATCTCATTACGAAGTTCCTTCTCTTCAAGATAAAAGGAATAATTCCCTGGGTATTGATTGAGTTTATATCCGGAAACTTCAACAGTACTTGTCGTTACATTATCAAGGAAAGTTCTATCGTGAGAAACCACAATCACCGCATTTTCATAATTGGCAATATACTTTTCAATCCACTGAATAGAAGGAAGATCAAGGTGGTTGGTAGGCTCATCTAAAAGTAAAACGGATGGCTTTTGAAGCAGGAGCTTCGCTAGCATCACTCTCATTCTCCATCCCCCCGAGAACTCTTTTAATGGACGATTCAAATCAGCTGTTTTAAAGCCTAGCCCTTCCAGGATTTCTTCGGCCTTTGATTGAATAGAATACCCACCCAGAATATCAAACTCTTCCTGAAGTTCACCTAGTTTCATGACCAGATCATCAGAATAATTGGCTTCCATTTCAGCTAAAACCTCATCGATTTGATTTTGAAGCTCTAACTCACGCTGAAAGCCCTGCATGGCTACCAAAAGTATTGACTCTTCTGATTCGTATGAAAGCAAATCCTGATTTAAGAAACCCAGACTCACATCACCAGCCATAGAGATGTTTCCGGCATCTGGCTGGTATTCTCCTACAATAAGCTTAAGAAGGGTTGACTTACCTTTTCCATTTAAACCGATGAGACCAATCTTGTCTTTTGGTTTAATCTGTAAAGAAGCCTCTTCAAATATGGGTCTTCCTCCAAAATAGAAGGATAAATTATGTATTGTAAGCATGTATTCTGTTCTAAGCTGCAAAAGTAGCGAGCATTAGAAGAATAAGCAATGGCAGACAGAATTGCACACTACCTTTACGCAATAATTCAAACTCAAAAAAGAGAATCGCAAGAAAGCTCCTATTGATTCACCTGCGTCTTCTGGAACAGACCTACCACCCCGGGAAAGGACTGATTGGTATTGATTTCAACTTCGGGATATAAAAAACGCTGAGGAATGCTGGTAGCAATGCTGTTTTTGATAGGAATCCCTATCAGATTATTGGTTCTACGGGTATCATGAAAAATTTGAGGAGAACCGATCATAGTGATGTACTTCTCTTCAAGAATTACGCGTAAAAGTGTATTCCCACCGATTTCTACCTCTGGGAAATCATCATTATAAATAGAAGACAATTCGCGTCTTACTTCATTGAAAACGTCTCTGGCCTCATCTTCATTACCCAGTCTAAGCTCAGCTTCGGCTAAAATAAACTGATTCTCAAACCAATCGACAATAGGATAAGAGGCTTCCTGAGCGAAATATCCGCCTTCGTTATAATTCAGCTCGTTGCCTTGAAAGTAGACCGCATATCTTGATTCTTCTCCCGGAGTAAACAAGACCCTATCAGTGCTGATATCACTAAGGTTTATCAACTTTCTCAAATTAGATCTGGTAGCTGTCAGGTATCCTCCACGCTGCTCAATACCAAACTGATAATACAGGTTTCTTTGACCTTCTACATCGGTGTGATTAGCCATTAAACTTCTTTCACGAGAAGAAATGCCTAATAATGCTTCTTCTCTGGCACGTGCATAATCTTTGGCCAGCAAATAGTAACGAGCCTTTAAAGTATGCCCTACTTCGGCCCATTGAGCTGAATTGGCTTCGAAGACAGGACTTCCATAAAAATCTGCAACTCTCAAATTACCCACATTGTCTATCCCCTGAGATAAAAGCTCCTGAGCTGCATTCAGCACATTTGATTGGGGATCATAAGACGGATGCGGAAAATCAACCGGCTGAGCACTTTCTGAATAAGGCACATCACCAAAAAGTGCTGCTAATTCTGCCGCCATAACCGCCTCAACGATTTGAGATACTCCTAACAATGAAGTATTCCCACTTTCAGCTGCTTTTTCCTGGATAATTCTAGTTTGTGAAATACCTCCGGTGTAATTATTACTCCATATTCCGTCAAAATCTCCTGAATTGACCTCATAGGTATTATAACTCGTAAATTGATTGCTGAAGCCCGTGTATTGATCTGTGAAAATCCCACACATTCTTGAGGCCTCACCTTCTGTCATAAGAACCCAACTCAGATTAGCCTGACCGATGATTAATTCAGCGGGTGCATCTGTAAAGTTATTTGGGTCAGTGTTTAACCCTTCCGAATATTTTTCGCAAGAAATGATGGCCAAACTAAGGACCGCTAATATCAACTTCTTCATATCTTAAATTCCTAATTTTAAGGTAATCACGTAAGACCCTGTACCCGGATTTGAGAAATACTCTAATCCTCTTCCTTTTGAGGCCCCGGTTAGGTTAACTTCAGGATCAACAAAATTTAAAGGAGACCATATGAACAGGTTTCGACCTGTAAGTCCCAAACTTGCAGAGGAGAGTTTTGCTTTATTGACCAGATTTGATGGTAATGCATAATTCAAAGAAACTTCTCTCAATTTCGTCCAGCTTCCGTCTACTATAAATTGCTCTGCAGCATTTCCAAAACCTCCACCTACGCCGGTGTACCATTCAGAGTCTAGTAAAACAGGCCCTGCCCCGAAGTCCCCAATATTTCCTCTGACCAAGGTACCAGCAGCCACTCTTCTACCATCTACTGTTCTCATCTCAGTTTCAGTAATAAACTCATTGGCAGTTTCAGGATGTACACCAAAATACTTCAGGATACTCTCTGTTCCAGCCCAGATATCATTCCCCTGGAAGGTTTCAAATTGGAATGAGAAACTCAATCCCTTCCAAGAAAGTGATGAACCGATACCGCCTCTCCATTTAGGATTCGGGTCTCCAATAACACCTTCTTCATCGGCTACTTCAGGGAAACCATTCTGATTCAAAGCGATAAAGCCAAAATCATCTCTCACCCATTTACCACCCCATAAGGCTCCAAAGGGCTCCCCTTCTACAACTCTGGAAGAGGTTCCCGTAAATCCGTTCAGGAAGACGCTGTTTACGCCTTGTAACTCGGTTACCATGTTTTTGTTCATGGAATAGTTGGCATCTACCCGCCAGTCTATATTTTTTAGCTTGGTGATTCTAACACCTAAATCTACTTCCAATCCCTTATTAGTTATGGTGGCAGCGTTATCCCAAACAGAGCTAAAACCAGAAGAAGGAGCCAGATCTACAGCTAGTAAAGCATCTCTGGTAATTCTATCATAATAAGTAACTCCCAGAGAGACTTTATCATTTAAGAATCTCAAATCTGTACCTACCTCTATTTCTCGCACTCTTTCTGGAGTTAGGCTAGGGTTTCCGCTATTTCCACTTCGTGCAAATGGATTTCCATACACTGCAGCAGATAGAGCGTCGCCCCATGATGTTCCTCTATCAAATGGTCCGTAGACTGTTTGAGTTGCATAAGCCACCGGCTCAATACCCACTTCTCCGTAAGAGGCCCTTACTTTCCCGAAGGTCAATAAATTAGACTTCAACTTCTCTGAGAACACCCATCCCAATGAAGCACTTGGGTAGAATACCGGTTTAAGCAAGGTAGATGGTAACTCATACCTTCCAGTCAATTCCAGATAGAATTGATTCATGAGTTCTGCATTCAGAACGGCATATGTTCCAGATTTACGCTGTCTAAGTCGCGTTAAAGAAGGAGTCTCATTTGCCGCCTCAGCATTTCCAAAGGTTCTTAAAATTCCTACAAAAGGATTGGTAAAGTTGTTAGATGAACCACCCTGAGAAGTAAAAAAGGCTTCTTCAAACTGTACACCTCCAATCCAGCTGAAATTAAACTGAGGGCTTAAGATATGCGTACCATTCAAGAAAGCATTTAAGGAGGTATTCCTTTCTGTAATATCACTTCTTCCGAATGTTCCTTCTGAAACATCTCCTGCAGAATTTACAGGGAACCAGGTCTCTCTTGATTCATTATAGTAATCGAAACCATATCTGGCTGTGAAATTGATGCCTTTTGCTACGTTCCAGTTTAACTCCGGATTGAAAATAAACCTGTGAAGTTCATTTGGATTTTCCTGTTGGTTGATCGTCCAACCAGGGTTTGAGTAAAAAGGAGCACCTTCACCCAAATAACCCAGATTATTCTGATTTCCGATAAACGAACGGTGAGCGTTAAATGTTGGCACACCATCACCATCATAATAAGTACCGATATACGCTGTATTATCAAAGTCGGCCGGTGTTCTCAAATATCCCAGATAGAATCCGTTGAGATTTGAACCTTGCTGAATTCTGTTTGATGAGATATGGGTCAGTGTACTATTTACCTTAATTTTTACCTTATCCGTAATGTTGGTTTCATTATTGACACGGGCCGTGGTTCTTACATAGTCTGAGTTGGCCTTCAGTATCCCCTGCTGATCCCAATGAGAGAAACTCATGTACGTGGCAGAATTCTCATTATTGATATTCATACTTAATGCCTTGTTCCAGGTAAAGCCTGTTTGGAAAACCTGATCTCTGTTGGCATCATGATAAATGGTATTATCGTTTTTGGTCAAAATCGGATAAAAGACCTGACCATCTGCAGTTTCAAAACGCTTATTCCCTACTCTAACTTCGTCATCACCTCCTACTCTATCTCTGATTCTATCTCCCCATGAAAGCCGTGATGTTGGATTCCAGATATATGTATATGCATCTCTTGCTCTTCCGGTTTCCTGAATTAATGGATATCCCTGGCCAAATTTATCTTGTTTTACAAATTCCCGATTGATGACATCAAAACTCGTTTGATTCGTAAAATTCAAACTGAAGTTTCTCCCTTTGATTTTACCCTTCTTCGTTTGGATCAAAATTACCCCATTGGCAGCACCCGTACCCCAAACAGCCGCAGCAGCTGCACCTTTTAACACGGTAACATTCGCGATGTCATCCGGATTTATATCATTTAGTCTTGATTGTTGAACTACACCGTCAACTCCACCTCCAATACTAGAATTGGTAATTGGAACACCATCAAGGATGATCAAAGGTGAAGAACCACCTGAAATTGTGTTTTGACCACGAATCTGAATGTATGCCCCTGCTCCCGGGTCTCCAGAGTTTCTTACAATTGTTAAACCTGAGGTTTTACCTGAAAGTCCTTGAATTACACCTGACTCACCCGATCTCTTGATAGCTTCCGCATCTACCAGAGTGGATGAACTTAAATCGTCATCTTTCTTTCGTTCAAGTCCAAGAGCAGTCAAAACAACGACCTCATTGAGCTGGCTGGCCTCTTCTTCCAAAACCACATCAATTACCGATTGACCTTCCACACTTATTTCCTGTGGCGTCATACCAATAAAAGAAAAAACCAAAGTTTGCCCCCGACTGGCGGTCAACTCATACTTTCCATCTGCGTTCGTCTGCGTACCAAGCTGGGTACCTTTCACTTGTACAGTCACACCCGGTAGGGGGAAATTATCCTCTTTTGCTGTTACCGTACCTGTAATACTTTGCTGTGCAATAACTACCTGAGCAGAAATCAGCAACACAAGAACCAACAGCCGTTCAAAATTATATCTCATAAAGAATAAGGCATTTGCCTTAAAAGTACGGAGCCAAGCGATAAAAAGCTGTACTTCTTCTTCATTTTTTCCTAATCAATAAACTTTTCTTTGGCTCGCTCGGTGTGTAGAATAATTCTTTCTTAGTAAACTGACATTCTGTCAGTGTTTTGTATCTTTGAGGCTTGAATCTATGGTAAGCATATGGAGAGATTAACAGGAGAGATAAAAATCCTTTCAGACGAAGAAAAAGAAGGACTGGACATTGCCCAGATCACAGAAGATGAAAAAGCCGAAGGGAAAAGAAAGATTTATATAGAGAGCTACGGATGCCAAATGAACTTTGCTGACAGCGAGATTGTGGCATCTATTATGAGAAAAGAGGGGTTTGCCACCACATCTAACAAAGATGAGGCCGAGCTTATTCTTCTCAATACCTGCTCTATCAGAGATAATGCAGAGCAAAAAGTTAGAAAGAGATTACAGACACTTAATGCCACCAAAAGAAATAAACCAGAGGTGAAAATCGGTGTACTTGGCTGTATGGCTGAGCGTTTGAAAACCAAGCTTCTGGAAGAAGAAAAAATGGTGGATATGGTGGTAGGCCCTGACGCCTATCGTGATTTGCCTAATCTCATGAATGAAGTAGAGGAAGGTCAAAAAGCAGTCAACGTTTTCCTTTCCAGAGAAGAAACCTACGCAGACATCACCCCTGTGAGGCTTGGCAGTAATGGCGTTACAGCTTTTATCTCCATCATGAGAGGCTGTGATAATATGTGTAGTTTCTGTGTGGTACCATATACCAGAGGTAGAGAAAGAAGCAGAGAGCCACAAACCATTGTCAACGAAGCCAAAGACTTGTTTGAAAAGGGCTATAGAGAAGTCACACTTTTAGGTCAAAATGTTGACTCTTATAAATGGAAGAATGCCGAGGGCGAAATTGACACTAATTTTGCTCAATTATTGGCACTGGTTGGAGATATACACCCAGATCTGAGAGTTAGATTCTCCACCTCTCATCCGAAGGATATTACAGATGACGTTCTCTATACCATGAGAGATTATGAGAATGTTTGTAATTACATTCACCTGCCTGCTCAAAGCGGAAATAGCAGAATTCTGGAACTTATGAACCGTACCTACGATAGGGAGTGGTACATGCAGAAAATTGACAGAATTAGAGATATTCTCGGTGACGACTGTGCCATTTCTCACGATATGATCGCCGGTTTCTGTACAGAGACGGAAGAAGAACACCAGGATACCCTTTCTCTTATGGATTACGTGAAATATGACTACGGTTATATGTTCTACTACTCTGAAAGGCCTGGTACTCCTGCCGCTAAAAAACTGAAAGATGATATAGACCTGGAGACCAAGAAACGTCGTCTTTCAGAAATCATCGAGAAGCAAAGAAATCATTCGCTTGAGCGTAATGAGCGTTTGATTGGTACTACGCAAAAAGTACTTATTGAAGGGTTTAGCAAACGTTCAGATGATTTCTTGCAAGGAAGGTGTGATGAAAACAAAGTGGTCGTATTCCCGAAAGAGAATTTCAAAAAAGGGGAATATGTGAATGTAAGAATAGAAGAATGTACAGCGGCTACACTTAAAGGTCATGCTGTAATTGAAGAATTGGCTTAAGAATGACAAACAGCCCAGAAATACAGAACGTTAAAAACAGGTTTGGCATTATTGGCAATGCCCCGGGCTTAAACTATGCATTGAATGTTGCTATTCAGGTAGCACCCACAGATCTTACGGTTTTGATTACCGGAGAGAGTGGAAGTGGTAAAGAGTCTTTCTCAAAGATTATTCATGGTTTGAGTCACAGAAAACATGGAAATTTCATTGCCATCAACTGTGGAGCCATTCCAGAAGGAACTATAGATTCAGAGCTTTTTGGTCATACCAAAGGTGCATTTACGGGTGCCATAGACGATAGAAAGGGATATTTTGAAACCACCGACGGCGGAACCATTTTCCTTGATGAGATCGGTGAAATGCCGGCAAGTACTCAAGCCAGACTTTTGCGTGTTCTTGAAAATGGGGAGTTCATTCCGGTAGGATCTTCAAAAAGTAAAAAGACTGATGTGAGAGTAGTGGCTGCTACCAATGTCAATCTGATCGATGCGGTAGAGCGTGGCTCTTTTAGAGAGGATTTGTACTACAGACTAAACACCGTGCCGATCAGCGTACCTCCACTTAGAGAACGAGGTTTTGACATAGAGTTACTGTTTATCAAATTCACCTCCGATTTTGCTGAGAAAAACAGGATACAACCGGTAGAACTGACAGAGGGAGCCAGAAAGGCACTTTCTTCGTTCAGGTTCCCCGGGAATATAAGACAGCTGAAGAATATTGCAGAGCAAATAACACTTTTGGAGCCCGAAAGAGTTATTACAGCCGAAATGATGGAGAAGTATCTGCCCAGACATCAGGCGAGTGGGCTTCCTGCTTTGTTTAAGCAATTTGGTCAAGGATCGGGAGATATTTCTGAACGTGAGATTCTCTACAAGGTACTTTTTGACATGCGAAAGGATGTGACTGATCTTAAACGGCTGGTCCATAACATGATGAAAGGTGGTCAAATCACTGAGGAGTTTATCAATGAGCATGAAGACCTCTTTGACGAAATAACCACTCCAAGTGCTTCTTATTCTGCTCTACCTCCTCCGGTTCAGCATGAAAGCCCTTACCCGGTTTATACCAAAGAAGACGACGAGACCATCATCACGATCGACAATCTTCACGGAACACGTGAAAATGTAGAAGACATCACACATGAAGATGAGGAAGAGTCGTTATCACTAGAGAAAAATGAACACGAGATCATTTTGAAGGCCTTACGTAAGAATAATTTCAAACGTAAGTATGCCGCCAAAGATCTCGGAATTTCAGAAAGAACCTTGTATCGTAAGATTAAGCAGTATGATATTGAAGATGAAAAATAAATCTTTAAACCTCCTTAGAGGTCTGCAACTGATTAGCATACTTATACTTTCTCCTTTACTGCAGTCTTGTGGAGTCTATTCGTTTACAGGCACCTCTTTGTCTCCGGATCTGGAGACCATCACCATTGAAAACTTTTCAATGGCTACGGCCGGAGGACCTGCCAATCTTTCCTTAAACTTCAATGAAGAACTAAAGGAGTACTATCAAAGAAACACGAGTCTGAAATTGCTTCCGGCGAATGCCGATTTGTATTTAGCCGGAGCCATAACCCGGTACGAAATGACTCCTGTGGCTACTACCTCAGGTGATAAAGCGGCCATGAACCGTTTGACCATTGCTGTTGAAGTTACGTTCCAGAATATGCAGGATGAAAATGAGAGTTTTGAAAAGGAATTTAGTTTCTATCAAGATTTCTCTCAAGAGCAGTCTCTCTCAGAAGTAGAACCTAGTTTGGTTCCTAAAATTCTAGAGCAATTGGTGCTTAATATCTTCAACGACACAGCTGCTAAATGGTAAGCAAAAGCAATATCGACTTATTGATCGGCTTAGCCGAAAGTCCTCAAAGCGTTACCCCATTTGATTTTCAGATTTTGTCTGACCTTTTAGATCAATACCCTGACTTCGATTTCCTTCGAATGGTATTTGTATCTGCAGGAGAGAAATTAGGAGCCAAAGGAGCAGCCTTTGAGGCAGAGAGACAGAAATGGTTATTGAAAGCCAAACTCATTCAAAGCAAGCAGGAAAATGTAAAAACGGAATCAAAACCAAAGGAAAACCTGACCTACATAGAACGCGTTGATCGCTTTTTAAAGAATTTTCAACCCGTCCATCGGCCTGAAAATCTTTTTTTTGAGAGATCATCAGAGATTAATTAAAGAAAAAAACTAATTTTGCAGCCACTTTTCAAAATCAAGAAGACATAATGACAACAACAATTATCATATTGATCATAATCGTAGCACTATTGCTAATTGGTGTTATTCTTATACAAAACCCAAAAGGAGGCGGACTATCAAGTGAATTTGGTGGTGGAGCTACCTCACAGATGTTCGGTGTACAAAAGACCGGTGACATTCTGGAGCAATTAACCTGGGGCTTTTTTGCCTTTATCGTGGTTGGTGCTTTGGCTACGGGTATTTTCATGAGAGCGGGTGATGCAAGCGGAACAAACAGTGTACTGGATGTAGAGACATCTCAGACTGCACCGGCTGCACCAGCTCCGGCTAACCCGGTACCGGCCTTACCAAATGCCACTCCTGCTGAGTAAGAAGAAAATCTTTATAAGAAGGGCTGTATCAAACGATGCAGCCTTTTTTTATACCCGATCATGACAATTCTTCACCCCCACCCTGACAGCATTATCGGCTTAAAAAGGCGATTCGTCATTCTTAAATTATTGAACATGAAAAAATGTCAGTAAACAATGACATAATGGGTAATTGGCAGATCATTTGATCAATTGACTCCTGTAACTTTAAATTTTATCGTTAACCTTAAAATATACGGAAGACTATGTCAGTAAACGTAAAACCTTTGGCAGATAGAGTGCTGGTAGAAGCATCAGCCGCTGAAGAAAAAACTGCCTTCGGAATTATCATTCCAGACACGGCAAAAGAAAAACCTCAAAAAGGAACAGTGGTAGCCGTAGGACCTGGCAAAAAAGACGAGCCATTAACAGTAAGTGTTGGTGATGCTGTACTTTACGGAAAGTACTCAGGTACCGAGCTAACTATTGACGGCAAAGAGTATTTGATTATGCGTGAATCAGATATCTACGCTATCGTTTAATCTCTCTATTGAAAACTAACATTTAGAAATCTCAAACAAGAAATAAAAAATGGCAAAGCAAATTCATTTTGATACCGAGGCCAGAGATCGCATGAAAAAGGGGATAGATACCCTTGCGAATGCAGTAAAAGTAACTCTAGGGCCTAAAGGTCGTAATGTAATTATTGATAAAAAATTCGGTTCACCTTCTATTACAAAAGATGGTGTTTCTGTAGCAAAAGAAATTGAGCTTGCAGATCCTATCGAAAACATGGGTGCACAGCTTGTTAAAGAAGTAGCTTCTAAAACTGCTGATGCAGCGGGTGATGGTACTACTACTGCAACAGTTTTGGCTCAGGCTATCTACACGATTGGTGCTAAAAACGTAGCAGCTGGTGCAAACCCAATGGACCTTAAAAAAGGTATTGACAAAGCTGTCTCTACAATAGTAGGAAACCTAAGAGAGCAGTCAAATGCTATTGCTACTGCAAAAGAAATCACTCAGGTAGCTACTATTTCTGCCAATAACGATCTGGAAATCGGTCAAATGATTTCTGACGCTATGGAGAAAGTAGGTAAAGAAGGTGTCATCACTGTAGAAGAAGCTCGTGGTACTGAAACTGAAGTTAAAACTGTAGAAGGTATGCAGTTTGACAGAGGTTACCTTTCTCCTTATTTCGTTACTAACGCAGATAAGATGGAAGCTGAGCTAGAGAACCCATACATCCTTATCTCTGAGAAGAAAGTTTCTTCAATGAAAGAACTTCTTCCTGTACTTGAGGCTGTTGCTCAAACTTCTCGTCCGTTAATGATCATCTCTGAAGATGTAGACGGTGAGGCTCTTGCTACTTTAGTAGTAAACAAAATCAGAGGTTCATTGAAAGTATGTGCTGTAAAAGCTCCTGGTTTTGGTGACAGAAGAAAAGCAATGCTTGAAGACATCGCTATCTTAACTGGTGGTACGGTAATCTCTGAAGAAAGAGGATTTAAGTTAGAGAATGCTGACATCACCATGCTTGGCCAAGCTGAGAAAGTGATCGTTGACAAAGACAATACAACTGTAGTAAACGGTGCTGGAGATCAGGAAGGTATCAAAGCTAGAGTAAATCAGATCAAGGCTCAGATTGAGACTACTACATCTGATTACGACAGAGAAAAACTACAAGAGCGTCTTGCTAAACTTTCTGGTGGTGTAGCTATCATCTATATCGGTGCTGCTACCGAAGTAGAAATGAAAGAAAAGAAAGACCGTGTAGATGATGCACTTCACGCTACTCGTGCTGCGGTAGAAGAAGGTATCGTAGCTGGTGGTGGTGTGGCTCTTATCAGAGCTCAAGCTGCTCTTGACGGCCTTAAAGGTGATTCAGCTGACGAAGATACCGGTATTGCATTAATTAAAAACGCGGTAGAAGCTCCATTGAGAACTATCGTATTCAACGCCGGTGGCGAAGGATCTGTAGTAGCTCAGGAAGTGAAGAACGGTAAAGATGCATTTGGTTATAATGCTCGTGAAGATAAATATGAAGACATGATCTCTGCGGGTATCATTGACCCTACTAAAGTGACTCGTCTTGCACTTGAGAATGCTGCTTCTATTGCAGGTCTGTTATTGACTACTGAAGCTGTAGTTTCAGATATTCCTGAAGAAAAACCAGATCCTGCTCACGCAATGCCTCCAGGCGGCGGAATGGGCGGAATGATGTAATCATTCTTCAGAAAAATAAAAAAATGCCACTCTGGAAACAGGGTGGCATTTTTTATGGGTCAAACACAAATTCAATGATGATTGATCTTTCTAGACTTTAGCTGAAAATATTCTTTTTCTATTCAGACTATACGTTTGAGAATTAGCATGGTTTTTGCCAAAGTGTGGATATGGTATTATTCAGAAATACAGTAATCCTGGTCTTTGGCCTGATCGGACTCTTCGCTTGTAAGAAAGTTCATGATCTGGGAATCAGACCCTTAGGTACGTCTCAGGCAGTGGGAGAGCAGATCCGCAATTGCGATATAAGAGATATTGAACATAGTCAAGGATTGAAGATGACTGTCCAATATGACGACGGAAATCCATATCAGCTATTAGGTTTTTTCGATTTTGACCAACTCATTTATGAAGGAGGAAATATTGTAGAAGCAAGAAACTCAACTTTAAACAATGGGGCCTATTATTTTGAATATAATGGAAATAATGACCTTCAAAGCATGACATTCAGCGGCCGTGATGGCGTAGGTAGACCAATTGAAAATAAAAGCATTATGAGCTATAATGGTACACGCCAGCTCGTAAGTCTGGAACTAGACCTCGTGATATTTGAAGATATCGTGAAATTTGCTTTTGACTATAATGATGATGGCAATATCACCAAAATCAGTGTAGAGGATGACGGAAATTGGCAGACGATCTTAGAAAACAAAGAGTTTGATGACAAGAAAAGTCCTTTTGCAGAGCAAAGACAGCTTGGTCAAATCCTCTCTTATTTTATGGCCTACACTGCTCTAAATGGAGACGTGAACTATACCTACTTTCTGAACCAGAATAATGCTACCAAATGGGTTATTACAAATAACGGTGGTACCAGTGAATTCTCAACCGCATATGACTACGACGGCGATTACCCGATTAAATCAAATATGAGTAAAACTCAAAACGGACGCTTATCGTCTGTTACTGAGAGCTATGCCTATAATTGTCAATAGAAGCTTCAGAATTGATCTAAAATTAACTCGCATTACTTAAGAAAAGAGTTACCTTTGTATCCCGTAATCATACATAGGATTTTCAATTCGTAGTAATGAGCGGGAACAAAAAAACACCTAAATACATCTTCGTAACTGGCGGTGTAGCTTCATCTCTTGGCAAAGGAATCATTGCCTCTTCACTAGCAAAACTTTTACAGGCACGCGGACTATCGGTAACTATCCAGAAGCTGGATCCTTACCTAAATGTAGACCCAGGCACTCTAAACCCTTATGAGCATGGGGAGTGTTATGTAACAGATGATGGTGCAGAAACTGACCTTGATCTTGGCCATTATGAACGTTTTCTTAATGTTAGAACCTCTCAGCTCAATAACGTAACTACGGGTAGAATCTACTTCAATGTACTCTCTAAGGAGAGGAAGGGGGATTTCTTAGGAAAAACAGTACAGGTTATCCCTCACATCACCGATGAAATCAAAAGAAACATTTTAAATGTTGGCGAGACAGGTCAATACGATATCGTCATTACGGAGATAGGCGGTTGTGTAGGTGATATTGAATCTTTACCATTCATAGAAGCTGTACGTCAGCTTAAATGGGATTTAGGTGAGAAAAACATGCTCACCATTCACCTGACCTTAGTGCCTTATTTGGCATCTGCCGGCGAACTTAAAACCAAGCCTACCCAGCATTCGGTAAAAAAATTACAGGAATCTGGACTGCAGCCAGACATCATTGTTTGTAGAACAGAACATTCTTTACCACTAGACATCAAGAGAAAAATTGCTCTTTTCTGTAACGTAGAGGTAAAGTCGGTAATAGAAGCGAAAGATGCGTCTACGATTTATGATGTTCCATTGTTGATGGAAAAAGAAAAACTGGACCAACGCGTACTCTACATGTTGGATGTCTATAACGACAAAGACCCTAAGCTTGATGACTGGAAAAACTTCCTGGGCCGTCTAAAGAATCCTGTAGCTCAGGTAACTATCGGGCTTATTGGTAAGTATGTGGAGCTTAAAGATGCTTATAAGTCAATTATAGAGTCTTTTATTCATGCTGGTGCAGAAAACGAATGCAAAGTCAAGTTAGAATGGATTCACTCTGAATCACTAACCGAAGAAAATATTGAAGAAAAACTCAAAGATCTGGATGGCGTTTTAGTGGCTCCCGGTTTTGGTGAAAGAGGGATCGCTGGTAAAATCAAGGCTGTACAGCACGTAAGAGAGAATAATATTCCTTTCTTTGGTATTTGCCTTGGTATGCAAATGTCAGTAATTGAATACGGTAGAAACGTTCTGGGATGGTCAGACGCACATTCCACTGAAATGAACGAGGAAACTGAGCATCCGGTGATAGACTTAATGGAAGACCAAGTCAAAGTTTCTGAGAAAGGGGGCACCATGCGTTTAGGAGCTTATGACTGTCAATTGGCCGAAAAAACCCTGGCCAGAAGCATCTACGGAAAGAAGAAAATCTCTGAAAGACATAGACACCGTTGGGAGTTTAATAACAAATTCAGAGAAGACTTTGAAAAAGCTGGTATGGTTTTCTCAGGTATAAATCCGAAGACCAACTTGGTAGAGATCGTTGAGATACCATCTCATCCGTTTTTCCTAGGGGTACAGTTTCACCCGGAATTAAAAAGTACGGTAAAAGAACCTCATCCTATCTTCGTTAAGTTTGTGAAAGCTGCCATGGATTACGCAGCAGAAAAAGAATAAAGCCTATGAAAATCCCCGTAGTAAAGCTCAAGCCAATTTTCACTTTATTCCTGTTGGCATTTTCACTTTTTTACGGGAATGTATTTTCTCAAAGTTTGAACCTGAGTAGCAGCTCAGGTTTTTACTGTTATGGTGATTCCAGTTCTTTTATAGTTACTTCTGATGCCAACTTTGAAGAAGATGAGACTTTCTTTCTTTTTCGTAAAAACGCAGACGAATCCGTAACAGAGCTCGGTCAAATAAATGATTTCAATTTCAATTGGAGATTAAATCAATCTGCTACACTATTTGTGCAGGCCAATACTTCCGGAATTAAATCGAATGAACTAACTGTTAATATTGATGCATTTCCCGGCTTATTTATACAATATGATGCTGAGCCATTTTGTGAAGGCTTTGGTACGCCAATAGAAATTTATACCGGCTTAATCTCTGGTGATAATATCAGCTGGTTAAAGGATGGGATCCTGATACCAGGAGCATCAGAGTCCTCTTATAAGGCCATGGAATCCGGTATTTACACGGCCCAGGTTCAAAGAGGAAGCTGTACGTATACAGTAGGTGGTAGAGCTAGTATTACTTCCGGTGAAATGAATAAGGCCCGATTAAGTAGTTCTACTCCTCAGCAAGCTTGTGAAGGCTACGCTGTTCAAATCAACGCCAGCTTTCCAGCATTAGAATCACTATCGATGCAATGGTTTTATGAAGGAGATACCATTTTTGGGGCAACTTCAAGTAATTTTTCGGCTACAGAAAGTGGTCAATACTCCTTGGCACTCCGTCAAGGGAGCTGTACAAGCAAATCAGATCCATTCCTCGTAAACATTGGTACTGTTAAGGCAGGGGATATAGATACATATCCACTAAAAGCTAAAAATGGTGAAATTACGATTTGTGAAAACACCAATCTACGCCTTACGGCAGAAGGATACGAAAATGAAGGAAATCTATCTTATTATTGGCTCAAAGACGGAAAAGGTATTCCTGGTGCAAGATCTAAATCAGTGACTATTCAACAACCAGGTCTTTACCGATTTGGCCTGAAACAAGGCAATTGTGAATCTCTTTCGGAGCCTATTCTCGTAAAAACCGGGACCATTGAAGCAATTAGCCTTTCCCGTTTAAATGATGATGCATATTGTGCCGGATCATCGGTACAAGTCCTTCCGTTTGTAGAGAACTCAGATATTATTAGAGGTGCTTATAATCTTTCCCTTTACAAGGACAATGAGGTACTGAAAAACATTGATTTCTTTTATGATCTCGGTAGTCTGCAAGAAACAGGCTCTTATCATATTGCAGGTAATTTCGGCAACGATATTTGTCTCATCAGTTCGGATACACTGGACATTAATTTCGACTCTAACACCGTAAGTTTTGACCTTGCAGATAATTTTGAAGCTCTGCAATCATGTATCGCTCCACTGAGTTATGGCTCAGGCATTCAACTTAAGTTTGAGACAGCCCAAACACAATTTAGCTGGCTGCTGAATGGGTCTGAGTTACCAAATGAGAATCAAAAAGAAATAGGTTTCGAGGAGGCCGGTAGATATCAATTAAAAGCTGAAATCAGCGAAAACTGTACATACTTATCGAATCCAATTGAGGTGAAATTCGGTACTCCTGCTATAAACATTTTAACCGATCAAAATGGAAATTGTGCTCAGGAGATTAGTTTCCTCAGTTTTCAATTGGGTGAAGAAAATACCAGCTATCTTACTTCAGAAGGAAATGACTTTTTTAGCAGTGCCTCTATTTCATGGAGTAAAGAAGGACAAGTGAGGGGCAGTGATAAAAGGCTCAATATAAACACCTCTGGCACATATGAACTAAATATTCAAGCTCCTTCGTGTGAAGTCCTTAATGAAGATATTCAGCTACAGCTTACAGAAATCAATACGCAGCTCAGTCCTGTTGCAGACACGTTAGGCATCTGTATCAATGGCGGATTTGCCTTAATCACCTCAAATGAAATCACCGATTCATACCAATGGGTAAATGATCAGTTGACGGCGTCATCAGATTCCTTCACGGTTCGTGCTGATAGATTAGGCTCTTACAAGGTTTGGATTGAAAAAAACGGATGTGCAAAATTTAGCGAAACAAAAACAATAATAGAAAATGTGGAGCTACCATCGGCAACACTAAGCGGTGGAGGACAAATAGAAATAGGGCAAAGTACCAATATACAAGTAGATTTTACAGGACCTGGACCTTGGACTTTCAGCACCCCTTCAAGCGGAAGTATTACCGCAGAATCTAATCCTTATATTTTCTCTGTTAGTCCGCTGAGTACTACAACCTACTCCGTTACTACCGTAGAAAATCCTTGTGGATTTGGCGAAGTTTTTGGCTCTGCTGAAGTTATCGTTATCGTATTATCTGCCGAAAAGGAAAAGACGATTCATATTTACCCCAACCCAGCTACCAGATTGATAAAAATCTCAGGCTCTAATGCACAGGAGATCAATTTTCAACTATTGGAGATGTCTGGCAGACAAGTAGATTTCGGTAAATATTCAGATCGAGGGATAAACATTGAAAACCTTCCATCAGGCTCTTATATTTTAAATCTGATTGCTGATGGAGAAGTTTCTCATCATCGAATTATCAAACAGTAGGCACCTACTCTCCTATTGTTCCTAGTTCCACACCTTCAGAATAAGCCATTTTGATTCCATTTACACTGAAGGCTTTTTTGATATCTCTGTGTAGCTGATAAGTTACTTCCCAAAAATCATCCGGATTCACAAAAGGCTTTACTCCTACTACTAGAAAGTGCGTATCATAGGCTTCTAAACCAACCATTGGTTCCGGCTCCTTTAAGATAAGTGGATTTGCGGCCATCACCTCATGTATGATCTTCTCCACCTCCGGAAAACTTTGTTCATAAGGCATATTTACCGTCAACTCCAGTCGGATAGAACCTTTCTTTGAGAAGTTGGTTACTACATTTTCTGTAATCTGTCCGTTTGGGATAATCAATGTCTTTTGTCCTGGGGTGCCAAGTAGAGTATTGAAAATTTGTATTTCTTCCACCTTCCCAAATTTGCCGTCAATATCTATCCAATCACCCACTTTATAAGGCTTAAAAACAAGGATAATAATGCCCGAAGCAAAATTCCCAAGACCACCCTGTAAGGCTAAACCAATAGCAAACCCAGCAGCTGCCAGCACCCCTACTATGGCCGATGTATCAAAACCTACCATACCGGCGGCAAAGAGAATTACGCTGAGCTTTATGGCCAGATCAAACATGGAAATTAAAAATGACGTAATCTCCGGTGATAGACTCGACTTTTCAAGACTAAGACTAGCAATACGAGAAAGCTTTTTTGAAACCCAGAAGCCGATGACCAGAACTGCTATACCTCCTATTAATCGAGGAGCATAAGTAACCACGGCATCTACAGCCATGTTTAAATAATTTGCGAAATCTATTTCCATGTAGTCTTGAGCATTGTGAAAGGTTCGCTAATTTAAAGCAAAATCAGTAAAAAGTCTCGCCTTCAACATGAAGCTATTTTTAAAAATACTGGGTGCCCTCCTTCCCTTAACTATCATATTACTAGTGAGTTTAGTAACGGTGATAGACTATACGCCCAAAGAAGAAATGCAGTATTATAGGGACTGGAATGAGAACCTCAAGACCTTGCAATTCAAACATTTAGGTGATGATTCTTTACTAGTAGGCTGGAGTAAAACTAACATTACTCCTGATCAGCCGATGGCTCTGGCAGGCTATGGTGTACGTAAAGGGAAACCTTTTGAAAAAATCCACGATTCTGTCTATGTCAGAACTATCGTTTTAGGAACTAAGCAAAAGCAAGTTGCAATAGTTACTGCTGATTTATTGATCATCCCTCCTACTGTTGAGGCATTGGTTGATCAAAAATTACTCGATAACATAGACATATATTATGGTGCTACACATAGCCATAACTCTATCGGTGGATGGTACAATACTTTGGTTGGGAGATTATTCGCAGGGCAATATGCCCCTGATATAGAACAGATGATTGCTGACCAAATCCTGGAGTCAATAGAATTGGCTTCAAAGAATATGTCTGAAGTCAGTGGGCTAAATTATGAAATGGATATTGATAAAAAAGATATTCGGAATCGGCTCATAGAAGGAGGAGAAATAGCTCCGAATATCTCCACACTCCGATTTAATACTAAAGACGGAAAAACAGCCATATTGAATTCATACGCTGCCCACTCGACGGTTTTGGACTCTAAAACTAACCACTTATCAAGGGATTACCCTGGAGTATTGGTTGATTCACTGGAAAATTACCAAGTGGATTTCGCCGCCTACATGGCCGGTGCTGTAGGCAGCATGGGGCCAATAGAAGAAGGACAGGACGATTTTGATGAAGTCAATAATCAGGCTCTAGGAGTTTTTCGGGAAATCAACTCAAAGAATGAATTGGAGATGGAATTAGCCAATTCCATTTCCTATTTAGAGGCAACAGTGCCGCTGAGGAAACCTTCGCCGCGTATTGGCACCACATGGGCATTACGACCTTGGGTTTTCAACTGGCTTTTTGGGGAAGCCTCAGCTTCTGTAAAAGCTGTAAAACTTGACAAGCTTGTTCTCATCGGGCTACCTTGTGATTTTAGTGGAGAGTTAGTTCAAGAGCTTGAACAGTACGCCCAATCTAAAAATTTAGAATTGATGTTAACCAGTTTTAATGGTGACTACATCGGCTATATCACTGCTGACGAGCACTTTGACAAAGACAAATACGAAACCACTACCATGAATTGGTTTGGCCCTTATAACGGAGCATATTTTAGTGAAGTGGTGAAAGATGTATTAGATAAGGCCGCTCAACTCAATTGAAGCTTTGGCTTCTTTTTGAATTCTGCATAATAAGGAATTACCAGATTTACTCGTGTACCACAGGCTTCATTTTGATCGTCGTATAGGTCAATAATCTCAAGTTTATGTTCACCTTTAACCTCCTCATAATAATTCCTTAAACGCTCTTCTGTCAGGTCAATTCCTATCGATTTGTTTTTCAGCGTTTTCTTCGCTTTGATTTCTCTCGATTTCTCACGACCAATCCCATTATCTTCAATAGCAATCGTCAGCTGATTTGTGGCGGATTGAGCAACAGATAAAGTCAATATCTTATCTCCCTCTTTTGAAGAGAGGCCATGCCAAATGGCGTTTTCCAGAAAGGGTTGCAAAATCAGGGATGGTATTCTCACCTGTTTAGTTTCAATGCCCTCTTCAACCTCAATATTAAAGTGAATCTTATTCGAGAATCTGATATTCTCAATATTCATATACAAATCCATAGTCTGGAGTTCGTCTTCCAGGGTAATGTCCTTTTCTTTTGAGTTTGAGAGGATAGTTCTAATGAGTTTTGAGAACTTATTTAAGTAATAAACAGCCTTATCTTTATTATTGCTAATTATATATAACTTAATACTATTCAGAGAGTTAAATATAAAATGAGGGTTCATTTGGGACCTCATCATTTTTTGTTCCAGCTCCAAAAATTGCTTTTCTCTGTTAAGGTTATTTTGTCTATATAAAATGTAGAAAATAGAAGCCAGAAGTATGGTACAGAATATTAGAATGATTAGAAATCTACGATTGTCCGCTAGTTTGACATTCACCAGTTCATTCTCCTTTTCCAGGATTTCTATTTGGCTTTTCTTTTTGTCGGAGTCATATTTCAGAATAAGATCAGCTACATACTGCTGATTCTTCTCATTGAGATATTGCTCCTCATTTTCATGATAGAGCTTGTTATAGTCCAGAGCCTCTTTATATCTACCTTTTTGCTCTGCTAGAACCGATAGGTGTTTATAAGATTCTGCTACAAAATACTGTTGACCAAGATTTTTAGCCGTTGCCAGGGCCTTGGTAAGGTAATTTTCTGCCTTGTTTAATTGACCTAATTCCAATAATGCCCAGCCGTAATTTTGCTCTGCCATCACAATATAATAGTCATCCTCAATAGCCTCTGCCTTAGGAATAGTAGGCTCAAGCAATTTCAGAGCCTCCTGAGCTTTACCTTGCTTAAGGTATAATTGAGCAATGCTATTATAGCAGATGACCCTACCCAGATCAGAATTGATCTTTTCATTGTAGGAAAGCGACTTCTCATAGCTCTCCATGGCACTTTTGAAATCACCTTTTTGCTCATATAAACCACCAATATTCTGATAGTTAATGGCCAAGCCAAGGTTATTCCCGATCTTCTCCTCAATTTTAATCGATTCTAAAAACTCATTAAGTGCCAGGTCTTCCTGTCTGAGCGTCAGGTATAGATTACCAATACTATTCCTTGAAACTGCCGTACTTCTGAGGTTGGTCTCACCTCTGGAACCTTGCTTTTCGGCTAGTTCCAGGGCCTGCTTATGATAATCCAGAGCTACTCTAACCTGCTCTTTTCTTCTGGCAACTACACCAAGCATGTTCAGAGCCATAATTCTAAAATCTGTCAGATTATTAGACTCTGCTATGGCAAGGGCAGTTTTATGATAATTTTCAGATTTAGGGTAGTCAGCTTTGTTTCTGTAGTAAATACCAAGCTGGTTATTGGCGTAGACTAATCCGGCATTATAACCCACTTTTTCTGACTCAATAATGAAATCCTCCAGTGCCTCTACTTTGTAACTGATGGGTCTCAAAACACTATCTATCACCACATACTCCTTAATATCCTCTTCGAATAGAAAAGGAGTACCCTCAGGTACCTGAGCCATAACTGTAGCCAGACTACCAAAACAAAAGGATAATATGATTAGTAGTTTTCTCAAAATTTATTCAAAAAGTCAGACTTTCTATTTCTGCTTACCGGGATACTTTTACCGTCGGTCATCACTACCATAGAGTCTGTTTTCAGGTACTCTCTGACCTTGGTAAGGTTGATCACAAAAGAATTGTGAATACGATAAAACTCGGCTCCTTCCAGCTTTTGTTCTATTCTCTTTAAGGTTTGTGTCACAAACAACTTTTCGCCATTCTCCAGAAATATTGAGGTGTAATTCCCATCACCCTCACAATACATCAACTCATCGGGTTTTAGAAACATGATTTTACCGTCAATGTTGAGACCAATGCGTTTATGGCCTGAGCCTGTATTGCTCATGGCATTGAGCAAAGTCTCCTCAAATTTGTCTATCAGTGAATGTTCTTTTTTATACTGTTCAATCTTCTCACAAGCGGCTATAAGATCGTCTGAGTCAATAGGTTTGAGCAAATAATCCAAGGCTCTTTCCTTTATGGCATTGATGCCGTACTGATCATAGGCAGTAGTAATAATTACCGCAAAATTTCTCTCTCCCAGTTTATCTAAAAACCTGAAACCGTCCATTTGAGGCATTTCTATATCAAGAAAAAGGCAGTCTATATCTGTATCGGCCTCAAAATACTTTAAGGCTTTCCGCGGATCAGTAAAAGTATCGACGACCTCAATTTCAGGACAGAAGTTTTCCAGCTCCCATTTTAGACTTTCTATGGCCTTTGGTTCGTCGTCAATCAGTACAACTTTACTCATAGTTTACAGTGGTTAATATAAAAGTACCACTTCCTGCTTTAGATTACTGGCAAACTGTATAAGTGGTCACTTTTTCTTAGCCGTTGGTAGATTATACCCGAATATTACGCAAAAATACCTGACCAGAGTAGTGGGTTTTATTTTGTGGTAAATGAAAAAGCCAGACCTTTCAGCCTGGCTTTCTGCAGATGTTTTAAGAACTCTTAGAAGTCATATCTATAAATCGGTTCTATCTCATCAAGATTTCCCGATTCTATCTCATAAATTTTCTTGATGTTACCCGTGCTTAATTCCAGCACCCAGCCATGTAAGTGAGGATATTCTCCATTTTTCCAGGCCTTTTGAACAATAGACGTTTCTGCTAGATTTTTCACTTGCCTAACCACATTCAATTCTACCATCCTATCAAACCTTTTCTTTTCATCAGAAATGGCCTCAAGTTCATTTTTGTTGACAGTATATTCATCCTTGATGCTTCTGATCCATTTATTGATCATGCCGTAATCTCCATTACTCATTGCTGCCTGAACTCCTCCACAGCCGTAATGCCCTACCACCATGATATGTTTTACTTTAAGATGATCCACTGCATATTGCAATACAGCCAGCATGTTCATATCTGAGTGAACTACAAGGTTGGCCACATTTCTGTGAACAAAAATACTCCCGGGCTCCGTTTTGGTAATTCTATCTGCCGGGGCACGGCTATCTGCACAGCCTATCCATAGGTAATCGGGGCTTTGGCCGGCAGCCATTTTCTCAAAAAAAGTAGGGTCAGTGATGGCCTGCTCTTTTGCCCATTCTTTATTGTTTTCTAATAATTGATCGTATGATTTCATGATCTTAATTATTCAGTTCTATAGTTTCTTCATTCTTACCGAAGGTAATTTTTTTACGCGTAATATCTAATACGTTTACCTTTATATTCTTCTTTTGAGCGTCCCTCACAAAGTCTTCAATCGCAAGGAAGATGTCATGATCCATAAAATCTACATTTCTACCATCAAGCGTTAGCTCGTCACCCTCTTCAAGAGTGCTTAATGCCTTCATTAATTCGGCTCTATTATAGAAAAAGACATCTTTCTTAAAGTCAATAGTCATATGATTACCTGACTTTGAAAGCTTTAATGCAGATCTGAAATTGGTGTATAATACGTAACCAATACCCACCAGCAAACCTATCAGGATACCTACCAATAGATCAGTAAAGAGTACCGCAATAATGGTTACCACAAATGGAATGAACTGATCCTGACCTTCAGCCCACATTCTTTTGAATGTCTCTGGTTTAGCAAGCTTATAACCCACTACAAGAAGAACCGCTGCCAAAGCAGATAAAGGAATCATATTCAGGATATCTGGTATCAAAATGACACAGAACATCAATAAAAACCCGTGAATGACAGCCGACATTTTGGTACGTCCACCAGCCTGAATATTGGCAGAACTTCTAACAATCACCTGAGTAACAGGAATACCTCCAATTAATCCTGAGAACATATTTCCTACTCCTTGAGCTACCAGCTCTCTATTGGTTGGGGTTATGTTTTTTCTTGGATCCAGACGATCAGTAGCTTCTACACATAAAAGTGTTTCCAAGCTTGCAATAATGGCAATCAGAAAACCGGTTTTGATCACCGCAAAACTGGCCAATCCTCTAAAATCAGGGAATGTAAACAGACCTACAAAGTCCTCAATTGAGCCTGAAATCGGAATCTGAACCAGGTGATCTTCACTTAAAGCTAAATTTTCAGGGAAGAAATAGCTTATAACCACACCAGCAACTACTGCCAACAAAGGACCAGGGATAAAACCCAGAACCTTATTCTCTTTGATAAACTTTCTCTCCCAGAGAATCAGAATTCCAAGACAGATCAATCCTATCAATAATGCTCCCTCGGTGAAATTGTTCAAATTGAGGAGTTCGGAGAATGTATTCTCCCCATCACTTTGCAAAAACTTGAAGTCGCCTTCTGGGTCTCTATCTATCCCAAAAGCATGTGGTATCTGTTTTAGAATAATAGTTAAGCCAATGGCCGCCAGCATTCCCTTAATCACGGAAGATGGGAAATAGAAGGCGATTTTACCGGCTCCAATAAAGCCTAGAACAAGTTGAATAGCTCCTCCAAGCACCACTGCTGCCAGAAAAAGCTCATATGATGGGAAGCTACCAATGGCATTAGCCACTATAACAGCCAAACCCGCCGCAGGTCCACTGACTCCAAGACGAGAACCACTAATTAAACCAACGACAATACCACCGACAATACCAGCGATAATACCCGAAAACAACGGTGCATCAGAAGCGAGTGAAATACCTAAGCACAGTGGGAGAGCCACCAAAAAAACTACTACACCTGCAGAAAAATCTTTTCCGATGTGTTTAAAAGTGAATTCTTTTGTCATTGAATAAAACGTTAATCTGGTTAGACAAAGGGTTTTGAAAAAATCAAAGGCAAATATAAAGAAGACATTTCGGCTTTATTGATTATTGGCTTGAGCGATTATTTATTCCTTACAGTTATGGCAGAAACGATAGAAAATAACATAAAACCTTGAGACTAATAATTGCACTACAAAGTTTTTAATTTTACGTCTTCTTCTATCAAATGGACATTACTCTCTTACAAAAGGCAAACAAAGAAGCAAGAAAACTGAAGAACATTTCAGTCGGTGATTTTGCTCTTAAAAACCCTGAACGCTGGCCTTCAGAGTTCCTAAGGCTAGTTTTAGGACAGTATGCTTTTTTAGAGAAACTCAAAAAGAAGCTACCAAAATGGGCAGAAAATCCAGACATTTTGGGGGCTTCATTGGTGAATATTGAGCAGTCTTCCTCAGGAGAGACCGCAGAACATAAATTCAGAAATGAATCAGGAGAGCTTGCTGCAGATCTTACAGGTGGCTTTGGAATAGACTCGTATTTTTTAGCTCAGAAGTTCAAAAGCGTTCATTACTGCGAGCCTAATACAGAGCTATATACCATTGTCAAGCATAATTTTGAGGCTCTGGGTATTGATAATGTGATTTACCATAACTGTACAGCTGAAGAGTTTTTGGATCAAAATCTGTCTGGCTTAGATCTCATATTTCTAGATCCTGATCGCCGATCTGAAAAGAGCTCAAAATTAGTCAGGATAGAAGATTGTAGTCCTAATCTTTTAGAGATTAACAATACACTATTAAATAAGGCGGCTAAATTTCTGGTCAAATATTCACCTTTGTTAGACATTCAGTTGGCGATAAATAGTCTTAATGCCGTAACTGAGGTAGAGATTATAGCCGTCAAAAATGATGTAAAAGAGCTTATCTTCAGCCTTCAGCAAACAAAAGAACCTGTTGAGATATCTTTACAATGCTTCAATTTCACGGATACAGAAAGGCAGCAATTTGACTTTAGTCTGCAACAAGAAAAAAATGCTCAGGTTAGTTTTGGAGAGCCACAGTCCTTCCTTTATGAACCCAATGCTGCCATCATGAAGGCCGGAGCTTTCAAGAGTATAGCAAACCAATTTAACCTTTTGAAGCTCGCTTCAAACTCCCATTTTTACACTTCAGATCAGTTGATCAATAATTTCCCAGGAAAGATTCTAAAAATACATCAAATCTATTCTGCTAATTCTAAGGAGCTTAAGAAGTTAAAGGGTGAGAAGTTCAATATTATTTCAAGAAACTTCCCCGCTAAACCCGAAACTTTAAAGAAGAAGTATCGTCTAATAGATGGTGGCGATCGCTTTTTGGTGTTCACTCAGAATCACAAAAACGAGAAGATCGTCGTATCTTGCACAAGAAATTTTGACCTAAATACATGAAAAAACAAGCACTGATTATTCTTTTTGGAGCCATTGCTCTGGCTTCACCATCATTTGCCCAGCATATTTTAAAGAGTGATTTCCTTTACCAGGATGAGATACATACATCACATTATATGTACATCAGATCTGAAGCGAAAACTGTAGAAAGCGATTGGGAAACTTACCTGAGCAAACTTGGGAAAGTGGATAATTCTAAAGGCGAAATCACTGTCGATAAAATCAAGTCTGGTGGCTTAAGCAGCTATCTGGATAAAGTAGTGAGTATTGTTGTAGACAATAAAGACTTTGTGGTCATCAATACGCTTTTCCTTGATGAGAATGGCAAATCGCTGGATGATGCTCAGTTTGATCATGAAGCCTTGGATAAGCTCTTCTATGATTTCTATGATCTGGCTTATTTCAATGAGGAAGTTCGTATGGCTGAGACAGACCTGGCCTGGGCCGAGGATTTAAAGGATGTTGCCGAAAAAAATAAAGGAAAAGCAGAAAGATCCCTTGAAGCCAATATCAGAGCCCAGGAAAGGTTGGGTAAGAAAATAGATAAAAGCCCTGAAGAGCTAAGCAAAGTGATTCAGAAAAAGGATGCCGTATTTCAGGAATTACTAAAATCTGAGGTAGAAGAAGAAACAGAAGAGCTACAGGAAGAGGTAGAAAAACAAGAAAAGAAGCTTGTAAAAATTAAGGATAAGAAAGAACGTGATGCAGACAAACTACAAAAGCGTGAAGAGGAATTCCCTGAGCTCACAGATAAACTTTTTGCTGCACGAGAAGCATTAGAAAAGGCTGTTCAAGTAGTAGAAAGCAAGAAATTAGTCTTGCAGGAATTGAAAGCCAAATAGGCTACTTCAGCTTAAACTTTTTGCCCGGCAGGGCCTTAACAGCCTCCTGAAACTCCAGATTGAGTAGTAAGGAGGCTAGTTTGTTTAGAGGGATATTTGATTCAAAACTCAGGTCATCTATCAAACATTCACCTTTATCTCTGAGTAATGCCAGTATTTTGCTCTCGTCATCTGTTAACTGAGTCAAGTCCAGCTCGGCTTTTCGTAAGACTTCACTTTTTTGCTCATCAAATTCCCAGTTCATGTCTTTGATCATTGCCTTAACAGAGGTGAATATCTTCGCTTTATTTCTTTTGATGAGGTTATTAGGTCCTTCTGAATATGTTTGATTGATGTTACCGGGCACAGCATACACTTCCCGATGATAATTATTGGCATATTCTGCCGTAACCAGACCTCCTCCCCGAGCTGCAGACTCTACGATGATAGTGACATCACTTAATGCCGCTATTATGCGGTTTCGGGCTATAAACTGAGGTCCCACAGGTACATTATCATTCCTGTTTTCAGAAACCAAGGCACCATTTTGAATGATATCACCTACATATTTTCGGTGTGCAGCCGGATAAATCTGGTCCAGTCCTCCAGCCATTACAGCTATGGTAGAAAGTCCATTTTTTACTGCTGCCTTATGTGCGGCTATATCTATTCCATAGGCCAGACCACTTACTACACAGACGTTTTGAGCTTTCAGCCCAGCTACTATCTCCTCAGTGATTTCTTTACCATAATCAGTAGCTTTTCGGGTGCCTACTATGCCAATAGTTCTGGCACTATTTAGGTCTGAATTACCCGACACAAACAATAATGGAGGGGCATCATACAAACCTTTAAATCTCAAGGGGTAAGCTTCATCCGTGAAACTGATGATCCTGTAGCCTTTCTTTTCTGAGTCTTTGAGCAACTTCTCAGCAGAGGGTAAATACTCTGTGGCTTTCTGAATTTTCTTGAGGTTACCCTTCCCTACTCCCTGTACTTTTTGTAATTGACCTGCCGGTGCTTCTAATACCTCTTTGGCAGAGCCAAAATAGCTTACCAAATGCCTAAATAAAACGCCACCCACGCCATCGGCTTCTTTGAGGGCCAGTTTATACACTAAATCTTCTTGCATGGATTACTCTTTGCCACGTAGCCTCACCAAAACTTCACGTAAATTTTTAAGGCGACTGATCACCTCTTCGTTTCGGTTTTGCTCGTCTTTTCTTCGTTTAAGTTGCTCTTTGGCTCCTTGTAGTGTGTAATTGTCTTCCTTGACCAGGGCTATGATCTTACCCAGTTTCCTGATATCTTTTTTGCTGTAGGCCTTATTCTTACCTACGGTTTTGATCTTCAGATTAAACTCTGCTTCATAATACCGTATTTTCGATGGAGCCACTTCAAAATGGTCTGCCACCTCTTCTGTTGTATAATAAAGCTTTAGGTCTTTCATGTGAAGAAATTAATGCACTACTACGCCTTTCGACTCCAAATCTACAACGAATTGACGGAACTTGTCTGCCGTTTTAGCCTCCTTCTCCATTGGGTTATCGCTCACAAAGAGATTTTGAAGGTTTTCTAATTTTTTTAGCAATTCCGGCACCTCACTCAAATCATTATTAGAAATATCTAACTCATAAAGCTCAGTAAGCTCCGCAATATGAGGCGGCAGGGACTCAAATCTATTATAACCGATATCCAGGTAGCTGAGATTAGAGCTAAAATCCGGCAAATCAGTTAACTTATTATGATGTGCATATAAGGTGCTTAGGTCGATCAAGGTAGATAGTTCATCGGGTAGTTTCCACAGACGATTATTGCTCACAGCCAGCGTTTTTAACTTCTGGAGCTTTGCAATGGAAGGTGGAATGAAGTTCAATGCGTTATAATACAGGTCCAGTTCTTCAAGGTTCTCAAATTGCTCCAATCCCTGAGGATACTTTAATAATTCAGCATTATAAAGGTTTATCGACTTTAAAGCCGGCATTGGTCTGAAATCCTGCTGCTCCAGATTTGTCAGAAAATTATTACCGATCAAAAGGTCTGAAAGATTCTTCAATCGATGAATGTGAGCGGGCAGCTGGTCCATGCTGTTATACTGCATATTCAAAGAAACCAGCGTATTATTCTTCCTGAAATGAAAACTTTTGTTACCGAGAAGGTTTCTACTGACATTGACATGGGTCAAATGCTTCATTTTCCACAGTTTCCTCGGCAACTCTTCCAATAAGTTTCGACTTACATTCAGCTCCTCCAAATAAGTCAAATCGAATATATCTTCCGGGAAATCCTTTAGCTTTTGAGAAGACAAATCTAGTTTTTTGACAGTTTCAGGAGAAGCGGCCTTTGCTTCTGCAATTGAATAAAAGACACCTGCTTCAAGCTTTGGTTCTATAGGCTTTAGCCGATATGAAAGTGGGTAGAACTCTGAGTTAAGCGAGATACTATTCATTCGGTATTGCTCAGCAAATGCATGCAAAATAGTCCGAAGTTTAGATTCCAGATCGCCGGGGTAATTATCATCATAACGAACCCGATAGCTGTCTTCGCTTTCCCCCATCACCGTTTCACGGGTCATATATAGAATGCTTTTGATTAACCCATCAGAACCTAATTCTACTGAAATATTGAGCTGTAGATCACTATTATACTCTTCAAAATCAAGATCTCTTTGCAGAGCAAAAACCTTTAGGCTTTGCCATATTTTATTTCTGGAAGGGCCATTCCACTGTCCATAGGTCGTACTCCTGCCTCTTAACTTTCTGATGGTCGCAAGATCAACAACCCCATTTTTCAGCTCGTATTGCTCCAGATTCATGACTTCAACCTGGGCGGAGCAGGTAAGACTTAACAGAAATAAAAGAACTGAAATACGGAACATACAGGAATGGTGGCTCAATCAAATAATTAACGCCTGACAACTACTTTAGATTCCCAAAAACGCTACTTAACCATGGCTGAACGCTTTTCCATTGCCAGTTTAAATTCCTCAAATTTTTGCATTTCAGTACTTTCGTTTTCAAATGGATTCCCACCAATAAATACAGTATTTAATTGTGAAAGCTGGCTCAACTCTTTCGGCATCTCATACAGTCTACAATTAGAAAAATCGATTTCTCGCAAGTTTTTTAACTTCAAAACGGAGGTTGGTAATTCTTCAAATAAATTATAACCCAAATCGAGGTGAATTACTGATTCAGACAATGATGGTATACTCTTGATTTTGTTATGGTGAGCATAGAGCTTTTCTAAACCCTTTAAATCACCAATTTCATCTGGTAACTTCCACATTCCATTAAAACTTAAAGCTACTATTCTAAGATTCTGAAATTTAGAAAGATCGACACCAATTGATCTCAGGTTATTATAATACAAATCAAGCTCTTCAAGGTTTGAAAGTCTGATCAATTGCCTCGGCAATTTTGATATCGCTGAATTATAAAGGTTTAAATTCTTAATAGAAGCTCTTTTTTTGATTTTCTGAAACTCAAAATCGGTGAGGAAGTTATTGCCTGCAAAAAGATCCTCAACAGTCTTAAGCTTATGTACGCGTTTGGGCAGTTGAGTAAAATAATTGTATTGAAAGTTAAGGGTCTTGATACTCTTATTTCTTTTTAAACGAAGGCTATTATTCGTCAATTCGTTTTTTGAGAGATTTACAGATTTGAGTTTTTTTAATCTCCAAAGTTTTTTGGGTACTTCAGTTAAATAATTATTAGAGAGGTTTAATGACTGTAACTCTGAAAATTGAAATATCTCTTTAGGAACCGCTTTCAATTGATAGTCAGATAAGTCAATTTTAGTCGTAGTATCCGCTAAACCAATTAAATAAGCCACTGCCGCTTCCGGCGTTTTAGATGTGTATCTGAAGTTATTAAAGTGCAATGAAAGTATCTTGTCCTCAGGATGTATTTGTTCATAATTAAAAGAGTTGACAGTCGGAATTAGAATGTTTTGAAGTTTCTTGACTTCTTTCTCGGTAAAGGTGATTGGTTCATAATCAATGCGACCTTCTCCCAGATTCATTTTTTGAGCTCTATACAGAATTAAATCCGGTTTAAAATTATCATTTAGCTGTACCAACAGCCATAGACTAACTCTTTCACTAAAATTTTCAAGAAATGAGTGCCTCCCAAGTGTTTTTTGAATTTTATGGTTAAACACAAAAGTTTTCATTTTGGCAACAGTGCCTTCTTCCTCTATCCTTATACTTTGACTTGAAGCTAACCTCTCTGCAGCTTTCTCTCCATTTTGAAGGTTATATTCTTCAAAAGACATAAAAGAGAATTGTGCTTGGATAGAGTAAAAGGAGAAAAGGCATGCGATAAGAAGAATGGATTTTTTCATGAGTTGAATGTTTTGATTTTCAATATAACTAAATAAATAGTTGAAATCGTATATACATTCATCTAAATAAAAAGAACTCCACGTTTAAATAGCACATATTTCTCACGCGGATAGAGTAAAGCTGTTAAGAGTTAACTTTTCAAAACAATTCCCAATTCTTTCGTCAAGCCTTTTATAAACCCTATTTTTGCGTCGTTTTTCGAAAAAATAAGACGAGTAGACCAAAATGGCTGCTCTTATAAAGTACAAACGCAATATGACCTCTCACGAGATTCGCAAAGCATTCCTTGATTTCTTTGTTTCAAAACAACACCTGATTGTCCCTTCGGCCCCTTTGGTGGCCAAAAATGACCCTACCCTGATGTTCCAAAACTCAGGTATGGCTCAGTTTAAAGATTTCTTTTTGGGAAATGCCACGCCGCCATCTACCCGAATTGCGGATACACAAAAATGTCTGAGAGTAAGCGGAAAGCATAATGACCTGGAGGAAGTAGGTTTTGATACCTATCACCATACCATGTTTGAGATGCTGGGCAACTGGTCATTTGGTGACTATTTCAAAACAGAAGCACTTCACTGGGCTTATGAATTACTCACCGATGTATTCAAACTACCGAAAGACCGTCTCTATGTTTCTGTTTTTGAGGGGGACAAAAAGGATAATGTTCCTTTTGATCAGGAGGCTTTTGATATCTGGAAAAACATTTTAGGCTCAGACGAACGCATTATCTACGGAAATAAAAAAGACAATTTCTGGGAAATGGGTGATGTAGGTCCGTGTGGGCCTTGTTCTGAGATTCATATTGACCTAAGACCCGAAGAAGAGATAGCGAAGGTTCCTGGTAAGGACTTGGTGAACGCAGATCACCCTCAGGTGGTAGAAATCTGGAACGTGGTATTCATGCAGTTTGAGCGTAGAGCAGATGGTTCTTTGGATGTTCTGGAAGACAAGTGCATCGATACCGGAATGGGCTTTGAGCGTCTCTGTATGGCTATTCAGGGCAAACAGTCGAATTACGATACTGATATTTTCCAGAACACTATTCAGGTGCTGGAGAAAATGAGTGGCCTGAAGTACGGAGCCAATGGCACACTTTCTTCTGAAAATTACGGAGATGTGGCCATGCGTGTGGTGGCAGATCATATCAGAGCTGTGGCTTTTGCTATTACAGATGGACAGTTACCATCTAATAATGGTGCAGGGTATGTGATCCGAAGAATTCTGAGGAGAGCCATTCGCTATGGTTACTCATACCTGAATTTTAAAGAACCATTTATGAGTGTGCTGGTGCCGGTTTTAGCAGAGCAATTCAAAGATGTCTTCCCTGAGCTGAAGCAACAGGAGGAGTTTGTCACCAAAGTAATTGAAGAAGAAGAGAAAACGTTCTTACGTACGCTTGATCTAGGTCTGAAAAGACTGGATCAACTCTTTGCGGCAGATGCCGGTCAAAAGGAAATTGACGGAAAAACAGTATTTGAACTGTCTGACACCTATGGTTTCCCGGTGGATTTAACAGCTCTTATAGCTCGTGAAAAAGGATTCAAAATTGATGAAGAAGGTTTCAAGAAAGAGCTACAAAAGCAAAAAGAACGTAGCCGTAAAGATGCCACCAAAGAAGCTGCCGACTGGTTTGAGGTCAATGAACTCGATAACCCAAGTTATATAGGTTATGATCATCAGGAAGCTGAAACCAGCCTGGTGCAGTACCGTAAGGTAAAAACCAAAAAGGGTCAGGAATTCCATGTGGTATTGGCAGAAACGCCTTTTTATGCCGAAATGGGTGGGCAAGTTGGTGATACCGGGGTGCTCACATTTACTACCGACAAAACCTCTTTTGACTTACAAGTAGTGGACTGTCAATTGGAGGCTGGTTTGCATGTGCATGTGGTTAAGAAAGCTCCTTTTGAAGACATCAGTATTGAGGACTTAAGAGCCGCTAAGGTTCAGGCTAAAATAGATACTCAAAGACATAGCAATATCATTAAAAACCACTCAGCTACGCACTTAATGCTTGCTGCATTACGTGAGGTGCTGGGTGATCACATTGTACAGCGTGGGTCTTACCAAAACGATGAAGTCACTCGTTTTGACTTCTCGCACTTCTCAAAAGTGACCGACGAAGAACTACAGAAAGTAGAGGATATCGTAAACGAGAAAATCAGACAGAATATCAAGCTGGATGAACGCCGTAATGTAGCAATAGATGAAGCTATGAAACTCGGTGCCACGGCTACTTTTGGTGAAAAGTATGGCGATTTTGTACGCGTCATCATCTTTGACCCTAAGTTCTCCATAGAGCTTTGTGGTGGTAATCACGTGCCGGCCACTGGAGAGATTGGTCTTTTTAAATTCACTTCTGAGGGTTCTGTTTCTGCGGGTGTAAGACGTGTGGAAGCTGTAACAGGTATTAAAGCTCTGGAAAGACTGAGAGAACAAGAGGCTATCATTACAGAATTGAAAGCTGTAATGAAGTCACCACAGGATTTAGTAGCCAGCGTTAAGGCCCTTCAGGAAGAAAAAGCAGCTCTGCAAAAGAAAGTAGAGGCTTTGGAGAATGAGAAACTTCAAAACGTCAAACTGGATCTACTGAAAACAGTAGAAGATAAGAATGGTGCTCAGGTAATTGCCGCCATAGTGGCTGTACCGAATGCAGATGGACTAAAGCAATTGGCCTATGACCTCAAAGCCAAGTTAGAAAAGCCATTCATCGTTTTAGGAACAGAAGTGAATAGCAAACCACTCCTGGCCGTTATGATAGATGATAGCCTCCTTAGTGATACACTTCATGCCGGAAAAATTGTCAAAGAAGCAGCCAAAGAAATGCGTGGCGGCGGTGGCGGCCAGCCACACTTCGCCACTGCCGGCGGCTCGGATGCCACAGGATTAGAGAAGGCGATTGAGAAGGCGGTGAGTTTTCTTTAAGAGATAGCACATTTTAGACTATAAAAAGCCGGGGCGTGAGTCTCGGCTTTTTTAAGTTCATTCCTAGAAAGACTGGTTAAGATCTTTTAGACGCCAAGAATAGAGTCAATAACTTCTCAAGTTATTAATCTAGTAAATTGAATTATAAGTTAAATTTAAGTCTAGAAGATCCCTCAAACAAATGAAGTATTTAGATTTATTTTTTTCCACTGAACTTCAAAGTGATGAATTAATTAAGAACCTAGAGAATTATCTAAGCCCATATGAAGACAAATTTTTAGGAGAATTTTGTGAGAAATTTCCTGAATATAAAATTCCTAAGATTCAAATATTATTTACTCGAAATATATGGCAAAGTATTAACGAATTCTATCTGCAACATGAAATAAAGTATGCAAAATTAAAGCCGAAAGGCCTTGACCATTTGTTTAAGATAGAGTCGTATGCTGGAGAAACAAAATTCTTCTGGTCAATCAATTATCTATCTGAAGAGGTAATTCCAGTGATTTTTAAAGGTATAATTGAAAATATTATTGGGGATTATCTTAGAAACAACTTTAACATTGATCAAAAATTAGAATTTAATAAAGGAATCAAGTTTGCAACTGACTTTTTGTTTCGGTCATGGCTCCTTGAAAAAATAACTAGATCTAAATCTGATCTAATTATCACTGTAGATGAAGAACTAATTACCTCCTTCGATGACTTCACATTTGCATTTAAAAAAAATATTAAGGACTTACACTATCAGTATCAAACTGATCAAAATAATAATTATTTTCTTTCGAACTCATTCTTGGAATTAGAGCTATGGGTTCGAAGAATACTTCAATATAGATCAAGTGATAACCTTTCGGGTTTTGACGAGTTCGAATTTGAGATATTTGAGATTTTAAACTGTCTTGAAATGTCTTCAGAAGACATTTCAAACATAAGTGAGGATATATCTTTACGAAACCAAACACTAATACTTCAGGTCTTAAAAAAATGCGACATTGAAGTTTACGATACCCCCCAGAGAGAAAGAGTTGGAACAGGTTTTAAAATAACTGAAGGGCCGAAAAATCTATTTCCAACTTTAATTGATACCCATCCCAGAATTTTAGCATTCCTTGATATTTTGGGATTCAAGGCATTGATTAATGAATATGAAACCGAAAAATCCTCGATGGTTCTGAAAGAATTAAAAAACACTTTTGACTTGGCAGTAAGTACGACCTTCAAACACCTAGCGTTAGCCCTCGATCAAGAGATTATTAAAAATCTCGAGCATAGGATGTTTTCAGATTGTATTGTGATTTCAATTCCATATATCGAGTTTGAGGTTGATATAAAGATTGGGTTTCTGAATATGGCAATTATTCTCAACGTTTTTCAACAAACCTTCATGAAAGCAGGTTTCTACCTAAGAGGACATGTAACAATAGGTTCATATTATTCTGATGATAATATGCTTTTTTCTGGTGCTCTTGTAGAAGCCTATCAGAACGAAAGTTCAACTATTTTTCCAATTGTTTCCATCAACCAAAAAATCTATGACAAACTCATAAAAAAGTCAAGTTATGACATCTTATTACCCTCCTCTCAAAAGATGATAATTAAACATAATGTTGGAAAAACACGAAACAATATAGTTTTAAATCCATTGTTTATTCAAGATATGTATGAAGGCTTGGATTCGATTGTCCATAAAACTTTGAAGACAGAAGCTATTTTGAACGGAATCAATTTGGGCTCTTCCACTAAAAATTTAATTCGAGACCATATGAGAAATAGTTTAATGCCTGACTTACAAAAAGAAATGGAGAAGGAAAGAGAGGCTATACTGGGACAGTTATTGAAAAAGCACGAAGAACAAATTTCTTATTTAAATAATCCAAATAATGACTCTGAAACTAAAACCTTGGCTAGTAGTATTATAAAGAAATACGAATTTCTCATCGAGCTTTTTAAATGGAGAATAAACCCAATGGCCTCGGAAAATTTCCAATATGTGCAGTTGACGGATGTTTAGCTATTGCTTCTCTAATTCACAAAGTATTTTCTTTTCTGTGCAAAATCCACCCTTGAAGTCTTCTCGACTTCTAAACGAATGTCTAACGGTTTTCTCAGAGAGACTGCTTTAGATCTAGAATCACCTTCTTATAGCTAAAAGATCAAGAAAAGCTCTCGTTAAATATAACAATCCCCAATCTTCATACGTATGACTTCGTAAAAGATATTTAAAAGCTACCATTAGAAAAGATATCTCATTAAACAGCGAAAACAATACCCATGAAACTGTCCTCGATCTTTCTATTCACCGCCATTGCCGTCTTTTTGACCAATTGGACCGAAACTGATGATGTTGAAACCAATGTAATCATCAAAAACTGTTAAGACTATAATCGTGAGGTGCCATTTATAGTGAATGAAGATTCCCTCCCATATTATTATGTTGAACCAGAGCTTACACTAAGAGATAAGGGTGATATTTTGGCTGATACCCTCAAGCTTTATTCTTTTAATATCGATGAAGACCGAATCATGACCTGCACGGCCAGTAATCATCAAACTGAGTTAATTCTTCAACTCGAGATTAAAGGAATATTGCCTGGCAAACAACTTCTGTTGAAGAAAATGCTTGAGGCTCAAAAGGAGATTTCAAGAAGATTCAAGCAAACGTCTTGAGACCTACTCCACCTTCAAATACTTCTCAATATTATATTGTTTCAGTCCTTGTTCAGGGATTTCTTCGATGCCTTGTTGAATAAGTGTATCCCCATCCAGACTTAGTTGAAAATGAAAAGAGTGCCCCTCCCACTCTCTGGAGGTACAGTATTCCAGATTTTCTGTATAGTCCGTTCCATTTAGGGTATACGTACCACCTCCAGAAAAATAAATTGCATAAGTGCTATCCTTACCATGTTCAAGATCATGACGCAAAAAAGCAAAATGGCTATCATTGATGATTTTAATGAAGGATTGATCAGTAGTATAATCGGTGACCGTAGTATCACCATTCACGATCAATGTACCGGTCTGTAGCTTCCAGGTGCCTTGAATCTCCAACTCTTCTTTAGATTTAGATGATTCACAGGCATAAAAAAGGCTTACAATAACAGCCAAATAGAGGGGGTAGGTTTTCATAAGTAAAGCTTTAAAAAAGCAATATCGTCAATTGTAATTTTGAAAAGCAAACATATAAGGAGTAACATAAATCTATCGCTGCTCTCTGATAAGAATAAACTCTCAAAATGAAACCGCCCTTGCATCTCTTAGTCCATGCCGAACTACCGTTTGCTCTGCAAAAGTTTGAACTAATAACTTTGCCAATGATTTGATAGACAGCAGCACCCCATAAAGACTTTACACGCATTTTTTAATTAAATTGTGATCTCAAAGTCTAAACTCCCAATCATGACAGAAAACTATTCAAGCTTATCATTACAAGAACTTCAGGAGGAACAAAAGAAAATCAAAAAGTCTGAAATGTACTCTGCTGCAGCCATTGGAGGTCTGGTAGGAATAGCCCTCTATGCCATTTTTACAGGAGGATTTAATCTGGTCGCTGTTGGTATTCCAGCTGGCTTAATTTATTTGATCACTCGCAACTCTAAAAAATCAAAGGATAAGGCTAATGCTATCAAAGAGGAGATTGCAAGACGCTCGTAGCAGACTTATGCGATTGCACTCTACACAGATATCTTTACCATTCACAGTTGAGATTATACCAACCAGTCATTTGAAAAAATACAGCATTGGATGTTTTGTACTTTAGTATTGAAGAGCAAACAAATCACAACCAATGAAGCTTAAATCATTCTTACTCTGCATCAGCATCTCCCTTTATTACCTTCCTACATTCGCTCAGGATGTTAATGGAAGTCAAGATCATGAGATCATAGGGCGTTACCCCGGTTCTACTATCAAATATTATTATACCAAGGAATATGCTGAACTGGATTTTCCGCAGGAAATCAAAGACGCCGAACCCTCTAAAATAGTCACGGGTAAAGGGAAACACACCTCAATTCTTTATGAAGCTCCAACTAATGTGTCGCCACTTGAGATTTTCAGAAATTACGAGTCGGCTATCAAAAATGGGAAAGGTACGCTACTTTTTAGCTGTAAAGGCAAATATGCCCCAGATGGCTGCGATGACTACAAAAAGTTTTATGGTCTTAAATTCTTCAATGCCAATTACTACGAAAAAAGACATAATAATACCGACCAGTACATCTTACTGAATGGCAGCGATGACCAAGCCTTCCTATTAGGCATTTTTGAAAACGCCACCACTAAAATCTATGTAGAAGTAGGTATCGATGGTAACTCTTTTGGTGATAAGCCCGGCATACAAGTTGAAATTTTGGAAGAAGCCAAAATGAAAGATGGATTGATCACCTCTGCCTTGTTTGAGGAAGAAATGGATATGAATGGAAAAATTGCCCTTTACGGCATCCTCTTTGAAACTGGCAAGGCAACCCTTAAAGATGAATCAAAACATGAGCTTTCTTTGGTGGTAGAATACCTCCAAAAATACCCGAATATCAATATTTATGTGGCAGGCCATACAGATGATACTGGGTCATTAGACCTAAATATGGAGCTTTCTCAGCAGCGTGCAGAAGCTGTGATTACCTATTTGACTGACCAAGGGGTAAATCAAAACAGAATGCATGCGAATGGCGTAGGACCTTTCGCCCCAGTCACCACCAATGAAACCGAGGAAGGCAAAAAGCTAAACCGTAGGGTGGAGATTGTGAAAAGATTGAGGTAACAAGGTGTAAAAATATAACCCTCCTAATATTCAATTTGATATAATCATAAAAGATCAAAATCCCTGAGTCAACCTTAAGGATGTTCGTTTTCATTCTTCCGAATTTTGCACAAAGATTCAGAGCGAATGAATATCAATTACCAACTCACAGACAGAGGTTTAGCTACAAACTTACAATCGGTAAGAGCCCGTGTAAGATTTGCAGTTTCGGCATTCTACTTTTTTCAGGGACTGTGTTTTGCCTCGTGGGCAAGCCGTATTCCAGATATCAAGTCTGCATTGATGCTTTCTGACGGAGCCATGGGTTCTATACTTTTTGCTTTGCCTGCGGGTCAAATGCTCACCATGCCTTTTTCAGGTTATTTGGCCAGCACGTATGGTAGTAAAAAAATCATGCACTTTGCTCCGCCAATGTATGCCTTGGCAATGGTATTGCTCTCGCTAGCCACTAGTCCGGTTCAGTTGGCCATTGCTCTCTTTATTTTTGGTATTACTGGTAATATCAGCAATATCGCCATCAATACTCAGGCTGTGGTAGCAGAGAAGATGTACCGCAGACCAATTATGGCCTCTTTTCATGGATCATGGAGTTTGGCGGGTTTTGCAGGAGCTTTAATAGGCTTGTTAATGGGCGTTCTTCAATTATCACCCATGTATCACTTCATGATGGTGGCTGTGGTGGCTATAGGTTCTACTATTCTCAATTCTCATTACCTACTCGCCGATGTGAGCAGCCCTGCCGAGAAGAAGAAGTTCTTTACCAAACCCGATGGCTTTTTACTCTCCCTGGGTGTTATCGGTTTCTTTGCCATGTCATGTGAGGGTGCCATGTTTGACTGGAGTGGTGTTTATTTCAAAGACGTTCTGGGTGCCACAGGCGGGCTGGTTACCTTAGGCTACGCCAGCTTTATGATCATGATGACTAGCGGCAGATTTGTAGGAAATAAAGTCATTGCCAAATTTGGTCAAAAAAGACTCATGCAAATCAATGGTGCCTTAATAGCGGTAGGCTTATTGATAGCCGTTGTATATCCTACCATTCCTACGGCAGTAATTGGTTTCCTGATGGTTGGCTTCGGTGTTTCTACCAATATTCCCATTGTATTTAGCATGACTGGGTCTCATAAAGGAATGCCGCCAAGTAAGGCTTTAGCAGCTGTATCCAGCATCAGTTATCTAGGCTTTTTACTCGGGCCTCCTATGATCGGCTATATTTCTGAAGTCTTTAATCTACGTATCTCCTATTTACTCATTGCCGTTTTTGGTGTAATGATTAGTCTTCTGGTTTCCAGAATGAAAGTAATGAAGTAGCTTAAGTTAGTTGGGGCAGGCTCTTTTTTTAGGTTTGTAAAGACTCTATTTAACTTAAGGCGTCTTTTCTAACTTTGATCTCATGATCACAGCATTTATAGAGCATACGTTGACTGTTGAAGGTGAACAATACTTTGACAAGTGGATAATTCAAGAAAGAGAAAGACTTCAACATTTTCAAGGATTTGAGGGTATTGAAAGAGTCAGCGATATTCAAAATCCTGAGCGAATCCTTCTATTTTTAAGATTTGACACGGTAGAAAATCTTAAGAACTGGTCAAAAAGTGCAGAGCATGGAGAACTCTTGGCAAATCTTCAAAAATTTATGAAAGCCAAGCCTATCAGCCAGCTCTTGAAAACGTAGAATAAGTTTTCTTCCATGTTTTAACTAGTACATTTGAGTCAACAGATTGGCTTTATTTATATTCATTGCTGATCAATTAATGTTTGTCAAACAGCATGCTTTAGGCTTGAAATATTTTATTCTCATTCTACATTTTTTGATGGTGTGCAGTTTCAATTGCAAAGCAGACTCACCCATCACTTCTACGCATTTTTTTAAAGCCTATGAGGATGAATGCATTGTTCAGAAAGCCGCTGCGGCAGATGGTGTACTCACGCTGGAAATCATGGAGTTCATGGCCAATGATACCAATAGAGCAGACCTCAAACTAGCTGCCTTAAACAGGTTAGTTTATGACCAATATGAGCCAAGGTTATCTCAACTTTTTCTCTCTTACTTCACTTCGCAGCAGTTCTTTATAGATGAAGAAGACTTTACAAATAATGCACCTGCGGATCTTTTGATCTGCTATGCCTATTTGATGGCTTTTGAAGATAGAAACCTCAAAAATGCTATTGCCTTTGCTCGTTCTGCATCATGGAGGAGCCAAAAGAGTTATACCATCCATATGGTGGCAGCCCTAATAGAATCAACCAAATACCTCCGCTATGGCGAATATTGCCGCTGTTTTCAAGTGTATTCAAAGGTGAAAGAGAACAAGTCGCTGCGAAAAGACCTCAAACCAGAAGCTGATGATATCATATTTGAATACATGAATTTGTATGAGAAATATTGTGAGGGTTAATTTCTAACTTTACACCCAATTGACCCATAATGGTCATTTTTCAATCTGAAATTAACCCTATGCGTATTCTTTTTACTGGTGGCTCAGGCAAAGCCGGCAAGCATGTTATTCCATACCTATTAGAAAAAGGTCATCGAGTTCTAAACGTTGATTTAGTTCCACTTGATCATCCTGGAGTTGACAATCTAAAGGCAGATATCACGGACTCAGGTCAAATGTTTAATGCAATGAGTTCCTATGCAGGTTTAGATGAACTGGAGCCAGGAAATGGCGTACCTCCCTTTGACGCTGTTGTTCATTTTGCTGCAGTACCCAGAATATTGATCACCCCTGATAATGAAACCTTTAGGGTCAATACCATTGGCACCTATAACGTCATAGAAGCAGCAGTGAAACTTGGTATCAAGAAAGTGATCATAGCCTCTTCTGAGACTACGTATGGCATCTGCTTCTCCGATGGACCCACTGATCCAAAAGTTTTGCCTTTGGAAGAAGATTATCATGTGGACCCTATGGATAGTTATGGTCTATCAAAAGTGGTCAATGAAAAAACGGCCGAGAGTTTTCAACGTCGTTCGGGGATTGACATTTATGCTCTTCGCATCGGAAATGTGATAGAACCTCATGAGTATCAGGAGCTTTTCCCGCATTATTTTAAACATCCTGAGGTGAGACGAAGAAATGCCTTTTGCTATATCGATGCCCGTGATCTTGGTCAGATTGTGGACCTTTGTCTTCAAAAAGATGGACTAGGATATCAGGTTTTTAACGCAGGCAATGACCATAACGGGGCCATTATACCTACGAAAGAGCTTGCGGAGCAATTCTTCCCTGGTGTTCCCTTAAGCAGAGAAATGGGCGAACATGAAGCTCTATTTTCTAATAAGAAAATAAAAGAAGTACTCGGTTTTAAAGAAGAACACCATTGGAGCAAGTACGTTTCTGCTTCATAAGTCACTGCTGGTAAACCGCATTGGCCTTGACCTGAACGAGATTCAGCATTAAGCCGTAAATCTTTTCAAAAACTTATGGGGCTAGACTTGATAGCAAAACCCTCTTTGCTTATACTCCCTGGCCAAATAGAGAGACTATTTGGTACATTTTAAGAACTAACGGTTTAATAAGAACCCAGAACCGTTAAAATTTTGAACGATTGATGAAATTATTAGTGATAGGAGCCGGTAATATGGGGCTCACTTATGCCAAAGCTATTGCCAATTCCAATATCATGGGCGAAAAGGTTATGATTATGGATATGGATGAAGCCAAAATGCAAAAACTTGCCGAAGAAGGTGTTTTTGATACATATACAGACCTTAGTCAATGCGTCTCGGCGGCTGATGCCATTATGGTGGCAGTAAAACCACAACATAAAGATGGGCTATTTGAGCAGATTAAGCCGATGGTAAAAGCAGAGCAATTGATCATCTCTGTTATGGCCGGTGTAACTATCGAAAGTATCCAAAACGCCCTTGGATTAAACAAGGTGGTTAGGGCAATGCCTAATCTGCCTTCTCAGGTCAATAAAGGCATGACCACCTTCTATGCTCCTGAAAATATTGCGGCAGCAGAGGTAGAACTGGTCGACCAAATGTTAGGCTCAACAGGCAAATCACTCCGAATATCTAAAGAGGATGATATCAATACCTCAACAGCCGTAAGTGGTAGTGGCCCTGCCTATATTTTCTATTTTATTCAGGCCATGCTAGACGGAGCTAAGCATTACGGATATGATGATGAAACCGCAAAAACATTAGTAACTCAGACTTTTGCCGGGGCATTGGAGCAATACAGCCAAGGTGAACTCACTCCTACCGAATGGATGAATATGGTAGCCTCCAAAGGCGGTACTACGCGTGAAGCACTGAATACCTTTGATGCTGAGAAGGTCAATGAGGGTATCGTTAAGGGGATGATTGCCTGTTACGACAGAGCAATTGAACTGAGTAAAATGTAATTTATTTCCCGAAGGGTTGATCTGAAATTCTACGTGAAAGCTCTAACTTGTACTATTAAATAAGCGAGGATGAACAAAAAAGAAGAAGACTATTTCAACGGTCTGCAAAAGTGGCAGGATGAGCTATTGGCTCTTCGGGAATTTTTATTGGATTGTGGCCTTCAGGAAGACTTCAAATGGCGATCTGCTTGTTACAGCCATCAAGGTGGCAATGTGGTGATCCTCGCTGGTTTCAAGGAGTTTTGTTCGTTAAATTTCTTCAAAGGCTCTCTTCTCTCTGATGAAAAAGGCCATTTAGAAAAACCAGGCGAAAACAGTCAATCTTCCCGCTTTTTCAAGTTTACCTCAGTTGACGAAATACATCAACTAGAGAAAACCATCAAAGCCTATGTTTTTGAAGCGATGGAGGTGGAAAAAGCAAAACTTAAGGTAGAGTCAAAGGCTGTTTCTGAATACGAATTTCCGGAAGAGCTTTCAGAAAAGTTTACGGCTAATCCGGATCTGCAATCTGCTTTTGAAAATCTAACGCCTGGTCGTCAAAAAGGTTATTTACTATACTTCAATCGTGCCAAGCAATCCAAAACCAAAACGGCAAGAATAGAGAAATATAGTTCCAGAATCCTGAAAGGCTATGGTTTTCATGACTGCGTCTGTGGACTATCCGGCAAAATGCCCACATGTGACGGCTCACACAAAAAGCTGAAAGAAGTCTAAGAAAAACGCTGATTTAAGAGTAACCGATGTATAAACTCTAATTTGACCTTCACGGCATCAGAGATTACGAATGGATATATATCAGGAATACCCATTGATCTGTTTAGGCTGTTGATCGCAAAAAACAAAGGAACCGTTTCCTCTAATATCTTCTTGAATTCTACATTTTGATAAGGATCAAAGCTTATGATTTCCATATGCTCTGTGTTCGGCAAATGTGGGTCACCATTCAAACCAAAATGATAGGCCGTGTCCATGGTATTGATGATATGCAGATAATGAGCCCAGGTTTCTGCCCAGTCTTCCCAAGGGTGAGCGGTAGCATATTTGCTGATAAAGTTAGTTCTCCAGTTTTCAGGTGCTCCATTTTTATAGTAGGTCTCCAGAGAATCCTTATAACTCACCGTTTCATCACCAAATAAATCACGAAAGGCTTGTAAAACCTCTGGTTTCTGAAAAACCAGCGAAGTCCAGTAATAGTGTGCCACTTCATGTCTGAAATGACCTGCCAGCGTACGATAAGGCTCTTTTAGTGATTTTCTAATCTGCTCTCTACTCACAGAATCTGCTTCTGAAAGTACGATAGTGATAAGGCCGTTCATATGACCAGTCATGATAGGTTTACCATCCTTATCTTTCACCTTGGCCGATAAAAAATCAAATGCCAGCCCATTTTCTTCATCCTTATGTTTACTGACAATCGGCAGATTTAGCTTTTGAAGAGAGTATATCAAACGATGCTTCGCCAACTCCAGCTTCTGCCAGCGTTTGTAATTTTCCGGGATAGAGATATTGGGAATAGTTTTATTTAAATCACAAGCTGTACAATAGCCCGATATGCTTGCTGCAGGCACCAGCCAGTTGCAGACATGGTGATTCTTGTTTTTACAGAATTTATAGTCTATTCCATTGATAGTCCACTGCTGCTGAGCAGAATTTAGAGCAACCATTTGATAGTTACTATCAAGATAACCCAAAGTAGAATTACAGTTTTCGCAGTATGAATTCTCAAAAAAAACGGGTTGAAAGCAGCTGGTGCACTGGAAGATTTTCATTCTGATCTGTTTATAAAAGAATGCACAAAATTAGCTTTTCAGATTTATCGATGGTGAATACTTTCCCAAATTTTGAGTACGCAAAGTCACTTGATAACACTTCAGTAATTAAAATTTGCCTAGGCAACCTTTTTACCGTGGTTTTGAATAGCCTTCACGCCCCATTCAGCAATACCTTCCAGTAATGGTCGAAGGCTCTCGCCAAAATCTGTCAGTGTATATTCAACTTTTAACGGCGGTTTACTGGTATAAACCTTTCTATTCACTAAGCCATCATCTTCTAATTGCTTCAGCTGTAAACTCAGCGTACGTTCAGTTACCACTCCAATACCTTTTTTTAGCTCATTATATCGTAAAGGGCCTGAGAGAAGATGATAAAGAATTACGGTTTTCCACTTTCCGCCAATGAGCCCCATGGTAACGCTGGTGCAGCAAGGGTATTCCTTTCCTTTGATCTGATACATACTATACTTTTTGTAACTATCCTTTTTGACCGTTATTGGAACATAATTACACTATACTTAGTTTTGCAACTATATTTTTGATAGTTTAATTATAGAGACAATATTATGAGTTTTTTAAAAGCAATGCAAGAGCGTTATACGACCAAAAAGTATGATGCCTCAAAGAAGATTGATCCAAAAAAAATAGAGGAATTAAAAGAGATTTTGCATCTCAGTCCATCATCTATCAATAGCCAGCCATGGAAATTCACTTTTGTCTCAAAAGACGAAAAGAAAGCCGAACTGGCGAAAGCATCTTACTTTAATGATATCAAAGTGAATAATGCCGACACAGTGGTAGTCTTCAGTAGAATTAAGGACATCGATGTTTTTGAAAAGAATATTAGCGAGTTTCTGCCAGAGGGTGCTGTTAACTATTACCGTTCTATGCTTAAGCCTTTGGGAGAAAATGAAATTAAAGCCTGGTTTGGCAGACAGGTCTATCTTTCACTGGGCATATTTCTGGCTGCTTGTGCCGATATGGGCATCGACGCCACGCCAATGGAAGGGATTGAGGCTTCTAAATATGACGCAATTCTAGGTGATGAAGCTCATGAGACCTTGGTGGCAGTAGCAATTGGTTATCGTGATGAAGAAGATCAAAATCAGCCTGCTATAAAACCTAAAAGCAGATACCCTGAAGAGCTTGTTTTGGCCGAGGCATAAGGTTTGACATCACTCCCAAATTATACCTCTGTCATACGGCAGGGGTATTTTTTTTATGTTAAAAGCATAAGTGTAGAGAATATTCTACTACTGTGAAAACCAGGCCACGGCAACTGCTTTCTTACTGACGGAACAGACTTTTTCGGTATTTAGTCAAACATCAAAACGACTATGCTCGAAATAGATTTATCATCATATAGCGAACCCATAAAACTAATCCTGGAAAAACTCAATAACTGGGCAGAAACAGGAATCACAATGCTACCCAACTTTCTAGTGGCATTGTTAGTCATGGCCGCTTTTATATTACTGGCTAAGCTAGCAAAGAACTTGACTGGCAAGGTCATGACAAAGACCACGGGGAATATTGCCCTGCAAAACCTTCTCACCAGAGTTGTGTATTTCGGAGTGATTGTGCTTGGTCTATTTGTTGCCCTAGGAATTCTAGAGCTGGACAAAACAGTAACCTCACTCCTTGCAGGTGTCGGTGTCATTGGCTTGGCTTTAGGTTTTGCTTTTCAAGACATCGCCTCCAATTTTATATCTGGGGTTATACTGGCGGTAAGAAGTCCGGTTAATGTCGGGGACATCATTGAAGTTGCTGATCATATGGGAACAGTAATGGATACCAACCTTAGAGTTACCACCATCAAGACCTTTCAAGGACAGGAAGTCTTTATACCAAATTCTACAATTCTGCAAGATGCCATAGTCAATTATACCACCTATGGTAAAAGAAGAATTGATATAGCCGTAGGTGTGTCTTACGGAGAGAACTTAAGAAGAGTAAAAGAAGTGGTGCTAGATACCATTAAAAATATGGACAATGTTATCGACCACGAGAATACCATTTTCACATATTCCGGCTTCGGTGGAAGTTCCATAGATTTTGAGATTAAATTCTGGATAGAATATCCTGATCACCCGAGCTATTTGGCTATGAGGAGCGAAGCCATTATGTCAATAAAAGAAGCGTTTGATAAGGCCGACATCATGATACCTTATCCGATCAGAACACTCGATTTTGGTATCAAAGGCGGAGAAAAACTATCAGAAATGAAATTGCATTTAATGCAAAATGGACTAGCCGAAAGTCAGGCGAATTAAGGTAGTGCAGGGTAAAAAAGAAAAAGCCACCGGAGACCGGAGGCTTTTATCTAACCCCTAAAATAAACCACTATTTTAAGCCATTTAATTATTGACCGGTGACGATCAAATAAATTTTAAACTCTTTGCAATGATAACGTCAGATGAGGGGTAGAAAATTGCCTCCGCGAGACAAAAACTTTGGACTTTTTCCTGTTAACATTCATTAACAATCAGTCCATTAAACCAGAGACTCTATACCTACATCTAAGAGGCAAATGATTGAAACAAACACATAGTTGTATTCAATCTCAATTCTAACAATTACAATAGTTATCAATTATGAAAAAGTTATTTGCCGTCATCGTTTTGAGTTTGTTTTTCGTAGGTACCACAAATGCTCAATATCCAGTAAACAGGTCTCAGGCCCGAAACGGATATAGCAAAAACTACAGCAAAGGATACACCACGGCTCGTAGTGCCAGAGGGGTAGCAGGAAAGATAAACGTTATGCAGAGAGAGGCTCGTGAGCGTATAGCTGACGGAATTGTGAGAGGGACGATTAACTCCTCTGAAGCAGCAAGACTCCTGAGTGTGGCCGAGCGAATAGAGATGAAAGAAAACAGGATGCTGAGAAACGGCAGAATGACCAATAACGAATTCAGAGAGTTGGAAAATGATTTGATCAAGCTGAATAGAATGATCAAAAGAAACAACAGAGATAATGACCGTGCACCCGTAGACAATTTCGGCAGATACGGTAGAAGATATTAAGGGTTAAATGAGTAATAGTTTTGAGTAATGATGGAAACGGACCGCCTTCTGGGTGGTCTGTTTTTTTGTATCTACCCTACTACTCTTTCCAGGTCTTCAAGACTGCGTAATCGTAGATTCGCAATTTTGAATTTTGGCTCATCATATTCATGCGGAGATGGAACAGCTATCACCTGAGCCCGGGATGCCACAGCACCTTTTACGCCACCCCCTGAGTCCTCTAAAATTAAACAGTTTTCTATAGGTACCTGAAGCCTTTTAGCCACAGAGAGATACACCGCCGGATGCGGCTTATTAAACTCTTCTAACTCGGCAGAATGATAAAAATGGAAACGGTGTGTCAATTCAAACTTAGCCAAAACCATCTCAATCATAGGTATTGGTGAGGCTGAAGCCAGCCCTATTTTCCAGCCTTTTTGCTCTGCCAGCCAGATGGCATTTAGAAAACCTGGCATTAATTCGGCAGTTCCTTTGATGGCTTTGGTAGCTTCTGCAAATAAATCAGCCTCCATTTGGTCAAACTCCGGATTTACCCATGGTCTTTTCTCAAACCAATACTGGATAACGTCTTTAACAGGCTTACCCGTAGTTTCAAGGCAATTTTCTGTGGTTAACTCAAGGCCAACTCTTCCAAAAACTATTTTTTCGGCATCATGCCAGCAAGGTTCTGAATTTACCAGAAGCCCATCCATATCAAAAATGACTGCCTTTATTTTATCTGCTATTATCATGGCTACACTTCTTCTTCCATACTCATTTGCTTGTCATAAAGCTCCTTATACGTACCATTAGCATCTAGCAAGGTACCGTGGGTGCCATATTCTACAATCTCTCCATCATCCAGCACCACTATTTTATCAGCCAGCTTTGCCGAACTTACACGATGCGAGATGATCACCGATGTTCTGTTTTGCATGATACGCTCCAGATTATTGAGAATCTTATTTTCTGTATTGGTATCTACTGCTGAAAGACAATCATCTAAGATTAAAAGTTTAGGCTCACGTACAATGGCTCTGGCAATAGACAAACGCTGTTTCTGCCCTCCAGAAAGTGTTACACCACGTTCTCCCACTTCGGTTTCAAAACCCTGTTTAAAGCCTTTAATATTCTCCAACAAATCGGCGTCTTTAGCTGCTTGCTCTATAGCCTCCATTCCTATTTCAGGACTACCAAATCTTATATTATCCTTTATGGTCTCTGAGAAAAGGAAAACATCCTGTGGTACGTAGCCTATCTGCGATCTTAAATGCTGGATATTATAGTCCTTGATATCATGATCATCAATTTTGATGCTACCTTCTGTGGTATCATACATGCGAAGCAATAGATTCGCCAAGGTACTTTTACCAGAACCGGTGGTCCCGAGAATTGCTACAGACTCTCCTGCCTCTACATCAAGACTAAAGTTTTTCAATGCCTGTATACCTGAGTCAGGATACACGAAATTGACGTTTTCAAAGTGAACAGCTCCCTTAATCTCGGCTTTGATATTCTTTTCAGAGAGGATATCATTTTTGACATTGAGAAACTCATTAATTCTATCCTGAGAAGCAGCTGCTTGTTGAATTTGCGAAGTAGTCCAGCCCAAGGCCGTCAATGGCCAGGTAAGCATGTAGACGTACATGATAAACTCAGTAATATTACCTGGAGTTAGCACGCCTGCTACTATCTCTTGTCCACCTACATAAACACAGATGACAGTACTTAAACCGATCAGAAACATGATCAGCGGAAAGAACATGGCGTCTACTTTAGTGAGGTCCAGCTGCTTTTCTCTGTAAATATTACTCTCTACTGAGAAACGCTCAAGTGAATTCTTCTCTCTAGCAAAAGCCTTGATGATTCTGATTCCACTAAAAGCCTCCTGCACAAAAGTTGACAGTTTTGAGAGACTTTTCTGAATCATAGCAGAGCGTTTATTCACGATGTTACTCACAAAGAAAATACTGATGGAAAGCACCGGCATAGGGATCAATACCCACCAGGTAAGTCTGGCATTTACTGAGAACATATAGCTCAGGATGAGCACTACCAAGGTGATCATATTCAGAAGATACATGATAGAAGGCCCCACATACATTCTTACCTTTCCTACATCTTCTGAAACACGTGCCATCATATCACCGGTAGAGTTTCTTCTGTAAAAACTCAAAGGAAGTGTCTGATAATGAGCAAAAATCTCATTTTTCATGTCAAACTCTATATGCCTTGACATCACAATGATGGTCTGCCTTACCAGAAAAAGAAAGAAGCCTTTCAGGATGGCCATTGTCAGAATCAATGCTCCATAAACACTAAGACTGTAGGCAAAAACACCGTACATAGAATCCTGGAGCTCCAGACCATCATACATAAAGTAGATGTCAATGTTTTCTTTGACCAAATCCAGAGCATGTCTCACCACCTGAGCGGGTATAACACCGAAAAGATTTGATATGAGCGTAAACAAAGCACCCAATACAAGGTACCACTTATATTTCCAGAGAAACTTATTTAAGTATGCGAGACTCTTCATTAATTCACTTTGCTGCTATAAATGTTGGTTTTAGTCTTTTTCCCAAAAAGCTTCGGCTTGATGATCAATCTTAATGACTGATCGTATGTGATATAATTCCAAAGCCAATTAATGAAAACCAAAACTTTGTTTTTCAGACCCAAAATGGCCATCAGATGCACAAACATCCATACTAGCCAGGCAAAACCACCTTGGAATCGCCAGAAAGGCAGATCCACCACAGCCAGGTGTCTTCCTACTGTGGCCATTGCTCCCAGGTCCTTATATTCAAAGGCTTTCGTTTGTTCACCTTTAATAAGTTGATATAGATTCTTTGCTAATAACTCGCCTTGCTGAATAGCGGGCTGAGCCATTTGAGGATGTCCATAAGGGTATTTCTCCGAGACCATCATGGCTTGGTCACCTACCGCAAATATGTCTTCATAACCTTTGACAAGGTTGATTTCATTCACCATTAGCCTTCCGTTTCGGGCAAAACTTTCGGCTTCCAAGCCATCAATGGAATTGCTACGAACACCTGCCGCCCAAACCACATTATTGGTCCTGATTTTATCCCCTTTATTGGTGATGACATGCGTGCCATCAAAATCTGAAACACGCTCCCCCAGTCGTAAGGTAACTCCAAGAGACTCCAGATAATCGGCACCTTTTTCAGAGGCTTGCTCAGACATCCCCGGTAAGATTCCATTGGATGACTGAAACAAATAGATTTTCATTTTATTGAAATCCAACTCAGGATAATCTTTCGGCAGAATGATGTTCTTCATCTCTGCCAGTGTACCTGAAACCTCCACACCGGTAGGTCCTCCACCTACGACTACCACGCTCATGAGACCTTCCTGCTCCTCCTCACTTGGTTCAGAAAGAGCATCTTCAAAATTCTGAAGGACTCTATTTCTTAAATAAATAGCTTCGGAAACAGTCTTCATCGGCATGGCATTCTTCATGATGTTCTCCATACCATAGTAGTTGGTATCTGCACCCATTGCCAAAACAAGGTAGTCGTAATTAATAACGCCAATGTCTGTTTTAAGCTGCTTGATGGTGGTATCTACTGCATGAACCGGCGTGATACGCACGTGAATATTTTTCTGATGTTGAAATATTTTACGAAGAGGAAACGCAATGGAACTAGGCTCAAGACCAGCCATAGCTACCTGATAAAAAAGCGGCTGAAACTGATGATAATTATTCTTATCTACCAGCACCACTTGTACGTCATACTTGCAAAGTTTCTGAGCCAAAGCCAAGCCTCCAAAACCTGCTCCAATAATTACGATTCTCTTTTGACCTGTTTCCGGTAGATTTGCAAACATCTAGTAAGTGTTAACTCAAGGCCAATGATTTGGCTTTGACCTTGTCAATAATTTTATTGTAGTATGCCTCATACATAGGCACTACATTTTTGATATCAAATTCCTTGGCACGTGCCAGAGCATTTGCTTTAAAAGTACTCAAATTTTCGTCAGAGAGGATGTGTAGAGCATTCTTCACCATATCTTCTACATCGCCTACTTCGCTCAAAAAGCCCGTTTTGCCATGAATATTCAATTCAGGCAAACCTCCCGCATTTGTAGAAATCACAGGAACTTGGCAGGCCATGGCTTCTAATGCCGCAAGACCAAAACTTTCCTTCTCTGATGGCATAAAGAATAGATCTGCCACAGATAGTACCTCCTCTATGACATCGAGCTTCCCGATAAATCTTATATCATCACATAATTGGAGGTCACGGCAAAGCTTCTCCATCTTGTTCCGCTCCGGACCATCACCTATCAAGAGTAGCTTTGAAGGAATGGAATTCTTGATCTTCCCAAAAGACTCAATTACGTCTCCTATTCTCTTTACTTTTCTGAAGTTTGAAATGTGAACAATCAGCTTTTCATCATTGGGACAAATGATCTTTTTGAAGTGGTCTTTTTCCTGCTTGTGAAAACGACTCATGTCCACAAAATTCGGAATCACTTCAATTTCATTGGTAATTCTGAAGGTATTGAAAGTATCCTTTCTCAAATCATCTGAAACCGCCGTGACACCATCAGACTTATTGATACTGAAAGTAACCACTGGTTTATAGGTTCGGTCTTTCCCTACCACCGTAATATCTGTACCATGAAGAGTAGTCACTATAGGAATGTGTATCCCTTCTGTTTCCAGAATTTGTTTAGCTAAAAAAGCAGAAGTGGCATGAGGAATAGCGTAGTGAACATGCAAAAGATCCAGCTTTTCATATTTCACCACATCAACCATTTTACCAGCCAAAGCCGACTCATAAGGTGCGTATTGAAATAAAGGATAAGATGAAATGTCAACCTCGTGGTAAAAAAGATTTTCGTTGAAGAAGTCGAGGCGAATCGGCTGCGTATACGTGATAAAATGAACCTGATGCCCATTTAGTGCCAGTTCTTTTCCCAGCTCAGTGGCTACCACCCCACTACCCCCAAAAGTAGGGTAGCAAACTATTCCAATCTTCATTTGTTATATGTCTTAGATGTTCATCAAAAAGGTTTTGAACCTTCTTAAACAATGAACAGCGTATAATTGATTAAGTATTCTAGGGCATAACGATCATTCTTTTTAAATAATTCTCCCTTGGTACTCATCATTCGCGGTTTCATCGTTTAATTTGAAAGTCGTTTTTCAAAAAGGCTATGTTGCTTATCACAAAATTCTTTGAGCTAATCAGATATAAGAATCTGCTGATCATTGTACTTACGCAGTACATGGCTCGTATTTTTCTGGTAGGTAAGGGTACGTCTATTTTAGACTCCATTCTAGATGAAAAACAATTTCTTATTTCTTTAAGCACAGTCATGGTGGCCGCCGCCGGCTATATCATCAACGATTATTTTGATATCAAAATCGATCAGGTGAACAAACCTCACGAGGTAGTGATCGGTAGATTTATCAAAAGAAGACATGCCATGCTTTTTCACCAGATACTTAATGTTTCAGCTGCTGTCATATCATTTACTTTAGGCTGGAAAGTATTCGCCGTCAATGTAATAGCCATGACCATGCTCTGGTTTTATGCCAGTGTTTTCAAAAAGCTCCCTTTTATAGGAAACTTCATGGTGGCTGGGCTCACCGGGGCTTCATTGGTGGTGATGGCGGTATTTTATACAGAAAACGATCTTCTTATTAATATTTACGCCCTTTTTGCCTTCGGCATTACGCTCATTAGAGAGATCATCAAAGATATTGAAGACATAAGAGGTGATAAAAAATACGGCAGCACCACCTTGCCAATCATCTGGGGAATACGAAAAACCAAATACCTGTTATTTTTCTTTATGGTCGGTTTTGTGATGGCTGTAGGCTTTATGGGCTTTGCTCTGCAAAACAAAAAGCTCGCTTACTCTTTCCTTCTTTTGGGTATCCCTTTCGTTTATTTAGGATTTCGACTTTACTTTGCCGACAGAAAAAAGGACTTCAGTCAAATGAGCTTTTGGTCAAAAGTCATCATGATTCTTGGCGTTATGAGCATGATTTTCGTCTAAAGTCAATCAAACCTACGAATCAGTTTTTATGTCTCGCAAATACCGTGTCGCCATTTTTGCCTCTGGCAGTGGATCTAACGCAGAAACCATTACCAAGTATTTTGAAAACCACCCTTCCATAATTATTAGTCTGTTTTTGACCAATAATGCTGAGGCCGGTGTGATCAAGAGAGGTAAAAAACTGGGTGTACCTACCATGGTTTTCTCAAAAAAGAACTTCGCCGAGAGGGATGATGTCATCAAGGTTTTAGAGAATATGCACATTGATTTTGTGGTACTAGCGGGCTTCCTGTGGTTAATCCCTGAATCATTGATCAAGGCGTACCCGAACAAAATTGTCAATATACATCCTGCTCTTTTACCTAAATATGGAGGAAAAGGTATGTGGGGACACCACGTTCATGAAGCAGTAGTAGCCAATAAAGAAACCGAAAGCGGAATTACCATTCATTTTGTAAATGAACATTACGACGAAGGCGAAACGATTTTTCAAGCCAAATGCGAAGTAACAAGCTCAGATACCCCGGAAGATGTGGCTAAAAAGGTGCAGGTTTTAGAACATCAGCATTTCCCCAAAGTCATAGAGAACACCCTGTTAAATCTATAATTAAAAAGCCCTTCGAACTTAATCGAAGGGCTTTTTAGTACATTGAAATTTGATACTACTTATCTCTTTTTCAAGTTTGATAAGTATTCTATCACATCTCGCATTTCTCTTCTATTCATGAGGTAGCCCATCATTGGCATACCAGATGGATAGTTTTCTCTATTCTTTATACGACTCTTAGCCACTTCTAACGGCTCCGCCTCAGAAGTTCTTAAGATCATCTCGTGATCATCTTCTTTTTCTAGGATTCCAGTCACTTCCTGTCCGTCGTCCAGCGTAATGGTCACTGTACCATATCCCGGGGCCAGACGTGCACTCGGCTCTACCAGGGCTTGTAGTATTTGCTTACGCTCCAGCGTATTTCCGATGTCAGAAAGGTCTGGACCTACAGTACCACCCTGGCCATTGATGGCATGACATCTGATACACTGACCGGTTTCATTACGAGTAAAGTACATATACCCTTCTCTCCTGTTACCACCGTAAAGCACATCTGCGTATTCTTCAAAAATGTTTCCTTTTGGTACTGCTTCCTCAAGTTTTGCAGCTAAATCTGCGGAGCCAGAAGCCTCTATTGCTTCAGAAAGATCCAATCTAAGTTCGTTATCTAGTTTTTTATCTTTTAGCTGACCGATCAAGGTCTCAAAAACACCTTCTGTGTTTGAAAGACTCATTTTACCCAAACTTTGAAGAATCTGCTGCTTTTCACGAAGACTTCCGTTCTCCATGACGTTTTGAACCATTCCCGGAAGAAGTTCAGCAGAAACATCCACCTGACTTAACAAGCCTAAAGCGGCTGTTCTCACAGTTCTGCTCTTATCTGCCAGCCCGTCATCTACCAGTTTCCCGATTTGAGGATAATCTAGGGCCGCCAATCCTTCCAACACAGCAGTTTTTATCTCGCTTGATTTTGTTCTTTCATATAGGCCAGCCAGCTTATTATTAAAACCTCTTATTTCAAGATCCTTCAATAAGCCAATGGATGCTTTCACGACACTTTCATTGTTGTCATCAAGGAATGACGCCATCTTAGGTATTACCGTGTTTCTTATAGCATCTGCGTCTCTTTTGATAGGTCCGCGGTAACGTCCATCTACTCTATCCAATACTGAAGGCTCAGCCCATACACCAATTGTGGCTATGGCTTCTGCTTTCATAGCCTCTGATACATTTGCTCTCTGAGCAAAGGCTAATAAGTCATTCAACTGTTTTTCTTCACCAACTCTCAAAGCGGCATTGATAGCTCTTCTTAAAATCACTTCTGAACTTACAGAAGCATTATTCAGAACATTGGCCAATGCAGGTAGTGCCTCAGGCACAGACCAATCATCATTTATAGCTCTGGCTGCCTCAGCTACCACATACATATCCTTATCCTTTAAGAAATCAGCAAGTTTGGCGTCATGCCATTTTCTCAGGACAAGCACCGCTGCTGTTCTAAGAGCTTTTGAAGGGCTGTTCACTAGTGAATAAACCGCTTCTTTCTCTCCAATTCTGGATAATGCTAAAACACCCGCATGTCTGATGTAAAGATCTGCATCATTGTTTTCCTTAATCATACTGATCAATGCATTAACAGCACCCTTGTGTTCTATTCTACCCAAAGCCTGGGCGGCATAGAACCTCACTCTGGCATGCGTAGAATTCAAAAGACTTGTCAATGCATCTCCAGCTGCTGCGTAACGTACATCACCCAAAATTTTAGCAGCCTGAGCAACAATCTCCTTGTCTACGTCATTGAGATATGAAACTAAAACCTCAGCCTCCGCAGGATTCTTAGCGGCCTTTTGACCAATTCCCCAGATACCATGTACTCTGGCAAGTTGATGACCAGTTTGACTCAAAGCCTTTTCAAATTGCCCGGCCCCATCAGCTCTTGTGGCTAGTTCAAACTGAGCTTTTTGACGAATTCTCTGATCTTTAAAGAACAGTAAATCATATAATTCTGAACTGCTTTTCAAGGTATAATCTGCAGCCATCAGCTCTTTTGTCTGAGCTCTTAGCTCTGCTAAATCATTGTCTTCCACATCAATTTTCCAGATTCTACCATAGTCCTTAGTACCCCAGCCATTCACCCAGTCGGCAGCGTATAATGCACCATCTGTACCAAAACGAATTCCCGTAGCCAATACACCATTCAGCATATCTACCTCTGATTTAAAATCGAAAGTGGCTCCGTTCTGTTTCAGATCAAACGACCAGATATGTGCTCTGGAAGGGGTTCCTGTAAATTCTACCAGGAAGAATTTATTTAACCAGTTACTACCGAGAGCCGTTCCTGGGTTATAGAGCATTCCGGTAGGTCCGTTATGGTAGTTTCTGATAGGAGGTAGAAAATATGCCGCCTGACCTTCTTGTCTTGGCTTATACATTTCTTCATCCATCCAGATTTTGTATTCGTTATTCTTTGGGTCAGTGTATTTACCAAACTGCCAGTTAATACGCCAGCCACTATCAGAGCCTTCTACAATATGAACCAGACGTTCTGACTCACCACGGTGGTCGCCATCATTATCTGAACTGATCAGATTACCGAACTCATCAAAGACAAACTCATGCGTATTACGATGCCCATGAGAGAAAACTTCAAAATCTGACCCGTCAGGATTACATCTGACAATTACCCCTTGGTTCGGGAAATGATATTTTTTCCCTGTTTGATCGGTCATACTTAAGCCCGGGTCGCCGATACCCCAGTATATTTTCCCATCCGGCCCTTCTGTCAGGCCAGACATTCCATGTCCGCTAAAACCAATATGAATATTGAAACCATGGGCTATAGACGTTTTTTTATCATAATAGCCGTCGCCGTCGGTATCTTCTATTCTCCATAGATCTGGCCCAAGGCCAATGAAGGCGTCGTTTCTTCTTATAAGAAGTGCACCAGCCACGTCAGTTATTTCTTCATTGAAATCCTTTAAAACCTGTGTAGACACATCTGCAAGACCATCGCTATCAGTATCTTCAAGTCGCCAAACTTCTTCCTGCTCTACAGCCAGATCACGCCAGTCATGACTTCCATCTTCGTTTAGGTCTTTCAGCCAGGAATTATCATCTGACTTTTCAGGAGCAAAAATCTTTCTCAAAAATGCTCTTCTATCTTCTACAGACTGTAAGGAGATAGACTCGGTCATCCAGTCACGATGACCTCTGATATCAAACTCAGAGTTTTTCTGACGATTTGTTCTGGTGAGATAAATGCGGTTATAATCATCGATTGACATTGCAATCGGATCAGGAGCTAAAGAATCTGTAGCCCAGATATTGATTTTTAAACCATCTGCTAATTTTAAAGGAGTCTCAGATTCTATTTGCTTGGCATAATTAGCATCATCTGCTCCGGCAAAAATCTGAATGAGTGGTTTTTCTTGAGTAGCCACCTTCATACATGACCATACTGTTAAACAGCCTAAACCAGCTGCTGTCAACATTCTCAATCGCTTATTCATAGGGTTGTTTTATTACGAAATAGTTTGAGACGCAATTTACACTCAAGATTGAGCTGGCAAAAATTTAATCCACAGAACTAAGCCTTTTGAAGACCAAATGTTCGTGTAAACCTACCAGTAGGGGCTCATTAGTAGGTATTGCCTTCAATTATTAGTTAGATTTGATAGAAACAACCAATTCAACCCTATAATATAATGACAAAGAGAAGAGATTTTATCAAAACCTCAGCTATGGGTTTGGCCGGCATGGCCATCTCAGCAAAAAGTTACAGTAGAATCCTGGGAGCCAATGACCGTATTAACATGGTTACAGCCGGAGTAAACGGCCGGGGAAGGGCTCACCTCAATATGGCCAGAGGACTAAAAAAGCAAATTAATGTAATCGGCTTGGTAGATCCAGACAGCAGAGTTTTTGCCCGATGCTTCAAAGACTTCAAAGAGATTTTAGATAGTAGCACATTAACCATGGCTGATTACCGAAAAGCCTTAGACAATAAAGATGTAGACGCTATCTCCATAGCCGCACCAGACCACTGGCATGCTCCGATGGCCATAGAGGCCATGAAGGCTGATAAGCACGTCTATTTAGAAAAGCCTTGCTGCCATAATGCCGCAGAAGGTGATCTGCTACATGCCGCTGTTAAGAAATATGGAAAAGTACTTCAAGTAGGAAATCAACAACGTTCCTCACCGACTACTGCCTCTTTAAAGAGGAAACTAGATGAAGGAATTATCGGCAAAGTATATTACGCCAGAACCTGGTATGAAAACAACCGTGGTAGTATAGGCACCGGACAAAAAATGGCCGCACCTGCTGAATTCAATTGGGAACTATGGCAAGGACCTGCCCCACGGACAGACCTCATGGATAACTACGTGCACTATAACTGGCACTGGTTCTGGGACTGGGGCACGGGTGAAATTTCAAATAATGGCCTACACGAACTGGATGTAGCCAGATGGTTATTAAATGCGGGAATTCCGTCAAAAGTAACCTCTACTGGTGGGCGTTATTCCTTTAATGATGATTGGCAATTCTGGGATACGCAGATCGCTTCCTTTGAATATGATGACGATTTAATGATCACCTGGGACGGAAGAAGCTGTAACGGCACAAATATTAATAAAGGTCATGGCGGTCGCGGGACCTGGATTCACGGTACTCATGGAACAGCCGTGGTAGACCGTGGCGGATATAAAATATTCGACAAAGGAGATCAGTTGCTGGTAGAAGAAAACGAACGAAGCAGTAGTAGCTCTGTGGATACCTTAGGAATCACCGGTCTTGATTATTACCATATGCAGAATTTTGTAGATGGTATCAATAAGGGTGCTGCCTTGAATTCGCCGATTGACGAGGCCGTAAAAAGTACCTTAATGTGCCATTTAGGAAATATGGCTCAGAAAACTGGTCAAACTCTACTTGTGGATACGAAAACAGGTAAACCTGCTAACGCCGATGCCATGAAAATGTGGGGTAGATCTTATGAGAAAGGCTGGGAACCTAAAGTTTAATTTTTGATAGTATTTTGCGATGCAAAAAGGAAGGACAGGCTTGTTCTTCCTTTTTTTATTGCTCTTCCAGTTCAAAATGGAAGGGCAAAAACTCAAAAACGTCTTTAGCTATATAAACCTGATCTTTGGTATCCCACATCCATATTTCAATAGCTTCACTTTGCCTGTTTCTTATATCTGCAATCACCTGCAGGCAGCCAGCACAAGGCACCAATGGAGTAGGTACTTTATATTTGGTAGACTGGGCACATACTGCAATCCTTTTGACTCTGTTTTGAAGGTCTTTGGCACATTCAAATAAAGCGACACGCTCTGCACATAGTCCGGAAGGAAAAGATGAGTTTTCCTGATTGGCACCTAAGACTATACTTCCATCTTCTCTTTCAACCGCACATCCTACCCTAAACTCAGAATAAGGAGAATAAGACATACGAGTAGCCTCCAATGACTTCTGAAGAAAATCCTGATCATTACTCCCAAGGCTTTCAAACTGAATTGGCTTTAACTCTACTTCTTTTTTCATCCCTGATGTTCTTTTAACTATTGGCGACAAAAAAAGCCCCGAAACGGGGCTTTTTATCAAGCGTTTGAGCTGTAAATTAAAGAATTTCTATTGGAAACTCTACAATTGAATTTTCCCAGCCGGCTTTTAAATGTGCCACACCCGGGCTGCCTTCATAAAATGTGATAGAAAACGCTTCTATAAGTTTGTCAGACTTCTGAACCGGAGCAGAAACAGAGGCCAATGTCTTTGAGGTGTCGTATCCGTAATTTCCCCAACCATCCAGTCTTGGGTGAACGTGTAGCGTCCAGGCTGACTCTGTAGGTGTACAGAATAATGTATATCTGCCCGGGGCTAAAATCGTTTCACCAATTTTTACGTTGGTGTAAAATGTAATTTCTGTAGATTCGTTAGCTCCAAATCTCCAATCTTCGTTGTACTTAATCAGATCACCGAAAATAGTTCTTCCATTGACTAATGGTCTTGAGTAGATAACCTTGATTCTTGGCATTAAGGCACCCTTTTCGTCAGCAGTTTTAGAAAAACCGGCTCTGTGTGCACCATTTGGATAATACGCCAAATCCATGATGCTTTTGTCAATACCGGCAAAATCCTGAGCGGCCAATTGAAAACTCAAGGCAGTTAATAAAAGAACGAGTACTTTTTTCATTTTTTTGATGTGTTTTAGGTCTTGGTCAATTTGACTTACGTGCAAGAATAGTCAGACTCTAAATTGGAATGTTGCTTCTGATCTATATCAATTGCTATATCGTAGGTAAATTACAACGAAATTGAGTACAGCTCATTATCAAACTAAGAAAACAATGTTAAAATATATCATTTACAGCCTATTGCTAACCGTAGGTGCTTGTCAAAAAAAGAATACACCCACAGCCACTTCTGCCCCTGGTGGCTCTAATGCAAATGAAGAATCTGCTTTGACGTATCTGGCCTTAGGGGACTCCTATACAATAGGTGAAAGTGTAGAAGAATCATTAAGATGGCCTGTTCAACTTACAGATCGGCTACAAGGCTTAGGTTATGACTTAGGTAAACCTAGAATAATCGCTACCACTGGTTGGACCACCAATGAATTGACAAGTGCCTTAAACGCTTCGACTGTAGAAAGTGATTATGATCTGGTTTCTCTGCTTATTGGCGTCAATAATCAGTATCGTGGGAGAAATGCCACTGAATTTAGAGGTGAGTTCAGAAAGCTCTTAGAACAAGCAATTGGCTACGCCGGTGGCAATAAAAACAATGTCTTTGTAGTCTCCATTCCTGACTATGGTGTGACACCCTTCGGTCAAGGAAGAAACCCAGATAAAATTGGTAAAGAAATCGATGAATTCAATGCTGTTAAAGAGGAGATTTGTAAAGAGTATGGCATAAGCTATTATGATATCACACCTATTTCACGCGAAGCCATAAATGATCCCAGTCTGGTAGCAAGTGATGGACTTCACCCATCCGGAAAAATGTACACGCGATGGGTAGAACTATTTGCAAGTGATGTAGCCAAGAAATTAGATTGATGGAGGAACTACTTCAAAAAGCATTAGAACTAGACCAAAATGATCCTCTTGGTCATTTCAAAGAACGTTTTGAGCTGGAGCAAAATACAATATACCTTGATGGAAACTCTTTGGGCCCTCCATTGAAAGATACCCTTCAAATGATACGCCATACCAGTGAAAACCTATGGCAAAAGCGATTAATTAGAGGCTGGAACGAAGATTGGCTGAGTTCCTGGAAAAGGATTTCCCAAAAAATAGCCAAACTGATCAATGCCGAACCGGATGAGGTTCTGGTGACCGACTCAGTTTCAGTGAATTTGTATAAACTGATGTACGCGGTGCTTGAATTCAAAAAAAGCGGCACAGTCATCTACGATTCTCAAAATTTCCCCTCTGATCAATACATCATCAAAGGACTAATAGAAGGGCAATTCCCTGAATTCCAGCTGAAACAAATCAATACAGATCAAACCGAAACAGCCAATGAGAAAGTTAAAGCAGCAATAGATCACCAAACGGCATTGGTTACACTCAGTCATGTAGCCTATAAGTCTGCCTTCAGATATGATCTCAAATCCATAAATAGCAGTACCAAAGAAGAAGGAGCCATCAATCTCTGGGACCTGAGCCATTCTATAGGTGCTGTGCCTATTGATGTAAAGGAAGATTGTATAGACCTGGCGGTAGGCTGTACCTATAAATACCTTAATGGCGGGCCCGGTTCTCCGGCATTTCTTTATGTGAGTAAACATTTACAAAATCAACTTCAAAATCCCATTAAAGGCTGGTTTTCTCATGATAAGCCTTTTGCTTTTGGTGATAACTATACACCAAAAAATGATGTGACACGATTCGCAGTGGGTACACCATCTATGATTTCAATGAAGGCTATTGAGCCTGGGGTAGACCTGCATCTGGAAGCCAGTCCCAAACGAATTTGGGAAAAGTCTGAAAGGCTTTATGAATACTTTTTACTGTATTTTCAGAATTTTCTGAAAGAAAGAAATTTTAATATTTCCACCCCTTTGATTGCTCATAATAGAGGATCCCATATCGCTTTACACCATGAGGAAGCTTGTAGAATAAATCTGTCTTTGATAGAGCCTCGTACATTTAAATGCGTATTTATAACTGATCACAGACCGCCAGATATCATCAGGGTGGCACTTACTCCCTTGTATATTGGTTATCAGGATATCGCTCAGTTTTGTCAGCGTTTGATTAAGATAATTGACACCAAAGAATACCTAAACCACTCCACTGAGAAAAAAGGAGTGATATAAAAATAAAAAAAATGAAGAATTTATTGCTATCGAGCCTAATACCATTATTCCTGTTTTTTCAAGTACAGGAGTGTGAAAACGGAAATCAACAGAACACCTACCAGGCTCCTACTGAGGAAGAATTGGCAGGCACTGAAATCGCCTACTTTGCAAGTGGTTGTTTCTGGTGCGTAGAGGCCATTTATGAAAGTGTGAAAGGGGTAAAAGAAGTAGTTTCCGGATATAGCGGCGGTACTAAGGCCAACCCAACTTATGAGGAAGTGGGTAGAAAAACTACTGGTCATGCTGAAACTGTAGCTGTATATTATGACCCGGAAGTTGTCAGTTTTGAGACCCTTGTAAAGGTTTTCTACGGATCGCAGGATGCCACTACCTATGGTCAGAATCCTGATTTTGGCGAGCCCTACAGATCCATCATTTTCTTTGAGAATGAGAATGAAAAAGCTGTTGCAGAAGCAGCGAAGGTGGCTGAAGCCAAAAATTACTCAAAACCGATCGTGACAGAGATCAAGAGATTTGAAAAGTTCTGGCCGGCAGAAGAGTATCATCAGGATTATGAAAAAAGAAATCCCAATCAACCATATGTCCGGTCGGTTTCTATTCCTCGTCTTAACAGATTTAAAAAGAAATTTCCTGAATTGCTGAAGTAATTCTTAATCTAGTTTTTTAGGGTTTCCTTAATGACCCTGAAATCTGAAAACAATTCCTGAAACTCATAGTCAAACATTTGAAACTGAGCCTTTTTCAAATAATAAGTGTTAGAAACCTTTTTCCTTGACGGTGAAAAGAAACTTTTATGATTGGCCTGAACATCTGGTAAATAATAAACGAAAACTTCATTAAACATATTTACCTCGTCTAAAAAACTAGTTTTTAGTTCCGATTTTAGAAAGGCCTTTTGATCACTATTAATTAATTCTGTAGAATCTATCTTGAGTACCAAAGAAAGAAGCTCTCCACTTAACTTATTAAATTCCCTCATCTCTTCTAACGGCAGTTTAGTACCTATAGCAGTACAATCCGAAAAAAAAATTGCAGGATCGAAGAAGTCTTCTGTTTGAGATTGAATTGAATGAAATATGTCCTTTTTCGATTTACTATTAGCTGATAAATTTTTGATGTGATCACTGTAACTGGTAGTATAATAATTTTGTTGACTTAGCTTATTTACTTCCCTTGTTTCATATAATTCATTGATAACAAAAAAGATTGCACCTATTGAAATTACGGGTGTTGTAAGTTTTGAGAATGTATCTATCAACCATTGTAAGTCCTCCTCCTTCTTCAAAGTTATACTTCCATAAAAGCGATATCTCATCCAAAGAACAAGAAATATGCAGAGAACAATTACCGATAAGAAAACTATGTAAAGCATACTATTCTAATTTCTATTCATGAGCTTCTTCACAATCTCATATGCACCTGTTTTTACCTTGACGAAGTAAAAGCCAACAGGTAATTCTGAAACGGGCAACTCAATTCGCTCATTCCAGTTTTGTATTAAACCGGATTTGAAAAGTAATCTTCCCTTGATATCGTAAAGGAAAATCTCAGCGTCAGATGTGGTTTCTATATTCTCTACGAATGCATTTGACCTGTAAACCGGATTTGGATATACGTTGATCAAAGTATTAGGCACGTTCACCATTAGCTCGTTAGATTCACCAGAAGTACAGGTTAGAACCTCACTTATTTCAATAGACTCCACAGCCGAAATGCTGTAAGAGCCAGGACCATCAAGTTTTATAGGATTCTCTCCTGAACCAGATAAAATACCATTTATAGTCCACGCAATTGACGAGTTTTCTTTTTGATCAAGTAGCTCTACCTCTGTAAATCCTCTCTCAATAATTGTTGGAGACTCGGGCAACTCCAAAAATGTCAATTCTGAAGAACTGGACAATTCTGACGAACATCCGGCACCGTAATATCCGAAGTAGTTCAGGTTCTTGCTTTCTGAGACTTGCCTTTGAAATTCCATGTTGCCATCAGACCATCTGATGGAATCCCATTCGCCGATGGCATCCAGCATGACATCTGAGCCTTCACATAATGTAATACTTGTATCAGCGTCTAAAACGAAGCCATTGATCATAAATCGAGGTGGATTTGCAAAATCAGGTACCTGCTGATCTGTTATTTGTTTAGATTCTGCCGTTAATCGACATCCCGCACCGTTTTCTGCTGTATACGAATATTCTCCACTCTGGTTTATCTGAAGTGAGGCGTTCAAGGATGAATCTGCCCAAATAACATTTCTGAATCGCGTATCGGCACGGAGTGTTAGAGTCTCTTGCGGGCATAAAACATCCTTTTCTGCCCAAGCCGCAGATGGAGAATTGAATAGAATTGCTGAACTATTCACAGCAGTACTTAACTTAAAACACTCATTTTCATCACGAAGAATGGCTCTAACGGTGCCACCCGCTTCTACCCTACTTGTTACCTGCTGACCATCATGCCAGCGGTACATTGAATAATCAGAAGGTATACCGATTCTACTCGCCGTATTGTTTTCACAGCTGATTTCAAGCGGAGCAATTGGCTTTTCAAGTATTGGTCGGCAATTGGCAAAAAAATTATCATCCAGCTTTTCTAGCCATGCAGCAGCTAAAAGTCCAAGACCTCGTTCTTGCGAAGTGTTTTGAAAATGAACACCATCAGGTCTTGGTATTTGCAGATTGTCTGTAAATGGACCTTCAAAAATATTGAAGCCAGGTTCATTGATAATTCTTGTTTGAGCCCTGATGACATCCTGAGAAAGAAAACCTCCGCTGTATGAAACCTTGGAAAACATCCAAGCTACATTCTTGCCAAAGTCATTTCGGGCATTCTCTATCAATTCTTTATAGTATCCGAAAATTTCGTCTTCCCGAGGAATCCCAGGGGAAGTGTCCGTTTCTCCCTGATGCCATAAAATTGCACGCACTCCAAAAAGCGATGCATATTGCTTCAGGCTGATTTTAAGGTTATGGTATGGAAAGCCGCGTTTAAAAAAATCTCGAAAAATAGCACTGAAAGTAAACTCATTTCTACTCGCTTGCCACCAGTTATAACTTAATGTCCCGGTTTCTGCCGAATTAAAGAATAGAATCGGGACGCCTAACTTCGCCACCAAACTATCTCCCACTTCACCCCATATCCATGGCGAGAGTCCGTTAGGGCCTATATTTGAATTATCTTCTAAATGAGAAAATTGCATGGGGAAGCGAGGCTCGTAAGAATCATTATCGTTTTGAAAGTTGGCACAGTTTACCCGATCATCCTGGCTGCCTGTTCCACCATAATTCGGCACTCCCTGAGCATTAGACTGCCCCGAAATAATGAACACCTCACCTACTCCTACCTTATTTATCTGTGAATTGAATAGAAGTTCCCCTCCTCTGTAAGCTTCGAGTTCCAGACGATACCAACCACCAGCGGCAGTAATTGAATCCAGGATGTACCCTTGAAAAGATTGATTGGCGATGCTTACCCAAGGCAATTCCAATTCTCCATTATCTGCATACTCCACCAGCCTGGCCTTCACACTATCTACTTGCTGACTAATAGAGGCTGAAATGTAGATTTTACCCTGATTTGCGAGATCTCGCTGAAAGACAGAACGCTCTACCGGAAAATCTATGGACAATTGAGCCACGGTCTGCAGGCTTACCAGTAGAAGTATAAAGATTTTTTTCATGTGGTGTTTATTGAACAAAAAACGTTGCCTCATGAACGACCTTTATAAAGAAATCGTCTTTCAGGCAGCACCTTTTACAAAGAAAACCTAAGGCGTTGCCATTTCAAATAATACTTATTTTACGGCTTAGAGCTTCTCTTTAAACACCTCGTATCCAAAGCTTTTATGTAGCTCAAAAGTCCCTTCAGAAGTCCAAACCCCTATTGATGGAAGCCCCACACCATTAAAAGTTGTCGTCTTTACCATGGTATAGTGAATCATATCTTCGAAGACAAGAGTATCTCCTATCTGTAGTGGTTTGTCAAAAGCATAGTCACCCATAAAATCACCAGCCAGGCAGGTCATTCCACCCATGCGGTAATTATGTTTACCCGGCACATCTGTTTGGTAAGCACCCAGAATTCTTGGTTTATAAGGCATTTCCAGCGTATCAGGCATATGAGCCGCAAAACTTACATCTAAAATGGCCACATCTACTCCCTGAGCATCTACGATATCCAGAACCTTTGATGTAAGAACACCTGTTTCCCAGGCAATAGCAGAACCAGGCTCCATAATAATCTCCAGATCATAGGTTTCTTTGAGACGTTTGATCTGTTTTATCACATGCTCAATATTATAACCTTCGCGAGTCATCAGGTGACCTCCACCCATATTGAGCCATTTAACCTGATGTAAAAGGTCACCAAATTTCTCTTCTACATGTACAAGGGTTCTCTCTAGCACAAAACTGTCGTTTTCACACATGGTATGAAAATGCAGACCTTCAATACCCTCAGGCAATTGATCTCCAAGTACATCTCTGGTAATACCAAGCCTACTACCTACTATACAGGGGTTATACATATCTGTTTCTACCTCCGCATATTGGGGATTGACACGCAGACCCATAGAAATGGGATCTTTGAAATCATTTACCTTGCTCTTAAAGAGTTCATATTGATTTAAAGAGTTGAAAGTAATGTGCGAACTGTATGACATTAACTCATCAAATTCTTCTGGTTTATAAGCGGGTGCATAGGTGTGTGCTTTGCAATGCATCTCCTCAAAAATGAGTCTGGCTTCATTTAAACTACTGGCTGTGGCTCCTTTGAGATATTCCTTCACCAATGGAAACATCTTGTACATAGAAAAGCCTTTTAAGGCCAGGATAATATTGGCTCCGCTTTCTTCTTGTACGAATTTTAACAAATTAAGATTTTCCTTTAATCTGTCTTCTTCTAAGACATAACATGGAGAAGGTATCTGAGAATAGTCTATTGCCATTAGTTTTTTATTTGCATGGCAAAAATAGAGTCTCTGATCAGAATATAGACCAGAGACTACAATTTATATCTAACGATTAAACTCTATTCAATCTTGAAAGTCAAAGGTAAGGTGTACTTCACTCTCACCGGCGAGCCATTTTGTTTTCCCGGTGACCATGACGGCATGGCCTGTATCACCCTTGAGGTTTCTTCATCACAGCCGAAACCAATTCCTTTTAAAACTTTCACATCTGAAATACTCCCATCTTTCTCAATGATAAAAGAGGCAATGACTCTACCTTCAATTCCATTGCGAGATGCAGCTGAAGGATAACGTAGATTTTTCCCTAGCCATTTATAAAGTTCTGGAAAGCCTCCTTTGAATTCAGGCATGATTTCAGAAACCATAAAGACTTCTTCTACTTTCTTTTTGGGAGGTGCAGGCGGCTCGGGGGCTACAAAAGCAATATTCGTTTCAGGAGCAGGAGGCAAATGAAATGTTTCATCTAACCCCTCCCCTTCTATCGCAACGCTACCAATGACCTTGTTTTCAAGATTGCTTTCAGATAAAACTTCGTTTTTCTCCGGTGTTTCATCATTGACGGGTTCTACCAATTCCGGTATTACTACCGTAGCTACTTTAATTCCGCCCGAGGGTTTCGGAGGTTCGGGTACATCAGGAATAATTGAAGGTGGTTCTATAGTATCAACTATTCTATAAATGCCGGTATCATCTGTATCATCTGCCGTTTTATGATATTTCAGACCGATAAAACTACTAGTGAATATGGTGAGAAATAAACCGGCACCTAGTAGAGTGGCTTTGGTCAGGTTAGCCCCATACTCTTTCCTCAATACATAAGCCCCGTAATCCTTATTACGATTCTCAAATACAATATCATCTAGATTGAAGTCAATTCTTGTTTCCATTTTGTTTAATATGTTAATCTGAAAACTCTGTCAAATTTTCAAAGTGAATGCCAGATACGAATCAGACAGATGCCGGCTTGATTCTTCAACTAATTTATTAGTTACAAATAATAACTCAAAGCATATAACTAATTATTTAGTTGGCTTCCTATTTTCAAATAATAGAAACAGACCGTAAAACTTCAGGCTTTGGCATCATGACCAACAGTCACTTTTTGACGACCAAAGAGCAAAACAGACCCTCAGACTTTAATTTTGTTATTAAGCGGTAGTAAAATAGATTATTTTCCATTTTAGGGAATTTTTTTCCATTTATTTCGCTCAAGAGGTTTAGATAGATGCTTTATGGCATGGCATTTGAACTTTATTTAGTGTATTTACAAAAAAACACTAATGAACGCTATTATAACTTGTGCCCTTATTATATGTACTTCCATTACGGAAAATGCATACCGCGAATCGGACAGTTCATCCAAACTGAATTTTTCGGAGGAAAAAGTGGCAAGCTTTTTGAAAACCGTAGACCCCTTAAATTTGGCTACAAAGTCAGATACACTTACACTGGCGATGAACTTCACAGAAGATCACATCACTTCAGATTTGAGAAGTCATAATCCATACACCAAACCATCAAACAATAGAATGGCCATCAAGAAAACTAATTCTAAAGGTCAAACTCAAGCTGTAGAGAATACCATGGTAGTAGAAGCCAAAGCCACTGCATCACCGACGGCCTCGGTTTGTATGCCATTCATGATTACAAAAACTAAATAAGACAGCTAGATTAAAGATTTGATTTCCGTGCATTCCAGAAACTTCCTTCCTTAAAATAAATAGTGATTCATAACAAAAAAGCCAGACGTTTACGCCTGGCTTTTTTCATTAAAACTGATCTTAAGCTACACCAGAGAACTAGGGTTAATACCTGTATGTTTTTTAAACCACCGACTAAAGTAACTTTGATTAGTGAATGCCAGCTTATCAGACACTTCATTGATGGAATACGCATTGCTGGTCAGCATCTTTTTGGCCTCCTCTAACTTCAAAACATTATAGTAACTGTTTATCCCCGTCCCATACGCATACTTAAAAAGGTTACACACTTTGGTTCTGCTGATACCAAACTCTTTTGCTATGTCATCTAAAGAGGGAGATACTTTCCTCACATGATCTTTAAGGTATTGTTCTATTTTATTGATCGTGTTCATATCATGATTATTGATATTTTTCACTTTCCCTTTTCGTCTGTCAAGGTCATGAAGAATATTGATGTATTCACCGATCAATTGATACAGCTCACCTAATAAAGAGAGTCTTTTGAAAGGCGAAGATGTATGGAAGCTTTTCAGTACAGAAAGAATATCGTCTACATTAATGGCTTTGGTACTGGCTCTTAGCCATGAAATCGAGTTTTTATGAACCAATACTTTGTCAAAAACCTCCTTCAATTCTGGCGGTAGCACTTCTTTTAGCCAGTTAGATTGAAGAAAAATAATATCAAGCCTACATTTTCTACCTTCTTTAATTACAAAATCAGGGATATCGTCTAAAGAGCCAGTTACGCAGATCACTCGTTCACTTATCTTCAACTGACCGGCCATACTTAAAGGCATCTGTGATTTTTTCTCATAGCGAAGGAAGAAGAGAACCTTATACTTCTGGCACTCCTTCATTTCTGAAAAAACGAATTTGGATGTTTCTCTAAAATTGAAAGAAACTGTGAAGTGAGAAATAGTTCTTTCTACTTCACTGAAGAAAACTTTACCCGTGCCAAACTTAACAGGGATTGAGATTTCCTGCTTCTTTTTTAATTCGAGTTCAAATAATTGTAAAAGCTCTTGTGCAAATCCAGAGGGTTCACACTTTTTCACAACATATTCTTTCATCTTTCTCCTCTATCGTGTGCTGGTTAATCATTTTCGTATACCTAATATATACAATCGTACACGCCAACCACAAATTCCTCACCAAACAATTTATATTTTGTTATTAAACGGTAGTGAAAAATTATATTTTTTAAATTTACACTTTTGTTCACGAAAGTTTCACATTCATACATCATACCAAGCCGATTTGGCATGAGGTATTGAATTTGGTTTTTGACTTGGCATAAACGACCATTTCAAAAACATGACAAATTCAAAAGCTTTACTATTTCTATTGTGCCTTTTTTCATCATTCAGTACATTTTCCCAAGCTGTGGAAAATAATGGCACGTGTATGGACCCGATCGTTGGGGCCGGAGTATATATCAATCAAGCAAGAACTGCGGGTATTAACTTATTAGGAGGAGTCAGCTCGGCTCCAAATGCCATTGACGGCGACCTGACAAATTATGCCGATATGCAACTGGGAGTTGCTTTAATAGGAGGCGGTTCTGCATTATCCATTACAGACTCTACTGTTACCTATCCATCAGGTAACAGAGTCGGGGTAGTTCTTGGTGTAGATGGAGGAATACTTAATGCAGATGTTTTATCATATCTTACCATTAACCTCTATAATAATGGATCTCTGGTTCAGACTGAAACTTCAGGGACAAACTTGGTTTCTTTAGGTCTTCTAAATGGGGATGCGGGACTGCATAAAATTGGATTTACAGCTACTTCTAATTATGACGAGATCCAATTAATTGTAGGAAGTACCCTTTCTCTTATATCTGATGTTCAAGTCTACTCGTTTTTTGAAGAGCCCGTTAGTTGTCCTACAGACTGTATGGATGCAGCCACTGCATCAGAAGGGGCTACTATAGAGGTCTCACGTACAGGCATAAATGGTATATGTGTAGGTTGTTCGGTATCAAACCAAGGTTTTGCTGCTGATAATGACACTACAAACTTTGTGACTATTTCGCAGACTATTGGTATCGGAGCTAGTGGATCAGTAGCAGTTGATTTTGGTTCTACACAAGCCGCTGGTACAGAAGCTGGATTTGCTGTCTCACCTTCCGGCGGACTTCTTGACTTATCCGTGCTCGGTAGTGTGCGAATCACAACGTATCTGGCTGGTGTTCAGAGAGAAAGTTATTTAGGAAATGCAAGTCTTATTAACGCTGCAATATTACCTGGAAGTAATATTCAATCACTTTCTTTCCCAACTAGCCAAACCTATGATGAAGTAAGGATTACAGTTTTTGGTACAATCTCCTTATTAAACAGCGTCAATGTCTATTATGCCTTCACAAGGGCCGATAGCGACGGAGATGGCATCTATGACTGCATGGATAAATGTGTAGGAAGCGATATGTTCGATAATGATGGCGACGGAATACCTGATGCCTGCGACACAGATGATGATAATGACGGTCTTACTGATATAGATGAAACTACGGTTCACTCTACCGACCCCAATGATGGTGATTCTGATGATGATGGTCTTTCAGACTTTCAAGAGGTAAATGGAACCGCACCGTTAAGTGCTTCTACAGATCCTAACATTTTTGATTCAGATCTTGATGGTTTGGGTGATGGTCAGGAAGTTGGCCTAACTTCTGGTTCTAAATACACTAACCCGGCAATTTTTGTGGCTGACTCAGACCCATCTACTACTACAGACCCTAACGAGTTTGATACCGATGGAGATGGAATTTCTGATGGTACAGAAGATGCCAATCAAAACGGTCAGGTAGATGGTGGCGAAAGCGACCCGAATGATCCATGTGATCCAAATGCCTGTGATGTTGATTTTAATTTGACCATGGCTGTAAACTCAGCCACTGCAGAACTAGGTGATACCATCACTTATACTCTGACATTAGTTAATGAGCTTCCGGCCTACCCTGCTACCGGCGTTATGGTAGAGAATAACTTCGATAGCAAAGTAACATATCTAAGCCATTCAGCATTTGCAGGTACCACTTTTGACCCGGTCACAGGAGTATGGGACGTGGCCTCTGTGATGAGTGCAGAAGACACTGTTACGCTTACCGTTTCAGTAGTCATCATAGGTAAAGGAGTGATTAGCAATTCAGCCGAAGTCATTGCTTCTGATCAGGGAGATGTGGATTCTACTCCGGCAAATGGAGATCTGGCAGAAGATGATTATGCTTATAGTTGCAGCACAGTGCCGTTTGACTTATGTTATGGAGATACCCTTGTTTTAAGAGTTGACTCTATCTATACCACGTATCAATGGAATTTAGATGGAGTGCCAATTGCGGGAGCCACTAGCTTCAGTTATGAAGCTACCGCTCCTGGTGACTATACTGTAGATATTAACGGAAACTCGGGTTGTGAAACCGGTCTATGTTGTCCGTTCACAGTTCAAGGAGGTGGTGTTTTGGTAGACCTGACCATCTCAGGAACCTCCACCACCTGTAGTGGTGACTCAATTAACCTAACTTCAGGTACCAGCAGCGGAACCATCGTCAGTTATCTATGGACCCTACCAAATGGTAGTACCAGCACCAGTGCCAATATTGCCTTGGGTAATGTTACCACAGCCCTTAGTGGAGACTTTATTTTGGAAGCAACCTACGCCACGGGCTGTGTTATCACAGAAACATTTAGTGTGACAGTAAATCAAAGTATTGTCAATGCCAACATTGTTACCCTTTGCGACCCTAATGGTACCGTAAATGATGGAAGTGATGACACTTTCACCTTCACAGTAAATCCAATAGGAGGTTCAGGAGGTACATACAGTGTGACAGGTACAGGGGTTTCTCTGACGAATGTGTCTTATGGCAGCCCAAGTACGGCATCTGGACCATTTAATATAGCAGATGGCTCATTTAGCATAACACTTACAGATGATGCGACTTCATGTAGCTATGAGGCTACAGTTACTCCTCCATCAAACTGTTCTTCGTGTGCGAAACCAATCTGTGTTCCAATATTGATAGTAAAAACCAAATAGTATTAATCGAGAAAATACCCGTCCAAGATTCACTTAAGGGTTAATTAAAAAGGCTACCTGTTTCAGGTAGCCATTTTTTGTTCGTAAGAAGTAATATTTAATCCCCTTATTTTATCAATACTCATGAGGAAGTTCAATATCCACCTTCTCATTCCAAGGTAAACCATGAATATTTAGTTTCTCCATGAACGGATCAGGGTTGAGCTCTTCTGTATTATACACACCCGGCTTCATCCACTCTTCATTAGTGAGCATGAGCATTGCACCTATCATAGCCGGCACACCAGTGGTGTAAGAAACCGCCTGAGATTTTACCTCCTTGTAGGCTTCTGAGTGGCTACAATTGTTCCATACATAATAGGTTCTTTCTTTACCATCCTTGATACCTTTGATTTGGCAACCAATCGAGGTTTCTCCAGTATAATTTTCACCCAAGCTTTCTGGTGGTGGTAAAACAGCCTTCAGGAACTCTAAAGGTACTACGTCCATCCCTTGAAATTTAATTGGCTGAATACTCGTCATTCCTACATTTTCAAGAACCTGCAAATGTGTGATATACGCCTGACCAAAAGTCATCCAGAATCGGGCTCTTTTTAAAGTTGGGAAGTTTTTTACCAAAGACTCCAACTCTTCATGATACAGCACATAAGACTCTCTTTCTCCAATATTCGGGTAGTCAATAGCTTTATGAATGCTCATGGCCGGTATTTCTTTCCACTCGCCATTTTCCCAAAATCTACCCGGCTGAGTTATCTCACGAATATTGATCTCAGGGTTAAAGTTGGTGGCAAAAGCCTTCCCATGGTCGCCTGCATTACAGTCAATAATATCCAGGTAATGCATTTCATCAAAGTAATGCTTATTGGCATAAGAAGTGAATACCTGAGTTACTCCCGGGTCAAAACCACAACCAAGAAGTGCCATTAGGCCTGCCTCTTTAAATCGCTCTTGATAAGCCCATTGCCAGCTGTACTCAAACTTTGCAACGTCCTTTGGTTCATAGTTAGCGGTATCCAAATAATGCACCCCAGTTTCAAGACAGGCGTCCATGATCGTTAAATCCTGATAAGGTAGGGCTACATTAATGACCATTTTCGGCCCGAATTTCTTTATCAAAGTTACCAATTCAGGTACTATATCTGCATCCACACCGGCAGTCTGGATTTCCACACCGTGCATCTCTTTGATGTCCGATGCTATTTTATCACATTTTGATTTGGTTCTAGACGCCAGCATGATACCCGTAAAAACGTCTGAATTCATTGCACATTTGTGTGCAACTACTGTCCCTACGCCTCCGGCTCCAATGATGAGTACTTTTGACATTTCTTAGTTTCGTTTTTTATTTTGATTCAGGCCGATAAGTAGAGCCTATCGACTGTGAAATTGTTACTTATTTATCTTGTAAAGAAAAGAGAATTAGATTAGAAATCAGAACGAATGATTTTATCATCTGAAAAACTTTATAAAACCACCCGAACACTATCTAGTCGTTTATTTTCAATTGGGTCTATCATCAGCCTGGCACTATCTCTTGCCAAACTATCCATTACATATTTTAAGGAATCTGAGATGATTTCGGGCTCGTAACAGTATAATTGTCCATCGTATTCTTCAGGTTTAGGGAATTTCCCTTTTTTGTAAACCCCATTTTTACTAGCGTAAACCGACTTCATATACTTACCAAAAATTGGTAATGCGGCTCTTCCCCCTTGTCCATTGGCACCGGTCAAATGGATTCTGTTGTCTTCACAACCAACCCAAACACCAGTTACGAGCCCGGGTGTGATTCCCATAAACCAGCCATCGCGATAGTCATTCGTGGTCCCAGTTTTACCGCCAACTTCATTACCGTTACAAATACCGTAATTGTACAGCCTTCTTGAGGTACCTCCTCCCACCTCTACCGAACCTCTCAATAAATAGGACATTTCATAGGCTACTTCAGGCTTTAAAACTTGTTTCATCTCAGAGGCCGTTTCATAAACAACCACTCCATCTTGATCTTCTATTTTTTGAAGAATAACCAATTCTCCTCCTTTACCTAAATTACTGAAAGGCACATAAGCCTTCACCATTTCATAAAGACTGATATCACTGGTACCTAATGCCAGTGACAGGTTGGCATCAAGTTTACTCTCAATACCCAATTCCTTGGCTTGATCTACAACCTTTTCCACGCCCACTGTTTGAAGCATTCGAATAGCAACGGAGTTCACACTCCTTCCTATTGCCGTACGCATTGGCATAGGAGCATAAGTGAATTTACCAGAAGAGTTTTTGGGTTCCCAATTGGCATTCTTGCCGTTAATGATTGTTTTTATAGAGATCGGCTCATCATTAATCAGTGTGCATTTATCAATGCCGTTTTGCAAAGCAGTGGCATAAACTATAGGTTTAAATGCACTACCTACCTGCCTTTTGGCTTGAGAAACGTGGTCAAATTTGAAATAGTCAAAATTACTTCCTCCTACCCAGGCCTTCACCTGCATATTCTCGGCATCTACACTAAGAAGACCTGCTTGTAAAAACTGAGCCACCATTTTAATGGAGTCAATTGATGATATAGTGAGTTCTCTTTCTCCACTATGCGTCAAAATCCTTGTTGGATGAGCTTTTGACATTAATTCAAAAATTTCCTCTTCCGTTTTTCCGGCAGCCTTTTGATATCTATACGTCTCAGACTTTTTAATCAAAGCCTCTAACGTCTTTTCAGCTGGCATTCTAGGGAGTTCCTTTTCACGAGGGTTTTCTCGTTTGAATTCAGCCTTCTCTTTTGCTATCTGTTTGTCAAACCAAAACTTAAAAGACCCTTGCTCTGCAACAAACATTCGTTGTAATTCTGTTAAATGCTCCTCCACAGCTTTTTCGGCCATTTCCTGCATTTCAAAATTGATCGTGGTATGAATGGTAAGTCCATCAGTAAAGAGATTATACCCGTTTTCTTCACACCATTCCTCCAATACATCACGTAACATTACCCTGAAATACGGAGCTTTTGAATGCTCTTTTGTAATCTCTGTAAGATGAAGTCCCAGTGGTTTTTCAATAGCTGCATCATATGTTTCCTGATCAATCTTACCATATCGCAGCATTTGCGAGAGCACTACATTTCTTCTCTCCAGTGCTCTTTCCGGGCGTCTTTTAGGGCTGTAATAGGAGGTTCCTTTGAGTACACCGATTAAAAGTGCGGTTTCATGTAAGTCTAGTTCAGATGGTTCTTTACTAAAGAAATGCTTACTCGCTAGTTTGATACCGTATGTGCTATCACCAAAATCTACTGCGTTCAGATAAAGTGTTAAGATCTCCTCTTTCGTAAAGAAAATATCCATTTTTATGGCCACATCCCATTCCTTGAGTTTGGCTATAATCGTTCTTACCACTGGTATTTTACCTAATAAGCCCTGTGATTTGGACCTCCTGGTCTTAAATAAATTCTTTACCAATTGTTGATTTATTGTACTACCCCCGCGGGTGTCACCTCTGAGAGTAGAGTAAATCATCCCAGGCATAGAAACCAGATCAAGACCGTTATGAGTGTAAAACCTAACATCTTCAGTAGCTACCAAAGCCTGAATGGTTAAAGAATCTATCTCCTCATACGTGACAGGGTTCCTGTTTTCTAAATAAAACTGCCCCAAAACCTGTCCATCACTCGTCATAACCTTACTTGGTACAGAGAGTTTAGGATTTCTGGCTTCCGACATTGTTGGCATATCGCCAAACAACCAAAGGAAATTCAACTCAAGAGCTATAAAGAATAAAATAATCAATGAAAATACTGCCTTCGCAGTCAAAAGAATGCGTTTCCCTTTTCCTGCAGCCGAAAACTGCTTTTTATCAAAAACAGCGACCTTCCAGAAGCGAGAAAGCCCTGAGATAATCTTCTGTGAAACAGGATGTTCCACTATTTTTTTTAGTTCGTCTTTCAGTTTAGACAAGTCCATGTTATAAAGCCGCAAATTTTGAATAAAAAACTGAATTCAAATCTATTTCGGGTAATATTTTATTGCTGTTAGCGAACAATAAGTAATCATCTCAAAATCAACATATTCAATTCAAACCTACTCAACAAGTTACTCTTAAAAGAGTGGATTGGTTTAAACTAAATTTGAAATCTCATACTCTGTCAATGCACTTGGAATTTCTATTTTTGTGCAACACTTCATCAAAACAATAAAAAACTTCAGGTATGATTGCTGATTTCAGAAGCGATACGATCACCAAACCTACTCCAGCAATGCTGGAGACCATGTATTCTGCTAAAGTTGGAGATGACGTTTTCGGCGAAGACCCAACAGTTAATGCCTTACAAGAAAAAGCAGCTGAACTATTTGGAATGGAAGCAGCTCTTTTCTGCAGCTCCGGCACACAAACCAATCAACTCGCACTAGCTGTGCATACAGGACCGGGGACGGAGGTCATCTGTCATGAAAATAGCCACATACATCTTTATGAAGGCGGTGGAATAGCCTTTAATGCCTTTGCGGCGGTAAATCTTTTAGACGGAAAGAGAGGTATGCTTACCGCAAACCAAGTTAAAGATGCCATTCATATTGATGACGTACATTATCCTCAATCGGTTTTGGTTTCCTTAGAAAACACCTTCAATAAAGGCGGAGGAGCTATTTATGATTTTGAGGAAATCAAAAGAATTAAAACCGTTTGCTTAGAGAATAACATGGCTTTGCACCTTGATGGAGCTCGCCTTTTTAATGCTTTGAAAGAGACTCCCCAAAGTACATTAGAGTATGGTCAAGTGTTTGACAGCATTTCTATTTGTTTGTCAAAAGGTCTGGGGTGTCCCGTAGGTTCATTATTAATGGGCACAAAAGACTTTATTAAAGCCGCTACTCGTAAGCGTAAAGCATGGGGAGGAGGCTGGCGACAAGCCGGATTCTTAGCCGCCGCCGGGATATATGCCCTAGATCATCACGTAGAACGGCTGGCCGAGGACCACAAGCGAGCCAAAGACCTGGGCGAGTCTTTAAAAACCCTGCCTTTTGTGGTGGATACGATGCCTATTGAAACAAATATTGCAATAATTGAGCTTCAGGATAGTATTTTAGCCGCCGATTTCGTTAAAGCTGCTGAGCAGGTTGGTGTAAGGTGTGTTCGTTTCGGAAAACATCTTGTGCGATTTGTCACTCATCTAGACGTCAACGATGATCATATTTCTTTTACTAAAAAGGCACTGAGCCAGTTGAATTTTGCTTAAAAAACTGTTTTTCTTTTTTTGCTTTCCGGTATTTGTTTACGCTCAAGATTTCCCAGGTAACAGCCTGAAAGTCAATGTGGCCAGTGCACCATTTCAATTGTACTCCTTACAATATGAGAGAATGCTAGGGAATCATTTCTCATTTAATAATACTTTCTTTTACAGACCTGTAAAATCAATCCCATTCGGTACTCAGGCAGATCAAATTGCTAAAAAACATGGCCTAGGAGTAACCGGAGTTGATTTTGAGTACATCTTTGTAGACCTGGCCGAGATGGGCGTAAAAGGTTATTCGCCGGAATTGCGTTACTATTTTGGAGAAAAGAAGAACAGAGCATTCATCGGACTTTTTGGTCAGTATGATGATTTCGATGCCAAAATCCCTGCTTCTCTAGAAGTAAGATATGATGGGAATACAGTAGAATTATCCAAAGTGCCTATCACTTTTGATATCGTAAGTTTGTCCGGTGGTATTTTAATAGGAAAGCAATTCAATTTTGGAGAACGGATAACATTAGACGTAGTACTTATAGGGCCTCATATAGGTAAAGCTCAAAGCGTTTACGCGGTAGTAGAGCAAAGCCTCCTCTCTGAACTGGATGAAAGTGAAAAAAACTATTTGAAAGGGAAGATTATTGACCGATTTAAATTGAATACAGACTATTACGATGTCACAATCGGCGACACAAAAGCCGAAATTAATGCCAACCAAAAAGTGAAATATGCCGGACTCAGAGGGCTTGGTTTCAACTTCGGTTTCAGGTTTTAATACTCCGTTATTCAATAATCCCAAAGTCTATGTAATTTAGGCAGATTTCTTTTCTGAAAACTGCCATGAAAACCTTTGTATTCAATCTTTTTTTAGCCCTTTTGAGTTTACAATCTTTCGGGCAATCTATACCTCAACTTGAAAAAGAACTAGAAGCTTCCGTTGTTACACAGAAGCTGGAAGTAGCCATTAAACTTGCAAGAACTTATCAAATTCAAGATAAAAGCAGAAAAGCCATTGAAACATATGAAGTGGCAGAGACTCTTCTAAGCCAGGCTACTTTAAATCAAAAAACTACTGTATACAGAGGTCTATCAGAACTTTATAATAGAGCTACCACCCGCAAAAAATCGCTTCAATATCTTGATCTTCTGAAGCAAACCGAACTAGCAATTCGTGAAAAAGCATTGGCAGAACAATCTGACAAAATTCAGAGTATTGATAGTGCTTTAACAGATCTTTCGGAAGCAAACCGACAGCAGTTAATCCTCAATGAGCAAAACCAACAACAGATAGAATTACTTGAACGAGATCAGCTAATTTCCAGAATGATGCTTTTTGAAGACTCGCTGAAATTGTCTCAAAAAAATGCCGAAATATCTGAACAGGAAAATCAAACCAAACTTGAAAAGGCTCGGCGGCAGAAAACGCAGTCTATCGCTTTTGGTATTGCAGGGCTACTCGCATTAAGTGTGTTATTGATTTTCAGTACCATCAGAAGCAGAAGAATAATTTCTAAAGAGAAAAAGAAATCAGATGAACTGCTCTTAAATATTCTTCCTGTAAGTATAGCTGAAGAATTGAAAACCAATGGCAAAGTAGAACCACAACGGCACCCTGACACCACGGTGATGTTTTCAGACTTTGTGGGTTTTAGTAAAGTGGCCGAGCAACTGAATCAGAAAGAACTTGTGGAGCTTATTGATGAGTATTTCCATGTTTTTGATGCCATTATCAAAGACCATAAAGTAGAAAAGATCAAGACCATCGGTGATGCTTATATGTGTGTTTGCGGAGCACCAAACCCTAATCCTAGACATGCTGAACAAGTCGTGAAGGCCGCCGTGGCCATACAGAGAGAGGTAGGCAGAATGAAAAAAATGAAAACGGCTGCCAACCTTCCATTCTTTGACCTTAGAATCGGTATTCAGAGCGGTGAAGTTATAGCCGGAGTAGTAGGACGAGATAAATACGCTTATGATGTCTGGGGTAAAAACGTAAATCTGGCTTCCAGAATTGAAAGTGTTTGTCCTCCAGGGCATATTGCTGTTTCTGAAGCGACTAAGGAACTTACTTCAGATCAATTCATATACGAAGAACAAGATGAGGTAGATATTAAAAACACAAAGAATGTCAAAGCTTGGTTTCATTTTGTGACTACAAGCGTTTTCGAGAAAATGCTACCCGTTATTGAGAAGGAGTTTCTGGATGGTATTTCAGCTACCTGTAGTTACCATAGTAAACAGCACACCTTGGATGTCATTGATTCGGCTGTATTGCTCTGCAAAGAGGAAGAAATTGATGGACAAAGTACTGAACTCGTCAAACTAGCAGCTCTTTTTCATGATCTTGGTTATGCCGATTCTCCCGATAATCATGAGGAAAAAAGTGTTGAGATTGCCCGTCAATACCTTCAAGACCAACTATCTGATACTGATCTGAAGACTGTTCACAACATGATTTTGGCTACCCAAGTCAAACAGCAACCGAATTCAAAGCTGGAGAAAATTATCAAAGATGCAGACCTGGCCTATTTAGGATCTGGTAAGTATAAAACCTTTGCTAATCTACTGAGGAATGAATTAAAGGCAATGAACCTTTTCAAATCTGAAGATGAATGGAAAGAGCAACAGATCGGTTTTCTAAAGAAACATAAATGGTATACGGCCTATGCTCAGAATAACTGGCAAAAGCCTAAGGCTAAAGCACTTAAAGACCTGCTCTCTGCATAAAATCTGAATGCTCAAGCACCGTTAAAGATTCTTCATACCCTTGCTGGAAAATGCTGTCCATGGCTTTCCATTCCAGGAAGCCCTTCTTAATATTAGGATTAATATACAGGTCTGAAATTGCCTTTTTAGAGGCAGAGTCTGCCACACTTGCCAGAGTCATCGACTTCATGATCACATTCATCAATGAAGGCACATATTTTCGTTCTTTGGTAAACCAATTTTTAATCAGTTGAAGGTTACTAATGCGGTATTCTTCTTCAATCTTTCTTACTTTATTCCCATTAAGATCAACTGATATCACGAAACCCCGATACAGCGTTTTCATCACATCAGTGGGTAGATTATTCAGCACTCCACCATCTACCAAAAGACTTTGATTATACAGTAATGGAGGCAGAATACCCGGTATAGAAATGGAAGAACTGATAGCTCTGTCCATCTTGCCGGTTTGAAGAACTTCTGGCTGATAAGAAGAAAGATTTGAAGCGACGCAGAAGAAATTCTTCCAGGTATTTTCTATCCGAACGCCAAAATGACGTTCGTTAACCTTCTGCATTTTTTGTCCTCTAAGGAGTGATATCAAAGGGAAAGTAAAGTCGTTTAGCGGACTCTTCTCGCTGATATCTTTCCGAACTTTTTGAAGTGTATCTTCCAGCGACCAATCCTGAGCCAGGCAACCGGCAATAATACTTCCGATGCTGGTTCCACCTACTATATCTACCGGAACTCCCTTTTCTTGTAATGCCTTCAGTGAACCCAAATGTGCAAAACCATGGGCTCCACCACCTCCAAATACCCAGCAAATAGCCCTATCTGCAAGTATTCTGGCTATACGGCCTGCATCTTCTGAAGAGCTTACCCTGCACCTGTGAATTTTATTGGTTTCAAACTCCCCTATCCAACGATCTACATCTTTTGGACTTTCATTTGGCTGATAAATCAAAATAAGCCGGCCCTGGTAGAAATCATTGTGCAATACATACTCCCGATAACCATCAAGTTGACTTTCCTGTGCTATATAACAAACCTCATCTGAGTGGTTAACTATCTTTTTATTCCAAGACCAGTTATCAGAAGACAATAAGAGTACTAAGTCAAAGTTTTGCTCTGCTTCACTAATTTTTAAGTCGAGTAATTCGCTATCTGCCTCACCTTCCTTTATAGTCAATACATTGAGCTTACCCTCCCAATACTCTTCAATGAAATTGGCTAAACGATATTGACGATCCATGCCTACCCCTATCAAACTCACAATCTTACAAGCATTTTGTCTCTCAGAGACTCCTTTGTTTTGCTTATCAAGGCGTTTGATAATGGTTTGCGATAGCTTCAGGATAATCTCAGGATTCGCCTTCCAGAGGCTTTCAAATTTTTTCTTTGATACTTTCACTAAAGAACTATCTCTGGCAGCCATAATAGAAGCCGTACGCTTGCTATCGTTTAGCAATGCCGTTTCTCCCACACATTCTCCAATATTTACCTCCCCTACTATTCTCCTGGGTTCATTAACCAGTGCAAGCAGCTTACCACCAATTAGAATATACATGCCATCAGCCTCATCATTTTGATGAAAAAGCATGTCTCCTTTCTTAATTTTGAGATACTCCAATTGGCCTACTTCCTCCGATATTCCTTCTCCGAAGTACTTCTGAACAAAACCGGAGGCTAATTGTATACTTTCTGAACTAAGGCCAGAGTCATTTAATAGGGTTGTTTTCAATTTTAGCTTGTCAAAGTTCGTCTTTCAAAAATATACTTTTGGAGACAAAAATGAAGCACTATTCATAAAATGAAGCATAAATTCTATGAAAGCTAAGCTCTATACGACCAAGGGCGTTTTCTCTCTTCTACCTGCCGAAGGTTTTAATCCATAACTTTATTAAGCAGAGCCCAAATTTCATCTTGGGTGTTTAATCCAACCTGAGAGGTAGTGGGGTTTGCTCCCATTCGGATCACGATCATATTTTCAGATGGGATAATATTTAATATCTGTCCGTTAAGACCGAGTGCCGAGATCATATCCTGTGGTGCATCAGGAGTTAGCCATCGATTAAATACCGTTTGATATCCCGGTACCATGCCTGTTTCCTTGCCATTGAGCCACCATAAATAACCATAGGCCTCATTGATACCTTGAGAGGTGTTTTTCATGGCATTCAGATAAGACTTATCCTGCATTATCTGCTCCTCTCCCCATTTACCATCATTTAATATCATCAAACCAAAACGTGCCATAGATCTGGCCGTAGAAAAGTATACATGATTATTCTCTACATACCTCCACTTCCCATCCATTCCTATCTTATCACGAAGGTTTTCATTGAAAAATGAGTCAAAGTCCTGATTAGTAGCACTCGTAATCACCTCGTCTAAAATGGTATATGGTCCATTATGGTACTCCCATCTGGTACCTGCATCTGCCAAATATGCAAAGCATTTTGGTTCTGTACAGAATGGATCATCTACTTCAATATCCATTCCTGAAGTCATGGTTAATTGATGTTTAACCGTAATGAGATTTTCCTTTTCCAAAGGCATGGAAGTCCAGCCTTCACCTAAGTACTCCGATGTCTTATTGTCAATATTAAGATAGCCCTGTTCCTGTGCTAAACCAACCAGAAAACTAGTCAGAGTTTTACCAGCAGATGCCCAATACCATTGAGATTCCTTTCCGAAGTCCTGAAGACCAAGTAGGTCTTCACCCTGATATTCTTCTATTACTAATTTCCCATCTTTCAGCAGCAAAAAAGCTCTGGTGTCAGAGGTCTTCATGAAATCTCTGATTTCACTCAATTCAGAACCAGTTATGCCTAGAGATTTTGGATCTTGACTGGACCAATCTGATTCACCAGGGAAGTAATTTATGGATTCTTCAGGGCCTAAATCACTTATTCTTCCACAAGCAATTAAGCCAAGACCAATAAAAAAGAAGAGTATAGTTTTCATGTTCATGTTTTTGTGCTGATTAACGTCAGAATTTCAAAAACAGATATTCAAATACCGTGCAAACTATGCTTTATTTCTTGTCAGAATGACCGAGATCCTTCTGTGGAGCAATATAATCTCTCACCAACTGTTTGTAGACTTTGGGCTCTGCAAAACCTCCATTTTCCTTACGGTCAAAAACAATATCTCCCTCACATCTCAACTGAAAAATACCTCCGGTTTTAGAGGGCATTAGACTCACCTCCTCTATTTCCTGCTCAAAAGTCGTCAATAGCTCTTGTGCTATCCAGGCTGCTCTGAGCATCCAGCCACATTTTGGACAATATTCAATGGTTACTTTCATTTTATTTTAAACCACCCAGATATTCCACAAGATTTACCAATTGATCCTCTTCAAAAGGGAATTGAGGCATAAGCGAAGTCTTCAATTCCTTTATTTCCTTCACATCCTTTAGAGAATATCGAGTTTGATCTGCAGACCCTAAAAGCTTCACTATAACCTCATTTTCGGTTTTAGAAGTAACTATTGCCTGTATTTCACTACCATCCTTGAAGGATATTTGCTGCGTTTCATAACCAAAGCCCATACCTTCTGATGGATTTAGAATAGCATTATAAAGGCCTTCTTTTGAAAGCTTAGATCCTATTTGACTAAGTCCGGGTCCGAAATCGACACCTTCATTATTCACCATATGACAGGTTTTACAGTACATCTCAAAAACCTTCTTCCCTTCTGAGGCATCGCCGGTTTTCTTTACCAAAGAGGCCACATCAATCTCACTTTCTGAACCATCGTCAAAGAAAGCCGTAGCAGCAGATCTGATATCATTATGCCATGTTCTCAGCATATGTCTTTTGGCTATATCCATCACATCATCAGACACCTTCCCTTCCTTCACCATTTCCCAAAGAATGACCTCACTGTTCCAGCCATTCATAGCTTCCATAGCCATTTTTCTTCTTTCAATATCTACACTTTCATCGTTGAAAGTCTTTATCAAAAGGTTTGTCATAGGCGTCTGGTCCACCAAACCAAAACGTTCTATAGCGTTTAATGCCAACTCCTGATCCTCATCATTCAGAAGTTCTGCAATAGCTTTTTCACCGTAGAGATCAAAAAATAATTGACCTGCCTGCTGGATATCTCTGCCTTCCTCGCTTTTTCTAACGACACTTAATAGACGATCCTTTTGATCTTTGATATTGTATTTCGATATCAAATCCAGGAAGTCTGCATCTGAAGTTTGAGCCAATAACGTCTTCAATTCTTCTCCAAGCTTCGGATAGTCAGAAAGGTCTTTGATATCTAACTGTTTAAAAATCACAACCTTTTCATCGATATCATCTGAGACACTCAGCACATTCAGTAGAATGCTGTTTTTATCTCCGTTCTTCTGGAAGTCCATAGCCCGATAGAATCTTCTATTCTTCTCTGTTCTTTCTTCCGATATGAGTCTCCCGAGCAGATCCATTGTCATAGATGACCTACTTCTCCACACCACATCTATTGCTGCTTCATCCTGCATCCAGCCTTCTCCTTTCGCTTCTAAATAGGCCAGAAGGTATTGATCCCATTTGCCTTCAGCGGCAATTCCCAAAGCCTCTAAATACCAGCGATCATCACCATCATATGCTTTTGCCAGATTTAACCAAATCTCTTTGGCTTCCAGATTTCTAATGGCCAAAGCCACCTCTCTTCGTACTTGCGGAGAAACATCTTCAGACAGTTCTTTATATAAAGCAGTAAAATCTACTCCTCTTAACTCCCGAGCAGAACGCACAGCAATGAGACGGAAATCTTCATTGTCATGATTTGATAATAACTCTATGTATTCTTTCTCCTTTCCTTGGATCTTGGTCAAAAGCCAGGCTAAGCGGGCCTTGATTGAACCCTCCTCTTTTTCAAAAGAGTTTATCAATTGCTCCTCCGCTTCAGAACCCATCTTATTCAAGCTCATCCATGCTTTGTACCTTGTAGCAATATTGGGGCTTTTCAGGGCCTCTATGGCTCCTTCAGCAGTAGTATAGTCCGGAGAACTTACTTCATACTTATCATGACCCTTAGGGACTATACGATAAATCCTTCCTTGGGCTACATCACCCATAGCGTGACCTCCCACACCCGGATCATACCAATCTGAAATAAATACCGAACCATCAGGAGCTACGGTTACATCAGAGGGTCTGAACCACTTATCTCTTTTATTAGCATCTAAAATGCCAAGAATTTCGGCTGTGAAACCAGCCCCAGACTTTTGAACAGGATAGGACCTTAAAACATTGGGACCTGCATCTGTATGTAATATCTGACCATGATACTTGGCCGGCAGTAAATCACCTTCATACATTGTTATTCCTGTAGGCGAGCCGGCAAATGTTTGAAGAAGATTTGGCACCACACCAGGATCATTTAAATGCCAATGTCTTAATGGAATAGAATCAGACATATTGATTCTTCTGGTTCGCCAGTCAGCTCCGGACATTTCGTCCTTGAAGCCATAATTACCATAATCCATTACATAGTTGATACGCGTACCGCGGTTACCATCGTCATCATTATCAGATTGCCACATTCGGCCATAACTGTCCACAGTGACTTCATAATTATTTCTGAAGTTCCAACCTAATACCTCCACATTGGAACCATCCAGATCAGATCTGAAAACCATACCTTCTCTGTACGGCTTTCCATCGGCCATTACTTTCTTGCCTGTGATATCATATAAAGTCTTCCCTTTTCTAGCCAGCATACCTTCTCCGGCATTTCCATAATTGAAATAAAACTTTCCATCCGGACCGAAAGTAAAAGCGTGCATTCCGTGATCATGCTGCTCCCCACCTATACCTTCAAAAAGAATTTCTTTTTTATCAGGAATGTCATCACCATCTTCATCTGTAAAGACAAACACATGCGGACTTCTGGACACCACTACTTTATTACCAAAAACTCCTATTCCTAAAGCCGAATTAATATCTTCTCCCTGATAAAATACCTTTGACTTGTCAGCTTTTCCATCCCCATCTGTATCCTCAAGAATTAAAATCCTGTCACCTTTTTCGTCATACGGGTTTCTGGGATTTAATTCATTTCTGTAATTATATCCTTCACATATCCAAACTCTTCCCTTATCATCGATATCCATATTTGTAGGATTTCTGAGCATCGGCTCTGATGCAAAAAGAGTGAGTTCTAGCTCAGGATCTTGCAGATCAATTCCCTCTAAAGCATATTCAAGGCTTCTTTTCTGTTCATCGGTTAAGGCATCATATTCCTCTTGAGAAAGATTTTGATGAGAGTCGCTACAGCTCATAGCCATGATGGTCAAGACCAATAGAGAAGTCCAGAGATTTTTCATTTTCAATAGAATGTTATAGGGTTAAGTAAGCTTACGTTTTTACTTTCAATTACTCTTTTTGCAAACAAGAAACGATTGGTATTAAATTCGTCATATTCTGGTGAATCAGGATCGAAACTCGCAAATTTCACCATTCCTGATGAGTGAATAAAGCGTCTCTCTCCAAGGTAAACACCTACATGAGTCACTCTGTCTTTGGCTCTGCCAAAAAACAATAAATCACCTTCTTTCAGGTTTTCAAAACTTTTTCCTTCATCAATTTCATCACCCACCAAGGCTTGTTGAGAAGCATCTCTGGGAAGATAAATTCCTTTTTGAAGCATTACATTTTTAGTAAATCCACTGCAGTCCACTCCTTTAAAACTTGTACCTCCCCACAAATAGGGAACACCAAGAAATTCTGAACTGGCTTGTAAAATACTAAGCTGGTCACCGGAATCTATAAACTCTTCAAAAGAAACCAGCTCTTGGTCAGGAACAAAACCACTTCTGCCATCTGGTAACTCTACCTGAATAAACTTGCCAGATTGACCCACCTTGCTTAGGATATTGCCTAACACCAGATCAGATACCGAAGAGGAATTTAAATTTGGGTTATCATAAATGAATCCGTTGGCCTCGGTATAAACTAGTTTTTCTTTTTGTGTATTCTCAAATGATAATACCCCAGACTCTATATAACCCAAATACTTATCAGGAGTTTGAATTCTGAACCAGCTGCCCGTTTTGTAAAGAACCCTTACGGGTGTACCCATCAAAGCCTGCGTGGCTAACTCAGAAGAATGCTTTGGTTCACTTCTTATATTGGCAACAGAAACAGAAATATAAGCCAGACTATCTTTACCTACTCCATGAAGTGGAACAAGCAAGAGAGAGTCTGTAAGATGATGTTTCTCAATAATGGAACCTAAGGCAGATTTAATCTGAACTTGATCTGTGTAACCTTTTAAAGTTTCGCCTTCCACTTCATACTCAAACAAACGAGTTCGTTTGTCCTGAATAAATTCTGTTTTTAATGCCGTAAGTTCTTCTTCTACTTTTGAAGTATTGGAAGTCTTACAAGCAGAGAATGCTGTAAGTATGAATATAAAGAAGGCTACTAATCTTCCAGGTGTTTCCATCCCTGAGCGGTTATTGGTACGTGTTCTCCAGATTTAGTTACTAAAATATTGTTTTTCTCCTTGGTAACGAAACCTATCGGTGTAATCTCAGGAATTCCTTTTACCTCTTCGTAGTCTTTTTGAGAGATAGTCATTAAAAGCTCGTAATCTTCTCCACCGTTTACCACAGCAGTAATCGGGTTTACTTTGAACTCTTCTGCCGCCAGTAAAGTCTGATTTTCAATAGGAAGGTTATCTACAAAAACAGAGAATCCCATTCCAGAATGAGCTGAGAGGTGTAAAACCTCAGAAGCCAATCCATCAGAAATATCAATCATACTGGTGGGCACTACGTTTCTATCTCTTAATTCATGGACGATATCCGTTCTTCCTTCTGGTCTGAGCTGTCTGCCCACCAAATATTCATGGTCCTTGAGTTCAGGACTCATATTCGGATTCTCCATGAATACCTGCTTTTCTCTTTCCAAGATTTGAAGACCAAAATATGCGGCACCAAGGTCTCCTGTAGCACAAAGCACATCATTTGGTTGAGCTCCTTTACGGTACACCACCGCTTCTTTTGCCACCTCACCTAAAGCTGTGACAGAAATGATTAAACCAGACTTTGAAGAGGTGGTATCTCCTCCTACCAAATCCACCTGATAGTTTTTACAAGCCGCGTGAATCCCTTCATAAATTTCATCAACAGCTTCTACAGAGAATCGGTTGCTGAGCCCCAGACTAACCGTTATTTGCTTTGGAAAGCCATTCATAGCTGCAATATCTGATACATTCACAGCCACCGCTTTATAACCAAGATGCTTGAGAGGGGTGTAAGAGAGGTCAAAATGTATCCCCTCTACCAGCATATCTGAAGCCAGTAGTGTATAATGAGATCCCGAATCTATAACAGCGGCGTCATCGCCAATCCCCATGATGGTAGATGGCTGCACATTTTCTGTTTTCCCTTTAATTCTATCAATAAGACCAAATTCACCCAGGTCAGAAAGATTAGTTCTTTGCATATTTTATAAATAAAAAAAGGCAGGCCGAAGCCCACCTGATTTATATGATGTCGTTAATTTATTGAGCTATTAGTGTGTACTCATTAGTGGTATTACCTGTCTTAGGATACGGCGTATCTAAAGAAATCACCAATTCAGTATTGTCATCAGACAATGACGAAATACTAAATTCAAGAACCCCGTTTGTTCCGGTTGGCTCTGGTGTAATTCCACTGATCACTATTTTACTATCACCCTGAACAGAATAAGTACCGGAATAAGACTGACCATCTACCTCAGTAATGGTGGCAGTAGGTGCAGAAGACAAATTCAAACGGTAATTGCTGTAAGCGGGTTTAATATTATTTGACCCTCCACTGGAATAAACAACAGTAGAGTTTTCTTTTACTATTCTGGCAACCCAAATTTTGGCTACTCTTTCTTCTGTACTCAGCTCTTTTTTACATGAAATACTAGTTAAGGCGAAAAAAGCTAAGATGGATAGAATAGTTACGGTCTTTTTCATTTCGATAATTTAGATGAAATAAATATATGTCAAAAGTATCTGTATTCTGATTCAATGACAATTTTTTTGCCATTTTTTCTAGTTCAGACGGATATCCATGATTTAAGGACAATCTTTGTGAAATAATACGAAAATTCAATGCAAAAGGATGCTTTGCCATTTTTCTCCAGAGGACAATTAGCCTTAAGAAACGGTCAGGATAAGCCAGAAATCTGGGTAGCCTTTAAAGGAATGATCTATAATGTAACGGGCTCCAGACTATGGAAAAATGGCAAACACTATGAACACTGGGCGGGGCAAGACCTTACGGAGGAATTAAAAGATGCCCCGCATACTGAGTCTGTTTTTGAGAAATTTGAAGCCGTAGGCCTTTTGAAATAAGATAATCCTTGATCCTCAATGAAGGCATTCCTAATTTTGATACTCATTTTCATAATTAACTTGTGAGACAAGAAGATGAAAAAATACCTTAATACAATTATACTTTTCGGCAGCCTTGCTTTTCTGATTATGTGGGTAGACAGAATCGTTTATAAAGGCGAAGAACTAAAGTATAATTACTTCTTTTTGATGTTTGCCCTGGCAGGCTTTCTTTACTATACGTACAGAAGAGGACTAGCCAAAATGAAAGAAAAAGAAGAGGAAGAGAAAACTAAAAAGAAGCCTAAAAGAAAATCAAAATAACCGGTATCAGGAAAACCCCATCGCCAATCCAACGATATCGATCATTGTTTAGCATCCAGTTTTCAAAAGAGGGCATCATTGATAAAATCTGAGACATCAAAACGATAACAAATGCCACTTTGTTTACATATTCAAAACTCCCCCAGAATAGAAAAATAGCAGTAAAAAGAACTGCAGCAGATAGCACTCGAATAATTGCGCGAGTAGCCTTCAAGCCAAATTTAGATACCGTATTTTTCACTTTCTCCTTGTCTATCTGTTCAAAATAGGAGAATATCAGAAGGTTTTGGGATACCACCAAAAAGAATAAAAACGCCAAAACCCAGCCGCTCAAATTAATAGAACTGTCTGCGGCAAAACTGGTGCCCACTACAGCCAAAACGTATGCGATGGCAGTCACTGGCTCTTTTAGCCATTGAAATGAAACGTTTTTGAGCAGCTTATTTAATACAAGAAAATAGATTCCCAAACCTGCTGCCAGAACGAGACCGTAAACGAACACGGTGAAAGGAATAAAAAAGCAGAGAAAACACCCGACTAGTGTCAACACTACCAATAAGACAGAGAGGTTGAATTGATTCTTAGAATGAAAAGCATGTCTCTCCGAAAAATCAGCCGGATAAATTCTTAGATCCAGAATACGATCTAGAATGTAAATGATCCAGGTGCTAATACCCAGAAGCAAAACCGAAGCTACATCAATAGTACCTGAGCCATCAGGAAGTCTCCAAAACATTATGGAGCAGATCATGGCACCTAGCACCACGTCTAAACTCAGCAAATGAAATAATCTTAAGAAACTTTTTGACTGCCTCAAACTTCAACGGTTTTCGGCAAATTTAAGTGGATGACACTTCAGAAAACAAGATGGTATTCATTTTCTGTCTCTTACGTCTAGAAATCTTCATAGGCTCATGATTTCTAACCTTTACTAAACCTTCATTTTTCAAGATTTTGGCGGCTGAAAGATTAACCATTTCTGACTTATTCAATCTCCAAAATCCATGCTTTTCCAGTCGTTCTTCCAAGGCTTTTAATGTAGTAGCTACCACATAATGTTCCCCATTTTTCATATGAATATGGGTGTAGTTTACGTCTGATCTTAACAGTAGTACCTGATTTGCAGGTTTTCTGATTCGCCCTCCCAGGTGAACCTCAATTGTAGAAGTATTCATTCTTATAGATTTGGGATTTATGATGCCCGAAAGATACAGATGTATCTTCAGGAAGTTTTCATGTTCTTTAAAATAATATTTCAATGAGGAACTATTTCCCCCTTTTTACACAACTAAAATCTGCATAATGCAAATTATTTTTGGCTATTATCCATTTTGAGCTCTTCACCTATCTCAATCTCACCTTCCTTGTGAACCACAAAATTTCTCCCAAAAAGAACCTTCTTACCTATCTTTCTAAATGATGATAGTGTCCTTAAGGGTTCTTTACCCAGAACTCCTCTTTCAAGATCATTGGTTATCATAATACATCGGGCACAATCTTTAACGCCCGCCAATTTTGCCGTACCAATTGAAACCTCTTTTAGAGTATCTTCTTGAAACGCCTCTGAGTCTTTTATGACAATATTTGGTCTGAACCTCATCATACTCACTCTATTCTCAAGCTTCGTATTTAAAGCTTCCAGACTGGCTTCACTAGCAATCAATACCGGATACCCATCTGCTGCACTTACAAGTTCACGATTGGTTATTGTGTATTTGGGATCAGCCAATCTAATGGACTCATCGGGCTGATGTACCAACTTCACCTGTTTACCAAGCTTGTTGCTAAACCATTGGCTAACTTCCTGACTAACCTCGTATACTTCAAATTCATCATCCCAGACTATAGCCTTGAGCATTTCACCTTTTTGATACTCAAAAGGAATCAGGCATTCGTCATCTCCTTTCAACTTTACCGCTATTCCCTTATTAGCTACGATCTCTGTTTTAAAATGAATAAGCTGCGGTAGAGTTCGCTGACTGAGCATTTTACCCGAATCATCTATCAACAGCCATCTTCTGTCATACTCCAACCCACGGTCTGTTACTTTGGAATATCTTAAAGAGATACCCGCCAGTGATTTTACAGGGTAGATATAGAGCTGCGATATTTTCATAAATCAGATACCGAATTTTAGTCCAAAGTTGACAATTTTGGTGGCAGTAGGTTCAAAGAAACTCTTTGTATTCGTTGACGACAATAGAGCTGGTCCCTGATAATCCTTTAACACCTGCAGACCGTTACCTTCATACCTTGTTTGTGAAATAACATACTGCCCAAAAAAGCTCACACCGCCTACACCTAATTCGGTAACCAAACCATATCTCGTTAAAGCCGGTTTTGATCCACTAATTAAGATGGGGTCAGAAATAAACTCAGAATTATTTACTTTGGTAATTGATTTTCGGATCAAATTTAATCCTGCAGTAGGCCCAAAAGCCCATGAAAAAGATCGCTTTCCTTCTTTATTATAAAAGGAAAACTTAGGCATAACCCTCAGATTTAGACCAGCTTTCAACACATCATAAGGAATTGATGAGAAGCTCTGTGGCTCACTTTCTCCACTATATAATTTGTAGGTGTACGTATTATTGATCTCGTTATAATTCGCAATGGCCAGGGTATCAATAATTCTGGACTCAACAAAACCTGGAGAAACCATAGAAACATCAGCCGCGTCTTCTGTCCTAAAGATTCCCCCAATCCCAAGCAAGCCTGTTCTGCTACCAGGATCAAACTTGAGAGACTCATAACTAAAAAACGGCTCGGCACTCAACTTAAAAGCCATATCCATTTTTTGCCTTTCTACCAGTATCATATCGGTATTGACTGACAATGAGATATAGGGGGATTTCAGAACACTATTTTTTAAAATGCTATTGAAATTCACCATCAACTGATCACCAGAGTTCGAGTATTGGCTTAGATAGGAATTCGCGGCTTGTATAAGGCTAAGTTCAGGACTATTGTAGGAGTTACCTACATCTGCCCATCCAAACTGATAATTGAGGTAAGCTTTGCTAAACAATTTCTTTTTTTCCTTTTGAAACTGATCACCTTGGCGATCTCTCATCACCGCCACACGAGTTTCAGATTTCTCTAAATTGCTGAGCATCTGGTCCACCATTTTATTGATGTCCATATTTCTCAATTCTTCATACGCCTCAGGATCTTTAACCACAATGATTAGTTCGGCAGAGTCCTTCACTTTAACCTGTAGTGTATCAGACCTCTGGCTTAAACCAACCAAAGGAGCAAAAAGAAGTAAAATGGCTAGCTTTTTCATAATTGTATTGTCTTTTTACCGGGCTTCGTACTTTTGATAAACTTTGCCCAGGCACCTTCCTGTTTTTCAGTTTTCTCCCAGTTACCACTGCGATTAAACTCCCCTACTTTCTTGAAGAAACCTTTCTTCTCGTTTGTCCGCCCTTCTTCAATATCCTCTATCACAAGTACTATTTTTTTACCTCTTGTTGTCAGCTCCTCTTTGGACACCTCCTTGTCTTTAGATACTTCTGAGATAGCGGCCAATTGAGGTTTTTCCTGTTTGATTATTGGTTTGTCATCCTCAACTAAAACTGCCTCGTTTTCAGTATTTATTTCATGTGTGGTCCTCTGATTTGGAGTTTTTGAGGCAACTTGAGGTTTATTTTCAAGTAAGGTTATTTTGACCTTTTCAGTAGTAATTTTTTGTACTGTAAGTGGTTCAACCTTTTGAATTCTTACAGGTTTTGGTGCTGAACTCATTGCAATTGTTGGGTTTGGCTTTTTAGCAGACTTGACCACATCAATCGTATTGTTAACATCTAACTTATCGTTTGACTGGAACTCCCCTTCTTCTTCAATAATGACATCATTGAACATTTCTGCTGGTTCAGACTGATTACTGGCAAGCTCCTGTTCAGAACTCGATAACCAATTCACTGCAGTGAAAGTACCTACCAGTAAGATGACAGCCGCAGAAGCATACCACCACCACAGAGGCTTTCCTTTTTTCTCTTCAAAAACTTCAGAGGAAATATTTTCCCAAACTCCGTCCTTAGACCAATCGGTCACCTCAAAACCTTCTAACTTTTCTGCCAGAAGCCTATGATCTTGATCCAGCCTCTTTTCCATAGATATTTTGCAGTTTCGTTCTTAAATATTTTTTTGCGTGGCTTAGTTGCGATTTTGACGTTCCTTCAGAAATTTTCAGCTGTTCAGCAATTTCTGCATGAGAATAACCTTCAATCACATAAAGGTTAAACACCGTACGGTAGCCTGTAGGCATTTCATTGATGACTTCCATGATTTCTTTGGCAGCCAGATCCTGAATGATATTAGCCTCAATACTCACAAAATCTGCCTCGTTCTCGGGCATCATTTGAAAGTTTGACTTTCGTCTCAGTTCCATCAGACATTCATTAATCAGGATGCGTTTCATCCATCCTACAAATGCCTTCTCATTATCAAACTCCGCTTTTTTGACGTTCTTGAAAATTTTAACAAAAGCATTGGTCAGCATATCCTGGGCTTCGGGAGTGTTGCCCAGATACCTCCTACTAATAGCCATAAACTGATTAGCAAAGCCATTATACACCTCACGGCAAGCTTGCTGATCCCCTTTTTTGAGCAGTGATATGTTCTTGGCTAAATCCAATTTGGAACTTCTGTATCTAAAATGTCAGGTGTCTGGAAAAGGTTGTACCAACCAGAATAAAGATTTTAAATCTTCGTAAAAATAAGGAAGCTGATTGCCAAACGAATGTTTTAAGCATTTCTGCTTCGCATAATTCTCTATTGGTTTCCAAAATTGACTTTCCTTGCCTAATTTTGCCCGCCTAAAGGCAATAGCCAACCATTCATTAAATTATACAATGAGAGAAATTCAATTTAGAGATGCCATAAAAGAAGCGATGTCAGAAGAAATGCGTCGCGATGAAAATGTGTACCTGATGGGTGAAGAAGTAGCCGAGTATAATGGTGCTTATAAAGCCAGCCAGGGCATGTTAGATGAATTCGGACCAAAACGTGTAATTGACACGCCAATTGCTGAGCTTGGTTTTGCTGGTATTGGTGTAGGTTCTGCAATGAACGGTTTGAGACCTATCATCGAGTTTATGACATTCAACTTCTCTTTGGTGGCTATTGATCAGATTATCAACTCTGCTGCCAAAATTATGGCGATGTCTGCAGGACAATACTCTGCTCCAATGGTTTTCAGAGGTCCAACAGGTAATGCAGGTCAGCTGGGTGCTCAGCACTCTTCAAACTTCGAGAACTGGTATGCTAATACGCCTGGTCTTAAAGTGGTGATCCCATCAAACCCATACGATGCAAAAGGCTTGTTAAAGTCTTCGATTCGTGATAATGATCCGGTTATTTTCATGGAATCTGAGCAAATGTATGGTGATAAAGGTGAGGTTCCTGAGAGTGAGTACCTTATTCCTATTGGCAAAGCCAATGTAATGGAGCAAGGGTCAGATGTTACCATCGTTTCATTTGGTAAGATGATCCCTAGAGTTGTTCTTCCTGCTGTTGAGGAATTGAAAAAAGATGGAGTAAGCGTTGAGTTAATAGACCTTCGTACGGTAAGACCTATCGACTATGATACCGTTATCCAATCAGTGAAGAAAACAAACAGATGTGTGGTAGTAGAAGAAGGAGCTCCTGTGGCTTCTCTTTCAGCAGAGCTTGGGTATTATATCCAAAGAAACGCATTTGACTATCTGGATGCTCCGGTAGTTAGAGTTAATAGTATGGATATTCCTCTAAACTATGCTCCTACGCTTATTGAAGCTACACTACCAAACCCGCAAAGGGTGGTAGAAGCCGTTAAGAAAGTAATGTACAAATAAGTACATCAATCATATTTTTTAAAGGAGGAACAACTCGTAATTGTTCCTCTTTTTTTATGCCCAAATAGGAAAGAACATTGAGTAGCCCAATCTGATGAATTCAGCGATTTAGTTCTCGATGTCTTTTGTAAATTGCAGCAAAGCAAAAAATGAATGAGCAAAATTAAAATACTTGTCGTAGGTGCCGGAAACATGGGGGCTTCGCATGCAAAAGCCTACCATGATATGCCCGAATTTGAGATCTGTGGGATTGTATCAAGAGGTGAGAGTAAGGTCAAATTGAATCAAAAATTAGAAAGTAACTACCCTCTTTTTGATGACTATCACACGGCTCTTAAGGCAACAAATCCTGATGCCGTAAGCATCTCCACTTACCCAGACACACACGAAGAATACGCTTGCACTGCTCTTGAAAATGACTGCCATATCTTTATTGAGAAGCCACTAGCAGACACTGTAGAAGGTGCTGAAAGAGTGGTAAAGCTTGCCAAAAAGAAGAATAAGAAACTAGTAATTGGATACATTTTAAGAGTTCATCCTTCCTGGGAAAGGTTTGTAGAAGAATCGCATAAACTTGGCAAACCATTGGTGATGCGAATGAATCTTAACCAGCAAAGTCATGGCTATATGTGGGATGTACACAGAAACCTCATGAATAGCCTGAGCCCAATCGTTGACTGTGCAGTGCATTACATTGATATCATGTGTTTAATGACCAAGGCAAAGCCAGTGAAAGTTTCTGCAATCGGAGCAAAACTGACAGACGATATTCCTGACTGGAATTACAATTACGGTCAGCTTCAAATTCATTTTGATGATGGCTCTGTAGGCTGGTATGAAGCAGGCTGGGGACCTATGATGAGTCAAACGGCGTTCTTTATCAAAGACGTGGTTGGACCCAAAGGTTGTGTGTCTATCGTAGCGAAAAATGCCAGTTCTGAGGGTAAATCTGATGATGTGGACTCTCATACTAAAACGGAGGCCATAAGAGTGCATCATTCTGCTTTAGATCAGGAGAATAACTTTGTAAAAGAAGATGAATGGATAGAGATGACAGATGAGCCTGATCACCAGGAATTATGCAATCGTGAACAACGTGTATTCTTAGAAGCCATTCAAAATGATACCGACCTCACAGATCATATGAACGACGCTGTGAATAGCCTTAAAGTAGCGTTTGCCTGTGATGAATCAGTGAAAACGGGGCAAATGGTGGAAATCAATTGATGAAAACCACCTCCTTTTCATAAATTTATAAGAAATTTGTACCCAAGGTACTCCTTAAAGAAGCCAATGAGAAAAGAGCTGGAAAGACTAACAGATAATCTTGATACCGTATTTAGAGGTGATGCATGGCATGGCCCGTCTGTAACAGAAATTCTGAATAGCTTAAAGCCTGACCTGGTAGATCAAAGGCACGGTTTCTCTAAAAGGACAATTGCGGAGCTTATCTATCACTTAGTGGCGTGGAGGAAATTTGCGATTGAAAAACTCAATGATAATATCCATTTCTCGCTGGATTCTGATGAGGCCAACTGGGGAACTGCAGATATTACCTCAAAGGAAAACTGGCCACTTTTAAAGAAAGAATTAACCGACACCCATAAAGAGCTTTTAAACCTACTGGAAGATCAAAATGATGATCTATTGGATAAAAGAGTACCGGGTGAATTTTACGATTATTATAAACTCCTATCCGGAATTGTACAGCATGATACCTATCATCTGGGTATGATCTGGGTACTATGGGAATAAACCAAAGCTATGAGTAACGAACAGCAGGTAGATCCGAACAGAATACTGATTGAAAGAATTACGAATCTATTGAATGCAGGTTTCCATGGGGGAGCCTGGCATGGCCCATCAGTTTTAGAAGCGGTCAAAAGAATTACACCCAAAGAGGCTAGTTTTAAGACACCTACTGTACATACAGGGGCTGAATTAATCTACCATATCACCAGCTGGAGAATCTTTACGCTTAAAAAGCTACAAGGTGATGCAGACTATAAGATAGACGACGATAAAAAGAATTTTGGCCCGGCTGCCAAAGTAGATCAGTTTGAACTGGAGACGCTTTTGATGGAGCTTAGTTTAAGTCAGGATGAACTTATTAAAGAACTAAATTCTAAAGATGATGACTTCTTGAACGAGCTCGTACCGGGCACCGAATATGATTATTACACGTTATTGCATGGTATCATCCAGCATGATATCTACCATACAGGTCAGATTATCATTCTAAAGAAAATGTCAGAAGCTTCAGGAGCTTATGAAGATGAAGACGAAATGACCAGTAGCCGCTACTTTGATGATGGCTTGGGCGATGCTTATTAAAAAGACAAGAACACAAAAAAGCCGATTTCAGAAATGAAATCGGCTTTTTTTATGCGATACGTTGAGGTCTTAATTCCCCTTGTAACGTGTAAACTCTGATGTTCTACCTATCAGAGAAATACCAATGTATCCTCTAACATTTAGTTTATCCGGGCTTACCATCTCCATTTCTGATGAATATGTTTTACCATTTCTAGGATCGTAGATGGTTCCGTCTTCCCATTCGTTATCACCATCTTTTTCAAATCCTTTTAGGAATACCAAGCCCATTAGCGGCTTAGATTTTAATGCGTCTTTGGGGTTATTTTTATCAACTTTAGGCTTACCATTTTCAGTTGGTTCTTTCAGCCAAACTATTTTTCCGAACAATTTACCGTTCTGCTCATAAAACTGGACTCTTGAGGTCTTTTCTTCATTATACCAGGTTCCTTCAGTTATCTTCTGAGCATAAGAACCTAGTGAAAAGGCCATTAAAGCCACAATTACCGCGATTTTCTTCATAGTGTTTTTGGTTTTGTTGTTGTTACTAAAATGTAATAGAGTAGCAAACTAATAAAAATTCCGATTAATGCACCAGTTATAACATCTCCCGGATAATGCACTCCTACGTAAATACGGCTGTAAGAGACAATTATTGCCCACAGGAATACTCCTATTACCAGCCATCTTTTAGACGCATAAATTAAAGATAAGCCACATGCCAGTGAGAAAGTATTTGAAGCGTGTGAAGATGCAAAACCATATCTCCCTCCGCATCTGCCTACCAAATGAAGCCATTCTGTAAGCTCCGGATTCTGACAAGGCCTTAGTCTTTCAAAAGCTGGCTTCATAATCCCGGAGGTTATATGATCTGCCAGCCCGGCAGAAAAGGCCAGGAATAGGAAAAATATGCCACCTGTTTTCCAGCCGAAATTTTTAAAGAGAAAGAAGACTATTAGTAGATAAAGAGAAATCCAGGTTCGACTGGAGGTTACCCAAGCCATTATACCATCAAAGAATGGGGTGTGGAGTCCGTTTAGGTACCTGAATAGTTCTACGTCTAACTGTATGAGTTGCTCCATTAAGAGATAAACCCAAGAAGCTTTCTAACAGTTTCCATTGTTTGCTTTGCAATTAGCTCGGCCTTACGTTCTCCTTCCTGAAGTTTTGCTTCTAGCTCGTCCAGGTTTTCCATATAATAATTGTAAAGCTCTCTTTGCTTTGCAAATTTTTCCAGTATCAACTCATGAAGAGCTTTCTTGGCATGGCCATAGCCGTAATTTCCGCCTTCATAATTTTGTCTCATTTCTTTGACCTGCTCTTCGGAAGCCATCAAATTATATAAAGCAAAAACATTACAAGTATCCGGGTTCTTTGGCTCCTCTAAAGGTGTTGTATCAGTGACAATTTTTTTGATGACTTTGTACAATTGCTTTTCGGGAAGAAAAATATCAATATAATTCCCATAAGATTTTGACATTTTCTGACCGTCAATGCCCGGGATGGTCATAACTGTTTCGTCAATTTTTGGCTCAGGCAATACAAAAGCATCGCCGTAAGTTCTGTTAAATGCTGCCGCAATGTCTTTTGACATCTCCAAATGCTGCTTTTGGTCTTTACCTACAGGTACGTACTCAGCCTGATACAGAACGATATCTGCCGCCTGGAGCACAGGATACGTAAAAAGGCCTGCATTTACGTCGGCTAGTTTATCAGATTTATCCTTAAAAGAGTGAGCATTTGCGAGCATCGGATAAGGAGTAAGACAGTTCAAATACCACATAAGCTCGGTATGATAACCGGCCAATCTGCTCTGACGATAAAAGTAATTTTTCTCGGTATCAAATCCACATGCCAGCCAAGCAGCAGCCACGGCCTGAGTATTCTCTGTCAATTGCTGTGCATCTTTCACAGTAGTCATACTATGAAGATCAGCTATGAATAAAAAAGACTCGTTTTTTTCATTTTTTGAAAGCTCAACTGCTGGTAAAATAGCTCCTAAAATATTACCTAAATGGGGCTTACCACTTGCTTGTATTCCGGTCAGAATTCTGGCCATTGATATTCTCTGATTTATGTTTGTAAATTCTTCCTCAAAATTAGAGATTTAGGGCATGATTGACCCAAAGACCCTCCACTTTTTAACACATTTGGCAGAAAACAACACCAAAGAATGGTTTACTGAGTATAGAGACCAATATGACGATGCTAAAGGCAACTTTACCGAATTTTGTGCCGAGGTTTTGGAGGATTTGAAATTGATTCAGGATGACCTTATCAATACCGATGTCAAGAAATGTATACTCCGTATCAATAGAGATATCCGATTCTCAAAGGATAAAAGACCCTATAAAGTATACCTGGGAGCAGGTTTTGGCCCAGGTGGTAAAAGTAGCGGGAGAGCAGATTATTACCTTCAAATTGAACCTGGAAACAAAAGTTTTCTTGGGGGCGGCATGTGGGCACCCACTCCTGAAAACCTGGCAAAATGGCGACAGGAGATCGACTATACACCAGATACATTGAAAGGAATAATTGAAAACAAAGAGTTCAAATCCTATTTTACAGAAATAGCCGGGCAACAATTAAAAACCAAACCAAAAGGCTATGATGCAGATCATCCCGAAATAGACTTATTGCGATATAAAGAGCTCTTTTTCTTCCGCTATTATACTGATCAAGAGGTGTGCTCTGAAAACTTCGTAAAAGAGATTATCAAGGGCTCGAAATTATTGAAGCCTTACCTCGATTATGTAAATGAACTCTTTTTTGATAGCTAATTAGGCGAATTTGAGTACATGTTCTTTTACCAAGGGCATTTGCTCTACTGCACTTCCCAAAAAGAAATGGACATTTGGAGGTAGTTGAAAGTCAGGCTTTCTTTTATCTACCAGATATATTGGAATTCCCGGAGGAGCATAGTGAATCAGCCCTGCGGCAGGATAAACCTGTAAACTCGTGCCAATTACCATGAAAATATCGGCTTGAGAGGCGATTTCAGCTGCGGGTTCAATCATCGGCACGGCCTCACCAAACCATACGATGTGCGGTCGGAGCTGGGCTCCATCTTCTGCCAAATCTCCCATTTGAATCTCCTTCGGTCCTATGTCCAGAATCAGTGTTTCATTTTTTACACTTCTTACCTTATTGAGTTCTCCATGCAAATGGAGCACATTTCTGGCTCCTCCCCTTTCATGAAGGTCATCAACGTTTTGCGTAATGATTTGTACATCAAAAGTCTCTTGAAGGTCAGCGAGTGTTTGGTGAGCCACATTGGGCGTGGCTTCTGCAGCGGCAATCCTCCTCATATTATAAAACCGCTGCACTAGCTCAGGATCTCGGGCCCAAGCCTCCGGCGTGGCTACATCCTCCACTCTATGATTCTCCCATAAACCATCGGAGTCTCTAAATGTTTTTAAGCCACTTTTTGCAGAAATACCTGCACCAGTTAACACCACCAATTTTTTCATTACACCTTTTTATTAGCTCTGTGAAGATAAAGATTTCAAAGTGCCAATGGCCACTTCTTTCTTTTCATGAGGTACAAAAATATGATCATGATAGAATCCTGCCACCACATTACATGAGATACCTGCCTCAGTTAAAGCCTTTGAAAAAACAGCTGTCAGTCCCACCAAGTCCAAGGATGTTTCAATGTCTAAAGTGATAAGTGCCATTGATGAACCGAATTTCAGATCATTCTCCGTTGCCATTTGGATAGGTAGAACTAAAGTAATGCCTTCATCCTCTTTGACTAATACTTTGGCTTCAGCTATCAAATTAGGATCTGGCTTCGGTAAACTCACAAAAACAAACTCCCCGTCAATGAGACGAGGAGTTAAGTTTTTCAATATTTGTTGAAGCTTGTGATCTGCCATTATTTACCTTCTCCTAACTTCAGACAATCTTCCAGGGTCAATTCTTCAGGTTTCATATCCTTTGGAATCTTCACGTTTCGTTTTCCTATTTTGATATAAGGTCCGTACCTGCCATTTAAAACAAAAACGGTATCGTTTTCAGGAAAAGCCTTTATCGTTTTCTTTGCCTCGGCAGCAAAATGCTCCTCTAGTTTTTCTACCACTCTGGCATCGTCAATAGTCAATGGATCTTCACCTTTGATATTGATGTACTTCCCTTTGTATTTGATATATGGGCCAAATCTTCCCTTGCCTACCAGCACCGCTTCGCCTTTATAATCTGCCATATCTCTAGGCAGAGCACTCTCAGGATCTTTTCGCTTTTCCTCTATGATTTCAAGAGCCCTTTCCTGGGTCACAGTAAACGGATCTTCGCCTTTTGGCAAATTATAGTATTTGCTGTTGTGAAGAATATATGGGCCATATCTTCCTTCATTCACTATGAGTGCATGATCTTCAAAAATACCTAGCTCTAATGGCAACTTAGGACCATTGATTACATCCATTGCCTCATCAAAGGTCACTGTATTAATTAATGTACCTTTTTTCAGAGAAATAAACTCAGGCTTATCTTCATCCGTGCTTTCACCAATCTGAAGATACGGGCCGTACTTCCCGATTTTTGCGAAGATTTTCTTCCCGCTTTCAGGGTGCTCCCCTAATTCAAATGAATTTCCTGAGGAAGCCTCACTATCAGAAGCCTTGTCCACTTTTACATGAAACTCCTTGTAGAACTCATCGATCATTTTCTGCCAGGATAATTTCCCATCAGCTACATCATCGAATTCGTCCTCTACTTTGGCTGTAAATTTATAATCAAGTACCTCGTCAAAATTAGCAACCAGATAGTCATTAACGATCATTCCTACGTTTGTAGGGAAGAGCTTTGCTTTTTCTGACCCAAAAGTCTCAGATCCAATATTTTCGGCGACTTCGCCACCTTCAAGCACAAACTCTTTGTAGTTTCTTTGCTGACCAGGTCTGTCTTCTTTAACTACATAATTTCTCTTAATTACCGTGGAGATGGTAGGTGCATATGTAGACGGACGTCCAATCCCTAGTTCCTCAAGCTTTTTCACCAAGCTGGCTTCTGTAAACCTGGCTGGTGGGCGACTGAAACGCTCCGTAGACTTCAGGGTTTGAAGCTGAAGATCTTGTCCCACTGATAAAGGTGGAAGCATATCCTTGTTTTCTTCGTCTTCATCATCGGTTGACTCCAGGTAAACTTTCAGGAAACCTTCAAACTTTATTACTTCACCGGTAGCATTCAGCTCTTCTTCTCGGGTAGAGATGCCCACTTTGGCAGTAGTACGTTCTATAATAGCATCACTCATCTGAGAAGCAATGGCTCTTTTCCAGATGAGTTCGTAAAGTCTCTTTTGATTTCTATCTGCTCCGGCATCTAAAACAGCAAAATCAGTAGGTCTGATGGCTTCGTGAGCTTCTTGTGCTGAATCGTTTTTGGTTTTGAAAACTCTGGTTTGCAGAAAATCATCACCATAAGCCGACTTAATCTGTGCAGAAGCACTCGCCACAGCATCCTGAGAAAGATTGGTACTATCTGTTCTCATGTAGGTAATCTTACCACTTTCATAAAGACGCTGTGCCACTTGCATGGTCTGAGCCACTGAAAAACTTAGCTTTCTGGATGCCTCTTGCTGCAAGGTAGAAGTAGTAAACGGAGGAGCCGGCTTTCTTTTGCTAGGCTTAGTCTCCAATTTATTGATCGTGAATGCCGCTTCTTTACAATCTTCAAGGAATTTCTTGGCTTCTTCTTCAGACTCAATATTCTTAGGAAGCTCAGCCTTCAGGATTTTACCTTTTTCTACCTCAAAAAGGGCAACTACTTTATATGAAGAAGTAGCTTCATGTGCTTCTATCTCACGCTCTCTTTCTACAATTATTCTTACGGCTACTGACTGTACCCTTCCTGCAGAAAGGTTGGTTCTGTCTGCTCCACCCAGTCTGATTTTCTTCCATAAAACAGGGGAAAGTTCAAAACCCACCAACCTGTCCAAAACTCTACGAGCCTGTTGAGCATTGACAAGGTCGATATCTATGCCTCTAGGACTTTGAATCGCTTTTGAAATGGCACTTTTCGTGATTTCACGAAATACTATTCTTTTGGTATCATCACCCAAACCCAAGGCTTCTTTCAAGTGCCATGAAATGGCTTCTCCTTCACGGTCATCATCGGTCGCGAGCCAGACCTCAGCTCCTTTCGCCAATTTTTTGAGTTCATTGACTACCTTCTTCTTGTCAGTAGAAATCTCATAAGTCGGTTCAAAATTATTCTCAACATCCACTCCTAACTTTTTGTTAGGCAGGTCTCTGATGTGACCAAAACTAGATTTTACCACAAAGTCTTTCCCCAGGTAACCTTCAATGGTCTTTGCCTTGGCAGGTGACTCCACAATGACAAGATTCTTTGACATAAAGTAATATTTTGCTGTGTTTTATGTGCCGTATATGGCCGCAAAGTAAGTACATTATCTATTCAAACCATAAATAGTTTTTGGCCTTACCACTCAATAAGTACCAAAAAAGTGCCAGTTTAGTTCTCAATAACAGGGAAATAGGATCTTCAAAAGTTATTCTTGGCTATCGGCAGATTGTCTAACAAAAACGAACCGAGGAGCCCCCTTTTGCGTTCTTTGGGTAGTCTGGTTAAACAAAATATTCGTTATTTTCGTGAGACAGATTTTGGACTGTGTGTTTTGTGGCACACTATTTTATGAATTAAATAAACTTAAAACATTTATGGCATCTAAAACCTTCGATATAGAAATGATCAAAGAGGTTTACGCCAGACTTGATAGCAGAGTAAAAGCTGCAAGAGAGAAAGTCGGCAAACCTCTAACACTAGCTGAAAAAATCCTTTATAACCACCTTTGGGATGGCCCGGCTTCTGAATCATACACTCGAGGAAAATCATACGTTGATTTTGCACCTGATAGAGTTGCAATGCAAGATGCTACAGCCCAAATGGCTTTATTACAGTTCATGCAGGCTGGAAAAGATAAAGTAGCGGTACCCTCTACCGCTCATGCTGATCACCTTATTCTCGCAAAACAAGGTGCTGAGGCAGATTTGCAAGAATCCATTAATAAGAATAATGAGGTATTTAACTTCCTGAGTTCTGTATGTAATAAATATGGTATAGGCTTCTGGAAACCAGGTGCCGGTATTATCCACCAGGTAGTATTAGAAAATTATGCATTTCCTGGCGGAATGATGATCGGTACAGATTCTCACACTGTAAACGCGGGTGGACTTGGAATGGTGGCCGTTGGTGTAGGTGGTGCTGATGCTGTTGATGTAATGGCTGGTATGCCGTGGGAATTAAAATTCCCGAAATTAATCGGTGTAAAACTAACTGGTGAATTGAACGGATGGACTTCTGCTAAAGATGTTATCCTTAAGGTTGCGGGTATTCTTACTGTTAAAGGTGGTACCGGGGCTATTGTAGAATATTTTGGCCCAGGTGCTGAATCTCTTTCATGTACTGGTAAAGGAACCATCTGTAATATGGGTGCTGAGATTGGTGCCACTACCTCTACTTTTGGTTACGATGAATCAATGAGAAGATATCTGAAAGCTACAGGCCGTGCTGACGTGGTAGAGCTTGCAGATGAAGTAGCAGATCATTTAACAGGTGATGCAGAGGTGTATGCAAACCCTGAACAATATTTTGATCAAGTAATTGAAATCGACCTTTCTACACTTAGTCCTCACCTAAACGGACCTTTCACTCCAGATTTGGCGACGCCAATTGCAGAGATGAGAGAAAAAGCAGAGAAAAATGGCTGGCCAATTACTGTAGAATGGGGATTGATAGGTTCTTGTACTAACTCATCGTATGAAGATTTGTCACGTGCAGCTTCTATTGCACAGCAAGCGGTAGATAAAGGACTGATTACAAAAGCAGAATTTGGTATAAACCCGGGCTCTGAACAAGTAAGATTCACAGCAGAAAGAGATGGTCTATTGAAATCATTCAATGATCTCAATGCCACCATATTTACGAACGCTTGTGGACCGTGTATTGGACAGTGGGATAGAAAAGGAGCAGATGAGCAGAAGGTGAATACCATTGTTCATTCCTTTAACAGAAACTTTAAGAAGAGAGCCGATGGAAACCCAAATACCAATGCCTTTGTAACTTCCCCTGAAATGGTGGCAGCTTTGGCTATTGCGGGTGATCTAGGTTTCAATCCTATCACAGACACTTTGACTAATAAAGATGGCCAACAGGTGAAGCTTGATCCACCTAAAGGAATGGAGCTGCCAGAGAAAGGTTTTGATGTCGAGGATAATGGCTATCAACCACCAGCAGAAGACGGTTCTGGAATTGAAGTGGTCGTTAAACCAGATTCTGATAGATTACAATTACTAACTCCATTTGAGCCATGGGATGGCAAAAATATCAATGGAGCCAAGTTGCTAATAAAGGCATACGGGAAATGTACAACAGACCATATCTCAATGGCTGGTCCTTGGTTAAGATACCGTGGTCATCTTGACAATATCTCAAATAACCTTTTGATAGGAGCTACCAATGCTTTCAATATGGAAAGTAATAGAGTAGTCAATCAATTGACAGGTGAGATCAATGATGTTCCTGGTGCTGCCAGAGCTTATAAGGCTGCAGGTGTACCTACAGTTGTTGTAGGAGATCATAACTACGGCGAAGGTTCTTCAAGAGAACACGCTGCTATGGAGCCACGTCACTTAGGTGTTAGAGCCGTGATTGTAAAATCATTTGCTCGTATACATGAGACAAACCTTAAGAAGCAAGGTATGTTAGGTCTTACTTTTGATAATGAGTCTGATTATGATTTGATCAAAGAAGATGACACGTTCAACTTTATAGATCTTGAGAATTTTGCTCCAAATGAGCAATTGACTCTGGAAGTAGTTCATGCTGATGGATCAAAAGACTTGATCAAATTGAACCATACCTATAATGCACAGCAAGTTGGTTGGTTTAAAGCAGGATCTGCACTGAACCTAATAGCTGCTGAAGCTAAAAAAGCGTAAATCAAAAATAGACAATAGAAATCCCGGCTCATTGAGTTGGGATTTTTTATTTGACTGAGAGCAAAAACAAACGCCCCATTCATTTCTGAACGAGGCGTTTGTGTATTTATGAATGCCTTGGGCAATTATGCCTGCTTCTTCGTAGGAGGTATGTAATCAAATCCATTTTGAACTTTAAGGTTATACTCAAAAAATTCCATGGCTCTTCTCACATTCTTTCTGTTGATAGCAATGAAATAAGGTCTCTGCCCTTCCTTTCTCACAAGCTTGGTATCCAGCTTATAAATCGTACCCTCAGGAAACTTAGAAATATAAGATTTAGGGCAGCTTACTTTAAGGTTACCCGGTACAGGTTGACCATCAATAGTCTCTAACCTCATTTTTGCCTTATTTGGATCAAGAATGGCCTCGGCATAGATATCCAGAAAATAACTTTTGGATAACTCAGGAACTTCGTCAACGAGAGATAACTGCATTACTTAATTCATATAGATTTCCTACAAAAATAAAATTTTTAGCAATAGAGACAAAAAACCAAATAGATATAATTGTTGGTAGCTTTTGAATAATAAATTATCTACTTTTGCACCTCGTTTCAGAAAGCACTGATAAATGGCTGAGGTTAAGATATTTTCAGGTACAAATTCCCAGTATTTAGCCAGCATGGTTGCAGACCAATATGGCATAGAGTTGGGTAAAATGTCAATCAAAAGATTTGCAGATAGTGAGATATCTGTAGCTTACGATGAATCTGTAAGAGGATGTGATGTCTTCCTGGTTCAAAGTACTTTCCCTAACGCAGATAATATCATGGAGCTATTGCTTATGATAGACGCTGCCAGAAGGGCTTCAGCTCATTATGTAGTAGCGGTTATCCCGTACTTCGGGTATGCCAGACAAGACAGAAAGGACAGACCTCGTGTGGCTGTAGGTGCCAAACTTGTGGCCAATATGCTAATGGCAGCTGGTGCAGATAGAATTATGACTCTAGACCTTCATGCCGGTCAGATTCAAGGATTCTTCGATATACCCGTAGATCACCTTGAGGGTACTTCTATTTTTGTCCCTTATCTGAAAGCGAGAAAGCTGGATAACCTCATTTTTGCATCTCCGGATGTAGGTGGAGTTTCCAGAGTAAGAAAATTTGCTACTCACTTTGACGCCGATATCGTGATTTGCGATAAGCACCGTAAAAAAGCGAACGAAATTGCTTCAATGCAGTTGATCGGTGAGGTAGAAGGAGCAAACGTTATTCTGATCGATGACTTGATTGACACTGGTGGTACTATGTGCAAAGCGGCTCAATTAATCATGGATAGAGGAGCGGCATCGGTAAGAGCCATCTGTACTCACCCTGTATTATCGCATAATGCACATGATAATATTGCGAATTCAGTACTGGAAGAGCTGATAGTAGCAGATACCATTCCTCTAAAACAGGATAATCCTAAGATAAAAGTTCTATCTACTGCAGAGCTTTTTGCTAAAGCAATAGGAAGAATTAGAGACAATGGCTCAATAAGCACGTTATTTATAAATTATCAACATCAAATTACTTTTTAACAATGAAAAAAACCGAGATTGTAGGGTATAAAAGAGCGAATCTTGGTCGTTCGGCGGCTAATCAGCTTAGAGCTGAAGGCCAGGTACCATGTGTACTTTACGGCGGCAAAGAGCAGGTTTCTTTTTACGCACCAGCTTACTTATTCCGTCCGTTGATTTATACTCCGGATGCATTCGAAGTAACCCTTAACATTGAGGGTACTGAGTATACTGCTATTCTTCAAGACAAGCAGTTCCATCCTGTGAATGACACACTGGTACACGCTGATTTCCTTGAAATCACACCGGAAAAAGTGATCAAAATTAAGGTTCCTATTCGTTTGGTAGGTACAGCTGCTGGTCTTACTCAAGGGGGTAAGCTTCAGCACAAGCTACGTCAGCTAAAAGTTAAAGGACCTGCTAATATGATTCCTGAGTACGTTGATGTAGACGTTTCTTCACTTAAACTGGGACAATCAGTTAAAGTGGAAGTTATCGATCTTCCGGGAATTGAGATTATTGACCCAACTTCTAACCCTATCGCTTCTGTGAACATCCCTAGAGCTGCTAAAATGGCTGCTGAACTGGATGAAGAAGATGAAGATGGCGAAGGAGGAGAAGAAGGAGCAGCAGAAGAATAAGCTGAAAACCTTCTTAGATAAGAAATCCCTGGTAGCAATACCGGGGATTTTTTGTTTACCGTAACTTATTGCAGCGGTAATATTTGAGTAATAGGCTTTGTATTATTTGCACTATGCAAAGTCAATACCACTTTAAAACAATCGTACTTTCAGATATTCATCTGGGTACAGCAGGCAGTAAAGCCAGAGAAGTCACTTCTTTTATCAAGCAATACTCCTGCGAAAGACTCATTCTTAACGGTGATATTATTGACGGCTGGCAGCTGAAAAAATACGGCAGCTGGAAGAAAAAGCATACGGCCTTTCTAAGAGCCATTCTCAAGACTATTGAGAAAACTAATACCAAAGTTTTTTACCTAAGAGGAAATCACGACGACTTTCTTGATCAAATGATTCCTTTTTCCATCGGGCCTAATTTCAGGATTCAAAAGGACCTGACTATTGAGTCTGCCGGCAAAAGATTTTATGTGGTCCATGGTGATATTTTTGACCTTGTCACCAAAAAAGCAAAATGGTTAGCTCATATCGGCGACCTGGGATATACCTTCCTGCTTTGGGTCAATAAGAGGTACAATCACTATAGAAGATCTAAAGGCCTACCCTACTACTCACTATCACAACGTGTGAAGCAATCTATTAAAGTGGCGGTGAATTACATTTCAGATTTTGAAGAACAGCTGGCAGAGCTAGCCAGATCAAAAGAATGTGATGGGATCATATGCGGTCATATTCATCAGCCAGCCATAAAAACATTTAACAATATTAAGTACATGAACTCAGGAGATTGGATAGAAAACCTTTCTGCTCTGGTAGAAGACCACGACGGAAACTGGGAGATTATTTACTACGCCGTACAGCGTAAGTATGAAGAGTATGATACCAGCCTTGTCAATCATAAAAATGATCAGGATGGTTATAATGATAATGAACCCGATCTGGACTTTTCTTACAGCGATTTATTCAGACTGAAATGAGACTGCTGTTGGTGGTTCAGGGAGAAGGACGTGGGCACCTTACCCAGGCCTTAAGTCTTTTTCAGCAGCTCAAAAGCTCTTCTCATGAGGTAGTTTCATGCCTAATTGGTAGAGCAAGTGCTGATGATTTTACAGGTTATGTAGAGCAAAATATGGACGTACCCGTTCATTATTTTGAAAGCCCCACACTAGCCTACAAGGCAAAAGGAAAAGGATTAAGTATCAAAGATACTGCGTTTAAAAACCTACGAAAATCAGGGACTTATGTCTCGGCACTGCGTAGTATGCATCATTGGGTTCACCAATATGAACCAGACCTTATCATTAACTTTTATGACCTATTATGTGGCCTATACCAATTAAGGTATGCACGTTCAGCACCTCCAATGGTCTGTATAGCCCATCAATACCTCCTGCTTCATCCTCAGTTTGAGTTTCCTCAAGGTAAATGGATTGACAAATTCTTGATAAACCTAAACAGTAGACTCACAGCACTACGAGCCAGGAAGCTATTCGCACTTTCATTTACTAATGTAGAAAAGGCAAAGAAAATCGTCAGTGTGCCTCCTCTTATCAGAAATGAGGTTATGGAGCACCAGACAGGGGAATTAAACTATTATCTCGCCTACATGACGAACCCTGATCTGCTTCAGCAATTAGCAGACTGGCATTTAAATCATCAGGATTTGGAATTTCACTGTTTCATTAAAACTGAGCAAGAGGGAGAAGTATGCCAGTGGCATAAAAATCTTTTTGTTCATAAGCTTAACGCCTCAAAATTTCTACGTCTAATGGCCAATGCCAAAGCCCTGATTACTACGGCTGGTTTTGAGTCTGTATGTGAGGCCATTTATTTTGACAAACCGATCATGATGGTTCCTGTTCCTAATCACTTTGAGCAAGCCTGCAATGCTCATGATGCTCAGAACTTCGGTGCCGGTATTGCTCAGCAAAGATTTGAACTGGAAGAATTCTTTTCTTATCTCAAAGAACACAAAAGTCCTTCAAAAGTATTTAGAAATTGGCTAAATGATCATAGAGATAGAATCATTAGCGAGTTAGACCTTTTAGAGCTTAGTCTAAACTAATTACAGCTTCTCACCTAGGCAGGCATGGGAAAACTATAATACCAAAGCATAAAGAGGAATAGGGCTATTTGCGGCCAATATTGCTCAGTAAACTCTCTTCCCTTGTTGATGATATCCTTCATAACCTTTAAGATTTACTCAAAGGTATCTTCCAAATATTAGCTAAAATTTAACTCAATATTAGGAAACAAAAAACCCCGAAATCTTCGGGGCCTTTGCGTTCACCAATATGAATCAAGTTTAATACGTCATTTAGTTTTGGTTATAAAGAATAACCAAGGCTCATGCCGAATGATCTTCCAGGTTTGAACAAGTCATACACCTGTGAAGTAGCATTAAAGCCTTCATAGAAACGCTGTCTTTTGGCGTTCAGCAGGTTATTTGCTGAGAAGCTAACTGAACCTCTTTTTGCCTTACCAAAGCGTTTTGTTGTTTTAAAATTCAATGAATTAAATGGCATTTCGAATACATCCGGGTTACGACCTATCCCTACTACAGATAATCTCTTTCCTTGAACGTTATAACTTACGTTTGCTTCAAAACCACTTTCTTCCTGATTGAAAGTCAGGTAACCATTAACGATGTATGGCGACTGACCTTGTAACTGACGAGTTTCTTTAATTTCCTCATCAAGACGAGCATTTTCCAGTCTTGACTCGTACTCGTTAGGGTTCATTTCTACTTGAGAATATACCATGGTAATATTGGCTCCAAGGCTTAAAGGAAACTCAGAACCCACCTGGATCCCTAAGTTCTTTCTTAATTCTAATTCTGCACCAGCTACCTGAGCTCTACCCACGTTACGTGGCTGAATATTATTTGGAGCAGCCTGGCTATAAGCTACCACCTCGATAGGATCTCTAAATGTTTTATAGAAACCACTGGCTGAGATCATCTGACCTTTGTCCATGAATTTCTCAAGACGAACGTCGTAGTTCATGATCTTTGTCTGAACCAGGTTACGGTTACCAATGAAGGTACGGTCTGACAGAGCATCATAAATCTGAGAAATTGATGCCTCTTTAAATGATGGTCTGGCCAAAGTTCTAGCCACTGCCAAACGAAGGTTAGTTTTCTCTTTAAGAGCATAAACAAAGTTTGCTGAAGGAAGCAAGTTGATGGCTTCGTTAATTTTTTCGTTATCGAAAACCTCATCACCAAGGTTACTTTGACCTGTATAATAGTGATCAAACTTCTCAACTCTCAAACCGTAGATGGCTTTCAACTTTTCTGATAAGCTGATTTCATTCATTACGTATGCTGCAGCAATATTTTGAGTGGCGTCGTATGTATTGGCGGGTTCAAAGTTACCTACTACGTAAACTCCAATGTTTGTTTCCGGATTCCAGATATTTTCAGGAGAAAGGATCGCATTAGGATCACCTTTGATGTCTAATTGACTCTGACCTCTTATATTAAATACGTACTGGAAAATCTCGTAATTTCTATTTTTCAAAGTATTAGCTACACCAAACTTTAGTTTCGCATCGCCATAGTTGGTCACAAACTTCTTAGTGAAATCAATTCTCCCACTGAAGTTTTCCTCTTCCAGATTTCTGTAAAGTCTTCTTGGCTGAGCACCTTCAGAGGGCTCTATGCTATACTCGCCTTCATCTAATCTGAAAGGTGTTACTCTAACATCCTTATCTTCTATTCTACTTAAAGTAGGAGAAATACTCCAGTCAATTCTAAAATCATCACTGTTACCAAAAGAGTGCTCACCTTTTAGGTTAAAATTGGTGATTGACCTTTCAGAATATTCCAGGTTATCCTGAACAAGGAATGACGAGTTGAAAATAAATGTCTCTTGTGTGAATAAACCGGCAGTGCTTTCTCCATTCTGAATATGAAGGGCATTTAAAGCCAGTTTATGCTTATCAAATTTTACAGCAATTCCAGCCAAACCACTAGCTAATACGTTATTCTTACCTAATGCACCTTTCTGAGCTTGGTTCAGCTCAAAGTCATAGTCGGTAGATGGGTCAAAACCTTTAATGTAGGCATTGTACTGCACCTCTTCAAAGAATTGAGTTTCGTTTCTGTAGTTTGCCGCCACATTATAACCGATAGTCATTTTCTTTAAACCAATCTGATTTCCGTGAGATAATGAAGCATTGAAATCCATTGGGCTTGTGGCCGCCATTACTCCTAATTCCGGATTAAATCTCTCTGTCAAAACCTTTAGTGAAGCATCTCTTTCTGCAATCGAAGGAATCTCCTGCTTAGGATTAACATTCAAACTACGCTGACCATCATCAAAACCTAACCAGTCTGTTGAACTCTTTTGACCGCTGATATAATTATCATTAAAGTGCATACTCGGGTTGTAAGAACCACCCACAGAAATTGCAAATGACTTTTCTAATGGAAAATCTTTTGTTGTGATATCAACAATACCTCCTGTGAAATCACCTGAAAGGTTCGGAGAAGCCGTTTTCATCACTACCATATTATCAATGATATTGGTAGGGAAAAGGTCCATCTGAATTGTATTTCTGTCTGGATCAAGGCCTGGCACATCTAAGCCATTCAAAATAGTTTTGGTATACCTATCTCCTAAACCTCTTACAAATACGTATTTACCACCTTCAACAGAAACACCTGTTACTCTCTTGATGGCACCTGCAGCATCGCTATCACCTATTCTTCTAAATGTTTGCTTAGAAATACCATCCATCATGTTAGGTGATTTACGCTGAAGCGTCAAAAGAGCAGACTCACTATTTTTAACAATGTTTGCCTTCACAACTACCTCCTGTAGAACTGTAGCATCGTTACCCATTTTAATGTCCAGGATATTAACCTCACCTTCTTTAACAATAACGTCTTCTATAGTGGTGGTGGTAAATCCTACATAAGTAACTTCTAAAGAATATACACCTGGAGCCAGGTCTACTGAATAAATACCATCTAGGTCGGTATTTACTCCTTGCTGAGCTTCCTTCACAAATACTGTAGCAAAAGGAAGTGTTTCTCCATTATTACTATCAGTGATAGTACCTCTAATTGTACCCAATTGGGCAAAAGTGGAGAAGGCACTCAATGAACCTGCAAAGAGGATCATTAACGTGACAAATTTCTTAATTGATTTCATATTGGTTTTATTATACTTGATTTTGAAGAAGGGTGGAGTACGAGCCTCCACCCTTTATTTTGATTCATTAAAATCCTTCCAAAGCACCTTTCGATGCAGCGAACGTCCAGTCGAAGTTTGCAGGATCTGCACCTACAGTTCTTGTAGTTACAGCAGAGTTAGCACCTGTCATATCAGCCTTAAATTTGGCATCGTCACCGTTTTCTGCCTTATCAGCAAAAATGCTGGCGAAATCAGTTACAGCAGCAGGAAGCATGAACTCATTACCAGAGATGATAATTTTACCGGCAGCGTAGTTTGCAGAAACACCGTCGTTATCAAGCTCCATATCTTCACCTTCACCGAAGTTGAAGAAGTAGTTATTTAGAAGGCTACCTTGAGCGTTTGATCTCCAGTCAGCATACTCACCAGACATACCTTTTAGTGAGCTGTTTTGGAATGTAAACATTCCACCATCATTGATTGAGTTTTCCGGTCCATCGATCTCTAGAGCGTGATCAGAATCAGCACCAGCGATGTAAATAGAACCATCTACTGTACCAGAATAAGTTTGGTCAATATCGTAGCCATCATCACCCTGACCCCAAACTAAACCACCAGTAAGGTTTACAGAACCACCGAAGAACTCGATACCATCATCAAGGTTACCTACAACCTCAACCATTTCGAATACTGTACCGTTACCAACACCACCAAGAGTGATACCGTTGATTTCGTTACCATCACCGATAAGAACACCGCCGTGTCTTACAGATACATATTTAATTACACCTGAATTATCATTGATGTCAGATCCACCATATGCACCATAAGTATCATCAGCAGGAATACCTTCGATTTGTGCTTCAGCACCAGAACCAGCAGAAATTGGAGCATTTCCAAGAATGATAAGACCACCCCAAAGTTGGTTGATCGTTTCATCAAGGTTAGATCCGAATTTTTCACCGATTTGAATATTATCATCGATAGAAGTAAGTACAATAGGAGCATCAGCAGTACCTTCTGCCATCAGCTTTCCACCTCTAGCTACGATAAGTGCAGAAGCAAGTGAACCAACACCCTTAGCACCTTTGATGATGGTTCCTGGTTCGATAGTTAATGTAGCACCGTTATCAACAACTACCTTACCTTGTAAAATGTACATTTTATCAGCCGTCCAGGTTTCATCTTCAGAGATCAAACCAGCTTTAGAGATTTCTGTTTCTTCAACAGCCTCTAATACACAATCTCCATTAGAACAGATATATCCTTCAGGACATGTAACATCCGCACATGGGTCAGTTACCAATGCAACACAATTACAGTCAATCGTTAGTACTTCATTTTCACCACATACCGTAGTACAGCCATCTACTTCTTCACAAGAAGACATTGTAAAAGAAACCAAGGCCAACATTGAGAAGGCTAAACCTTTGATAAATTTCATGTTTGGGAAATAATTAATGAGTTTGATTAAAAATAGCTTTAGACTAAGAGTACATGCTTTGTTATAATATTCTTGATTTTGATTCACTCAGCTATATAGTTCTTACGCCTGTTAAATAATTCGCTGCAAAAGTAGATTCCCTATATTAAGCTAATGTTAAGCCGAGGTTACAGTTCTGTTAAAACCACTCACTAAAAACTTTGGACGAAATTGGGTTTTGTAGGCACGAATGTGAATTTTTGTGAAGCAAATAAGGTTATCCAATTGACATATGGAAAATACCAGTAAATAAACTAAATTGTAAGTACTTGATAATGCTCAAACAAAGACGTATATAGGTATTGAATTAGAAAAATCGGGCAATTTTAATGACAAAAATTTGCTTGATGTCGACACTAATTTTACCTTTGAGCGTTATCTAATCAGGAAATAAAAATATTTAAGATAAAAGTTGTGTGGATTTAGTAGCGGGAAAGGCTGGAACATTTTGTTCCAGTCCTTTTTTTTTGCCCAAATCCCACATTTTCTTAATGTATCTGCATGTTTTCCGAAACAAAAAACTACTTCCGGCTCATTCTAAATGACAGTGAAATTGATGCTGATTGGATACATAATTTAACAATAAGCCTAAACCGTTCTGCTAGTGGTTATCTTGAGGTCATGAAGAACCCAACAATTAAATATCTCAAATTCAGATTCCAGCAATCGAGATTTTAAATTGAATTAGAGAAAAGGGAGCTCATTCTTTACGGGAAGAAGAAACAATTAGCTACAGAATAATAGAGTAGCTCCAATGTCTTAAGTATTTTTTTTAGATGTAGAAAGACATAGATTTCTCTTAGGTTTCTAGTCAGGGTGGCAAGATTTGATCGGGGACGCCTAGTCGGGAACTCTCAGTCTTGCGAGCTTTTGATCCCCAAATCTATTTCAATCAAACCAAACGGCCTAAAAACTAAAAATCCCGAGATTTCTCAAAGACTTCTTATCGGGGTGGCAAAGTTCGATCGGGGACGCCTAGTCTTGCTAGCTTTTGATCCCAAAATCTATTTCAATCAAACCAAACGGACTAAAAACAAAAAAGCCCGAGATTTCTCTCAGGCTTTTTGTCATGGTGGCAAGATTCGATCGGGGACGCCCAGTCGGGGACGCCTAGTCTTGAGGGCTTTTGATCCCAAAATCTATTTCAACCAAACCCAACAGACTAAAAACAAAAAAGCCCGAGATTTCTCTCAGGCTTCTTGTCGGGGTGGCAAGATTCGAACTTGCGACCTTCTGCTCCCAAAGCAGACGCGATAACCGGGCTACGCTACACCCCGAATATTTTAAAGTTCTGTGTTTGAGTGGCTCTCTCGTCTCCCAAACACTCCTTTGCGGAGGGAGCGGGATTCGAACCCGCGGTACCATTGCTGGTACGTCAGTTTAGCAAACTGGTGGTTTCAGCCACTCACCCATCCCTCCTTTCGTCGAAACGGAGTGCAAATATACAGCAATCTTTTCCTTTCTGTCAATATCAAACTTAAAAAAAATCAGACTTTTTTAATCCTTGTTTTTCAAGACCATGAAAATCAACCATTTACGTATTCAGGCCATTAGAATAAAGTTTTTAGATCTTTCTTTTGTCAAAAAAATATTTAAAAAGTACCATTAAAACAGCCTCTTTCATTCCTTTCTCTTTGAATAGTCTAATTTTAATATCTCAGTATAATCCTTAAATTTGCAAATCTGTTTTTACCAAAGTGTAAAAACATTAGGTTTTAACTAAAACTCAGCGTTAATGGTACAAGACATCTTTGACAAAGTTGCTAATAATATGGGGCCTATCGGCTCTCACGCTCACTACTCACACCACTATTATTCTTTCCCTAAACTTACCGGACCATTAGGACCGTACATGAACTTCGGTGGAAAGCGTATGTTAAACTGGTCTTTGAATAATTATCTTGGCCTGGCTACTCACCCTGAAGTAATGGAAGCTGACCGTGCTGCTACTGAGGAATACGGCCTTGCCTACCCAATGGGTGCCAGAATGATGACGGGTAATACTGATCTTCATGAAGAGTTTGAAAGGCAGTTGGCAGATTTCGTAGGGCAGGAAGATGCCTTCTTGCTGAACTACGGTTATCAGGGCGTAATGTCTGCTGTAGAAGCAATGGTAGACTTCAAAGATGTTATCGTTTATGATGCAGAGAGTCACGCTTGTTTAATAGACGGTGTAAGACTTCACAAAGCCAAGGGCGGTAAAACATACACCTTCAGACATAACGATATGGCTAGTCTGGAGAAAAACTTGATCAGGGCTACAAAAATTGCTGAAGATCAAGGCGGTGGAATTCTGGTAGTAACCGAAGGGGTATTTGGTATGTCGGGTGTTGTAGGTTCTCTGGATAAAATCGCTGAACTGAAGAAAAAATATACATTCAGACTTTTAGTAGATGATGCTCACGGTTTTGGAACAATGGGCGAAACAGGCTCTGGTGTGCCTGAACACTTTGGTGTCCAAGATGCTGTAGATATTCACTTCTCAACTTTTGCGAAATCTATGGCCATGGTAGGTGCTTTTGTGGCTGCCAAAAAAGAAATCATCATGTACCTTAAGTACAATATGAGATCTCAGACATATGCCAAAGCCCTTCCGATGCCGTTTGTTAAAGGTGGTTTGAAGCGTTTAGAGCTGATCAAAAAGCACCCAGAACTAAAAGATAATTTATGGAAGGTGGTTAATGCCCTTCAAAATGGCTTTAAGGAGCGTGGATTTGATATCGGTAGAACAGAGAGCTGTGTAACACCAGTTTTCTTACATGGAGAATATGATTTACCAACCGTTACAAATCTGATCAGAGATATGAGAGAAAACATGAATGTTTTCTGTTCAATTATCGTCTATCCTGTTGTTCCTAAGGGAGTTATACTGCTTAGAATTATCCCTACGGCCTCTCACACCTTAGAAGATGTGAATTACACAATGGACTGTTTTGAGGTGGTGCAGAGAAAGCTACAAGCAGGTGAGTATGCCCCTAAAGCAAAAGTAGAAGCATAGTAAAATCCTCGGATTTATAGCGTATAAATTACAAAAATGCCCTCAGAAGTGTTCTGAGGGCATTTTTTTGATAAGGTTTTTCTAATATTTTTTTAGAAATATTCAATAATTGCTCTAAATTGCGTGGGTTAACTAAATTTTAAACTCAAACCCTGCTATACGATGAACAAGTATAACGAACTATTGAATCTGGTAGAATCAATGAAGGAAGACTTCGAGAAATTCTACGATAAAAACAACAAAGCTGCTGGTACAAGAGTTAGAAAAGGCATGCAAGCACTTGCTGTTTTTGCTAAGGATACTAGAAAAGAAGTACAAGACATGAAAAATGCTGAGTAATTAGCACAAGTGAATCTTGCAAAAATATTAAAAGCTCCCCTCTGGGGAGCTTTTCTTTTTAATAGAGTTCGGTATTCTTCAAAGTACCTGTACCTCTGATCGTTATTTTACCAGTCTCAGGATCAAAAACTTCTGTGGCTATTTCGGCGATATGCTTACCTTCTCTGATATTCACCACTTTGAAAATCACCTCATACTCTTTACCTACAAACATTGGTCTTAAATACTCGGTCTCTTGTTTGAGATAAATTGAGCCTGGGCCTCCTGGTTCGTTCATACCCAAATACTTGGTAAACACTGAGCTACTTAAATGGCCATGAATAATCGGCTTACCAAAACGAGTGGTAGCGGCATATTCGGGGTCTGTATGAATAGGATTATGATCTCCAGTTAGCTCAGCAAAGGTATTTACCTGCTCTTGAGAAAAACTAAAGGTATGTTTATAAGTAGAGCCAACCGGTATTTTTTTTGATTCCATAGATTGAAAAGTGGTTTATTTCTAATTTTGCTCAAAAGTAATTCCTAGACCTTGTCAAAACAACCCATACTTTTTGTGATTAATCCGAATGCTGGAACGCAAAGGCAAAAGGGTGGTTTTAAGGAACTCATCAAAAAGCATCTCAATCTTGGTTGTTTTGACCCTATCATTGAGTTTACGCAATACGCCAGACATGCAACTGAGCTTACAGATGAATACATGGCCAAAGGCATCACGGAATTTGTGGCCGTGGGAGGTGACGGCACGATCAATGAAATTGCAAAGCACCTGATCCATAAAAAGGCAAATCTCAGTATTATTTCTAAAGGCTCTGGTAATGGCCTGGCCAGGCATCTTAAACTCCATGAGAGCGATATAGCCGCTCTTCAAAAACTGCACCTAAGAAAGCCAACTAAGATCGATGTCGGTTACCTGAATGGACTACCCTTTTTATGTACAGCCGGTGTAGGCTTTGATGCCTATTGTGCTCATAGATTTCATCAGGAACCGGGGAACAGAGGTATTCAAAACTATATCAAGACTGGCTTTAAGTCATACTTTGATTATGATGGCATATGGGTAAAAAAAGGCTCTGAGTATGAGCATTTGTTCTCCTTGAGTTTTGGAAATGCAGCACAGTTTGGCAATAATGCTTTTATAGCACCGCTGGCTGTGATCAATGATGGACTCATTGATTGTGCTAAAATCAAGACGCACCCAATGCTGTACACTGTAGATCTGGGTCAAAGGCTTTTCACTAAAACACTTCACAAATCGTCCTATGTGAGTTATGAGCAGAAAAGCTGTTTTGAATTTGACTTAAAAAACAAAGAATTTGTTCATATAGACGGTGAAGCATTGCCCATGAAATACGATAATATAAAGGTGGAGATTGCTGAAAAAGCATTAAGTATACGGATATGAGTAAGAAAAAAGGAAAGAATAAAAACAGAGTTGGTGTAGTGTATTCCACTAACCCCGATTTTGAATATCAGGAAAATGGAACGGAGGAATCTGAAACGGCGGATGCTAATCAGCAGCAACTAAAAATATGGCTCGATAGAAAAGGTGGGAATAAGGTAGTTTCCAGAGTTGCTGAGTTTCAAGGAAATGCGTTTGATCTGGCTATTCTTAAAAAAGAGCTGCAGTCTGCCTGCGGAAGCGGAGGCACAGTAAAAGATGGTGAAATACTGATTCAAGGTGATCACAGAGATAAAATCTTAAAGTATCTGACAGAGAAGGGTTACGGAGTCAAAAAAGCCGGAGGGTGACCTACCTGTTTAACGTTTCTTAACAGCACTTTTTAAACAAAATGATTCCCTAAGCTGTTATTTCGGGGTAATCAAACCCCATATCATATGAAAAGTGTTTTGTCAGTTTTAATGCTGTTATGCTTTCAGATTGGCACAGCTCAAATTACCAGAAATCCGGAAGTCAGCCGAAAGTCTTCCTCCGACACCTTCATTAACAGAATCACCATTACCGAAGACTACACCGTAGTGGCGATGCAGTACGTTTCCAAAGATCAAAAAGAATCTTTAAAGGACTATATCGATAGCAATCCTGAATTAAAGGAGAGGCTTTCACAGATGCCTCCGATGATGAGGAACATGATGCTACAGCAAATGCTGCAACAAAGCGGTGGTGTAAGTACCATAAGTATTCAGCCTAGTTCTTTTTTGCAAAGCAATGACGGCAAAAAATTTAAATTCGTGAAGGCTACGAATATTCCTGTAGCTCCTGAACGTCAGGAAGTAGAGTCTGATAAAAAATATTTCTTTCGGGTGTATTTTGAGAAGCTAGATCCGGGCGTTGAAGTAGTAGATTTAATAGAAAATGAGAATGCCACAAACGGTGACATGACTTACTGGAACTTCTATGGAGTTAAGGTCAATAATCCGGCAAATGGGAGTCCTGTGGCTGAAGAAGATGAGGACGTCATTGAAAGTAAAGCAGCAGGCTCTTTTATTTTAAGCGGTAAAGTTTTTGATAACGAAACTGACAAACCGATAGCCGCTAAAATTGTCTGTAAAATCAAAGGCAAAAGCACTGCATTTGACTCGTTATATACTTCCAAATCAGGCTACTATGAATTTTTACTTCAGCCCGAAAACTTCGTTTATATCGTTTCTGCTCCGGGTTATGAGAACTACGAACAAGCCTTAGACCTTAAAAACTGGAGCAAGAATATTGATCAGGACTTTTACCTGAACCCGACCAAAAAAGTAGAATCTACGGATGAAGAATCTAAAGAGGAGACAGTCAAAGAAGTTCTAACTGAAGAAGCGATAGACGAAGAAATAATTGAGGCAGAGGAACTAGAAAAGGTGGACGAGAACACTTTTAGATTGAATAATGTCTATTTCTTCACAGGGAAAGCCGAAATTTCGAATTCTTCTTATCGGGAACTGAAGAAACTGTTAAAATTAATGACAGACAACCCGGAAATGAAAATCAGAGTGGATGGGCATACCGATAATCAAGGCGACCCAGATTTAAACTTACAGTTATCCATTGACAGAGCTAAAGCTGTGAGAAACTACCTGATAAAAGAAGGGATAAAAGAGGATAGAGTTGAAATCAAAGGTTGGGGTGAATCAAAACCTTTGACAGATAATTCAACGGAGGTAAAACGTCAGAAAAACAGAAGAGTAGAGATCGTGATCCTTGATTGATCACGATCTACTCTTTGAGTTTTATTTAATACCTCCCATCATTTTAGAGATAGGCTTGCTAAGCAATAGAATAATTACACCTATGATGAGTGTGGCCCAAACTACTGACATAAACAGTTCTGGCATAGCGGCCAGATTGCCTTCATCAAAATTACCTGCAAAAAGGCCTCCGATTAAGTTACCCATAGAGGTAGCCACAAACCAAATCCCCATTAACTGACTCAAAAACTTCTTTGGAGCCAATTTGGTAAATGTACTCAGCCCTACAGGAGATAGGAAAAGCTCTCCTAGTGTGTGGAACAAGTAAGTTAATGTCAAGAACATAGCAGAGGCTTTTACACCAGTCACGGCTACTTCTGCACCTTTTACCATGATCCAGTAGCCGAATGCCAGTAACAAAAGAGCTACTCCAAACTTGGCAGGAGCAGAAAAGTTAATATTTCTCTTATCCAGGAATACCCAAAGAGCCCCAACTACAGGAGCAAACATTAGAATAAAGGCTGCATTGAAATTCTGAAACCAGCTGGAAGGCATGCCAAAAGGCAATTCTGAGTGTCTGTCGGCAAAGATCTGTAATGTAGAACCTTGCTGCTCAAAACCAGCCCAGAAAGCTACAGCACCAATAAAGAGAACTACCAAAACCCCTACCCTTCTTTGCTCTACCGGGGTTAGCCCGGAGGCAAAAATCATATTCAGGAAATAAATCGGTAATAATGTAGCAATGATGATCCCTATAGAGCGAACCACTTCTTCTTTACCACCCCACTCAAATAGTCCGGTCACCTGGAAACCAATAATGGCCACAGCATAGATGCCAAATAGGATGTAAGTCAATGTTTTGTTCTTGGATTGAATATCATCGCCTTCAGAAACATCTTTGGCTTTAGGATGCATTCCTTTATCACCCAGGTACTTATTGGCGAAAATCTTGTATACAACAAGACCGAGGAACATGGCCACTGCTGCTGCACCAAAACCGTAATGCCAGCCAACTTTCTGACCAAGGTAACCGACGATAGTGATACCAAGTAAGGAACCAAGATTAATACCCATGTAGAAAATGGAGAAAGCAGCATCTCTTTTACCTCCACCTTCCGGATAAAGCTCTGATACCACTGTACTAATATTGGGCTTCAATAATCCTGTTCCAAAAGCTACTACGGCAAGACCAAGAAAAAAGAGCATTTGACCAGCAGGAAAAGCCAAAATTATGTGGCCTATCATGATGACGATTCCACCCCACCAAATGGCTTTTCTTTGACCTATCACATTATCAGCTACCCAGCCACCTGGTAAAGAAAGCAGATAAACAGAGGCCGTGTATAAGCCATAAACTGCTCCACCGTCACCTTCATTCAGACCTAAACCACCTTGGGCAGAATCCAATAAGAAAAGGAGTAGTATAGCACGCATACCGTAATAGCTGAAGCGTTCCCACATTTCTGTAAAAAACAGAACATAAAGGCCAAGTGGGTGGCCGAAAAGAGTTTTTTCTTTTACGCTCATAAAGAGTTAGAGTTATTCAGTTTTTAGTTTGTATTCTGTCAAAAATACAAAAAAAACTAAGTCATAAATGGCGATCAACCTTCAGGATATTTTATGGATAGTTCGCAATCATTAGTTCCCACCTCATACTCTGGCCGCTTAACATTTTCCTTTGGCTCTAATTCCAGAAAGCCACATTGTATTTTTTGTCTACAGTTTTACCTATATGATCCTTTTAGAGCCCCCCGTATTAGACTTTGCCAAGAAAAAGCAATCCTATGATCTTAGAATTTACGTACCTCTCAATTCAAACTAAAACTCAATACATGAAACTTCATCTCTTAACTTTCATCTCATTTTCCATATTGCTCAATTCTTGTGACTCTAAACCGGAGCCACCCAACTTTCAGAATAAGGGACATGAACTGGTCTATGATATGGTACAAAAAGTGGGCACCTATGACGAACTCAAGGCGAAAAAGGATGTCGTTTATACTTATACCTATCAATTGCCAGATGGCAAATCGGACATTTCAACAGAGAAATACATTTTTGAAGGCGAACTTTCATACGGTAATTATTACCAACATGAAAGAACCTTACCAGATATGGAAGGTGATATTGAACAAGGTTTTGATGGTGAAAAGTATTGGCTAAAATATGGCGGTAAAATATCTGATGATGAAGCGGGCCTAAAACGTGTATCTTTTAACAGACCTACTAATTTTTATTGGTTTGCTATGCTTCCGAAGCTCCTAGACCCGGGATTAATCTATGAACACTTGGGTGAAAAGACCATTGAAGAGCAAGAGTATGACATCGTAAAAGTGAGTTTTGAACCTCAGGAAAATAAGGCGACTGATATTTATCAGCTCTACATCAATAAAGAGACAAAACTTGTGGATCAGTTTCTTTTCACGGTAGCCGAATTTGGCGTCGTGGATTCCCCACTACTAATGAAACTAGAATACGAAGAAATAGATGGACTATTAATTCCCAATCAGCGAATCTATAAACAGAGTACATGGGACGCCGAAGTTACAGAGGCCGATTGGATTAAAGTCACATGGACAGATATTAAATTTAATAATGGACTCAGCCTTGATGATTTCGAAAGCGAGTAGAATTAAATAGGCTATCTTGTACTCATAATGAATAAAAGAGCTGGCAATATATTTCAAAAGAAGCCTGAAAGCCTCCTGCAATTAGATGCAGCCGGGGCTTTTCTTTCAGCCATTCTTTTGGGTATAGTCCTTCCCATTTTTTCAAAAGATATAGGTTTTGAGGTAGCAACTCTTCAAATTTTGGCCATTGCACCCATGATCTTTTTGTTATTTGACCTGTATAGTTTAAGCTCAAATAAAATTTCTTCTGGTTCTGCTCTAAAGATCATTGGTATTCTAAATTTAGTCTACTGTGTTTTTTCAGTTTATATGATGACTATTCATGCTTCTGATCTAAGACCTTTGGGTTGGGTCTACTTTATAACTGAGGTGTTGATTGTGGCAGCATTGGGCCTTTATGAGATTACTGCAGCTGTGAGTCTCAATAAATCGTGAAAACGCCTCGCCATATACTTCCCTTAATTGTTGTCGCACAGTTCATGAGCACTTCGCTGTGGTTTGCCAGTAATGCGGTGATGGTAGATCTCATTCAAGCCTACGCCATCGATGAAGCAGCCTTAGGAGCATTAACTTCCTTTGTTCAGTTTGGTTTTATGGTAGGCACACTGACGTTTGCTGTACTGGCTATAGCAGACCGTTTTTCTCCTTCTAAAGTTTTTGCATTCAGTGGGTTTCTAGGTGCCTTTTGCACCATCGGGTTATTACTTCCACAAAATGACCTTTCTCGCCTTCTACTTTTCCGGTTTTTAACTGGTTTCTTTCTCGCCGGAATCTACCCTGTGGGTATGAAGATAGCGGCAGATTACTTTTCGATTAACCTGAATAAGTCGTTGGGCTTTCTAGTGGGTGCCTTGGTTTTAGGTACTGCCCTACCCCATTTATTGAAAGATATAATGAATGGTCTCAACTGGAGATACGTCATTTACAGCGTTTCATCACTTGCTGTTTTAGGGAGTCTAATCATTCTACTTTTTGTACCCGATGGACCATACAGAAAAGCGGGTTCCAATATCAAACTCAATGCATTCTTTAAAGTGTTTGAAAATCAACAGTTTCGGGCAGCTGCCTTTGGGTATTTTGGCCACATGTGGGAACTGTATACATTTTGGGCGTTTATTCCGGTTATTCTTCTCAAATATCAAGAGACTCACAGTATTACTAGCTTTGCCTTTCCACTTTACAGTTTCTTGATCATCGCCGCCGGAAGCCTTGGTTGTGTTTTAGCAGGTGTAGCCTCCCAAAAATTTGGTGAGAAAAAAATCGCAAATATTGCTCTAAGCCTCTCTGCTATCTGCTGTTTAATTTTGCCATTTCTTTTTCAGTCTCAGCAATTCTTTGTCTTTTTTAGCTTCATGCTATTGTGGGGAATAGCGGTAGTTGCTGACTCTCCCCTATTCTCAACTTTAATAGCTAAATCAGCAAAACCAGAATTAAAAGGCACCGCTTTGACCATCGTCAATTGTATTGGTTATGCCATCACCATTCTTAGTATCTCAATTTTAAACTCCTTAATTCAGGCTATTGACAGCTCAGCGGTCTACATGCTTTTAGCCATCGGCCCCATCCTAGGTTTATGGAGCTTCAGAAAGTACAGGGTTCAATAAATAGCTTTCAACATCTTTTTCGCTCTTCGTTTTAGTACATACGGTAAATCTTTAGGATTATCGATGACATCAAACGAGCTACCCCTCCAAACCAGCTGACCAGTTTTGGTATCTATAATATCAATGACGAATGTTTGTGAGTCATAATTACGAACTCTCTTCGGCACCTCACATCGTGGTCCAGGGCTCAAACCAGCCTCTAATCCACTTAAATTATAGTAACCCGTAGGGCAGTAAACCTCAGAGAAATAATCCTGTTCGATGTATATATGATAATCTAAGAAGAAATCTGCCTCCCCAGGCTGAGAAAGTTTGTAGCCTTTTTGAATTAATAAGCGTTCTATTTCAGGCTTTAGCGTGGCGTCTGTTTTCTCTTTATTATAGTATACATGACCTACTAGGTCATTATTGGTATTCCAACCAAAAGTGCCGTACTGCTTTAAATCAATATTCGGTTCTGCATCAATCCACAGTGTTTTTGTACAAGAAGTCAAACTCACCATTAAAAGCAATCCATAAGTCAGAATCTTCATCACGTTCTATTTTTGATTCAATATCCTCCAATACCTACGACTAATTCATGACCAATTAGAAACAATTTTATGATCCTCAACAGAAAAATAACTAACACATTAGTTTGTAAACTATAAAATTAGTTTTAACTTCGATTATTGATCAATTGAAATATTAAATAAACCATGGATTTAAGAGAACTAACCAAAGCAGAAGAAGAGATCATGCAAGTGATGTGGGATCTGGAAAAAGCATTCGTTAAAAACGTAATCGAAAAGTTACCAGAGCCTAAACCAGCTTATAATACCGTTTCTACCATTATCAGAATTCTGGAACAAAAAGGATTTATTGACCATGTGGCCTATGGTAAAACCTATGAGTACTTCCCAATAGTGAGTAGAGATGAATACAGAAAATTCGCTTCTAAAAAGCTGATGAGCAGTTATTTTGGAGGCAGTTTAAAGCAAATGGTTTCTTTCTTCGTTAATGAAGAACAGATAGATATCAAAGAAGCTGATGAAATCATGAGAATGATGGAAGGCATGAAGAAATAGTGATTTGTTGGCTCAATTTTGAATACCACTCACCCTAAACATCTAAGCTATGAACTGGCTAAATTACCTCTTTCAAGTTAATCTTTACCTTCTAGTTACAGTAGCTTTTTACCTGCTAGTACTAAGGAGAGAAACGTTTTTTCAGTTAAACAGAATATTTCTTCTGGTGGCCTCCGTGCTGTCCTTCCTGATTCCTTTCTGGAAACTTGGCATTGTCCAGAATTGGTTTGTCACTTCACAGGTAACCGAGGTTATGGCGGTAATTAATCTGCAGGAGTTTCAGGTGAGCGGTGCTAGTCCTGAGAAAACGGTGTGGAGTTGGGAGTTATTGGCCATCACTGTCTATTTCCTTGGTTTTGCTTACGGTCTTCTAAGGTTTTCAGTGGCTCTGTTTAAACTGCAGCAACTTCTAAGAATCAATTACTTAGAAGGGCAAGCCTTTTCAGTTTTCGGGAAAATATTTGTAGATAAAGACCTCCCAGAATACAATACCATTAGAAATCATGAAGAGGTGCACAGCAAACAATTTCACAGTGTAGATGTCTTTTGGTTTGAGTTAGTGACCACGGTTTGTTGGTTTAACCCTGCAGTTCACTGGCTGCGACATGAAATAAAACTACTTCATGAGTTAATAGCCGATGATAAAGCTGCACAGTATGCAGGGCAATATCGTTACGCTGAAATTCTGGTTGCCACCCATTTCAAATCAAACAGAAACGTATTAGTCAATAACTTTTTCAATCAGAAAATTCTCAAAACACGAATTATGAAACTTTCTCAAGAAAAATCAAGCAGAACGGCACTTCTCAAATATGCATTTGCTATGCCCCTTTTTATTGGTATGCTTATTTTCTCAGCAGCCAGTAATGCCTCAGAAGTTACCAAAGAACTATTCCCTGTCCCTAATACTTTAAAGATAGAAGAGCCAGTTCCACAAGTAGCTTCAGAAAATGGAATTAAACAGAACACCCTACTTAAGACAAAGGAAATTACAAAGCCAACAAAAAAAAGCTTGGTGTCATCAGATACCACATACGCAAAAGTTGAACAAATACCGGAATTTCCAGGAGGAACAAAGGCCATGTTTAAGTTTATCGGAGAAAACTTGAAATACCCTGAAGCGGCCCAAAAGGAAGGAATAGAAGGTCGTGTTTTTGTCAAATTTGTGGTAAAAAAAGATGGCTCGATTGGAGAAACCAAAATCCTCAAAGACTTAGGAGCTGGTACTGGAGAAGAAACTATCAGAGTAATCAAAAGCTTTCCGAGATGGAATCCTGGCAAGCAAGATGATAAACCTGTGGCCGTTTGGTTCACCATGCCTGTCTTCTTTAAACTGGACGCAGCAAAAGACCTTGAAATAAAGAAAGTAGGATCTCCTAAAGTGGGATTAAACCAAATACCTGTTAGTCCTGACAACACTTTACCTTCATTGGAGAAAAACACTAATCCTCTGTATTTCGTCAACGGAGAAGAGGTTCTTAGTGTCGATCATATTGAACCGGATCAAATTGCAAGCATTTCAGTAATGAAAGGTGAAAAAGCTATAAAACATTCAGGTAATAGGGGAGGCAATGGAATAGTGTTTATCAATTTAAAGTAGTCTTTATACAGCACAAATTATAGCTACAAATCCACCGGGCAGCTCAGTACTTTTGAGCTGCTTTTTTATTTATTTTGAGACAAAGTTTACTGCATGCCCAATATTCTTGAATTTGATCTTTCTACTGCCAAATGTGCTTGGCTTGATTTTACTGCTAATAATCATGAATTACAAGCCTTAAATCCTGATGATACTGCTTTATTTACAAAGTATGTTTTTGACAAAATTAACAAGCAAGAAGCAGTATTAGGAATAGGCGGGTGGCTGGAAGACCGCACGGTCTATAATAGTCGTGAGCAGTTCAATAAAGGTAAAAGTAGAAGCATGCACCTTGGTGTAGATATCTGGATGCCTGCCGATACACCATTATTTACTCCAGAAGATTGTAAGATTCATAGCTTCGCCAATAATACCGGCTTCGGGAACTACGGACCTACCGTAATTTTAGAAGGGCTGGAGAGTGGTCTATTCCTTTTATTCGGTCATTTAACACTTGATTCAATAATGGGCATTGAAAAGGGTCAAACCCTTACAAAAGGAGCAGAATTTGCTGCCATTGGCAATTACCCTATCAATGGCGACTGGCCACCACATCTTCATTTTCAAATCATGAATGACATGCTCGGACAAGAAGGCGATTTCCCCGGTGTCTGTGCCAAAAGCGAGCTTAAGGTAATGACCAAGATATGCCTAAACCCCTACCCTTATTTAGGAATTGAGCCTCCGGCTAGTTTTTTGTAAAATCTAAAACCAACTCCCCTTTCTCTTTTTCAAGGCGTACATGGGTAGGTTTACCATCAATGGTTATTCTGTAATCACCATAAAAAGCGGATATTTCAGAAACCCCGGTTTTATCTAAAGTACCACTGGCTTTTGTCCACCATTCGTTAAAAATTAGATTCTGATAGGCATCTGCCGCAGGTGTAGGACTCCAGTCTTTTCTGTAAATACCTGAGGCTGGTATCCAATTAGCACCTTCCCAAAATCCCCACATCAGAATACCTTCTACTGCCGGGTGTGAAAAACAAATTCGGTAATAATCCACCAAGTTTTGGGCTTTTTGAAGCTCTTGCTCAGGAGTCAAAAACTCCGATCTATTATCAACCCACTTAGATCGCTGACCAGGCATATTAAACTCTGTAATTCTTATGGGTAAGCCAAAGGTAGCTAACGAATCCAATGATTTCTGAAGTACCTCAGCATCAAAGTCTTCTGCATGTAAATGACCCTGTACACCTATACCGGCTATTTCTACTCCGCTTGAAAGCAATGATCTGATTTGTGCCATGTATTCTTCGAGCTTATTTCCCGTCAGAATATCATAGTCATTGAGCCATAATTTGGCCTCTGGGTCTTTTTCATGAAACCAGTCTTCCATTTTTTTAGTGATTCCGTCACCCAGCCTTTCTGCATAGAAATTGCCATGTACCATTTCATTATTCAGGTCATACTCTACAAACCGGCCTTTATATCTGTTAGCTATATCATATGCTCTGGCTTGTAAAGTTTTCTCCAACTGCTCATTATTCATTTCCTTCAGCCAAGGCTGTACAAACTTATCAATACCCCAATACACATTATGGCCTCGAATAGGAATGCCGTTTTCATCACACCACTCCAAAATACCGTCTACCACTTCATAATTCACCTGACCCTGATGACGCTCCATGCTAAGCCATTTCACAGCATTTTCTGTTACGGCAGAATTAAAATTCTCAAGAAATTTCTCTCGATACATTTTCTGATCATTGGCAGACCAATAGTTGGAGGCTAAGCCATTGCTTATAGCGGCACCGAACCAAAATTCATGTTTTAACTGCTCTATTTCTACTCTTGAGCCAGGGACGGCCTTTATTTTGATAATACCTTTTCTATGTTCTTCTATTCGTTGACTTTGCTCTGCATTTTGAGCAAAAGCACTTACGATAAGGAAATTAATTAAGAGAAGCGAGACTAGCTTATTCATTGATTTAGGGTTATTCATACTCTGCAATATCAGGATTTCATTCAGAATCAAAACGAAGAATCTTCAAAGCCTAAAAATGGGGCGACAAAACTTTTTTCTGCTTGTCCACCTTTTGTCCTCCCTTGAAAATAGGGCTACATGAGCTGTCTATCTACTTTTGGCTCATCGCAATCAAAAAACAACTCATGAAAAACTTTAAGTATTCTACATCTATCATCTTACTTCTTTTTATTCTTCTCAATACCTCTACAGCGTTTGGGCAGGCCAAATTATCAGGAGCTGCTTCGGTAGGCTATGCTCCACTTTTAACCTATGGAGGCGATAGAGCATCAGGCGTGGTTCTGGGCATCTACGGCGAATTGCAGGTCAAGCAGTTTATCGGCCGGCTTCAATACAGCCCTGCTCTTACAGAAACTATTGCAGATGAAAGCTTTCAAAGCGGAAATAACTTTCATGGTTCATTAGGCTATTCTTTTCCGATAAACGATAAAACTCAGTTCCCTGTCATGATTGGTGGAGGAGCCACTACCATTTGGTATGATTACGGCAAATATTCAGATACCTATTGGGACGCCAGCCCACAGATAGGTATCACGCTGGCACCTTATTATGAGCTGACAGACCATATTTCTGTACAACTTAACATGCGTTACCTTAAAGGCTTTGAAGCCAGCCAAAGAAGTCGTTCTATTGATATAGCAGACATTAGTGTAGCTGCCAGATTGACTTTATAATTCTCTACTTATAGCCATAAAAAAAACGTCGGGATCATAATCCCGACGTTTCAATATTAAATGGTTGAAAACTATTAACCTTTGTAGAACACCCATTTAGACAACTCTTTCCAAGTCACCTTTTTACCGTACATCAAGATTCCAACACGGTAAATGCGGGCTGCAAGCCAGGTCGTAAATACAAAACCTCCGACGAGTAAAGTGATCGATAAAGCTATCTGCCAGATAGGTACTCCAAATGGAATTCTTACCATCATAATTATCGGTGATGTAAAAGGCACCATTGAAGCCCAAAAAGCCAAAGGTCCGTTAGGATCTCTCATCACAAACTGAGCAATAACAAAAGCTGCAATAATGGGTATGGTTATTGGCAATATAAATTGCTGAGTATCTGTTTCACCATCTACTGCAGAACCAACAGCACCAAATAAGGAACTGTATAATAAATAGCCTCCCAGGAAGTAGAACAAGAAGGAAACAATAATAGTGGTAATAGGTAAAGTACCTGCCGCGTTCACTATATCAGGAAGCATATCAGACGTAAAATCTGGTTGGCTTTGTTGCATTTGAGCTGCTACCTCAGGAGGTAAATTGGCCGATTGCATAGCATTCACATCTGGCATATCCTGTAGTTTAGAACCAACTAACTGGCCGGCTACTGTAAACAAACCTAAAGTCAGAACTATCCAAAGTGTAAACTGAGTTAAACCTACCAAAGCCACCCCCACAATTTTACCAATCATTAACTGGAAAGGCTTCACAGAGGAAATAATCACCTCTACTATTCTGCTGGTCTTCTCTTCCATGACCCCACGCATCACTTGTGCTCCATAAATAAACACAGATATATAGATCAGAAATGCACAGGCAAACCCTATTATGGTAGCAGCCGTAGAGCTACTTTTTTTCTCGTTGCCGTCTTTCAGACTTATAGTTTCTGAGCTCACATTGAGCTTAGCATCTTCTAAAACAGATCTTGTTATACCGGCTTCTGTAAGTTTAATATTTTCAATTTCGCGTTCTATTGAGCCTTCCACTTTACTCTTCAGTTCTAGTGGGACACCACTCTGAGCAAAAATTCTCACGCTCTTCGGGTTTTCCATGATATCAGCAGGTATGTACACCAATGCATCCTTCTTACTATCTGGAAATGCCTTTTTGGCTTCATCCAAATTAGAGTCAATGTACTCAAAACTATACATCTCATTATTGGCAATCTTATTCACGAAATAGCCGCTCTCATCTATCACAGAGATATCTTTCTGATCAATTCCGGACATGGCAGCCCAGAAAATTCCAGCCCACATACCCATCATAAGTAATGGCACCAGAATAGTCAGAATAATGAAGCTCTTCTTCTTGACTCTGGTGAGGTATTCCCTCTTTATAATTAGTAAAATATTATTCATTTTAGGCTTGGTTTACGGCTTTGATAAAGATGTCATTCATACTCGGGATATTCTCATGAAGAGCCCTTAGCTCTACCTGATCTATTATTGATCTCACCAGATCATTTACACTAACGCCTTCAGCTAGCTTTACGGAGCCTTTGTTAAGATCCCCTCCCATATTCTCTATGTTTTGAAGCTCAAAAACACCTTCTTTACTCGCCAATTCTCCCTCAAACTCCAGATAGAAACTATTCTCCTTAAATTGCTCTTTCAGCTCGGCTTTTGAACCGTCTAATACCTTTTTCGATTTGTTTATCAGAGCCACATGATCACAGAGTTCTTCTACAGACTCCATGCGGTGTGTAGAGAAAATAATAGTACTGCCCTGCTCTCTCAATTTGAGAATTTCATCCTTAATGATGTTGGCATTAATTGGATCAAAACCACTAAAGGGCTCATCCAGAATAATCAATTTAGGCTGATGAAGAACTGTAGCCACAAACTGAATTTTCTGCTGCATGCCTTTTGAAAGGTCTTCTACCGGCTTATCCCACCAATTTTTGATATCAAACTTCACAAACCAGTCCTTCAGCTTATCCATGGCCTCAGACTTTTTAAGTCCTTTTAGCTGAGCCAAATAAAGCAAAAGGTCACCTACTTTCATTTTCTTGTAAAGACCTCTCTCTTCAGGCAAATAGCCGATTTCATAGATGTGTTTTTCTGCCAAAGGCTCGCCATCAAAAAAGACCTGACCTGCATCTGGTGCAGTAATCTGGTTGACTATTCTAATTAAGGAAGTTTTACCTGCACCGTTTGGGCCGAGTAAACCAAAGATTAAACCCTTCGGAACCTGAATACTGACATCGTCAAGAGCCTGATGATTGGCGTAGTTCTTATCGATGTTTCTGATATCTAAAATTAAATCCACAGTGATCGTTTTGATTCCTTCAAAAATAAGCAAAAGGGCAACGCCTCATAGGAATATTGGACAAAAGGCACAGGATTTATTTATTCGGATTTTTTTTCGGGCCTTTCCAACCATTTCAAGAGAAGTCAGGTCATACGCTTATAAAACAACCATCTCCTCATGAACAATACAATTAAGTTAGTAGGTAAGAAGCACGTAAGACCGAACGACATTGTCCTGTTAAAGGCTGATGCAAATTACACCGAGGTGATGCTAAGAGGTGGAGAGCAGGTGATTGTTTCAAAAACATTGAAAGAGATGGAGAAGGTGTTTGATAAATTCTCTTCTTTTTTCAGAGTTCATAAGTCATTTATGGTCAATCTTGATCACGTTGAAGGTGTTCAGCGAAATGGTGTCAAAACCAAAGTAAGATTGGCTGATAATTTTGATGCAGACATAAGCAGACGCAAAAAAGATGCGTTCTTGTCGGTGATGCGTCAACGTAGAGCTGTCATATAAACTGTACAATTATATAGAATCAGGAACGGGTGCTTTTTTGAAGTTGCTCGTTTTTTTTATTTATGGCGTAAAAAAAGCAGATCTTTCGATCTGCTTTTTTCTTATCTATTAAATGGGACTCCGACTTATCTGTCACCCATTTCTTTGAATTCTCTTGAAGTTTCACCAGTGTAAATCTGACGAGGACGACCGATAGCCTGACCGCTTTCGCGAAGCTCTAGCCACTGACCGATCCAACCAGGAAGACGACCTAAAGCAAACATCACGGTAAACATATTTACAGGAATACCCAAGGCTCTATAAATAATACCTGAGTAGAAATCTACGTTAGGGTAAAGTTTTCTCTGGATGAAGTACTCATCGTTAAGAGCAGCTTCTTCAAGACCTCTGGCGATATCCAATACAGGATCATCTACACCCAAAGCAGATAAAACTTCGTCAGCAGACTTTTTGATGATACGAGCACGAGGGTCAAAGTTTTTATAAACTCTGTGACCAAAGCCCATCAGTCTGAATGGATCGTTTTTGTCTTTGGCTTTAGCCAAGTATTTTTCAACTCCACCACCATCTTCTTTAATTGCCTCAAGCATTTCAATTACCGCTTGGTTAGCACCACCGTGAAGCGGACCCCATAGAGCAGAAATACCAGCTGAAATAGAAGAATATAAGTTAGCTTGAGATGAGCCTACAAGTCTTACAGTAGATGTAGAACAGTTTTGCTCATGATCAGCATGAAGGATCAATAGTTTATTTAAAGCCTTAGCTACCACAGGATCAACCTCATAATCTTCTACCGGTAAAGCAAACATCTGATGCAAGAAGTTTGACGTGTAGTCAAGACTGTTCTTCGGATAATTGATCGGGTGTCCTTGAGATTTTTTGTAACACCAAGTGGCCAAAGTCGGGAACTTCGCCAATAATCTGATGATATGAAGATCGATATTATCCATATCGTTCTTGCTGTATGACTCAGGGTAGAAACCACTCATGGCACTAACCAGAGAAGACATCACACCCATCGGGTGAGCATTGACAGGGAAACCGTCAAATATCTTTCTCATGTCTTCATTCACCATGGTGTGGCGGGTGATTTTACCTACAAACTCATTATACTGAGTTTCATTTGGCAATTCACCGTAGATTAATAAGTAAGCAACACCTAGGAAATCAGCCTTTTCAGCTAAATCTTCAATACTGTAACCTCTGTAACGAAGTAGACCTTGTTCTCCGTCAAGGTAAGTAATTGATGAGGTGGTAGATCCTGTATTTTTGAAACCCGGGTCAATAGTGATGTGACCTGTCTGGGCTCTTAGTTTTGAAATATCGATGGCTTTCTCGTCTTCAGATCCGGTTATGATCGGAAACTCGAAATCCTTACCATCCAGGCTTAGCTTTGCTGTTTCGGCCATTGTATTTATCTTATATTTTACGTTTGATTCCCTAGAATAAGAGGCTGCGAATTTAACGAATACAGAGCAATTTTTTATACTCAATTGCGATTTTCTAGGACCTAATTCATGCTCAGGGCAAGAATAACGAAGAAATCGTCAAAAATGTACAATTCTCACAATTCGGACAACTCACAAGAGCAATTATAACATCAAATAGCCCGATACTGTTCCTAGAATAGCTCGTTTCTTAATACGGGTTATTTACCATAAAGCTCTTTTCCGGCCTGCTCATATTTATCTCCCTCTATCCATTGAGGTGCCTCTGTTTTATTTGCCACCAAACGTGCTGCATAAGCAAAGCTTTTGGCGAATTTAGTACAGTAATTAAAGTCAAGTGTCTCTGGATTATCAGCTTCTTTGTGGTAATACTTCATCATATCTTCACTAAATGAAGTGAAGCCCGGTGAAAAAGAAGGTGCCGGAATTCCTTTGGCAGCAAAACGTACATTATCAGATCGATCAAACAGGTTCATTTCCGGAGAAGGGTCATGTAGTAGACTTAAGCCTAGAGCTTCCACAGCTTTGGAAATTTCAGGTTCGGCACCGGTACGTGTTATCCCCAGACCACTCACCTTTGTCACGTCATTATACCCAGCACCGTCAATATTGAGATTAAAAACAGTTTTATTGAGTGGAACCAGAGGGTTTTGGACGTAATAGTTACTTCCTTTCAGACCCAATTCCTCCCCTGTAAATGCTATCAATAAGACTGACCTTTTAGGTGGCTTTTGAGCCAGAGTCTTAGCCGCAGTCATTAAACCAGACACACCAATGGCGTTATCTCTGGCTCCGTTGAAAATGTAATCATCATCTTCAGAAGTGGCCTCCCTAAAACCAACGTGATCAAAATGAGCTGTCAAAACCACAAAAGTTGATTTGAGATTTTCATCAGTTCCCTTGATCATCCCAATAACATTATTACTCGGTGCAGCTTCTTCAGAAATCTTACCACATTCTATTTCTACAGGCTCCTGACCTATTTTTTTTGCCGTAGCACTGTTGATCAGAATTCTGGTAAAATCTGACTTCTCACCAGTCTTTACCTCTAATTTCCCATCACCAAAAGTCCTTACCAGCAGTTCCCAAGGTGCCGGAATAGTGAATATCTCAATCATTCCCACAGCTCCTCTTTCTTTGGCCAGCTCCTCCTTTTGAGCAGACAAAGCCATCATTTCTCTAAAGCCCTTTGTTTCAGGAGAACCTACCTGAGTAATCACCAGTTTTCCTTTCACATCCACATTTTCATAATCATTATGAGAACCGTCTTCAGAGATCCAGCCGTAACCTATTCTTATGGTCTCCAGTGATTCCTCAGAAATTCCTCCTCCTTGTAAAACCAGGAAATCATCATTGACCTTCATGACATTCTCGCCTGATTTAATAAAGGCATCTTCTGGCTGAGCATATTTTACAAAAGGCACTTCCTGGAAATAATTTTCGCCCAATGGCATCACTCCATAACTTCTGAATTCTTCGGCTATATAGGCTGCTGCTGCGTCATTTCCCTGCTCACCGGTATTTCTACCTTTAAGAGCATCTGAAGCCAAAAAACGAATGTGTTTTTCTACAAAAGACTGCTCAATTTTTGATTCAGGTAATTTTTTAAACTTTTGAGCGTTTGAGTTTATGCTGATCGCAGAAAGTACTGCGAGGGCTAAAGCAATTTTCTTCATATTTAATAATACTGGCTTATAGTTCTACTTCGACTTAATTGATGAATCGTTTTCGCAAATTAACGCTTTTAAAATGAAGTACGCACTATACCTATTTTTCAGCCTAATAACAGTATCAAGCTCTGTTTTTGGTTTTCAAAATGAAAAATTGGCTAAGGCCGATGAACTCTTCAACTCTGGTAGATATTGGGATGCCTTTACCATTTACAAACAGATAAGTGGTGATGGTGAAATCTATGTCATGAAAAAGATTGAGGATAGTAAGGCGTGTATGGTGTTTAAGAAGAGATATGAGAATTTCAGAGGTCTAAAAAACTACCCGAAAGCCATTAACAACTTGGAAAATCTAATAGAGATTAATCCATTGGACCCTAACAAATCTGACCTGGGAGTCATGGCATATCTTCATGCTCGAAAACTTCAACAAAAGGCTTACACACAACAATTCAGAGTAGAAGCTGAAGTAAAATTAAAAGAAGCCTCAGATTATTATAGAATGGCTCTTCAGGAAGGTATTCCCTCTGAAGAAATCTTCCCAAAACTTAAGCTTTGCGAAAAGCAATTGAGAATAGTGAGCTCCGATATGGAATTTGAAATTCCAGAACCGGATTATACAGAAGATTTCAGAAAAATAGAGCCTAGTCTGCCGGTAGAGAGAAGTCGAAAAGTGCTTATTCTAGACCAAAAAGCTAGCCCTGCCGATCCTGAGGAGGAACCATCTTTTTCAGAGTTTCAATAATCTCCTGAAGCCCGTTATTCTTGATTTCGTAAGTGGTAGCCATCCAAATACCCAATTTACCTTCTGGAAAACCACCTTTTCTAAGAAACCACTCCAGGTAAAAAATTGGAATATCAGCAATTAAGGTTCCTTTATACTTCCCGAATGGCATTCTTTTGGTGACTATATCTAAAAGAACTTGCTTATCGTATTCAGGTACTAGTTCCATTCCTTAAAGTATCACAATATCGTTAGCGTGGGCTATCTGTAAATTCTGTTTCTTCTCAGAAATGCCAGAGGAAGAAACGCTGGTTCTAGCCACTCCAATGACCTCTTTCGCAGAATTTTTCAGTTCTACCACCTCGCCTTTCCCAAAATCACCTTTGACTTTAGTAACGCCAACAGCCAGAAGGCTTTTCCTATTACTCAGAGCTTGAATAGCTCCATCATCCAAAATCAAATAAGCAGACGTCAAACCTCCGCTTGCCAACCATTTATTGCGTGCAGAGAGATTGGCCTTCTGAGCGTCAAAACGTGTCCCGCTCTTCGCTTCATAAGCTTCTAAGATTCCTCCCTGATGAAGCTTAATACCAAAAATAGTCACCTTTACGCCCATTTTAGTAGCGAGCTTGGCAAAGGTCAATTTTGAAGACATTCCACCCAGACCTAGTCCTGAGGTGCTGGTATCTACCAAATCCATCACAGATTCATCAATAACAGGTACGTGAGATACTACTTTCTTATCAGAATCAAGAAGCCCGCCTGCTTCAGTGGCTATCATCAGTTGGCTGGCTCCAAAACCTGCGGCTATCAAAGTTGCCAACTCATCGTTATCCGAAAACTTCAGCTCCCGATCAGAGATCACATCGTTTTCATTGGCAATTGGAATGATGCCATTGCTCCAAAGTTCATGATAGGTTTCTTTGAGCTGTAGAAACAGCTCACGTTTGGCAAAATGCCTTCTTTCACAAAGACTTTGAGCTACATTGAGGTCATGCTTTGCAAATGCCTCTTTAAATTTTGCTATCAATAAAGGATTACCTATTGCAGCGGCAGCCTTTCGTTTTGCAATTTTTCCGTCATAATTAGCGATAAATGACTTACCGGCTCCCACCGCCCCAGAACTGACAATAACCAGTGAATGATCTTTATGCAAAATTGAAAGTTCAGAGGCAATACGGTCTATCACCTTATCGTCAGGTATACCATCTTCATTTGTAATGGCTGAAGTACCAAACTTTACAACCAATAAAGGTTTCATCATGCTAATCTATTGAATCTGGAAGCTCAAGTTTCTGAGCATCATATTTAGTTTCAAAGGTATGAAGCAACTTCAAAACCTTATCCATTCGCGAAGAGAAATCGATTTTATAATCTTCATGTAGTTTATCGATCATTTTCAAAACCGAAATAGCCTTTTTCACCATGTAGGTTCTAAGCACATCCCCTTTTCTACTCATGATACCGATATGCTTTAGCTGAGCTTCAAAAGCTTTCTCCAGACATAGGATCTGCAGATCTACTTCTCCATATTTATCTTTTGTGACTCTTCTATGCCAGGTAATTTCAGTACTTAGCTTTCTGAAAGCCCTTAAAAAAAACGCGGTGCCCGGAAAAGGCTTTTGCATTGTCTCCAGAATATGATCTTTTACTGCTTCCTTTCTTAAATAGAGATCGGATTCATCCTCCAATAACTCATACTGCATTTGCTCCAGCAATAATTTATTTCGGGAGATCAGTCGCAACAAATGACGGTCTTTGTCCTTTTGTGGCAAGGCCAAAATCTCTTTTTCCAGCTCTTTTGAAATATTTTTAGGCATTTCTCAATTGTGGTTTACCACACCATCAGCACTCGCCAAATGGTAGAAATCAGAAGTAAAACGAGTAAAAAAGGAGTAAGAACTTTCCAACATAGTTTCATGAGCTGATCCATTCTGAAACGCGGCAATGTCCAGCGAATCCACATCATAATCAGCATGCCTAGATATGCTTTTGAGAAGAGCCAAAAAGCTCCCCAAGCGTAAGACTGCCATGAGCAAGGTTCTCCTGTAGTCCATAAAGCTAACTTGACGCTACCAATATTAGGCAAAGGCGAATTCCAGCTTCCTAAAAACAGAATGGCTCCCAGTAAGCAAACGAGTAGCATTATTCCGTATTCTGCCAGGAAAATAAAAGCCCATCTGAAACCACTGTACTCTGTGTGGTATCCGGCAATTAATTCCGACTCCGCCTCAGGCAAATCAAAAGGTGCTCTATTTGTTTCTGCTAGTGTGGCAATAAAGAATATGACATAAACGATCAATAGAAACGGATTTCTAAAAATATTCCATGTTAAAAATCCTCCAACTTCAGAGACATTAACTCCAAGACTTTTGATTCCAAAAAGGTAGTTGGCTTCATTTGAGAATAGGCCTTGTTGAAAACTGATCTCCTGTAAATCCAGCGTTTGTGTAACCACAATGACGCATAATACCGACAAACCCAATGGGACTTCATATGATACAATTTGGGCCACAGACCGCATTGCTCCTAGCAGTGAGTACTTATTATTAGAAGCCCAGCCAGCCATCAAAATCCCCAGGATATCTAAGCTTACAATGGCCAGCAGAAAAAACACCCCTGTCTGAGCAGCTGAACCCTGCAAAGTGGAAGTTACCGGCAACACTGCAAATCCAGCAAAAATGGCCATAAAAACCAACTTGGGTGCAAACTTGAATAATTTGTGATCTGCCTTATCTGGTACAATATCCTCCTTCTGAAATAACTTAACCAAGTCAGCAATAAGCTGAAGTAAACCCCACTTTCCTACCTCCATTGGGCCCAGCCTATCCTGCATAAAGGCCGACACCTTCCGCTCCAGATAAACGCTGATGATTACATTAGCCCCGATAACTGCCAGAAAAACGAGAAGAGGTATGAACATTAAAATCTCAGAAATTGAATGCCAAATATATTAAGAATGGGCTTCTGAACGCCCATTTCATTAAGTATTCTTAGAACTCTACATTGCCAGGTGTTCTTGGGAAAGCAATAACATCTCTGATATTACCCATACCGGTAACAAACTGCACAAGCCTCTCAAAACCAAGACCAAAACCAGCATGAGGAGCAGTTCCATACTTTCTTGTTTCTAAATACCACCAGAGACTCTCTTCCTCTATATTCATCTCCTTAATGCGTGTATGCAGTTTATCCAGGTTTTCTTCTCTCTGGCTGCCGCCAATCATTTCACCAATGCCCGGGAAAAGAACATCCATAGCTGCTACAGTTTTACCATCATCATTTTGCTTCATGTAGAAGGCTTTAATATCTTTTGGGTAGTCTGTGATGATAACAGGCTTTTTAAAATGCTTTTCTACAAGGTATCGCTCATGCTCAGATTGCAGGTCAATTCCCCATTCTACAGGAAATTTGAACTTCTTCTTTTTGTGAGGTTTAGATTGCAATAGAATATCGACGGCCTCTGTGTACGTAATTCTGGCAAACTCGTTTTCCAAAACAAAATTGAGTTTCTCAATTAAAGTATGTTCAGAACGCTCATTTTGTGGTTTTGCCTTGTTTTCCTGATTGAATCTGTTGTCAAGAAAAGCCAGATCATCTTTACAGTTCTCCACCACATATTTAATCACATATTTGGTGAAGCTTTCTGCTAGATCCATATTCTCCATGAGTTCAAAGAAGGCCATTTCCGGCTCTATCATCCAGAACTCTGCTAAGTGACGGGTCGTATTCGAATTCTCGGCTCTGAAAGTAGGACCAAAAGTGTATATCCTTGAAAGTGCCAATGCTCCCAATTCACCTTCTAATTGCCCCGAAACAGTTAGTGAGGTTTCTTTCCCAAAGAAATCTTCTTTGAAATCCACCTCGCCCGCTTCATTAACTGGTGCTTTATTAGCCTCAAAAGTGGTTATCCTAAACATCTCTCCGGCTCCTTCTGCGTCAGATGCCGTTATGATAGGTGTATGCAGATAGAAGAAATTTTGCTCATGAAAAAACTGATGAACAGCATGCGAGAGATGATGCCTAATTCTAAAAACAGCACTAAATGTACTGGTTCTAAAACGTAAGTGTGCCTTTTCTCTCAAAAATTCAAGACTGTGTTTTTTAGGCTGTATCGGGAAAGTCTCATCGGCTTCGCCATAAACTTCTACACTCTCGGCTTGTACTTCCACATTTTGACCTGACCCTGCCGAGGCCACTAGTTTACCAGTGATGGCTACACATGCCCCGCAAGTCACTTTTTTCATCACTTCCTCCGGCACTTTTTCGCCATCTACCACCGCCTGAATATTATGAATGGTAGAACCGTCATTGATATGAACAAAGGCTAAAGCAGACTGCCCCCTTTTGGTTCTAACCCACCCTTTTACGGTAATTTCCTGTTCTTTTGGCTCAGTATTGAGTATTTCTATTATCTGCATTTTGTTGTTGTTGAAAGTCTAAGTGTGCCAAAAATAGGGATTATTAAAGCAAGGTTTTAAGAAATTGTTAATAATGTAAAAGTGAGTCAAAGTTTGCTAAATTTGATTTTAAATGATCTTCATGAAAAGAGTACTTTTTACCCTTCTATCTATTTTTTCTTCAATATCAGTAATGGCTCAAAAAACCGACTTTGAAATTCAAGGCCACAGAGGATGCCGTGGCTTAATGCCCGAAAACACCATTGAAGCATTTAAAAAAGCGATCGATTTAGGCGTTCATACTCTGGAGCTGGATGTGGTCATCAGCAAGGACAAGAAAGTAGTGGTTTCTCACGAGCCATATTTTAATCCCGATATCTCAACTGATCCCGATGGCATTTACGTTTCAAAAGAAACACAAAACAACCTGTATGAGCTTGAGTATAAGGAAATCAAAAAATATGACGTAGGTCTAAGAGGAAACCCAAATTTTCCTGAGCAGCAAAAGATGAAAGCCTACAAACCTTTACTGTCAAAAATGCTGAAAGAAGCGGAAAAGTATGCTCGTAAAAAAGGAGTCTCCCCGCCTAATTATAATATTGAATTAAAAAGTCTATCCGAAGAATACAACAAATCACAACCAGAGGTGGCCGAGTTTTCAGATCTCGCTCATGACGTCATCTTCTCAGAAATACCTGCCGAAAGAGTGACTATTCAGAGTTTCGACTATAATGTTTTGAAGCATTGGTTCATGAGAATTCAAGCTGGTGAATACCAGAAACCTCAACTCTCTGTCTTGATTGAGCCTTTTGAAGATAATGATATCGACGTAAATTTGAATAAGCTTGGATTCACTCCTGAAGTTTGGAGCCCCTACTTTATTCATCTGGACGAAGAGAAAGTTCAAAAACTTCATGCTTTAGGCATTCAAGTCATCCCATGGACGGTAAACGAAATTGAAGACATGAAGAAAGTGAAAGAAATGGGATGTGACGGACTCATCACCGACTACCCGAACAGAGTGAAAAATTTGTAATCATAAGAATTTAAATTTTCTTTACGCCCGAAACTAACCGAACACCTCTGTGAGTGTATTAAACGAAATTCTTGGGTTCTTTATCAAACGACGAATTGAGAGAATCAATGAATTTATGCACCATCCTCATGAGACCCAGTTTGGTCAATATTCTAGCTTGATCAAAAAGGCTCGAAAAACTGAATACGGTAAACGTTATGGTTTTTCAGACTTCAAAAACATACAGGATTTCCAGCGAGAGGTACCAATCGTTACTTACGAAAACCTCTACCCAGAAATTGAGAAAGTTTTAAGAGGGCAGCAAAACGTACTTTGGCCTACACCAATCAAACTTTTCTCAAAATCGTCAGGTACTACTAACGATAAAAGCAAATACATCCCGGTTTCTGATGAGGCCTTAGAAAGCTGTCATTACAAAGGAGGGAAAGACATGATTACGCTCTACCTCAATCAGAATCCTGAATCGGATCTTTTTGATGGAAAAGGGCTATCAATAGGCGGTTCATTGAAAGAAAACCCCTATGATAGTAATTCACAGGTTGGTGATATTTCGGCTTTAATCATGCAGAACCTTCCTTCCTGGGCTGAATTTTTACGTACTCCTCCTTTAGAAGTAGCACTTCTGGATAATTGGGAGGAGAAAATGGCTAGGATGATTGAAATTTGTCCGAAAGAAAACCTGACGAGTATTCTTGGCGTGCCCACGTGGACGGTGGTGTTACTGGAAAGAATTATGGAGATCACAGGCGAAGATAATCTTTTGGAGGTTTGGCCTGATTTTGAACTCTTCGTTCATGGAGCGGTTAATTTCCAACCGTACAGGGAGATGTTTACTAAACGCTTCTTCCCATCAGATCAGGTAAGATATCAGGAGATTTATAATGCCTCCGAAGGTTATTTCGGTGTTCAGGATGACCTCAATAGAATTGGGGAAATGCTCCTTATGTTAGACTACGGAGTCTTTTATGAGTTTATTCCTATGGAAGAGCTTGATAAGGACCATCCAAAGACCTTGACCATTGAAGAGGTAGAACTTGATAAAAACTACGCCATTATTATTTCAACAAATAGTGGGCTTTGGAGATATAAAATAGGTGATACTGTGAAGTTTACTTCCAAGTACCCATATCGCATAAAAATCTCAGGAAGAACCAAGCACTTTATCAATGCTTTTGGTGAAGAACTGATCATAGAAAATGCAGAAACTGGCATCACCGAAGCCTGTGAAGCAACCGGACTGGTCATCAAGGATTTTACTGCAGGACCATGTTACATGGCCGATAAAAGTAAAGGTGGTCACGAGTGGATCTTAGAATGTTCTTCAATACCTTCAAACCCTGAGCCGTTTATTCATAAGCTGGATGCCAGTTTGAGAAGCGTAAACTCAGATTATGATGCCAAACGACAAGGAGATTTAGCTCTTCAAATGCCTAAAGTACATTTTGTGCAGGAAGGCACTTTCTACAAATGGATGGAAAGAAGAGGTAAACTTGGGGGACAGAATAAGGTTCCTCGTTTGAGTAATAACCGAGAATTTCTTGATGACCTACTAGAGTTCACTGGGCTACATTCTTAAACCTTTTTGACCCGCTTCCTTTTCTTGCCTATCTCTGAATGAGTAGCGTCTCCCAGCAAGAATCCGAAAGGTTTCATGACGTCAATGGAGTCAAATAGTACTTTAATAATCGCGGTCAATGGTAGAGCCAAAACTAAACCGGAAATCCCCCACAGTGATCCAAAAAGAAGTAATGAAACTATAGCTGCAAGACTATTGATACTAACCTTTGAGCCCACTATAAAAGGAGTAATGAAGTTCCCTTCTAAAAACTGAATTGCCGCGAAACTGGCAGCAACACCCACTGCATACCATGCAGAATCTTTAGTGATCAGAGCCATGACTATGGGCAAAAGAGACCCGATAGCCACACCTATATAAGGTACCAAAACAAGTACTGCTGCAAAGAAACCAAAGAAAACGGCATTAGGAATACCCAGTAGTAAGAGAGCCACTGTGTTTAAGGTTCCTACTATTAAAATTACCAATACTAAACCAGACATATAACTCTGAACTACAGACTTGATTTTACCCAAAATCAGGTCAATTCTATGATTGCTTACTTTCTTAAAAGCTTTGTAAAGAAACTCTTGAAAGAAATCTCGGTACAGGAGCATAAGAAAAATGTAAAGAGGTATAAGCGAAAGATTGGTTAAAAAACCAGTGGTATTTGATAGAGTTCCTGATATGAAAGAGCCACTATTTTTCAGCAGGTCTGTTAAGTATTTCCTAAGTTCATTTAGCTGGGTGTTTTCTGTAACAGAGAAACGTTCCGCAATAAAAGATTGCCCTATATCCAGCCATTTTTCACCTTTCTCAATCATTTGAGGCCAGATTTCATCGAACGTCCTTACCTGGCCCACCATTAACCAAATGATAGCCCCTATGGTAGCACCAGCCAATAATATGGTGACGATAATTCCAAGAACTCGAGGAAACTTCAATCTGACCTCTAAAAAATTGGTCACAGGTAGAAGTAAAAACGACAAAACAGCAGCGAATAGTAAAGGAACTATAATGGCCTGTAGACTCCACAGAGCATATACCAAAATGACAATTGAAATCAACGTGGCAGCGATCCTTACCGACTGAAAATTTTGTGGTTTTGTCATGCTTTTTCTTTTACATCAAAAATAGATAAAATTTAATACCGCTAATCTGTTTCATACATTTACGGCAGATAAAAAGGATAAATGTTAAAAGCAAAATTGGCTGCATTCTACTTCCTTTTCAAGATTGCTACTTGTTCATGTAAATCAGATCAGGATAGCGGCTTTGAAAATTTAAAACAAGTTGCACAAATTGAAAAACTGGGCACCCTAGCTCCGGAAGTTAATGAATCCTCAGGGCTTGCATACATTGGTCAAAACCGATATTTAACACATAATGATAGCGGAGGTAAACCAGCCATATATACGATTGATTCTTCAGGCCAGTTGATAAATACCATTACTCTAAAGAATTGTAGAAATATTGATTGGGAAGACATCACAACTGATGACCAAGGGAACATTTACATAGGCGATTTTGGTAATAACCTACAAAAGAGGGCTGATCTTCAAATCATTAAAGTTTTACCATCTGGAGAAACAGAAACACTTTCATTTGAATTTGCCGACCAACAAAATGCTTCTCCTGAAGACCTCAATTTTGATTGCGAAGCAATGTTTTGGCATCAAGGAAATCTCCATCTTTTTTCAAAAAGCAGAAATAAGGATAGCAAAGTAAGTAAGCATTATTCTTTACCAGATAGAAAAGGGCACTATTCTTTAAAACCTATTGAAGGGGTAGCACTTCATGAAATGGTGACAGCCGCAGATATCAGCCCAGACGGACATCTTTTTGCCTTGTTGACATATGGCAAAATCCTGCTTTTTGAAATAAAAAACGATGAGGTCAATTATGACTACCCAGTAGGATGCTTAAAAACCGGAAGAAAACAAACGGAGGCCATTGCTTTTAAATCTGCCAATCAAATTGTATTTTCAAATGAGCAAAGAGGTTTATATCAAGTGGAAATCGCTTTGCCTTAGATAGTCTTAACATTCGCTTAATATTGCCTCTGTATATTTGGCGTTTTAAAACCTCATAAACCGCAAATGGCCGGAAAAATACTGCTTGTAGATGACGATGAAGACATCATCGAACTCTTAACATACAATCTAAAAAACGAAGGCTACACCATAGAAACCGCTCCTAACGGTTTAGAAGGAATAGAAAAAGCTAAGTCTTTTGATCCTGATCTTATCCTGATGGACATTATGATGCCTGTTATGGACGGTATAGAGGCGGGTAGGCAAATAAAGCAGAGTGAGAAACTTCGTAAAATTCATGTCATCTATCTTACTGCTCGGGCAGAGGAGTTTTCTGAGATCGCTGCTTTTGACGCTGGTGCTGATGACTATTTGACGAAACCCATTAAGCCTAGAGCTCTCATTAGTCGCATCAATGCATTTTTCAGAAAAGAAAACAGAAAAAATGAAGATGAAACGCTGCTATCAATTGGCGGACTAGAAATCAACCGAAACAATTACTCCGTAACCAAAGAAGAAGGCGAAAGCGTGGTGCTTCCGAAGAAGGAGTTTGAGCTCTTGTATCATTTGGCCAAGAAGCCAAATAAAGTACAATCCAGAACAGAGCTTCTTCAAAAAATCTGGGGAACGGAGGTTTATGTTGTAGAAAGAACCGTCGATGTTCACATCAGAAAAATCAGAGAAAAACTAGGGGAAGAATACATAAAGACCCTCAAAGGATTGGGCTATATGTTTAATCTGAAGGAGTAGTCAAAGCCGAATTATTTCCTCATTTTTGTAAGGCATTTTAAAGCGGATAACTCATGAATTTGTCGGCCAGGTGGATCGCCTTTATGCTTTCGTTGTTCATCACTGTTCTCACAGTGGTGTTTCTCAATTTCGTACCTGGCACCACAGCAGAAATGCTCATTATCACTGGAAGTAGCTGTTTCCTAGCCACTTACTTTGCCAGTTATTACACTATTGATGTTTTAGTCTTTCAGGAAGTAGAGCAGATTTACAAATCGGTTAAAAAGCTTAAAATCAAGGACTTTAATATCAAAAAGAAGTCACTTTTCAATAGTCAAAATCCACTTAAACTCCTCAATACCGAAATATCTGATTATGTTACAGAGAAGCAAAAGGAGATTGAAGAGTTAAAGCGAATGGAAACATTTCGCCGAGAATTTCTTGCAGATGTTTCTCACGAACTCAAAACGCCAATCTTTGCTGCCCAAGGCTTTGTACATACCTTACTTGATGGGGCTAAAAATGACCCTGAAGTCGCCAATCGATTTCTAAAGAAAGCAGCCAAAAGTCTGGATGGTTTAGACGCCCTAGTCCGTGATCTTGTTGTTTTATCTCAAGTAGAGACGGGAGAGCTTAAAATGCAGTTTGAGATATTGGATTTGGTAAAGGTTACTAAGGATATTTTTGAACAGCTAGAGGACAAAGCAGAAAAAAGAGGAACCAAACTTAGACTGAAACCAAGTAAAATTGAAGACTGTCATGTAGTGGCAGATCCCCAGCGAATTTATCAGGTATTGACAAATTTCATTGACAATGCCATCAAGTATGGAAATGATAATGGTAAAGTGACCGTTATTTTTGAGGAGCAGAAAAAGCACTTCACTATTGCTGTAGAAGATGACGGTCCTGGCATCCCCAAAGAGCATATGAACCGAATTTTTGAACGCTTTTACCGTGTAGATAAAAGCAGAAGTAGAGAAACCGGCGGAACTGGTCTTGGCCTTGCCATTGTTAAGCACATATTGAGTGCTCATAACAGTTCAGTATCTGTAACGAGCAAACCCGGCAAAGGAACCAGATTCTCCTTTACCTTATTAAAAGCAGATTAAGTTTGACTCAGCTAAGCAAATTCAAAAAGCCTCCTAAAAATCTTAATTTCAAGGATTTAATTATCCATGAAGATGACAATTATGTAATCATCAACAAGCCTCCTTTTATTTCTTCATTACCAGAAAGAACTAAGGATAAAGCTCAGAGTATCCAACAAATGGCCAAAGAACTGTATGACGACATACAGCTTTGTCACCGTCTGGATAAAGAAACTTCAGGAGCCTTGGTTTTGGCAAAAAACTCGGAGGCTTACAGGAATATGGCGATTCAGTTTGAAGATCGTCAGGTTAAAAAGGAATATCATGCAGTGGTCAACGGCGTTCATGATTTGGATAGCATATCCGTTTTTTTACCAATTGCCACGTTAAAAGACGGTACTGCCGTTAGAATCGACAGAGCTGCGGGAAAGCTGGCAGAGACGATATTTTTTACAGAAAAACCTTTTCAAAAGCATACACTTGTTAGATGTTATCCGATTACGGGCAGAATGCACCAGATACGGGTACACCTTCAATGTTTGGAGGCTCCGATAGTATGTGACCCAACTTATGGCGGAGACTACATATATCTATCACAAATAAAACGTAAGTTTAATCTAAAGGGTGATACGGAAGAACTACCACTAATTAAGAGAGTAGCCTTGCATGCCCACAAGATTGCCTTCCATGACCTTAACGGTGAGGTGGTTGAGTATACAGCAGCTTACCCAAAGGACTTTGAGGCATTGGTCAAACAATTATCTAAATACAGTTCCTGATTCTTTGAAGGGTTTGTTATTTCAGATTTAAAAGAGAATTTTGCAAAGCAATTGCACAGCATTAGAACAAATTCAAATGGCACAAAAGACCTATAATGAGGGTGAATTTACTTATGTAGAAGAAGGTGAAGGTCAGGTTTTATTGATTCTTCATGGACTTTTCGGAGCACTAAGTAATTTCAATGATGTGGTAAATGGCTTCAAGGATAATTACCGAGTTATTATTCCGGTAATGCCCATTTATGATATGCCTATGAGGCAAGCCAGCCTGGAAGGGCTGCTTAAGTTCATAGAAAGCTTTGTGGACCACAAAGAACTAGATGACATGATTTTGCTTGGTAATTCGCTGGGCGGTCACATAGGTTTGATGTACACTTTAGCTCATCCAGATAAGGTTAGTGCTTTAGTTCTAACGGGTAGTTCAGGACTTTTTGAGAATACTATGGGAGGTTCTTTCCCTAAAAGAGGTAGTTATGACTACATCAAAGAAAGGGTAGAATATACGTTCTATGACCCCAAGACGGCAACAAAAGAGTTAGTAGACGAATGCTTTGAGATCACGAGCAGTATTCCAAAGTGTATGAATATTGTGCAGATCGCCAAATCGGCTCAGCGTAATAACATGGCGGAGGAAATAACCTCAATCACTGCTCCAACTTGCCTTATATGGGGTTTAAATGATACGATTACTCCCCCACACGTAGGTCATGAGTTTAACAGGCTCATTCCAAATTCAGAGCTTCACTTTATTGATAAATGTTGCCATGCCCCGATGATGGAAAGACCAGAGCCCTTCAATAAAATATTGAATAAGTTTTTAACTAAAATAAATCAAACAGTGCCTTCCTGATATGCAACTCCAAGACCTTATAGATGCCAATATCCCTCTTCTAAAATCCACTGATAGTGCAGAGGATGCATTATTATTTATGGATGAGGAGCATCTAAGTCAAATGGTTTTGCTAAATGATCAGGAGATAGAGATCTATGAAGAAGAGGCTCTTTTGAGCTTCAATTCAGAAATGTCTTTAAAGGATATTCAACCCAAGTTTTCGGGAATTTCTTTGCCCGATTATACCCATTTGGTACAGGCCGCTGATTTTGTCCTAAAGTTGAATCTTCACATTTGTCCGGTTATTGATGAAAATGAAAAATATATCGGTATTGTAAGATCCGAGGACATTTTCAAAGAAGTTTTAATCAGACAGTTTGAAGGTGAAGGAAGCGTAATTGGCCTTAAGGTTAATCATATAGACTACAGTCTTGCTGACATCAGTAGGATTGTTGAAGCAGAAGGCCTAAAAATCGAACAGTTATTCCTTGAGAAGAAAGAGGCTAGTGAATACCACTTTTTGATCAAATTCAATAAAAAAGAAGCCATAAATGGCATCAGAAGCCTGAAACGCTTCGGTTATCAGGTTGAAAAAGTTCTCGGTCCGGATCAGGACTCAGGTATTGACCATGAGCGTTATGGTCTTCTTATGAAATATCTAGAAATATAGTCTCCTTATGCAGATTTCATTACATGGCAGAGAGTTCAGGCCAGAAGATACATCCTCAGTGCAGGCAGTTTTTGACGAATTAAGAAAGCAAAGCATTGAATATCAAGTATCTGACACTTTCAAAAGCATTCTAAATGAAGCTGATGTAGATGTTTATACGGATCGTATTTTTGAGAAGAAGGAAGACTTAAGTGAGTCAGAAATGATTCTAAGCCTTGGAGGTGATGGTACCTTTCTAGAAACTGTAGCTAAAGTAGGTTCCATGGAAAAGCCAATCTTGGGTGTAAACTTCGGTAGACTTGGTTTCCTAACCTCAATACAGCCCTGCGATATCTCATCAGCCATTGACAAAATCAAGCATAAGAAATACAAACTGGATGAACGAACCATGCTTTGTGCTGATTCTGAAACAGAGCTTTTAGAATCAGGCACGAACTTTGCGTTGAATGAAATAGCAATCTCGAAGACAGACACCTCTTCGATGATCATCATTCATGCTTACATCAATGGCGAGTTTTTAAATTCGTATTGGGCAGATGGTTTGATGGTGGCTACAGCCACAGGCTCTACAGGTTACTCGCTAAGTTGTGGAGGTCCTTTGGTCATGCCCCATTCAGATAATTTTATCATTACACCGATCTGTCCTCATAACTTGTTTGTAAGGCCGATGATTGTCTCCAATAAGAGTGAGATTTCGTTGAAAGTAGAAAGTAGAAGTAATAACTATCTGGTTTCAATGGACTCTCGGGCAAAAGTCATAGGAGATGTGGATTCAGAAATCACGATTAAGAAAGAATCCTTTAAGGCTAAGCTGGTTACATTAGACGGCATGGACTTCCTGGATACTCTTCGTGCAAAACTTGGCTGGGGTAAAGATGTAAGAAACAGACTAACCCAAACCGATAAAGGTGAATCTTCCTGAGATTGCGTGGCAATAAAAAATTATTGTTTAACGTTTTGATACAGAATTTTACCAGATACATGGCAAAGTCAAAAGGGTTACTCATTCTAACAATTCTTACGCTAGGGCTTACTTTTCAATTACAAGCTCAAGGTCTATTTTCGCGTAAAAATATCATCAATCAATACACGACGGTGGGTATAGGCGGTGGGTCTTCTCATTACTTTGGGGATTTGAGCCCATATGGATACTTCTATAATTCATTATATACGAACGTAAGATGGAATGGTAATGCTCATTATACACGCTATTTGACCCCAAATACTGCAGTACGGTTTCAACTATCATGGGTGAGAATTCTTGGCGACGATTACACCTATGCACAGCGTAATATGGATGTGTTGTGGCAGAATTATGTAAGAAATTTACATTTTAGAAATGATCTTAAAGAATTCACGGTCAGTGGAATTTTCAATTTACTTCCTTCTTATGGTAAGGGTGGTGCTCGTTCAAGATTAAGCTTTACTCCATATGCTCATATTGGTATTGGCTTGGCAGCTCACTCCCCACAAGCTACAGCACCGGTAGGTGCAGCTAACGCCGGTGAATGGGTTCCACTAAGAGATGCTTCAACCTCTGGCCAAATAATTCCAGGTACTGGACTAGAAATGTATTCTTTTGTGACTCCGGTTCTACCTTTAGGTTTAGGAGTTCGATTTAAAATAAATGAGAAGTTTGATATTACGTTTGAAGGAAACCTTCGATTAACCAACACTGATTATTTGGATGATGCAGCAAGTGTCCAATATCCAAATGAAGATCAGCTTATCAGTTATGTAGGACCTATTGGAGAACTATCATACCGAGCAGATGAGGCTATTCACTCAAGAACTAACGAAAACAGGATTCCTACTTTACTTCAAATTTGGTCAGATGTGGACAAAATTAATGGTGGTGTAACAGGAAACAGTTGGTCTCCTGAAGACATTGCTTCTTTCTACGGCCCAGAAGTTCCAGGCACTTATCGTGGAAACCCAAGTAAAATACCCGATACGTACGCTACTTTTTCAGTTACGCTTAGTTATATCCTCAGCAACAAAATCAAGTGCCCGGTTCTTAAATAATTATTTTAACTACTTTTGCCTACTGAAGAGACTTTACTCGTAATAATCTATAACTAGAGTGCTGAAGAAGGCAATTTTTCTTTCTATTTTACTAATTTCTTGTGTTTCTTTTGAAACCTTCTCACAGGTGTTAGAAGGAGGACTAGGTATTGGAGCTTCTCAATACAAAGGAGATTTAAATACCAGTTTCAATCCTTTACTCTCCAGACCTGGAGTTCAGGCTATGGTCAGATACAATTTTAGTAGAGCATTCTCTCTTAAAGCCGAGACCTCTTTCATGATGTTAGAAGGTAACGATAATCTGAGTTTCGACGCCGTCCACAAAGAAAGAGCTTTCAAATTCACGAGTCTGGTTCATGAATATCACTTAGATCTGGAGTACAACTTTCTGAATTTCAGATCAACTGGTACAATCTATAAGGCCGATTGGACCCCAATATTATTTGCGGGATTTGGTCAGTTTTATTCTCCTTACAGGAGGCTTGAGGTCGATGGTACAGCAGCAGATCCAGATCAAGCCGGAGCCAGATACTCTCTCCGTTATGGATTTGGCTTTAAAAAGAAACTGAATACTAACTGGAACCTTACGGTGAATTTTGCCTCTAGGCAGTTCTTTAAATATGACCTCCTTGATGGCTTTGGTTACGAACCATCAGGTGCGGTGAATAGTAGCTATTCTGACCCCACTTTAATTTCCCAATACGACACACCAGATACCCATACCTCAGATAAATATTTTTACACAGGTATTACCCTCTCCTATGTTCTTCATGGTGTGAGATGCCCTAACCCAAGGAAATAGACATATCTTTCTTTTGGGCTCCATTTTTTCTTACCTTTGCAGTCATTTTTTAGTACTGTTTGATCATCTCAAACCTTAGAAATCAGTGAGTCTGGATAAGATCGACAAAAGCAATTTACCACAACACGTTGCCGTTATTATGGATGGCAATGGTAGATGGGCTAAAAAGCAGGGTGCCATGCGTATTTTCGGTCACCATCATGGCATAAAAGCTGTTAGAGAAACCGTAGAAGCTTGCGGAGAATTAGGGATCAAATACCTTACACTGTATACCTTTTCTACAGAAAACTGGAACAGACCCAAACTAGAGATTGATGGTATCATGCAACTTTTGGTATCCACGATTGCCAAAGAGGTGCCGGAGCTTAACAAAAATAACGTCAAGCTAAAAACCATCGGTGATATCGCATCTTTACCTTCTAAAGCCAGACGCGAGCTGGAAAGTGGCATGGAGATGACCAAGAATAATACAGGTTTGACATTGACTCTAGCCTTAAGTTACAGCGGCAAATGGGATATTATTCAGGCGGCGAAAGTCATTGCTGAGAAAGTTAAAAAAAGTGAAATAAATGTTGAAGATATCAACGAGGACTTATTTAGCCGTTATTTAGCTACTGAGAAAACCCCGGATGTTGATCTTATGATCAGAACCGGTGGAGATCATAGAATAAGTAATTACCTTTTATGGCAGTCTGCCTACTCAGAATTATTGTTCATTGATGATATCTACTGGCCGGAATTTAGAAAAGCACATCTCTTTGACTCTGTTTATACGTATCAGCTAAGAGAGAGGAGATTTGGAAAGACAGGAGAACAAGTAAAAAAAGAAACGAAATAGCATTTATGCTTCTTAGAAATAAAGCACTCTGGCTCATCTTGGCCTTTACCACATTGGCTAGCAGCTTATCTGCACAGATCATCGGAATTGGCTCCAGAACCAAAAGTGAAAACCCTATCGATAAGGTCACTTACGATAATCCACAGAAATACATTATCGGAGGCATTGAGGTTAAGGGTGTCAAATTCCTTGATCCGAACACATTAATTTCGGTTTCAGGACTCTCAGTAAATAGTCAAATCTCTATTCCTGGTGACGCTATTTCTTCTGCTATAAGAAGATTAATGGATCAGGGGATCATTGAAGAAGTTTCTATTAATGTTCTTAGAATTGAAGATAAAAAAGCCTTCCTCGAAATAGATTTGAAAGAAAGACCTCGACTGAATAGAATAAAAATTGAGGGAATCAAGAAAGCTGATATTGAGACTATTGAAGAGTTAATCTCTGAAAATAGAGGTAAGGTAATTACAGAGGCCTTGGTGAAAAATATGCAGCTTTTGATAAAGAAGCACTACATAGAAAAAGGTTTCTTGAATACTGCGGTTCAGGTTCAGCAAATTGATGATACCATTCGTGTCAATAATGCCACTCTTGTTTTTGATATCGATAAAAAAGAGAAGGTTAAAATTGACAATATTTATGTCACAGGAGTAGAAGAAGTACCTCAATGGAAACTCCTTTCAAAACTGAAAAAGACGAAAGAAAGAGCTCCGCTAAGGCTTTTTAATCCTTCAAAGTACATCCCTAAACAATACAAAGAAGATAAAGCAGCCATGGTGGCATGGCTGAATAAGAAGGGATATAGAAATGCTCAGGTTGTAGAAGACTCCGTAGTTGAAAACGAAACAGGGAATGTTGATCTCTACCTACACATGAATGAAGGTAGTCGATTTTTCTACAGAGATATAACCTGGACTGGTAATTACCTCCATAGTTCAGATACTCTGGCCATGATCTTAGGTATTAAAAAGGGAGACCTTTATAATCCTGAAGAATTAGAGAAGAAAATCAATGGTATTCCGCAAAATGACGTGAGTTCATTTTATATGGATGACGGTTACCTTTATTTTAACTGTACCCCGGTTGAAGTAGCTGTAGAAGGAGATTCTATTGACATTGAAATGAGAATCTTTGAAGGTAAACAAGCGATTATCAATCGAATTGTTTTAAATGGTAATACCAAAACCTCAGATCATGTGGTAATGCGTGAGTTATTGACCAGACCTGGCCAAAAATTCAGTAAGACAGACCTTATTGAAACTACACAAAGACTTTCGAAGTTGGGTTACTTTGATCCACAGACTATTGATCCAAGACCAATACCACAGGCTGATGGTACAGTGGATATTGAATATAATGTGGATGAAAAATCAAATGACCAAATTGAGCTTTCTGGTGGTTGGGGTGGTATCCAAGGTTTTGTAGGAACCTTTGGTATTGTTTTCAACAACTTTGCAATTAAAGACATTACAAAGTTTAAGAAATACAGGCCTCTACCTAAAGGGGATGGACAACAATTCTCAATTAGATTCCAGGCAAACGGTGGATTCCAAAACTACTCTGTCTCATTTACAGAACCGTGGTTAGGAGGCAAAAAACCGAACTCATTCTCTGTTAGCTTCTTCCATTCTGTCCAAGACTACGGAAAGCTGCAGGATAGAATTGAAAGGCTTTATGGTAACTCCGGATTCAATCCATATTTTGGGTTTGGTGGAGCTTCCAGTTCTTTCTACCAAGGCTTCTTCAAGAACACTGGTGGCTCTATCACCTATGGTAAAAGACTTAACTGGCCAGACAGAAACTTTAACCTGAGCTCTACCCTTTCTTATCAATATTACGATGTAGAAAACAGTTTCTTATTGGCTAACTTTAGAAATGGACAAGCTCACGATGTTAGCTTAAACGCTAATATTTCAAGATATAGTCTTGACAACCCTCAATTTACAAGAGCCGGATCATCGCTTTCATTAACCGCTAGCTTTAACCCACCATATTCACTATTCGGGACAAACAGAAGTACAGATAAGGTACAGTGGATAGAAGGACATAAGTGGATGTTTGATGCCGATTGGTACTCACCAGTTGTAGGAAAACTAGTATTCCATGCAAAGGCGAACATGGGATTCCTGGGTAAATACTCAGATGAGGTTGGTTACAGTCCTTTTGGTAGATATGTAGTCGGTGGTGCTGGTATGGGTCTTCAGAATGCTTATAATATCGGGGTTGAACTGATAGGTTTACGCGGTTATGATGAAGGTGTGGTTCATGAGAAAACACTGGCAGAACAAGCATCAGAAATAACAAACACGACAAACACCTCAGGACAATTGAGCAGACAGGGTGGTATTATTTATAATAAATATGCTGCTGAGTTACGTTATCCGGTATCATTAAATCCGCAAGCAACAATTTACGCTCTGGCCTTCCTGGAAGCAGGAAATAGCTGGGGAAGTTATAAAGACTTCAATCCTTTCAGGTTAAGAAGATCTGCCGGGGTGGGTGTTAGAGTATTTATGGCAGCGTTTGGTCTATTAGGTTTTGATTATGGTTATGGTTTTGACCCGATTCCGGGGATTAACAACCAAGGTTTGAAGAAGTTTACTTTCAGTATCGGACAACAGATTCGTTAGAAATCTGTTAAGTTACTGTTAATTGACAACTTTCAACTAGCCTTTTCATCAGATATGGAGTCAAAGTATCGAGACTTGGAAACCATTAGATAAAATAGCTATTATAAAAATATTCCAAGATGAAGAAGTCATTATTTTTTCTATTTTTGTCGCTCATTTCGGTTGGGGTTTACAGTCAAAAGTTTGGCTATATAGACTCTGAGTTCATTACCAGCAAAATGCCTGAATATCAGGATGCCATGAAGGCAATGAACACTTACTCTGATCAATGGATCAAGGATATTGAAACCAAGCATCAGGAAGTAAGCGAAATGAAAAGAACCTTTGAGCAGGAGGAGATTCTTCTGACAGAGGACATGAAAAAGGAACGACTCGCGGACATTGCTCAAAAAGAGCTGGAAGTGAAAAACCTCAACAACTCCATTTTCGGATTAGAGGGTCAACTTTTTCTGAAAAAGAAAGAACTAATGAAACCTGTAATGGATGCCATATACACTGCATGTGAAAAGGTAGCCAGACAGAAAAAGCTCATGTTTATTTTTGACAAGGCGTCAGACATCAGCATGATTTACACAGATCCGCGTCATGATTACACGGACTATGTTATGGAAGAACTAGGAATAGTTGAAAAAAAATAAAATTGTATTTAGTTAATTAATCAAATAAGACAGAAAATGAAGATTAAATTATTTGCAGCCCTTTTTGCTATGATGATGCTTGCAGGTGCGAGTGTTCAGGCTCAGGTAAAAATCGGTTACACAAACATTGACTATATTTTGGGAAATATTCCTGACTCAAAAGATATTCAGACTAAACTAGCAACTGAGAAAGCTCAATACGATAAATTATTGCAAGAGAAAATCACAGAATTCCAGAAGTCTTATGAAGACTATCAGAAGAATGCGTCTACAATGTCTGCAGTAATTCGTCAAGACAAAGAAAAGAGCCTTCAAACCTCTCAGGAAGGTATTCAGGAGTTTCAGCAAAACTCTGAAACTGCACTTCAAAGAAAGCAACAAGAGCTTCTAGCTCCGGTAATGGATAAAATCCAAAAAGCGATTGATGAAGTAGCTGCAGCTAATGGTTACACACACGTGTTTAACTCTGATGCTGGTTTTGGTACTACTCCGGTAATATTAGTAGCTCCTGATACTGATAATATCACTGATCTGGTATTCAAGCAGCTTGGAGTAGAAGCTCCTGCAGCTGGTGCTGGCAACTAAGAAATTAGCTCCATATTTAGGCCTCTTTGATTCTTATCAGAGAGGCTTTTTTTTATACCTTCGTAAGCCCTCAAAAAGTAGAGGATATCCTGAATGAATTACCTCATTGTAGATCTTAATATTACGCTGAATGGCCATAAGTTGGGTTTTGTTCAAGAGACCTTAAACCATCTGGCATTACATCATACAGATGGTGAACATTCATTCCATTTTTTAGTCAATGAGGAATTAAAGAAAGCGGATTCAAAGCATATTGAGGTTCATATCCCCGGCAAATCTTATCAGGCAAAGTTTGAGAGACATAAAGGGCTTAAGAAGTATAAGGAGCAGTGGGAATATATTTCGTTAAAAGCAGGTCAATTAGATATCGAAAAGGTGGTATTGATGGAGTTTGACCTTTATCAGGCGGCCATAGGTTTTGACAAAACCACTTCTTTTGATGTTTCCGGCATTTGGTTTAGACCACACTTTAGACAAAAAGCGATTGGCCTTTCTATTCTTCAAACACTGAAATTCAAGCTTAAAAAGCTTCAGAAAAAAACACTTCTCAAATCAGCATTAAGAAACAAGCGGCTAAAGAATATTTTTATCCTCAACGATCAGCCAACTGTAGATGCTCTTAATGATTCTGATGAGCAAAGGTTCTCTTACCTGGCAGACCCGGTTTTTGACTACCCTTGTTATAAACTGACAGATATCAGAGACAAATACATCATTGATAAAGACAGATTGATCTTTCTGATTTTTGGCTACATGGATGAGCGAAAAAATGTGGTCAATATTCTAAATGCTTTGGAAGGTCTTGAGAAAGAAGATCAACAAAAAGTATGTTTGATGATGGTAGGAAAAACTGCTGATCACTATCAAGACACACTTGAAAAAGCCATTCAAAAACACAGCTCAGAAGTCCAATTATTCCATATTGATGACTTTGTAGATAACTGTGAAATGGAAGCACTTTTTGCTCAGTCTGATCTGGTTCTGCGAATGAATATTAACTTCTTCGCCAGTAGTGGAATCATAGGATTAGCGGCGAAGCATAATAAACCTTCTATCGTTTCTGACTATGGCATAGTGGCTGAGCTCACAGAGGCCTATAAATTGGGAAGGTTAGTAGATCCTTTGGATGTTAGTCAACTTCGAGCCTTGTTCAGAGGTTTTATCAAAGATCCTGAATCGTGGAAAATCGATGGACAATCATACTACAAACAGCACAACACCAAGGCCTTCGTAGAAACGCTATTAGAGCTTGATTAAGTCATTCTCTACTATTATACTATTAGCTTCTTTCAGCCAATAATATTGACCCTCACAGCTCCAGTGCGTATCTCCTAATGCATAAGCTGCTGCCCCCAATTTACTGAACTCAGTATAGGAATCCAGGATTGGCATCTGTAGGTTTGGATGTTTTTGAATACGACTTACAAGTTTGTTATACGTGCCTAAGTCAGTTCCAAGAATACTTGTTTTATTAGGCACAACACTCAGAATCACTTTGTCAAAACCAACAGAACTGTAGTATTCCTGTGTTTCATTGACATGTTTTACTAAGGCATCTATTTCTTCATCACTAATCTCATCAAACGCCGAGCTAATCCCTGATTTTGATGGCAAATGGTAGAGTAAATGTTCGCCGTTTTTACTCAAGGCTACTCCATCATCCACCCGATCAAACAATTGATAATTGATCCAGGATTTCCATTCACGGATTTTCATAGTCATTTCATAACCAAACAAAACAGTATTGTGAAGCTCCAAAGAATAGGGCATATCAAAATTGACAAGCTCTAAGAACGATTGATCTTCTTCCATTTCTCGAGGCTCAATTAAACTTACCCCATTCCATTGCTCTGCAAAACGCTCTCTAAAGTGTCTTTCTACAGTTTCAATAATTAGAATATTTTGATCTGAAGTATCTAACTCAACATATGAAACCTGATCTACTCTGATTTTGGTAAACTCTTTGGCAGCAAAATCATCAGCGGCCATTCTTCCGTCCTCAGTAAAACTATCACCGGCGAGGACTAAATGCGTGTTTTCCTGTTTCTCAGGCTTCTGGTTTTGACAAACCGGCTTTTCCTCCTTGAACTTAGACAAGTTTGACATCCGGTATAAATCACCATAGCGATAGTCATCTTTAACCAGCCCATTCTCCGCCATCCATTTGGCAGCCTTTGGCGAACAGCCCAAGAACCAAAAAAAGGCAAAAAATAGAAGTGCTATGTATTTTAGGATTCTCAAAATTGGAAATAGATAAACTGATTTGAGGTAAAGACACCTAGAAAATAGCAAGCCAGCATTAAGGCCCCAAACTTCCAATAAAAGGCTGGAGTCTTAGAAGTGTCTATATGCTTTAAATAGACTTCTTTGAGCATTAAAACGGCAATGAGCACCACTGAAAACCACAACTCTGTAGTGTTTAGTGGTGTTTCAAATCCTTGATAACTCGCAGGATTAAATATTTTCTTCAGGACTATCACGGCATCTGAAAGGCCTCTGGCTCGGAAGAAAACCCAGCTTAATGTGACTAAGACGAATGTTAAAAGGATTTGTAAACGGTCAGTCCAGTAACCCGATGGCAATTCCATATTAAAGTACTTCTTGCGAATCATGGCAAGGATCAAATAAATACCATGTAAAGAACCCCAAATAACGAAAGTCCAGGCAGCTCCATGCCATAAACCACTTACCATAAACACGATGAAATAGTTGAGGTAATGCCTCACCTCCCCCACTCTGCTACCACCTAAAGGAATATAAAGATAATCCTTAAACCAGGTAGAAAGTGAGATATGCCATCTACGCCAGAATTCTGAAATTGACTTAGAAATATATGGCACATCGAAGTTCTCCATGAGCTTAAAACCCATCACTCTGGCAGCACCGATAGCGATATCAGAGTAACCAGAGAAATCACAATAGATTTGAAAAGAATAAAATAGCGTGGCGACCAATAAAGTACCTCCGCTTTGCTCCGCAGGAGCAGCATAAGCGTAATCTACCATTAAGGCTAATCGATCAGCTATCACTACTTTTTTAAACATACCCCAGGCTATACGAATAAGGCCCTGCTTAATATTTTCAAAGTTGTATTTGAAATAGGTATGAAACTGATGAAGGACATTTTGTGGACGTTCTATTGGCCCTGCCACTAACTGTGGATAGAACATCACATAGAGCGAATAAATAATAAAATCCTTTTCGGGTTTATGGTTTTTTCTGTACACCTCTATGGTGTAACTCATCGCCTGAAAGGTATGAAAAGAGAGACCTATAGGAAGCTCGAGAGGGTAGTTTGGGATAGGATTATCAACACCGACCAAACCAAGCAGGAAACCGATGTTTTGATTGATGAAATTGAAATATTTGAAGGCTGCCAGAAAACCTATATTGGCAATTAAACTTAAGGCCAAATACCATTTTCGTTTACGACCTTCTGCTTTATCAATTAAAAAAGCTGCGAAATAATCTACCAGAATAGTCACCCCTAAAATGAGGATGTAAACCGGTTTAAAGGCCATGTAGAAATAACAGCTCGCCAGCAGAAGCAACCAAACTCTCCCTCTATGCCTAAGCATATAGTAAAGGATGGAAACCACAATGAAGAAAAATACGAACTGGACTGAATTAAAAAGCATAAATGCCTTTGGCCGTATTGGGTTAAAACGCTGCCAAAAATAGGAAGAATTTATGGAGTAGTGGGAGCTTAACTAAGGGAAGTTTGGTAGTTGTGTAAATGGATAACTAGAAAACAAGACATGAAAAATCGAAAATGGAGAAAAGTAAATGGAGACTCACTCATTAAAAGTTATTCGTCTTCTGCCTAAGGTCTTTCTACAGGACTCTGCGAGAAATCTTAGCCGCTTCGTAACTTGCAGCCGAAATGATACATCAGCAAGAACCAATTTGTGCATTAGCTACAGCTCCGGGAATAGGAGCCATAGCCGTTATACGTGTTTCTGGGCTGGGAGCCATTGAGGCCACCGATGCCATTTTTAAAGGTAAATTATTACAAAATGCTGCCACTCACACTGCACATTTTGGTTTGATTGAAGATGGAGATCAGATCATTGACGAGGTATTGGTAACAGTATTTAAGTCGCCCAGATCTTTCACAAAAGAAGACTCTACCGAAATCTCTTGTCATGGGAGTCCATACATTGTGAAAGAAATCTTAAAACTCTTGATGAAAAATGGTTGCCGGATGGCAAAACCCGGAGAGTTTACACAGAGGGCTTTTGTCAATGGTCAATTTGACCTGGTACAAGCCGAAGCCGTGGCTGACTTAATAGAAGCCGATAATGCAGCTTCGCATCAATTAGCCATAGACCAGCTTCGTGGTGGATTTTCGTCTCAATTGAAAAACCTACGGGAGGAACTTATTCATTTTGCCTCAATGGTGGAGCTGGAACTTGATTTTGGTGAGGAGGATGTGGAATTTGCAGATCGTGATGATCTCAAAAGTTTAATTGAAGAACTTCAGAAAACGCTGATCCCACTTATTGACTCTTATAACTCGGGTAATGTTCTGAAAGAAGGTATTCCGGTGGCCATCATCGGACAGCCAAACGTTGGTAAATCAACCTTGCTCAATGCTTTGTTAAGAGAAGAGAAAGCTATTGTTACAGACATAGCCGGTACCACACGAGACGCCATCGAAGATGTTATGGTGATCAAGGGCATTAAATTTCGTTTTATCGACACCGCCGGTATTAGAGACACTTCAGACACCGTAGAGTCGATTGGAATTGAGAAGTCAAAGTCGGCCTTACAAAAGGCTCATATTGCACTATTACTTTATGCAGACCAAGCTGAAAGAGATTTTATAGCTACTAAATTTGGGGATCTGCTTAGCACTAAAGAAGTCATTTGGGTAAAAAACAAGGCTGATTTATCTGAAGCTAAAATTGAACAGGATGATATTTCTATTTCTGCGAAACTTAATCAAGGTATTGATCAAATAGAAGCCAAACTTTTTAGTATTGCGTCTGAAAAACAGCAAGGTGATACTGTTTTGACCAACCTCCGCCATTATGAATTGCTCGTCAAAACCAGCGAATCATTAAATGAAGTCCTAAACGGTCTATCGATGGGTATTACGGGTGATTTTCTGGCACAGGACATCAGGATGGCCTTACATTTCTTAGGTGAACTTACAGGGACCATCACCACAGATGACCTCCTGGCCAATATCTTTGGAAAGTTTTGTATCGGGAAATAGACATCAAAAAAGCCGAAACCTTTCGGCCTCGGCTTTTTTGCTAAAATTCTGAATGGCTTAGAATGCACCGATAAAGTGACTTCCTTCTACATTTACCAGCTCAGCACCTTTAGTTACGTTGCCAGTTTCTGTGTCTACCACATAGATGTTACCATTTTGACCTACAGGAGCCTGAGTGAGGTATATCTCGTTACCATCAACTGCAAATCCCTGGTATTGGAACAAGTAGAAATCAGGATCATAAGGGATAGCATCTAGCTTAGTAGCTGTTCTGGCGTTAAGATCAACTAGTGCAAAGAACCCTTGAGCACCTGCAACACCATCAGCAGAGCCATTATGACGATAAGCTAATACAGCTTTACCATTAGCAGCTGGTCTCCACGCTAATACATAGGCACCTTCTACGCCTAAAGCCGCATCTAAATTGAATACATAAGAATCATCGTATTGATTATTAGCACCAATTTTAAGGATATGAGAACCGTTAGGATCGCTTTGGTTTGCCTGATAAACGCTTCCGTTATATTCAAACGCATTGATACTTCTGTAGCCGTTTGTATTACCGATTCCAACACCTGAAGTGATCACGGTAGGATTTGTTAATGAAGGGTAATCAAGAACAATTGTTTTTGAAGGAAGTAAATCTGCACTTCTATCCGTTTCGCCTGTAGATGGATCTACTTTGCTCAAACGAGCACCGATATACAGTTTGTCACCAGCGGTATTTAATGTAGGCATATCAATTCTGGAGATATAATAACCTTGAGCTTCTTCAGCCTCAGTTAATGCTACACTAGACTCTTGGAAATTGATAATTTTTGAATCTTGCAGATCTAGGGTAACAATACCCATAGTAGCCTCATGACGAAGGTATGTATCATCAGAAGCATCATCTGGAGTTCCGTTATCATCAAACTGAGCTTCGGCTGATACATAAACTGCTGCACCTGTCTTGTCACCATCAAATAGCTTAATCCATCTTGGAGCTGTACCAACGTATGGTGCAATACTTACTTCTGAACCTGTTGGAGTAAAAGTTTGACCACCTTCTACCGTATACTTGGTGTAGTTTCCACCTGTGTCACCAGCATAACTGATATTGAATACTAATTTACCATCTTCAGAAGCCTGAAGTCTGGCTGTTCTGTTTGAAGGAACAATAAAACCATTATCAAAAGGAGCAATTGACATTTCAGGGTTTTTAGCGTCTTCGCTTGAAAGGGAGTAGATTAAGGTTCCTCCATTTCCATCACCAGGATTCTCACCCATTTTTGCTGCAGCAATAGTGATCCATCTCGACTCCTCCGGCACCTCTGGTTCTGGCTCCACACCCGGCTCGTCATTAGTGGTACATGCATTCAGAAGGCCGAATGCCAAGACAAACACTAAATTTTTCATCTTTAGAATAGATTTTCTCATCTCTGTATTTTGAATTAAAATTTATTTATCGAATAGTTAAGTTTTAAGTAAAATGCTCGACCCGGCTTTTGGACTGATAGGTTGTCATATACCGGCTGGTCAAAAAGATTTTTTATATCAAAGCTCAAGACCACTCTATTGCTTGGGAAGCGATAGCTCAAACCGAAATCCTGAGATAATTGTCTTGGGACATTAAAAAACTCGTTGCCTACGGTGTTAGCTCCCTGTGCAGTTAGGTAAGAGAACTCATCTGTGAAATACATGGTATAGAATAAATTCAGCCTTGATTTCTGTTGTAGAAAATCCTCAATGGCGTATCTCAATGCAGCATTCATAGTGAAGAATGGCGTGTTTGGCACATCCACCTCCACTCCTCGACTCTCTACCTTTAGGTCAAATCGAGAGATATTGAAATTGAAACCAAGGTTTCGGTTATACGTATAGTTTAGCTGAGCATCAATCCCCTTTGAAGTACCGCTTCCTTGATTTACATAAAGAATTAATTCGTCGTCTACATTAAGAGAGGTCTCAATTGGCAAACCGATTCTATCTTTGATATTGCGGGCAAAAAGGTTTGTAGATACCGTAAACCTATGATTTCTCAAATTAAAGGTACCTAACCTAAATCCTAGATTGAAGTTATTGCTTTGCTCAGGTTTGATACTTGAATTGGCAATTACATTATCACCATCATCGCCAAATATCTCTGTCTCGTTCGGTAATCGCACCGCCTTTTCAGCAGAAGTTAGAAGAGTAAAGTTTTTGCTAAAGGCATATGAAAGGGCAAAACCATAACCATCATACGTTTTATTGCTACTCACCACTTCATCCACAATTACTCTTTTACCATCTGGCCCCTGCTCCACTGCGGGATCTACACTAATAGTTTCCTGCTGATAAAACTTACCAAAAAGGCTGGTTTTTAGTCTGTTGTTGAGTGCAGACAACTCATAAGTGAGGGAGTATATATTTTTCGATAAGTCTCTGGTCCCTACAAAAGTGCTTTCAAGTAAAGAGATTAATTGATCACTATCTTCTCTATCAATACTACTGAAAACATGATTGGCTAAAAGCTTATGGTTTCTATTTATTTTATAAGAAACACCAGATCTGATAGAAGCTACATTTCTATCAATGGTAAGGAGAGTAGGACCGCCTTCTTGCTGAGAACGCCACACATACTCAAATTCATTACCTCTGAAATCTATAGCTCTTTCACCATTCCAGCTATAGGCTGCAGATACGGTATCACTTACAAAACGGTCTCTGGTACCATACGTACCATTGATATTGACGTCCAGACCTTTAATAAATAGGTCTCTTTTCTGATAGGTTAAAGTAGAAAGCAGGGCTTGAGATTCTAAATATCTACCGAAGTACGGAATAATGGTCATGAATGCTCCATGTTGTACTTCCTTGTAGTCGTCGGCTCCAGTTACTCCCAGGTAAAATTGATCTGCCCATTTCACATCCGTGAACCCAAGCTGAAACATTCCACCGGTAGACCTGTATGCATCATTAAAGCGTCTTGCTGTGATGGGCGTCTGTACCCCACCGAGTCCTGTAACCACCACAGAGCGGCCTGAAACCTTGTAATTATTATCAGAGTAATTGTGAAAAGCAGAGGCCTTTACGGTAAAGCCGGTTTTCTTGAATCGGTAGAGTCCATTCATACTCGTTTGAAAAGTATTAAATGAACCATAGGACACTGAGGCATTAAAATTGGTCTGTGCACTTTTGTGCAAAATGATATTGATAGCTCCTCCGAGGGCGTCATCTGCCAGGTGACCAGGCACCACACCTTTATAGACTTCAATGTTTTTGATCATTGAAGGAGGTATACTATTTAGGTTAAATGAAGAGCCATAGATAGAAATAGGAATACCATCAATGAAAATTCTAACAGAGCTGCCAGATAGACCATTTAGACTATACCTTACTTCTGAACCCAAGCCTCCGTTTTGCCTGATTTTTACACCGACAGTTGTATTAAGAAGCTCGTTGGTCTGGATATTTCTAAGGCTCGCTTCTTTGGTTTTAACCACATTTACCGCAAAACCCTGTGTTTCTTTTTCGGTTTCTTCAGATTTCCCTCTTACCAGAACTTCATCTAAATCACCTGAGGATTCAGCCAAACTGAAGTCAGCTGAGACTTTCTCTGAACCTCTCTTAATCTCTATTATTCTTGTTTCAGAATCGTACCCTACGTAGTTAACCTCTACTTTATGCTTACCTGCCGGAATATGCTCAAAGGTGTACTGCCCGTTATCATTTGAATGAACAGCCAGGTTTAACTTTTTGATGTAAACATTCGCAAATGACAAAGGCTCTCCCTCATGATTATAAATTTTCCCAGAAACCAGCCCCCCTTTATTTTGGGCAAAGCCTTGTAGAAAAATCAGAAGAAAAACGAACGTGTAATATCTTTTCATTGCGTAAAAAAAGCTCTTCCTTTTATTTAAACTAAGTCTAAATAAATACTTTTGCAAAAGTAGTATCTCAGTTTTCGGGGATATACCGTAAAAGGAATTTTTAAATACGAGAAAGGAATTAATGTCAGCAAAAGGAGGTAGTGAGGGCCAGATTTATCAGAGGAAAATCTCGTCAGAAGTGATTTGGGAGAATGCCCTGATGAATAATTCACTTTTCATCAACTCAATTGAAAAAAGCTCCGATGATACACTTTCATTCGTTTCTGGATTAGACTTTACTGATAAGAAAGCTCCTCTTCAAAAGGATTCAGATATACTATTGCAGTGCAAAGAGCCCGTCGTCAAAATTCATTTTTCTTTAGAAGGAAATTATAGCTTTAAGCCTTTAAGTCATATTGACTACAGATTACAAATACCTGAGAATCATTGTAATTTAATTTTACTTCAAGACGCTAATTATACTGAATACTACCCGACAGATAATTCAAAGGCATTCGAGCTTTTTATAAAACCAAGACTATTAAAGGAAGCATTAGGCCTGGAGTACTCATCACAACTGGCTGGCCTTAGTGAAGCCATCGTGAATTCGAACACGCATATTCATTGGGATAAGAGCAAGTTTATTCCACCACATATCCGGAATAGAATAATGGATATTTTACTATGCCCCTATTCAGGCAAACTACGAACTCAGTATATCGAAGGTAATTTAATCGCTTTATTAATTGATTTCTTTCTCGCTAGACAGCAGAAGGATAAGCCTGAAAGGCATACCAAACTTTCTAATGCTGACTATCTATCACTCGTCAAAGTAGAAACGCATATCAGGAAAAACCTCAAAAGACCTCTTCGAATTCTGGACTTAACTGAAGTGGCTGGCTTTAATGCCACCAAACTTAAGAGAGACTTTAAAAAAGTTTATGGTATTACCATTTTCAAATACATCACTACGTTGAGAATGGAAAAAGCCGTTAAACTCATCTCAGAAGAAAACCTACCCATTTCTCAAGCCTCATACGAAGTGGGTTTCTCACATCCTCAACATTTTACTACAGCTTTCAAAAGAACGATGGGCTATCTGCCCAGTCAATTAAAGCCATTGGAATAGCCTCTACATGTAAAAGTGGTAAAACTATTTTTTTGAGATTTCGTAAGTAGCATTCAGAAGGATAAACCTTCCCTTAAACTACTAAACTATAATTCTCATGCGTTCTACTGTTTCAAAGGCCCTCTCAATTCTAGGCGTTAATCTAACCCTCATTTTTATGATTTCGTGCACAGAAACTGAATCAATGGATGTAACACCTGGCACGGGCACCTCAAATCCAACCACCAATAATATGGAAGAGCCTGCCAATGCCCCGGCTTTCACCTTAAAATCTATTTCTGGTGCAGATGTAAGTCTATCTGACTTTGAGAATAAAGTGGTGGTCTTGTTCTTTTTCGGAAACACCTGCCCTACCTGCAAAGCGGTAGCTCCCTCAATTGAGAAAGATATCAATCAGGCATTTAAGGATAGCCCAAATTTTCAGCTATTAGGCTTAGACCAGTGGGATGGCAATAAAGCTTCGGTAGAATCCTTTAAATCATCCACCAAAGTCACATTCCCTTTACTTCAGAAAGCCTCGGGTGTAGCTTCAGATTATAAAACTACATATGACCGACTTGTGGTTATCAATAGAGGCGGCAAAATCGTATTCCTCGGCAAGCAAAACTCCGCATCAGACCTTAGGACAGTGGTCTCTGAGATTGAAAAGCTTCTTTAATCCGTCCAATTCTAAGTTATTATGAAACCCCTCTTACTACTCCTTTTTGCTTTAATAAGTTTGAATGTTTCTGCTCAAAACGTCGGAAACTTTGAGCTAAAAGATATTAATAATCAGTACCAGACTTATGAAGACTTAAAAGGTGAAAAGTTAACCCTGATTGACTTTTGGGCCACCTGGTGTAAGCCTTGCATGAAAGCCATTCCAGAACTCAAAAAGATTTACTCTGAGTATCAAAAGGAAGGCGTAGAGATAATAGGAATAAGTTGCGATGGTCCCAGGTCTGTCTCAAAAGTATCACCGCTAAGTAAATCTTTAGGTATTGAATATCCTGTACTCATAGATATAGATGCTGAGATCAAAAATGATTTAAATTTATCTGCTTTTCCTTCTTTGATTTTTGTTGACAATAATGGTGAAATCGTTTGGGTTCATGAAGGTTACCTTCCTGGTGACTCCGCAGAAATCAGAGAAAAGTTAGTGGCCTATTTGAATGAACACTAGACTTTCACCCCTCTTTACAGTTTTCATTTGTTTGGCCATAAATAATGTCCTTCTGGCTCAGTTTAGTGGTAATAGTATTGCTGAAACTCAGTTGGGGCAATTGCCAAATGATGTTAATAATATCGCTACATTCTATGCTCGCACCGCTCTAAACTATCGCCTCAAATCATTTAGATCAAGCGGAACATTGGAGCAATTCTATTCACCAAGAGATGGGAGTACCTATTTCAGGTTATCACAGATGACTCTTCAATATAAAAAGAGACCATTTGATCTAAAAATTGGCAACTTTTATGAAACCATCGGTCGGGGATCCTTGGTAAGATCATTCGAAATTCCCGGTGCTATTTTAGAAGATTTAAGCTACCGGTCCAGACACTACTTTAATCGTAACATCCTTGGCCTAAGTGCCAAATACCGTTACAAAGGATTGACAACAAAGCTTATAGTGGGCAGCCCTTTAAACTATGTACTTCCTCCTACTTTAGGCAGGGAAGTAAGACGTACAGATAAAATTGCGGCACTATATGCTGACTATAATTTTAAACAACAAACAGTAGGTGCTGCCTTCATGAGGCATTTCAATGATATTGCACAAGGCAATTACTTTATGACTACCGCCTCCGGCAATATTGGCGGCTCGCTCTCCTACTACACCGAATTCGCAAAAAATGTGAGCGGCTATGACCTTTCTGATTTCTCACGAGCTGTCCCATATGTTTTTTACGGAGGTTTGAATTTTGCTGCGGGTAGTTTTGGCATCAGTGCCGAATACAAAAACTATAATAATTTTAGTATCGGCTCAGGAATTAATGAACCACCAGCCTTAGTCAAAGAACATACCTCAAGGGTACTGAACAGAAGCACTCATGTTTTACAACCTTTAAATGAAAGTGGCTATCAGATAGAAGCATTTTACACCTTCCCTAACCTGTCATCACTTACTTTTAATAACACTTTGGCCATTAATGATTTCGGTAATAAAACCGCTTTCAGAGAATATTATCTGGAGTATGACTTTACCGCAGTTGAGAAACATGACGTAAAACTTTTTGCTGATTATGCCAATGATCCTTTCAAATCACAGAAAAACAGAATCTCTACTGGTCTTTATATGGATTGGAAACTCTCAGAAAATTATGCCTTGAATACCAATTACGAGTTCCAGCGATTCAGTCGAGAAGAACAAAACTTTGAAAACCATGTTCTGGTAGCCGGGCTGTCGTATAAGTTAAAATTTGTAGGAAGCCTGGTAGCTGAAACAAGTAATGACTCATTTATAGTGGACGATGGCACCAAATTCTGGCTTGGGGTTAACCTCAAATACCAACTGAATAGAAGCCATAATATTCAATTGTTTGCTGGTGAAAGAAGAGGTGGCCCAGCATGTAATGCCGGTGTATGTTATGAAGTTCTTGACTTTAAAGGTCTGGAGATTCGCCTGACCAATAGGTTTTAGGCTTTGATTCATAAAATATCTCTTACATCCTGCATTTCATTGTGATAGTTCAAAGAGAAATCTTTCCATTCTTTTAACTTTGTGCTTTCTATTCAAAAAGCTCAATCAATTTCCGAATGATTCATTTCTTTGGTGCTTCTTCAAACACCCTTTTTGCAGTTCAATCGACCGCTAAGTTCTCAGAATCAGACCTCAAAAAACTTCACTGGCTATTTAATAGTTCTTCGGAGCATTCAAAAGTCAATGATGACAAGGCTGAACTAAACGAGGTTTTCGTAGGCCCGAGAGCCGCCATGATTACTCCTTGGAGTACCAATGCTGTAGAAATCACTCAAAACATGGCGATTGAGGGCATCATCAGAATTGAAGAGTTTAAAAAAGTTGAAAACGATTTTACTGATTTTGACCCCATGCTTTCTCAAAAGTATTCAGGTTTAAATCAGTCGATTTATAAAATCAACATCAAGCCTGAGGCTATCATCAATATTGAGAATATTGAAGCCTACAACCAAAAAGAAGGCCTGGCTCTTAGTGATGATGAAGTCAAATATTTAGAAGAGCTGGCAGTGAAACTTGGAAGACCTCTTACTGACTCAGAAGTCTTTGGATTTTCGCAGGTAAATTCAGAGCACTGTCGTCACAAGATATTCAACGGCACTTTCGTCATAGACGGTGAAGAAAAACCTAGCTCCTTATTCAAGCTTATCAAGAAAACATCTCAGGAGCATCCTAATGATATCGTTTCGGCGTACAAGGATAATGTGGCTTTCCTGAAAGGGCCAAAAGTGACGCAGTTTGCACCACAGTCTGCCGAAAAACCAGACTTCTATACGGAAAAAGAATTTGAATCTGTTTTATCTGTAAAGGCAGAGACACATAATTTCCCTACCACGGTAGAACCGTTTAATGGAGCCGCTACCGGCTCTGGTGGTGAAATCAGAGATAGACTGGCTGGTGGAATCGGCTCTCTACCATTGGCCGGTACAGCAGTTTATATGACCTCTTACTCCAGATTGACCGAAGACAGACCTTGGGAAAAAGGAATGGCAGAAAGACCTTGGCTGTATCAACGTCCGATGGATATTCTGATCAAAGCCTCCAATGGTGCTTCTGATTTCGGAAATAAGTTTGGGCAACCTTTAATCTCCGGTTCACTTCTGACCTTTGAGCATGATGAAACCGCAGATCAAGCCAGCGATGCTCGAAAACTCGGTTTCGATAAAGTTATCATGCTGGCAGGTGGAATAGGCTATGGTAAAGCAGAACATGCCATAAAAAACAAACCAAGCCTTGGTGACAAGGTAGTGGTATTAGGTGGTGAGAACTACCGTATCGGTATGGGCGGGGCAGCCGTATCTTCAGCAGATACAGGTGAATTTGGCTCAGGAATTGAGCTCAATGCAGTTCAGCGTTCAAACCCTGAGATGCAAAAAAGGGCTGCCAACGCTATTAGAGGCATGGTAGAAAGTGATAAAAACAGCATTGTTTCTATTCATGATCATGGTGCGGGTGGGCACTTGAACTGCCTCTCTGAACTTGTGGAGGAAACTGGAGGTAAAATTGACCTTGATGCCCTTCCTGTAGGTGACCCTACCCTATCTGCAAAAGAGATTATCGGAAACGAATCTCAAGAGAGAATGGGACTGGTAATTGGTGAGAAAGATATTGAAACGCTAAAAACAATTGCAGATCGCGAGCGATCGCCGATGTACACCGTGGGTGATATTACCGGAGACCATCGATTTACTTTTGAGTCCTCAAAAACCGGTGAAAAACCGATGGACTTTGCTATATCCGATATGTTTGGCAGCTCTCCGAAAACCATCATGGATGACAAAAAGGTATCCAGATCCTACCAAAACCCTGAATACAGCTTTTCTGAAATCAAAGAATACGTTAGCCAAGTGCTACAATTAGAAGCAGTGGCCTGTAAAGACTGGTTAACCAATAAGGTGGACCGCTGTGTGGGTGGCAGAGTGGCTAAGCAACAGTGTGCAGGACCATTGCAATTGCCACTAAATAATGTGGGGGTAATGGCTCTGGATTTCAAATCTACAGATGGCTTAGCTACGAGTATTGGCCATTCACCTGTATCCGCTATTATAGACCCGCCGGCAGGTTCCAGAAATTCAATTGGCGAAGCTCTTACAAATATTGTTTGGGCACCTCTTAAAGACGGCTTGGCTTCCGTTTCACTATCTGCCAACTGGATGTGGCCATGTAGAAACGAGGGTGAAGATGCTCGTTTATATGAGGCTGTGGAAGCCTGCTCAGATTTCGCAATTCAGCTTGGTATCAATATCCCTACTGGTAAAGACTCCCTATCAATGAAACAGAAATATGCCGATCAGGAGGTTTTGGCTCCCGGAACGGTGATAATTTCTGCTGCTGGGCACTGTACGGACATCAATAAAGTCATTGAGCCGGTATTGAAAGAAAATGGTGGTAATATTTATTACCTAAACTTCTCAAAAGACGCTCTCAAACTTGGAGGTAGTTCTTTTGCTCAGATAAAGAATAAGATTGGTGCAGAAGCACCAACAATTACGGACGCTGCATATTTCAAGGCTGCCTTTAATAAACTTCAAGAGCTTATTTCAGAAGGGAAAATAGCTGCAGGTCATGATGTAGGGTCTGGTGGTTTAGTCACCACTTTACTGGAAATGTCCTTTGCAGAGCAAAACCTTGGCTCAGAGATTGATCTGGATGGAATTCAGGAGAAAGATACTGTCAAAGCTCTATTCAATGAAAATATCGCTGTAGTAATTCAAGGCGATAGCAGCCTGATTGAGGAATTTGCCAAAGTTGGAGTAGAGCTGGTCAAAATTGGTTCACCAAAAGTAGGTAATACAGTTTCTATCAAAAATGGTGCTGATGAAGTTAGCTTCAGCACGGCAGAAATGAGAGACCTATGGTTTAAAACCTCTTGGTTATTAGACCAAAAACAATCAGCTAACGGTACTGCAGATGCACGCTACGCCAATTATAAGAATCAGCCACTAAACTATACTTTCCCTGCTCAGCACACAGGTGTTAAACCTGAAAAGGTTTCAAAGAGACCAAAAGCTGCTATAATCAGAGAAAAAGGTTCAAACTCTGAAAGAGAAATGGCAAACGCCATGTACCTCGCTGGCTTTGATGTCAAAGATGTACACATGACTGACCTCATCTCTGGTAGAGAAACTTTGGAAGACATCCAGTTTATTGGTGCTGTAGGAGGCTTCTCCAATTCAGATGTGTTGGGCTCTGCCAAAGGCTGGGCAGGTGCATTCCTCTATAATGAAAAGGCGAATACAGCCCTTAAGAAATTCTTCGCCAGGGAAGACACCTTGTCGGTAGGGATTTGTAATGGTTGTCAACTATTTATGGAGCTGGAGCTGATCAACCCTGAACATGATGTTCATGGTAAAATGGCACATAATGACTCTCATAAACATGAAAGCATCTTCACTTCTGTCAAAGTAGAAAAGAATAACTCAGTTATGCTTTCTAGCCTGGAAGGAGCCACTTTAGGTGTTTGGGTTTCTCATGGAGAGGGTAAATTTAATCTACCGAAAGCAGAAAGTGAGTATGATATCGTGGCCAAATATGGTTATGCAGAATACCCTTCTAATCCCAACGGATCTGACTATAATACGGCCATGATGTGTGACAAATCGGGTCGCCATTTGGTTACCATGCCGCATATTGAGCGTTCTACTTTCCCTTGGAACTGGGCGTACTACCCTGAAGCAAGTAAAAATGATGAAGTGAGTCCATGGCTGGAGGCATTTGTAAATGCCCGTAAATGGATAGAGTCTAAATAAAAAAAGAGAGGGATTTCAATAATGAAATCCCTCTCTTAATATAAATGAGTTTTAGTTACTCGGTAATAAACCTAAAGCCTACACCGTGTACATTCTCAATTTTGAGACTGTCGTCTGTTTTCAGCATTTTTCTAATCCTGGTGATAAATACATCCAGACTCCTTCCAAGGAAATAATCATCTCTTCCCCAAATTTGAGTCAGTATATCTTCTCTTTTAATCACAGAATTCTGTCTGTCACATAGAAACTTTAAGACCTCCGCTTCACGATGTGTGAGTTTTTGCTCGCCTTCATCAGAATCAAGCATTAACTGAGGGTAAGAGAAATGAAATTTCCCGATTTCGTATTCTCCACTTTCTTCAGCAGAATCTTCAATCGTACTTCTCTTTAGAAATACTTTTATTCTTAATGTTAGCTCTTCAATACTGAATGGCTTAGTGATATAATCATCCCCTCCAATTTTAAGACCCTCTATTTTGTCTTCCTGAAGCGTCTTTGCTGTTAGAAAAATGATGGGGATATGCTGATTTTGCTCTCTTATTTTCTCAGCCAGTGAGAACCCATCAAGTTCAGGTAAATTGACATCCAAAAGGCATAAATCAAACTTCTCCTTTTGAAAATTCTTATAAGCTTCTTTGCCATCAAAGTAGTGGACAATCTCAAACCCTTCTTCTTCAAGGTTATCTTTGGTTACAAAACCCAGATTCTCGTCATCTTCGACGTATAATATCTTTGCCATTTCTTATTTCTCTTGTGGTATACTTATGGTAAATGTACTCCCTTGTTGGTACTCGCTTTCTACTCTAATTTTCCATTTATGTGCTCTTACGATTTGCTGAACGTAGTTCAAACCTAATCCAAAACCTTTCACATTATGGACATTGCCCGTAGGCACTCTGTAGAATTTATTAAAAATCTTCCCTAAATGTTCTTTCGGGATTCCTATTCCTTTATCGGCTACAGAAAGCTCAATGCCTTCTTCAGTGTTTTTGGTAGCCACAATAATAGAAACTGGTTTTGAAGAATATTTTATGGCGTTCTCTACGAGATTTCTTATCACAGAGAGCAGGTGTACACGATCTGCGTAAATCGTAGTTTTTGTGGCATTTAAATCCAGCTGTAAACCATCACCATGCTCTGCTTTCACCCCTTCTAAAACTTCGTTTACCAGCGAATGCAACTCCTGCATTTGAACATCCAATTGTAATTTTCCCCGTCCAACTTTTGCGGTAGTAAGGACGGTCTCTACCTGGCTTTTAAGTCGATTATTCTCTTGTCGAATGATCTGTACATATTTCTTCAATCTAGCCGGCTGATCTAAAATCTTATCTTGATTGAGTACATCTGTAGCCACTCTTATAGTAGAGATCGGAGTCTGAAACTCGTGTGTCATGTTATTGACAAAGTCACGCTGTACTTCACTGAGTCTTTTTTGCCTCAATATCACAAACATGGTGTAAACAAAGAAGCCCATCACCAATAGCGTGATTAATGAAGATACTATCCAGAAATCAAGATTCTTAAATAGCATTTCATCTTTCTTCGGGAATCTTACTGCAAAATAATTGAGGAACTTATCCGTCTTCGGCATGATAACAGGCTGCACGTCACCTGTTTCAAAATTGGCATTTACATGCCCCCCAAAACGAATTTCGTCGGTATCACAGTCATAGATACCATACTCAAAATCGGTATTAAGGTCGTATTCTTTGAATTCCTGTTTTAAATAATGCTCTAAAACTTCAGCATCAAGAGGGGTTCTCAGATTCACAACATAATAATCTTCCTCAAGCTGATCTACAGGGTTTTCAATATCAGAAAGCTGATAAACACGAGAAATATTTTGTGCTACCTCACCAAGGGCATGAATTGCAGTTCGTCTAAACTCATTCTTTTGAAGATCAAAAGCTCGTTTAACCCAGTAAATCTGCACTGCCAAAATACCCGCGATAGCCAAACTACCGAGTACAATGATGAGTCTTATAGTGCTTCTTGTCAAGTTTCGTTGGTTTAGGAAAGTACACAAAGATACGAGAAAGCTTTGAATATTAACTTATTAACCTCATATGGGCTTTTTTGAACTAAAAGCCTTATCATTTCCTTAGAGAAATATGCAGAAAAAAACAGCACTTTTAGCAGGAGCATCTGGTCTTATTGGTGGCCATTTATTAAATAAACTTTTGAATTCGGGAGAATATGATTCTGTGATTTCATTGGTACGTCGACCAAGTGATCTAAAACACCCTTTGCTGCATGAAGTGGTAGTTGATTTTGATGATCTCGATCCTGAAATTATCAAGGCCGATCACATATTCTGTACTTTGGGTACCACCATAAAAAAGGCCGGAAGTCAGGAAAAGTTTAAAATGGTAGATTATCAATACCCATTAGACATCGCCCAAAAAGCCAAAAGCAACGGTACGGAATTATATGCCATTATAACGGCTATGGGTGCAGATTCAGATTCCAGCTTCTTTTATAATAGAGTTAAAGGCGATGTTGAAAAAGAGCTTAAAAAGCTAGATTATGAATATCTGGGCATTTTTCAGCCATCAATGCTTCTGGGTGATAGAGATGAAAAGCGACTTGGAGAGAGGATAGGACAAGTAGCAATGAAGATATTCGGTTTCCTTATCCCTAAAAATTACAAGGCGATAGAAGGAGAAAAAGTAGCTTCAGCAATGCTGAATTATGCAAAAAGCCCCAAAGAGGGGCTTTCTGTAGTATCTTCAGGGGATATGTATTAATCCCACTTTAACTCTGAGTTACTAAAAACATCTTCTGATGTTTCTGTAGATTTAGCTTCTGAGGCGGCAGAAGGTGCTGCTTCATTATCTGAAAACTGATCGTAATCAAAATCAGGGAGAAGTTCACTTTTAATATGATCTACAGTGTCTTGAAGGGCATCAACAAACTTGTTGAAATCTTCTTTGTAGACAAAAAGCTTACTTTTTTCGTAAACAAACTCACCATCTCTTTGTTGTCTTCGGCTCTCAGTAACAGTCAAATAGTAGTCGTTTGATCTGGTAGCTCTAACATCAAAAAAATAGGTGCGTTTCCCGGCACGTACCCGTTTTGAGTAGATCATCTCTCTCTCTTCTCGTTGCACTTTCTTTTAGGGGTTTAGATTGAACAATAGCACCAAAAATAGTTTTTTCCATGATCAATAAAAATAATTCTTTTAAAAATTCAAACGAATCAAATACCACATTTTAAGTTTTATTATGAATGCCCACATACTTTTCAATAAATCTGATCGTATTTTTGAATCGTACATGAATAGTACAGAATGAAAGCACTAGGAATTTACATCATCTTATCACTTTTCACGGCCTATCAACCGAATAAACCTGTCATTCTGGGAGAGAAGCTGGAAGGAAAAGCGTCCTTTTACGGTCCAAGATTTCATGGTAAAACCACTGCCAATGGAGAAAAAATGGATAAGTATGAGCTGACCTGTGCCCATAAATCGCTCCCTTTTGGTACTATGCTTGAGGTGAAAAACATGGCAAATGACTCTACAGTAATAGTCAGAGTAAACGACCGCGGCCCTTATATCAAAGGTAGAATAATTGACCTCTCACTAGAGGCCGCCAAGCAAGTCAACATGATAGATAACGGTGTGGCAGATGTGGAGGCCATAGTTGTAGGCGAAAACGGAAAAGTGTACATTAGCCCCGCTACGCCGATTGTCTCTTTTCTCAATTCACGATACGATCAGCTGGCTTCTTCACTGAAATAGGCATTTATGAGCAAACTGGATCTTGGGAAAATCAGAGAATATGGCAATGTAGAACTCCTTGCCAAACAGCTGGTTGAAGGTTTCATTACTGGTTTGCATAAATCTCCATTCCATGGTTTTTCAGTTGAATTTGCAGAGCACAGGCTCTACAATTCCGGAGAAAGTACACGACACATTGATTGGAAAGTCTTCGGTAAGACGGATAGACTGTTCGTAAAGCGTTACGAAGAAGAAACTAATCTTCGATGCCATATCCTGATCGATACTTCTTCTTCAATGTATTATCCGGAAGAGAATTACGGGAAGTTGACCTTCAGCTGCATGGCCGCAGGAACCCTGGCTAACCTAATGCAAAAACAGAGGGATGCCGTTAGCTTGACCACCTTTTCTGATGGTATTGAAGTACAAACAGCCGTCAAATCAACGCCTGGGCATATTCATCAAATCTATCTGGAGTTAGAAAATCAGCTTGCCACTAAACCTGAAAACAAAGGAACCTCGGTAGCAGACACGCTACATGTAATTGCCGATAAAATTCACAAAAGGTCTTTGGTTATTATTTTCAGCGATATGTTCGAAAATATTGAAGACTCCAATGCTCTTTTCTCTGCTTTACAGCATCTTAAGCATAATAAACATGAGGTCCTACTTTTTCATGTGACAGACAAAAAAACAGAATGCGAGTTTGACTTTGAAGAAAGACCCTATGAGTTTATTGATCTGGAGTCCGGCAATAAAATAAAAGCTCAACCATCTCAGGTGAAGAAACACTATCAGGATGCCATGAAAAGCTTTTATAAAGAACTCAGACTTAAATGCGGCAAGTATAAAATAGATTTTATTGAAGCCGATATAAACGAAGGTTTTGACCAGATCATGTCTTCATTTCTCGTCAGAAGGTCCAAAATGAAATAGGCTTTCTTCCTTTTGAAATGCCCCTAACCCTTTCATAAAACTTCCATTTACAGGCACCCGTTTTTATGTTAAATTCATTCTGAATCAAACATAAATATTGAATTATGCTATTAACTACAACACCAAATGTAGAAGGAAGAAAAATCAACAGTTATAAAGGCCTGGTTACTGGTGAAACTATTATTGGTGCCAACTTCATCAAGGACTTCTTTGCAGGTATCAGAGATATAGTTGGTGGTCGCTCTGGATCGTACGAACGCGTGCTTAATGAAGCCAAAAACACAGCATTAAAAGAAATGTCTGAAAGAGCCAAAAAGCTTGGAGCTAATGCCATTATTGGAATAGACCTGGACTATGAAACTCTTGGGCAAGGCAATGGAATGTTAATGGTTACCGCCTCTGGCACTGCCGTTGTTATCGAGTAAGATAAGCTTCTAATTCCGCTTTTTGTCTTAGGTGGTGCCGCATATGTATTTCAAAATGTTGGTACCACTCCTTAGCATTTAAATAAGCAAAGAATGGGTGTGCTGTTCTGTATACACCATCATCTTTCTCAATTGCTTGTACTTTTGAACATATTGCCTCTATCATTTGAGGCAATTCTTTTTTGTAAAAATCGATTCCTTTCGACTCCGGTTCCGGAGTCACTCCCGTTCCTGGTCTTTTAAACTTTTGATGAGGCAAAGCATTAGCAGCCAAAATTTTCAAACCAATTTCGTTGGTCTTTTCATCGAAAGCTCCCTTTCGCTTTTCGAGGCAGCGATTGATATTTGCAAGAAAAAAGTAAATTCCACTGGTGTAGATATGGTCATACATTTGACCTAAGGACCAAATATCTTCAGATTGTTTAGACTCAAAATCCGTTTCAGAATACTCCTCTAAGGACGCAATATACTTATGAGCAGTTTCCTTGATCGCACTTGTTATTTCAATAGTTGATTTCATATGAATAACTTACGTTTCTAAGACTATTGGAGATCCTTCACGAGCATATCTGTCTAAACCTCGAATGACATAAATATACTCCTGACCCGGTTTCAGGGAGGTATCCAAATAACTCTCACCTGACCCCAAGTAAACAATTTTAGCAGGGTCAGATAAGTTTAACCTAGCTCCTTTCTCAAAGCGATAAACCACTGTTTTCTCAAAACTCCCTTTAGACCAATTCAACAAATAACTACCACTACTCTTTTTAATAGAGGCTTTGTTCACCACACCCGTTACTTCTTCCAATTCTCCTGAACTTACAGGCGTTAAGGCATAATTCTGATATCTGTTCTTTATGGTATCTGCCACACCCAGCTTATTCATTTCAAAATGTTTGGCAGAGAAATAAATACTCCCGCTGGTAGACTGACTATAGCGTAAATAATCTATCTTTCTGGCCATTTGATTCGGGTCCCTCCAAGGCTGTTGGGTTGATGCTGCATCGACTCGGTACATTCCATGACCGATATATAAATTAGCCTCTCCTTTATTTTTAGCCCACCAGTCTGTCAAGGTGGCAAAAGGCACAAGATTATGCTCAAAAGGAAAATAGATTTGCGGAGCAATATAGTCTATCCAACCTTCCTGAGCCCACTTTTTAGTATCAGCAAAAAGATAATCGTATGATGGCTGACCTCCACGGGTTTCAGACCCTGCAGGATCATCTCTTTTATTTCGCCAAACTCCGAAAGGACTAATCCCAAATCTAACCCATGGTTTCTCACGAGTAATTGACTCAGAAATATCTTTAATAATCAGGTCAATATTATTTCTACGCCAATCTTCAATTGAGGTAAAACCACTACCATATTTCCGAAATGCCTCCTGATCATTTAACTCCTGACCATTCACTTTATATGGATAGAAGTAGTCATCAAAATGAATTCCGTCTACATCATATTCTCTTACAATATTCATGACCACATCCCTGATATACTGACGTACCTCCGGTAAACCAAAATTGAAAAGCTTATAGCCATCATAGGTCAAAAACCACTCCGGCCTTTTGTAAATCAAATGATCTTCGGTTACAGAGGTGGCTTTTTTATGCATTCCTCTGTTCAGGTTTAACCAGGCATGAAATTCCATACCTCTTTCATGCGTTTGATTGATCATAAAATCCATGGGATCATAAAGCGGGGAAGGGCTTTTACCTTGCTCTCCCATTAACCATTCAGACCACGGTTCTGGGCTTTTGAGATAAAACGCATCTGTGGCCGCTCTAATCTGTACCAGTAAAGCGTTCAATTTATGGTCAGCCATTCGGTCTGCAAGTTTCACGTATTCAGCTTTCTGCTCAGCAGAAGACAAACCCTTTTTACTCGGCCAATCAATATTGGCCACAGAAGCTATCCAAACTCCTCTGAATTCTCGCTTTTTTTCATTTGTAGGCTGATAAACAAAGTCATATGAAGAGGGTTCTTCATCAATAATAAGCGGAATGGACTGATCTTTACAAGCAAGAAGAAAGGAAGAAATTACTAGTGTTAGGAATAGCTTTTTTGACATTAATAGCCTTTGTTGAATTTGAACTAAAATTACAACTATACATCGTTTTTTTGCTACATTTGCCATGAATAATAACGATGATTTTCCTCCGCAATATGAAGTAAGGGGATGACTCCCCATCGTTTTTCCAAAGAATTTAATGAAAGAATACGGAAGTAATGTCCAGAAATTGGTAGAACACGTGGTATCTCTTGAAAACCGCGACAAACGTACCAAGCATGCACATATTTTAATAGAACTAATGCGTCAGATTCATCCTCAAATGAGAGATGGTCATGACTACTCAAAAAAACTATGGGATGACCTCTATGTAATGGCCAATTTTGACCTTGACGTAGATAGCCCCTTCCCTCCCCCTCCAAAAGAGATTCTGGGTAAAAAACCTATGCGTATTCCGTATAGCCAGTCAAAGCTGAAGCATAAATACTACGGTCGTAATCTGGAGCTATTAGTATTAAAAGCTACAGTGGCTCCTACTAAGGAAGAGCGTAAAGCTTTCGTCTCTTACCTGGTAAAGCTTATGCAAAACTTCTATCAGCAATGGAACAAGGATACCATTCAGGTCAATACTTGTTTGGATCAAATCCTTGAACTATCGGGCTATAAGCTACAGGAAGAAGTTAACGAACTGAAAAAGGATGGTATTATTATGGATGCCAACCCTAAAGATGGTAACCGAGCTCCTAACAAGTTCAATAATATGAACACACCTAACGGTTCATTGAAATCGAACAGAAATGGTGGACGCCGTTACAATAAGAACCGCAATAACCGCAACAACAAATACAAAAAGAGAAGAAACTAAAACTTTCACTTTCCTAATAACATGTCGTCATTTAAAATAACCGGAGGCAAAAAACTCAAAGGAGAATTGACTCCGCAAGGTGCCAAGAATGAAGCCCTGCAAATCTTATGTGCAGTACTTCTTACCAAAGAAAAAGTAGTTATCAATAATATCCCAAGTATCAGGGATGTCAATAAGCTCATGGAACTTCTGGAAGACATGGGCGTAAAGAGATCTAAACTTGGTGAAGGCTCTTACTCATTTGAGGCAGATGCTGTAAACTTCGAGTATTTTGAAAGTGACCGTTACAAGGATAAGGCAGGTGAACTGAGAGGCTCTATTATGCTTCTTGGACCAATGTTAGGCAGATTTGGAAAAGGTAAAGCACCTAGACCTGGCGGAGATAAAATTGGAAGAAGACCTCTGGATACACATTTTGTTGGTTTCCAAAAACTGGGAGCTACTTTCAGCTATGAGGCAGAGGATGCCTTTTATACCATTGAGGGTTCTCAAATGGAGGGCAACTATGTCTGGATGGACGAAATTTCTGTAACAGGGACCGCAAACGTGGTCATGGCTGCGGTGCTCACAAAAGGAACCACCACCATCTATAATGCAGCCTGTGAACCCTACCTGCAGCAGCTATGTAAAATGCTCAACTCAATGGGTGCTAAAATAGCCGGTGTTGGCTCAAATCTGTTGACCATTGAAGGTGTTGAAGAATTAGGAGGCTGTGAGCACACCATGCTTCCTGATATGATTGAAATTGGCAGCTTTATTGGTTTAGCCGCTATGACTGGCAGTGAAATCACCATTAAAAACTGTAAGATTAAAGAACTGGGAATCATCCCTAATACCTTCAAGAAACTGGGTATTGAGATGGAGTTCAGAGGAGATGATATTCATATTCCGGCACAAGAGCATTATGAAATAGACCGCCTGATTGATGGATCTATTTTGACCATATATGATGCTCCATGGCCAGGCTTTACGCCAGACTTAATCTCGATTATTCTGGTAACGGCCATACAGGCAAAAGGCACACTATTGGTTCATCAGAAAATGTTTGAGAGTCGTTTGTTCTTTGTTGACAAACTGATAGACATGGGGGCTCAGATTATTCTTTGCGATCCTCACAGGGCTACAGTGGTAGGTCTTGACCGCGTTTCTCAATTGAGAGGAATCAAAATGACATCCCCTGATATTCGTGCTGGTGTGGCTCTATTGATTGCAGCATTATCTGCAAACGGAACGAGTGTCATTGATAATATTGAACAGATAGACCGAGGATATCAATTTATAGATCAGCGTCTAAATGCAATAGGAGCTGAAATTGTAAGACTATAAACAGACCAACATTCCTATCTAAAAGGCCCTGAAATTGAATTCAGGGCCTTTTTTATACCTGATTAAGCGGTAGTGAAATATTGACCCATACAACTTATAGTCAACAGGTTACAAAATATTTTCACATCAAGTAGCTAGGAATAACACAATTTTATAATTAAATTGTTCATAACCTCACCAAAACACTATACTATGATGGAAAATTCTACTCTTCAAAACGTAACATTTCAAGAGCTTTTGCGAAAAAGCAAAAGCCTCCGGCGGCTACTTTATCTGGTAGCGGCGGCAGCCATGATTAGTCTATTTGCTATGCCTTTGGCAATTATTGTCACCTCAGGTGCAGGTATCATTAACCTGGCTCTGGGTGCAGTGGCTATTGGCTTGACTTTTTATCTTTACAAATTATCAATTCGAGATTCAAAAATGCATCAGGAACTCTGGAAACGGAGATTCGGAACAGAATAAAATCCCTGGCCCTTGTAATTTTTGCAAGGGCCTTTTTGTTTCTTTGCTCTTGATGAAAGACGGACGTAAAAGAGAGGATATTGCCATTGGCGATTTAGTAGATGTTGTCAAAAAGCAGCATCAAAGAAGTGGAGAATTGACTCAGGGTTTGGTCAAAAGAATTTTAACCAAAGCTCCATTTCACCCTCATGGAATAAAAGTGATGTTAGATACCAACGAGGTTGGAAGAGTTAAAGAGATTATCGACGAAGACTTTTAATGAAAAAGACTGCCTCCAAGCGGTGGCAGCCTTATAAACTGTACGAAAATGATCTTGTGTACAGCAATCTAATTAGAGCCTAAATAAGAATCAATTTTCTTATACCAATAGGCTTTTTCTCAGTTTAAATGGCTTAGACAAGCTGAAAGACACCATTTTTGGCTTTTTCCACATAAAGCAGAATAATCAAGTGTTTTTCCTAATTTTGAATTGAGTAGAATCTATAGATAAAAAACCTCTTCCAGACCCTCGAATGGCCAAATCAAAAAGCCCTAAAAAGAAAGAGACCCCATTAAATAAGCAATACAATCAGATAAAGGCGAAGTATCCCGGAGCACTATTGCTTTTCAGAGTTGGTGACTTTTATGAAACCTTCGGTGAAGATGCCGTCAAAGCCTCAAAAATTCTGGGTATTGTTCTTACAAAGCGAAATAATGGAGGAGCTAATCAGGAGCTGGCGGGTTTCCCGCATCATTCGCTGGATAACTACTTACCCAAACTTGTTAGAGCAGGTCAGCGTGTGGCTATTTGCGATCAATTAGAGGACCCAAAAACGGTCAAAGGGATTGTCAAAAGAGGCGTAACAGAACTGGTAACACCAGGAGTTTCCTACAATGATAATGTTCTGGAAACTAAACAGAATAATTATCTGGCCTCAGTGCATTTCGGAGCTAAAGAGAATTTTGGTGTCGCTTTTTTAGATATCTCAACCGGTGAATTTCTAACAGCAGAGGGCTCAAAAGCCTATATCGACAAATTGCTTCAGAGTTTTGCCCCCGCTGAAGTATTGTACTGCAGACCCCATAAAGCTCAGTTTGAAGAGTATTTTGGTGATCGCTTCAATACTTTCACCTTTGATGACTGGGCTTATACTTATGATTTCTCTTACCCTTTGCTAACGCAACATTTCAAAACCAACTCTTTAAAAGGTTTTGGCGTGGCCAACCTCAAGGACGGCATTACTGCAGCAGGGGTAATTCTGCAGTATTTAACAGATACGGAGCATAAGAAGATAAATCATATTTCTGGTCTAACTCGCCTTGATGAAGAGAAGTATGTCTGGCTTGATCGATTTACCATTAGGAATCTTGAGCTCATTTTTGCTCAGCATGAAGGTGGCGTACCTTTGATTGATATTCTGGATGAAACTGTTACACCAATGGGTGCCAGAATGCTGCGAAAATGGCTTGTTCTGCCTTTAAAAGAACTAAAACCCATTCAAGATCGACAAGACACGGTAGAAGTTTTGGTAAAATATGATGAGATTCTTGAGGACCTCCGCATGTTATTAAAACCAATTGGCGATTTGGAGCGACTAATCTCCAAGGTGGCAGTGGGCAGAATCAATCCTCGAGAGATGATTCAGCTGAACAGAGCCTTGAAACAAGTCAAACCTTTAAAGGAGATTCTTTTCAAGCTTTCTTCCTCAAATCAAGTCTTCAAGAAATATGCTGATCAGCTGGCTGAATGTGAATTTCTCGTTGAAAGAATTTCTAATGAGATCAAAGAAGATGCTCCTAATGTGACCAACCATGGTGGCATGATTAAAACGGGTGTTAATCCGGAGCTAGATGAGTACCATTCTATTGCCTTCTCAGGCAAAGACTTTCTGGTAGGAATTCAAAGAAGAGAGTCAGACAGAACAGGAATACCTTCTTTAAAAATAGCCTACAATAAGGTTTTCGGCTATTACCTGGAGGTCAGCAATGCTCATAAAGATAAGGTACCTACAGAGTGGATTAGAAAACAAACGTTGGTCAATGCCGAACGATATATCACTGAGGAACTAAAGGTATATGAAGAAAAAATTCTGACGGCTGAATCAAAGATTTTTGAAATTGAACATAAGTTATATCACGACTTAGTTATAGCAGCTGCTGATTATGTAGGTCAGATTCAGCAAAATGCTCGAATTATTTCAGCCATTGACGCTTTGGCTAGCTTTGCGGTGATAGCCATTGATCTTAAATATTGTAAACCAGAGTTAAACGAAACCAATGCTCTGAACATCAGTAATGGGAGGCACCCGGTGATTGAGAATCAACTTCCACCAGGTGAAAGTTACGTTCCAAACGACCTAGAACTGAATGAAGACGAACAACAAATCATCATTATTACAGGGCCAAACATGGCAGGTAAATCCGCCTTACTGCGTCAAACTGCTCTCATCGTATTAATGGCTCAAATCGGGAGCTTTGTACCTGCCGAAGCTGCCGAAATAGGATTGGTAGATAAAATTTTCACCCGTGTGGGTGCCAGTGATAACCTTTCCAGAGGTGAATCTACTTTTATGGTAGAGATGACTGAGACGGCTTCTATTTTGAATAACCTGAGTGAAAGAAGCCTGGTCATTATGGATGAAATTGGTCGAGGTACCAGTACTTATGATGGTGTAAGTATTGCTTGGAGTATCTCCGAATATTTGCATAATCACCCAAAATATAAGCCAAGAACACTCTTTGCAACGCACTATCACGAGCTCAACCAGCTCACAGAAGACTTCTCTAGGGTAAAGAATTTCAATGTAGCAGTAAAAGAAGTGAATGGTAAAATTGTCTTTCTACGTAAACTCAAAGAAGGTGGAAGCGAGCACAGTTTTGGTATCCACGTGGCTCAAATTGCCGGTATGCCTCAGTCTATTGTATTGAGAGCGAGTGAGATTCTTCATCACCTGGAGGAAGATCATATCAAAGAGAAAAACAAGGAAAAGATTAAAGAAGCACCAAAGAATAATTACCAGTTGAGCTTTTTTGATGCACCCGACCCTAAAGTTGAAGCTTTAAAAGAGAAACTTGGAGAAATAGATCCGAATGCCATGTCGCCCATTGAAGCTTTACTGAAGCTTAATGAGTTGAAAAATATCATGGAATAAACTATTTCCCAGTATTTACCTCTTCAATAAGGTCAGCAATGAGACCGGTCCAACCCGTTTGGTGAGCGGCTCCACAGCCCGAACCATTATCTCCATTGAAATACTCATAAAACAGATAATAATCCTTGAAATACTCTTCTCTATCGTAGTGCTTATTCTGTGTTAAAGAAGGTCTGATACCTTTGGCATTTCTTTCAAAAATCTTAATCAAACGAGCCGAAATGGCATATGCACTCTCAGAGATAGTCGTTATTTCTCCAGTGCCGGTCGGGTACTCCACCTCATAGTCATCACCATAGTATTGCGAATACTTGTGTAGTGCATCAATAATCAGATAATTCAAAGGGAACCAAATGGGTCCCCTCCAGTTACTGTTACCACCCATTATTGAGAGATCTGACTCCGCAGGAGTATACCTTACAGTAAGATCTTCACCATTCAGATGGAAATCATAAGGGTTCTCCTCATGGAATTTTGAAAGCGATCTTATACCATAATCAGAAAGAAACTCGTCTTCATCAAATAGTCTTTTGAGTACCATTTTCATCCTATGGCCTCTCAAAAGAGAAAGAAGGTGTGTCTCTCCTTTGCCTGGCTCATGCCATCTGGATATCAAGGAAGCCAAATCAGGCCTGTTTTTAAGAACCCACTCTAGTCTTACCTTAAACTCAGGTAGTTTCTCGAGTAAGTCTTCATGGATAACCTCCACAGCACAAAGAGGTATCAAGCCTACCAAAGATCGAATTTTCAAAAAGATCGTCTTTCCGTCGGGCGTATTGAGCTTATCATAATAAAACTGGTCTTGCTCATCCCAAAGCCCCATATTTCCCTCTTCCATCTTATTATTGATGGCTGCAGCAATATGCAAGAAATGCTCAAAGAACTTTGAAGCCATGTCTTGGTAAACAGGTCTCTCCAAAGCAATTTCCAGCGAAATTCGAAGCATGTTAAGGGTAAAAATTGCCATCCAACCAGTAGCATCCGCTTGCTGGAGTGTCATATTTGGCAATTGAGCATTTCTATCAAAAACGCCAATATTATCCAGACCTAAGAATCCTCCACCAAAGATATTATTACCCGCCTCATCTTTTTGGTTTACCCACCAGGTAAAGTTCAACAGCAGTTTATGGAAAATTCGCTCAAGAAACTTGATATCCCCTTTACCGCCATTTTGCTTTTTATCGATTTCATAAACTTTCCAGGTAGCCCAGGCATGAACCGGCGGGTTTACATCAGAGAAATTCCACTCATAAGCAGGAATTTGCCCATTAGGGTGCATGTAATACTCCCTTAATACTACTGCCAGCTGACGCTTGGCAAAATCCGCATCTATTTTAGCCAGAGTTACCGTATGAAATGCCAAATCCCAGGCCGCAAACCATGGATATTCCCACTTATCTGGCATGGAGAGAATATTATGCATGTAGGCATGCTTCCAGGTGGAGTTCCTCTCAAAGTTTCTACCATAAAAATCAAAAGGCATTTCAGGGTCTCCATCTGCCCATTGCTTGATATTATAGTAGTAGAACTGCTTACACCACATCATTCCTGCAAAAGCCTGACGCTGTATTTTCTTTTGCTCCTCAGACGCTATGTCTTTTTGCACCTCGGTGTAAAAGTCATCCGCATTCCTTTGTGCAGCTTCAAAAAGAGCATCATATGTCTGAAAAGGCATGCTAAGATTCGTGTCTTCAGATAGCCTAAGTCTGATCTCTACATTACCACCGGCCGGTATTTCTTTTTCATAAAGACCCGCCATCTTGGTGCCTATATCATTCTTATTGACCACCTTCTTGTCACCTTCTACCACATACTGGTTGAAAGCATCTTTGACATAAGGACTCTTATTCTTCTTCCCGAAAACGCGTTTCATATTGGTCTCGTTTTCAGTAAAAAGTAGTTCGTCAGCACCTTCCAGATAGAGCTTATATTTATCAAAAAGCTCATGATCTATTTCTACTTGAGAATCTGCGATTCCGGTAAGCATTGGCTTTTTTGGGTGTGAAATATACCCCCAAGACCAAGTATTTCTAAACCAGAGTGTTGGCAAAATTGCCAGCTTGGCTGCCTTCTTTGAACGATTATGAGCCGTCAGCTTTATAAGAATGTCATTCTCATCAGCTTTAGCATATTCAATGTAGATATCGAAGTAATTGCCTTTGTCAAAAACACCAGTATCCAGGATTTCAAACTCCTTATCGTGTTTAGACCTATTTCTACCCTCTTCCAACAGTTTTTCATACGGATACTCGGCAATAGGATACTTGTAAAGCATCTTCATATAGGAGTGGGTAGGCGTACTATCTAGGTAATAGTACAGTTCTTTTACATCTTCACCATGATTTCCTTCTGCTCCTGTAAGGCCAAACAAACGTTCTTTGAGAATGGGATCCTTATAATTCCAGAAAGAAAAAGCGAAACAGATATGCTGCTTATTATCCGATAATCCACCTATACCATCTTCTCCCCAGCGGTAAGCTCTACTTCTGGCTTGGTCATGGCTAAAATACTGCCAGCTATCACCGTAAACAGAATAGTCTTCACGTACCGTACCCCATTGACGTTCAGAAAGATATGGCCCCCACTTCTTCCATCCACGATTATCCGGTCTCTCTCTTAGTCTTTTTTTCTCTAAAGTCTCGTTCATTTGTTTTACCCTAGGTAAAGATTCAAAAATACCCAAAACGCATTTTTGTTGAGCATTTTGTGCTCAATTTTAAAGGATATATTCAAATTCTTTATTCCCAAATTGAATAAGTCCTAATCTGGTTTCCATCAATAGTCTACCCTCAGCAGTTACCCCCTTTATTCTTCCCTCAAATACACCATCTTCTTTTCGGTAGTTATGCCATTCCTCCATTCTGAAAAGCTCAGAGAGGTACCTTTCTTTCTGCTCAGCAATTCGCCCGTTTTTAAGGTTCAGGTATTCTTTCTCAATCTCCTCTAAAATACTTTCCAGAACTGTTTCTCTACTGAATTTTTGATAAAGAACAGAAGTCAAAGAACAGGCCTTTTCTACTTCAAATTCTTCCTGATTAATGTTTAAACCTATGCCAATAAGGCTGTAGGCAATTTTAGGCCCTGAAATAATACTTTCTATTAACATTCCACCCATTTTCCTGGAATCTACATAGACGTCGTTTGGCCATTTGATCTTTAATTCGTTTTCACCCAGAAATGGTTTCAATGCTTTAAAAATACCTAATGAAACTGCAATATTTAATTGAAACTGATCCTGAGGATTTAAAAATTCAGGTTTATATACGATCGTGAAAGTCAGGTTTTGACCTGGGGCAGTATACCATTTATTGCCTCTTTGCCCCTTTCCATGGGTCTGATTATCCGTTAATACAATAGTCCCTTCAGCCAGCTCTTCAGATTGAATTTTTTGAGAAGCCAGTTCGTTAGTAGAATGACAAGTTGGCAGGTATATTGACTTTTTGCCTGTAAAAATAGTTTTGGGCTGGATTTTGTTCAATATGTCTTAACTTAGCTGGTTTATAATACGTACCTAAAAATGTAGGAAAATGTGACCCACTGGAGGCACAAAAATAGTTGTAAAACGTACTGAATGAAAAAAGAAAATCAACTTTCAAGCTCTGAATTAAGCCTAAGTGTAATTGAGGGCATGATTGAAAAAAAAGCAAGCAACATCGTCCTGATGGATTTAAAAAAGGTACACAATGCCATTTCAGACTACTTTGTTATTTGCTCGGGTAATTCAGATACCCAAATTGACGCCATTTCTAAATCAATAGAGGAAGTGGTTTATAAGAAATCTGGACAAGATCCCTGGAACAGAGAAGGAAGACAAAACAGAGAATGGATCCTACTGGATTATGTAGATGTGGTAGTGCATGTTTTCCAAAAAGATAAAAGAGAATATTACGATATAGAGGCTCTATGGGGCGATGCTGACTTCACCTATTTTGGTGAAGATGCCAAACCTTCAAAAACGCCAATAGAAAATTAAAAGGAATAAAAAGTTTAACAGAGTATAATATATGTCACAAGAAAATAACTCTTTACCCCCAAAGCCAAAGAAAAAGATGCCGATAGGCAATGGCCCGGGTTTTCAAGGCTGGATAATTCTGGCATTGATTCTCGGTATCATCGGGGTAATGTTTTTCTCAAATAACAAAACGCTGTCGCCAATTAAGTATAAGCAATTGGAGCAGATGGTTTTGGCAGGAGAGATTGATAAAGTAGCTGTAGTAAACGGAGCAAACGAGGTAGAAGTCACCCTCTCTTCTGAAGCTTTGCAAAAACCGGAATACAAGAAAATCTTAGGCAACAACCGGTACACTTCTGGCCCGCACATGAAGTTGGACATTGTAAACGAAGTAGCCTTTATGAATGAATTCAATGATTTCATTCGAAACTCAAGCCTTTCTGAAGACTCTAAGTCGAAGCTCTATCCAGAGCCTATTCACAGAGAGGACATCATGAATACCTTGTTCAACTGGCTTCCACTTATCTTGTTCTTTGGTCTGATGTATTTCCTTATGACCAGAATGACAGGCGGCGGTGGCCCAGGAGGTGCTCTTTTCAATATTGGTAAATCTCGTGCGGCCCTTTTTGATACCGATAATAAGGTAAAAATCACATTTAAAGATGTGGCCGGGCTAGATGAGGCGAAAGAAGAGTTGACTGAGATTGTTGACTTTCTGAAAAAGCCAAAAAAATATACTGAGCTTGGTGGTAAAATACCCAAAGGTGCACTATTGGTAGGCCCTCCGGGTACAGGTAAAACCTTGATGGCGAAAGCAGTAGCAGGTGAAGCAAGTGTGCCTTTCTTCTCGCTTTCCGGTTCTGACTTCGTAGAGATGTTTGTGGGTGTAGGTGCAGCTCGTGTTCGTGACCTTTTCAAACAAGCCAAAGAAAAAGCACCATGTATCATTTTTATCGATGAGATTGACGCCGTAGGTCGTTTGAGAGGACGTGGTGCTATGCCGGGAGGAAATGATGAAAGAGAAAACACCCTGAACTCATTACTCGTGGAGATGGATGGTTTCGGATCTGAAGCCGGTATCATCATCATCGCTGCAACCAACCGACCTGACGTGCTAGATCCTGCTTTATTACGTCCGGGTAGATTTGATAGACAGATAAGCGTAGATGCTCCTGATATCAATGGTAGAGAGGCCATCTTTAAAGTACATATGAGACCTCTGAAGCTTGCCGACGAGGTTGATGCTAAGAAATTAGCTACACAGACACCAGGATTTGCTGGTGCTGAAATTGCCAACGTCTGTAATGAGGCTGCATTATTAGCTGCTCGTAGAGGTAAGAAGGCCATTGAAATGATTGATTTTCAAGATGCTATCGATCGTGAGATTGGTGGTCTGGAAAAGAAGAATAAACTTATCTCTCCTGAAGAGAAAGAGATTGTAGCCTTCCATGAAGCAGGTCATGCAGTTACAGGCTGGTTCCTGGAGCATGCTAACCCTTTGGTAAAAGTGAGTATTGTACCTCGTGGTATCGCTGCATTAGGTTATGCTCAGTACTTACCAAAAGAACAGTACCTATACAGAACCGAACAGATGTTTGACGAAATGTGTATGGCCTTGGGTGGTCGGGCTGCAGAAGACGTGGTATTCGGTAAAATCTCAACTGGTGCCTTGAGTGACTTAGAAAAAATCACGAAAATGGCGTACAGCATGGTGACGATTTATGGTTTAAATGAGGAGATTGGTAATCTATCATTCTATGACTCTAAAGGTCAAAGCGAATACAACTTTACCAAACCTTATTCTGACGAAACGGCAAATAAGATTGATGAAGAGGTGAAGAAGCTTGTCGATAAAGCATATAATAGAACCGTAGAGCTTTTGACAGAAAAACGTGAAGAGTTAGATAAATTGGCTAAACAACTACTTGAGAAAGAGATCCTTTATCAAAGTGATTTAGTAGAGCTTATAGGTGAAAGACCATTTGATAAGCCTACGGCATATCAAGAGTTTATGGATCAAAAAGAAGTAGAAGATACGTCAGCCGAAGAAGTTATTGCGGAAGCAAATGAAAATGAAGCTGAGAATGAAGAGGAAAAGACAGAGTCATAAACTCTTCTGGTAAAGACAGTAAAAAGCCCTGAATTCAAATGAATTCAGGGCTTTTCTATATTTGAAAGTTATCTAAACTTATCTTCTTCCGAATAAGCCACCAAGCAATCCGCCAAGTCCACCTTTCTTACTTCCACTGTTTAATACCATTCCGGCTACATCATCTAGGATGCTACCATCACCATCTGCATCTAAGAAAGATTCGATTAGCGACTGTTGCTTACTTCCCTGACCGCCGCCGATAAGGCCACCAAGTACATTTGAAAGTCCACCAGTATCCTGTACATTACTTTGACGAGTCTGACGACCCAAAACTCCCATCAAGATAGGAGCTGCTACTTTTAGTATTTGAGAAACCTGAGCCATATCAAGACCAGACTTTTGGCTTAAAGCTGCTTCTACTCCAGACTGCTTACTTCCAAGAACGTGACCAAGGATTCCAGCACCGTCTTGTACCACTGAATCATCTACACCACCCTGGAATAAGCCACCAAGGTTATCAAGAATACTTCCGTCGTGCTTTCCATTCAATGCACCTAATAAACCGGCAGCACCTTCAGGGCTTGAAGCATTCTTTTGCATGGCACCCATTAACACAGGCATTGCCATTCCTAATAGATCAGCAGTTTTGTTCTGTGGAGCCCCGGTAGATCCACTAACACCACTGATAATTGTTTTTCCGAGGTCGCTATTCAGCAAGTCTAAAATTCCAGCCATTTTAATTTTTGTAGTTTTTGATTTGAAAAAGCTTATAAATGTAATCAAAATCCTTAAGATTCAGGACTACGTTTATGCGTGTCGTATATATATGACGCCATGCTTTTCAGGAAGTCACTTAATAAATCCAATAGAAAAAATAAATTGATCAGTTTTGTAAAAAAACTCCTTCGGGCTATTGGCTGGACCTATTTCTGTTTCGGCATAATTACTGATTCCTCCCTCGTACCTAAGATCGAAAAAGAATGATTTAAACTCAAAGCCTAAACCAAAGACAGAATTAACGACAGGTCTATTGAAAAAATCAGTTTCAAAATTCGGCAAAGTATAAGGAGCAAGGCCTTGATTGAATTCAGAACCTTGATTAAGTGCGTAAGAAACCACAGGACCGCCAAAAATGCGTGCATCTCTAAATCGAACTCCAAGCAGTACCGGCATATCAATAGCATTAAAAGTTGCATTCACACGATTAAGCAATTCGCCATTTCTATCAATAAAGTCAAACTTACCCCCCTTAGAAGCATAAGCCAGCTCTGGCTGCACATAAAATGATCCTTTAGCGAAACGGACAAAAACTGCCCCTTGAAACCCATTTCCAAAAGCAGAATTAGAGATAAGTTGATCACGTGCCACTGTTCCATTCACTATTACGGGTGTTCCGCTTTCGCTAACACGTACTACATCCCCTCCGGGCGTATTGATACGTGTTTTACTAAAACCTCCTCTTAAGCCTACAGAGACTTTCAATTCGTTTCCCAAGTAATCATCGTTCTCATCCTCGTCAAGCTCAACAGGTATTGCTTCTAAACCTTCCTCTGTGTCATCGTTTTGAATTTCCTGACCTACGGTAGAAACGGCAATTGATATCAAACAAACAATTAACAGTGATCTCATGTTACTTCTGGTGACTTTTAATTGAGAAAGCTATGACAAAAATAAAGCCATTCAAGCTAATTAAGGGAATCGCTATGATCAAGACATTTTTCAACCTGCTAATTTTAAGGGTTTAACGCGGATATCATCCTATTTCGATTATTTTTGCCACTTCTTTAAACCAGCTGTACTAAATGAGCACAAAAACGATCTACATTATAAGACACGGTGAAACTGACTATAACAAAAAAGGAATAGTTCAGGGTAGCGGTATAGACTCCAGCTTGAATGAAACAGGTCAAAAACAGGCAGAGGCTTTTTTTTCGGCTTATCAGGATATGCCCTTTGAAACCGTTTATACATCGGCTTTGAAAAGAACTCACCAGAGTGTCGCTGGTTTTTTAAATAAAGGACTACCTCATGCCATACTTACCGGTCTGAATGAAATATCCTGGGGACATAAAGAAGGGAAGAAACCAGACCCCAAAGATGACAGTTCTTATTTTGAACTGATCGACAGATGGAGAAATGGAGAAACTCATTTACCTTTTGCAGGTGGTGAAAGTCCTGATGAGGTTGCCGCCAGGCAGAAAATTGCGATTGATACCATTCTGGAACAGAAATCAGAAGAATTGGTTTTAGTGGCCATGCACGGCAGAGCCATGAGAATATTATTGACCTGGCTTAGCGATCTACCATTATCTGAAATGGACTGTTTTCATCATCAGAACCTTTGTCTCTATAAGGTAGAGTACGATTACACGACTGAGAAGTTCACCATTTTAGAATCTAATAACACTGAACATCTCAAAGTATTGGCTGTATAGCCAGAAAGCCTTTTATGCAGGATAAGTACCAATAATGTAAATTAGCACAGCAAGAAACGCTGATTCCTCTAATTTCGGACAGTGTTTGAATATATGGGCTCCAGAAAAGCATATTGGTTTTATCAGGTTGGTGGCTGGTCAGTGTATTTTTTATCTGATCTTGCCAATAATCTTCAATTTCTTACTTTCAATTTTGATCAATTCGATCAGGTGATCGGAAGTATGGTGGTCAATGTAGCGGCTGGTATTGCCATGACGCACATTTTCAGAATCATTTTCAAACGATACAATTGGGTAAAGCTTCCCATTGCCCAATTGGTACTACGATGTTTAGGGGTAGTAGGGCTAATCACCTTTGTTTTAGCGGCCATCAATATCCCTATTGATTCTGACTTCATCAATACAGAAAAGATGAATTGGGCTATCAGAGATATCAGCTACATTATCAATTATGTTAAGCCTGTCATTATCTGGGTTCTGGTTTATGTCTTCTACGCTTACGCTGCAGAAAGAAGAAATGCTGACATAGAACGTGTAAAGCTGGAAGCTTCAATGAAAGAAACAGAAGCCAAAGTCTTAAGAGCTCAAATGAACCCTCATTTCGTTTTTAATGCACTAAATAGCATTCGAGCACTAATAACGGAGGACCCAAAAAAAGCAAGTAGCGGGATTACCCAATTGTCTAATCTATTACGTAGCTCACTCATCTCAAACAGACGAAAGACTGTTAGCCTCAAAGAAGAACTTAAAACCATAGAGGACTACCTCAGCCTAGAAAAAATCAGATATGAGGATCGACTTCAAACTAAATTTGACATCGCCAATGATACCTTAAAAATTCAGGTGCCACCAATGATGCTTCAAACTTTGGTAGAAAATGCCATAAAACATGGTGTTCAGAAGGCACTTCGTTGGGGTTTTGTGGAGATCAGAACATTTATTGAAGATAATCACCTGGCCATAATCATAAGGAATACCGGTACGTTGGGAGACAATAGCAATTCCAAAACCAGTACTGGTTTTGGACTAGAAAACACGAAACGTAGACTACATTTGATCTACGGAAATCAATATAAATTTAACATCTTTCAAGAGGACAAGCTGACGGTTAAAGCAGAAATTTGGCTTCCTTTAGAACAACATACTATAGAATGAGAACTTTAATAATAGACGACGAAAGGCTAGCAAGAAACGAGTTAAAAAGGCTGCTGGAGGAATTTCCAAGAATCAATATTATCGGTGAAGCTGCCAATGCCGATGAGGCAATTCCGATGATAGAGGAAATGAACCCTGATCTCTTATTTCTCGATATCCAGATGCCGGGCAAAGACGGATTTGAACTTCTGGAAGCTTTAGAAGACCGTGTACCAGATGTCATTTTCACCACTGCCTATGATGAATATGCTTTGAAGGCTTTTGAATTCAATGCCCTGGATTACATCATGAAGCCTATTGATACCAGCAGGCTGGCAGAGGCCATCCAAAGAGTAGAAGAAGAAAAACAGCAAGTTGAAGAAGTAAAGAAAGCAGCCTCTGAAGAAGGAGAACTGACCGTACATGACCAAGTCTTTGTTAAAGACGGCGAGAAATGTTGGTTTGTAAGATTAGGTAAGGTTCGTCTTTTTGAATCTATGGGCAATTATGTTAGACTGCATTTTGATGATCAAAAGCCTATGATTCTGAAGTCGCTAAACAGCCTGGAAGAGCGATTAGACTCAAAAATTTATTTCAGAGCTAACAGAAAACACATTATTAATCTAAACTGGATTGATAAAATAGAACCATGGTTCTCAGGAGGATTATTAGTGACCTTAAAACCTGGTGAAATAGGTCCAGGAGGGGAAAAAATAGAAATTTCCAGAAGGCAAGCCATCAAGTTTAAGGATTTAATGAGCTTGTAAATATGGACAAATGTCATTAATATTGTGTCAAAAGGCACAATATAATGAAAAATGAGAAGCTAAAAAACCCAGAAAATAACATATTGGAAGAACCGATAGCTATTTATGGTTCTGCAGGTGTATTTAATGTGATCAATACTGCTAGAGAAGGGCTGAGTATGCAGCGTGTTTCTGCACTTGCTTCTCAGCTATCTTTGAGTCTACAAGAACTTGGGCAGATTTTACATCTTTCTCTAAGAACTCTTCAGCGGTATTCTGCAGAGAAAATATTGGATACTGATGCCTCGGCAAAAGCACTAAAGCTCGCTACATTAAAAATAAAAGGGGAAAACACTTTTGGTTCTACTGAGGCTTTTAATACCTGGCTAAGAGAAGCTAACCCAGCATTGAATAATCAAACCCCTTTGCAAATGCTTGATACACCTTATGGGTTTGATTTGATAGAACAAATTCTTGGTAGAATTGAGCATGGGATATTTGCCTGATGATTGTCCATAGAATTACTCAAAGCAAATATATAGATGACCTTAGTGGAGAAGGGGCCAAACTTTATGGCGGCAGATGGAATGCCCTTGGTATTTCTGCCCTTTACACTGCTCAATACAAGTCTCTGGCACTACTTGAACTAATTGTTCATTTTAACTCAAAAGCAGCTTTTAAGAAGACTTACGAGTTCATTTCTTTGGAAATACCTTCAAAATATGTGTACGAAATAGAAGCTAAGAATTTACCCAATAACTTCACAGAAACCAATAATCAACTCCTTTGGAAACTCACAGAACCTTTCTATTCTCAACCCAATTATTTGGCAATGAAGGTTCCCAGTGTATTGGTCAGTGGCGAATTTAATTATGTTCTTAACCCAAGATCAAGACATTTCTCGAAAGTAAAGGTAAGCTCAAAAGAACCTGCCTTTTTAGATTCGCGACTAATTAAGGCATAAAAAAAGAGGCTCTAAGCCTCTTTCTATCTGAATGTCTTTCTGTTAATCTAGCTCTGTAGCCAGCACCATCCTTATTCTAAGTCGTGCTCCCATACTCATTATATCTACCAGATCTTGAATTGTCAGACTTTGAGCGGCACGTAAAATCACCGTCGGTTCTTCCATACCTGCAGTAGCCGTCATTAGCTCCTGCTCTAATTGCGGAAAAGGCACATTTCTTCTATCAATAAAGTAAGCCTTCTCTTCGGTTATAGATAAGGTAATCGGCTGCTTACTAACCTCGTGAGTGGCTGTTTCTGCCTTTGGCAATAACAGCTTAATCACATTTGGACTTCCTAAAGTAGCTACTATCAAAAAGAATAATAGCAGGAAGAACATGATATCATTCAACGAGGCCGTCTGAACCTCTGCTTCAAAACGTCTTTGTCTTTTTAGCTTCATATTAGGCTGCTGGTTCGTTTAGCGTATCCAGGAAGTCCATAACTGTTGCTTGCAAATGAATACTAAATTTATCAATGAGCATATTGATTCCGTGATAAGCAGCATAAGCTATCAACCCTACCACCAGACCAGAGAAAGAGGCAATCATCTTCTCATAAAGCCCGTTTGAAATGGTTTCAATAGAGAATTCTCCTGTAACTGAAATCTCATAGAAGATTCTGATAATCCCTGAAATAGTACCAACGAAACCAAGTGTAGGAGCTACCCCGGCAATGAGCCCAAGATATCCCATATTTTTCTCCATTTTAGAGATTTCCAGGTTTGACTGAATCTCCATAGCACTTTCAATATCCTTAACCGGTCTACCTATTCTAGAAATCCCTTTTTCAAGAATTCGGGAAATAGGAAGATTGGTGCTTTTACACATGGCAATGGCCGAACGCATATCGCCTCTTAAAATATTGTCTTTCAGAGACCTTAGGAATCCAAAATCAATCTTCGATGATCTTTTGATAAAGATATAACGCTCCACCATCAAAAAGAAGGTCACAAAGAGCAATATCAAGATCGGATATACTACAAAACCACCTTTGAGTAATAGTTCGAAATAGTTAATGCTGGTTGAGGAAGCCGTAAGTGTTGAGTCTATTCCGGTAGTGGCCGGAACTTGAAGCAAAATGTTTTGCAACATGTGAAAAGGATTAATTTAATGAACTGGTTATCTAACTCGAATGAGCCTTAGAATATTATGCAAATTACAACTTTTTACGATTGGTACACTCTCTTCACAACCTTTTCAAGTGTAAGCCCCTGAACGATAATTGAGAATAAAACTACCGAATACGTAATGAAAACTATATAAGGTTTTGCATCCCATTCTGCAGGTAGAGAAAGTGCCATGGCAATGGACAAACCACCACGTAAACCTCCCCATGTAAGAAGCAAAGGAGCCTCTTTATCAACGGCTACCCACTTTTTAGAAATTCTCACCAAAAAGTGAATCACAGCATATCTAGCAAGTAAAACGATGGCTATGGAGCCAATCCCTGCTATAAAGAAGTAAGGTTTAAATTCTAAAATGAGGATTTCAAGACCTATTAAAACGAACAGAACTGCGTTCATCAATACATCGATCAGCTCCCAGAATTTATCGACATAAAGTTCTGTGGTTTCACTCATAGCGTCTTGTTTGAGACCGCTACTCCCCATGAATAAGCCAGCCACAACCATAGCCAAAGGACCACTGGTATGTAATGTCTGTGCTATCAGATAACCACCCATCACCAAAGCAAGTGTAATCATGACTTCTACTTCATAATCATCGATAGACTTCAGAAGTCTAAACATGATCCAGCCAAGTCCAAGTCCAAATAGAATACCGCCGATAGCTTCCTGAACAAAAAGCGTAAAAACATCTCCTGCTGTTACGTTACCTACTCCTAGGTGGGCTATCTCCAGAATTGTAAAGAAGATAACAACACCTACCCCGTCATTGAATAAGGACTCTCCTACTATATTGATCTCGATCTTCTTTGGAATGTTTGACTTTGTCAAAATCCCTAAAACAGCAATAGGATCTGTTGGTGAAATCAGTGCTCCAAAAAGCAAACAATAAACAAAATCTATTTCGTGGTTCAGCACTTTTGAAAGGTAGAAAATGGCTGTACCAATCAAGAAGGTTGAAATAAATACCCCTACAAGGGCAAACAAACCAATACTACGCTTCTCTTGGTTGATCATGCCTACATTGGTATGCAGTGCCCCGGCAAAAAGTAGAAATGAGAGCATCACATCCATCAAGACTGTGGTGAAGTCGATCTTCCCAATCAGCTCTCTGGCCAAGACCGTTAATTCAGGATTGACAAATTGAAACAAAATCATGACCAGCGAAAACACCAATGCCATGATCATAAGACCAATGGTCGTCGGTAATTTGAAAAACCGGACATTGATATAACCGAATAAACCAGAAATAACGATAAGTAGCGTGAGTATTTTGAAGAGTTCCATATGCTTATGAAGACCGTTTAGCTATTGAGTTCTTATCAAAGAACGAGAAACAAACCCTGAGAATCAACTATTAAAGGACGCCTTTTGTACTTGGTAGGCTATCCATAGCATCAATATCCCTTTTAACTGCCATTTTGATGGCCTTGGCCCATCCCTTGAAAATTGCCTCTATTTTATGATGCTCATTATCGCCTTCACATTTGATATTCAAGTTACATTTTGAAGTATCTGAAAACGATTTGAAGAAATGCATAAACATTTCTGTAGGCATCTCCCCTACTTTCTCTCTTTTGAAGTCTGCATCCCAAACCAACCATGGTCTGCCACTAAAATCGATAGCCACCTGAGCTAAAGCTTCATCCATTGGCAGTAAGAATCCATATCTATTAGTACCACGTTTATCTCCTAAAGCCTTCAAAAAAGCCTCCCCAAGAGCCAAAGCAGTATCTTCTATGGTATGATGCTCGTCGATATGTAAATCACCTTTCACCTTGATCTCTACATCTGCACCAGAATGCTTTGCCAGTTGGTCTAACATATGATCAAAGAACCCGATACCTGTATCCATTTTAGCTTTACCTGTACCGTCCAGATTCACTTTGACATAGATCTGTGTTTCTTTGGTGTCTCTTTGAATCTCGGCGATTCTTGCCGGGAGTTTCAAGTGTTCATAAATCTCATCCCAATCTTTTGAAACCAGATCAATGGCCTCATTTCCATCTTTTTGAGATTTGTCATCTGAAATAAGTATCCCTTTGGCTCCTAAATTTTTAGCTAATTCTATATCTGAAAGACGATCACCAATAACAAAACTATTGGCCAAATCATATTCATCTGAATCCAGATATGCGGTGAGCATTCCAGTACGTGGCTTACGAGTTGGGGCATTTTCATGTTCAAAAGTTCTGTCAATAAAAACCTTTGAGAAGTGAATGTTTTCTCCTTCCAGAGTTTTCATCATTTTTTGATGAGCTGGCCAGAAAGTATCCTCAGGAAAAGAATCTGTGCCTAAACCATCCTGATTGGTAACCATTACGAGTTCATAGTCAGTTTGCTCTGCAATTTTTCGTAGAACACTTAATGCCTTTGGATAAAACTCTAGTTTTTCAAGTGAGTCTACTTGAAAGTCTACCGGGGGTTCGTTAATAATAGTGCCGTCTCGGTCTATAAAAAGTACTTTTTGCATGAAAAGTGGCTTAAGTCAAATTTTGACAAAAGTACTCATCTTCCTGAGAATTCCTTAGCTTTGATCATGGCCATTGCAGTAAAATGAAACAGCTATTTTATCTTTTTTTATCTTCAATTTTTCTGTTCTCTTGCAGCTATAGTGAGCCCGAAGAAAAAAGTCCTGTCTTCAAACCATCTCGTGATGCTCAATTCTCTACCTTTCAAATAGATTCGGTAAAGGCTGTTATCGTTGACTGCGACTTAGGTCGCTTAAAGATATCAATTCATCAATACCCGAATCCAAAGATTGAAATACACAATACTTATCAGAAGTATGTCAGATTAGAGCCGAAGGGAGATACACTGAAAATAGTCACACTGAACACACCCAAAAAGTCTGAAAATCCTGACCTGAAAAAAGAAATCAATTTATACATTCCTAATCTGGAGTATCTAAATACCAATATCAGTCAGGTAACTTTTAGAACCTTTGATGCCAAAAATCTAAAAGTTGTAAATCAATCTAGTGCTCTACGTTTTTATGACTCCCGTATAGAAAACCTGGATCTCACGAATCTGGGAAGAAGCAATATTCAGCTGGATGAAAATAACATTTTCAATACCATTTATTTTCGGAATAACTCCAAAAGCCAACTCACAAGTGCGGCCGAAATACTCTCAGAACTCTCTGTAGAAGCTGAAGATCTCGAAAGAATAAACTTCAAAAGCTTCAGAGGACAGTTTAATTGGATCAAATAGCCTACATTCTTAAAATAATACAATAAGAAGAAGGCGACAGTAGGTTAAAACAAATATTTATCTTACTTTTGCAAAAATTTTATCCCCGTTCGGGATCTCTGACAGCGACGTTAATTTTCAGGACAGTCGGTCCTTTGAGTCCAATATCCTTTTCAGAGCAGGCAACGGGTAACCGTGATGTTCACGAAAAGGCGTGTCGCAATCGCCTCCAATTATTTTAAAATGTGAGCTGCTAGCTGGGCAGCCAAAAAGAACTATGCAAACTGTAAAGTTTAATGAACTTCCTTTGTCTGACTTTATGCTTCAGGCCATAGAAGAAATGGGATGGGAAGATGCTTCACCAATTCAAGCTCAGGCCATTCCGGCTGTACTAAGTGATAATGATGTGATTGGTCAAGCTCAAACGGGTACTGGTAAAACCGGTGCGTTTGGGATACCGGCCATTGAGAAAGTAGAAATCGAAGATAGAGTAACGCAGGTACTTATCATGTGCCCTACTCGTGAGCTTGCTCTTCAGGTAAAAGATCAGATTTACCAACTTTCTAAATACAAAAAAGGCCTTTTCGTAACCTCTATTTTTGGTGGGGAATCATACGAGAGACAATTCAGAGATCTTAAAAGAGGCTCGCATATTGTAGTGGGTACCCCTGGTAGAATCATGGATCATATCGAGCGTAAAACGCTTGACCTTTCTAACCTTAGAATGATGATTCTTGATGAAGCAGATGAAATGTTGAATATGGGCTTCAGAGAGGATATAGAGCAGATTCTGAGCTTTGCTCCTAAAGAAAGACAAACTATTCTTTTCTCTGCTACCATGTCTCGTGAGATTCTTGGCATCACAAAACGTTTCCAGAATGACCCTGAGCATATCAAAATCACTCGTAAGGAAGTTACGAATGACAATATTGAGCAGCTTTACTTCAATGTAAGAAGGGATGCAAAAACTGAGGCCATGTGTCGCCTTATTGATGCTCATGACCTCAAACTGATGTTGGTATTCTGTAATACCAAATCTAAGGTAGATCAGGTGGTGGTAGAGCTTCAGGAAAGAGGTTATGCTGCAGAGGGAATCCATGGTGACTTAAGACAAGGGGCTCGAAATCAGGTGATGAACAAGTTCAGAACTGGCAACTGTAACATACTGGTAGCTACAGATGTAGCAGCAAGAGGTATAGATGTAAACGACGTAGATGCGGTGTTCAATTATGACGTACCCATGGATCTTGAATATTATGTTCACAGAATTGGACGTACTGGCCGTGCAGGTAAAAAAGGGCGTGCTTTCATGATGGTACCAAGAAGAGATACCGGTAAGCTTCGTGAACTTGAGCGATATACCAAAGTAAAAATAGAAGAAGGTAAAATCCCTACTGCCGCCGACCTTAAAGAGATCAAAATCAATAAGTTCAAAGAGCAGATCAAGGAGAATATTGATGAAGAGAAAAACGCTTTACTTGAAGGGATAGTAGATGACCTTAAAGAAGAAGGAGTTTCTACCTATGATATCATCACTTCTTTATTGAAAATGCAGTTAGGCAATCTGGATACCACTGGTAAGGATGACGACCTGGCAGACGGAAAAAGAGGAGACAGATCAAGTAGATCTTCGCGTTTTGAAGGTAGAGGAAGAGGAGAACGTAAAGAACGCCGAGGCAGCAGAAAAGGTAATGGTGCACATGGATCAGGCGAGCCTGGAATGGTGCGTTTATTCATTAGCTTAGGAAGAAAAGATCACGTTTCTCCAAATCATATTGTTGGTGCTATTGCGGCTGAAAGTCGTATTCCTGGCCGAGTAATTGGTCAGATTGATATGTATGACAAATTTAGCTTCGTAGAAGTACCAGAAAGAGATGTCCAGAAAGTAATCAAAGGCATGAAAGGCAAAACTATCAACGCCAGAGAAGCTTCAATTGAAGTAGCGAAATAAGACTTTCATAATGTATATAAAAAAAAGCCGGGCAGTAGTCCGGCTTTTTTTGTGAGTATAATACCACCTCCTTAACTTCCCGCATGAAAATCTCAAAGGCCCAAAAATTTCTTAATACTCTTTTTAAAATGGCAGGTCTTGACCAGCCGAAAACCGATTCTACCTCCCGAATTTTACTCGAAGGAGAGCTAATGGGGCATCGTACGCATGGATTACACTTGGTAATGCCTTACATAGAACACCTACAAAAAGGTAGTATGGAAAAAGAAGGCGAACCAGAGGTCTTGAGCGAAACTGAAGCCAGTGAACTTTGGAATGGAAAATATCTTCCCGGACCATGGTTAGTTGAAAAGGCGATTGCAAAGGCAACCAAGCTTTCTGATAAAAACGGAACAGGAACCGTGGTAATTCAACGCTGCTCTCATATTGGCTGTTTGGCCGCCTATATGGAAGCGGCTTCTAAAAGCGGGCATATGGTGATTATAGCCTGTAGCGACCCCGACAACAAGACAGTAGCACCATTTGGCGGTACCACCGGAGTTTACAGTCCTAATCCGCTGGCTCTTGGTATTCCAACCGAAGGCGATCCTATAATTATTGATGTGAGTATGTCTACTACTTCCAATGGACTAATCCATCAAAAAAACAAAAGTGGCGAACCCTTACCACATCCTTGGCTATTGACATCTAAGGGTAAAGAAACCACTGACGCCTCTACATTCTTTGAACCCGAACCTTCCACAATTTTGCCTTTAGGCGGAATGGACAGCGGTTATAAAGGTTTTGCTTTGGGAATCATGATTGAAGCCCTTACCTCTGCCCTGGGCGGACATGGAAGAGCTAATGAGCCCGGTAGATGGGGAGCCAGTACTTTTGTACAGGTCATTAATCCATCTGTTTTTGCTGGTGAAAACTATTTCAAAAAAGAAATGGAAAACTTGAAAGAAAAGTGTCTGCAGAGCAAGGCCATTGACCCTTTATATCCTGTTAGAATACCTGGTCAGAGGGGATTAGAGATGAAAAAAGTTCAGCTAAAAGAAGGTTTACAACTAAGAAAAGATACCCTTGAAGGCTTAAGAAATCTTGCAGAGCTATTTGACATTGCTATCTAAAGAAATTGATAATGGGGTCGCCCCAGTAATGTTCCCAAAAAACCTGAGTAGCCAGAATAACAAAACCTGTTATTGCCAGAAAAATTAGACTAGCGAGAATACTCATAAACGTGGAATGAGCTAAACTTTTTCTTCTGATCACCATCTCCGCCACTATAAGATTGGGCAGGTAAAAGAAGAAATCCATAAAGTAATCAAACGGACCGCTGAAATTATCTCCGTGACCGGCAAGATCAGTAGCTGCGTGCCAAAAGCCATAGTCCATTCTGTATAACCAGGAAGCGATAGCCATAGCATATAATCGAATGGCCCAAGCCCGGTGCTTTTCAAAATTTCCTTTTCTGGCGTAACGATAGGTTTCTAGCCCAAACCAAAACATCAGGATGCCGTAACCAGCAAAACCAATATCCATAATCAGCCCGCCGAGCGTTCCCTTCTGAAGTATAAATATCAATCCACCTAATGCTGCCAGAATACACGCAAAAACATACACACGACCAACCCATCGATGAATCAAGGGCCAGTTTTCTCTTAGCTTTTGAATAAATTGAATACTACCCAATACGAGAATTAATCCCCCGGCAGCAAAGTGCAAACCTATACCCTGCGTGGCCTGTGGAGTAGTTTGATCATACAAACCTGGCAGTATGTCATTCCATTGAGAAGGATTCCCAAAAAGTAAAGATTTGAAATAGTAGCCTAGAATATATAAGCCAAAAAGCCCCGAACTAACCCAGACGGTTAGCTTTAGTAATTTCAGCGAAAACGAGAACAGTTTGGCTACTCCAGTTTCCATAGGCTTTTTACTTACCCCATTTTTCAGGAGAACGTCTCCATTTTTTTAGCGAAGCAATGTCATCTTCTTTGACGTAATCTTGCTTTTTAGCTTCATCAATCAAGAAACTATAATTACTCAAGGTAACTAGTGGTACATTAGCCTCCTCAAAGTTTAGATCAGCTATTTTGAAGCCATAAGTCATTATAGCTATCATCCCTATCACTTCTATTCCTTGAGCTCTTAGTGCTTCTACGGCTTTTAAAGAACTCCCGCCAGTAGAAATCAAATCCTCCAGAACCACTACTTTTTGACCTTTTTCAATCTTCCCCTCAATCTGGTTACCCATTCCATGCTCTTTTGGTTTAGGTCTCACATAAGCAAAAGGCACTTTCAAATAATCTGCTACTAGGGCTCCCTGAGCTATACCTGCGGTAGCTACTCCAGCTACCAAATCAACTTCAGGGAAGTTCTTACGGATAGCTTTGGCAAGAGCTTTTTTGATAAAAGTTCTACCTTCTACATCAGAAAGGGTTATTCTGTTGTCACAGTAAATCGGAGATTTCCAGCCACTACTCCAGGTAAACGGGTCATTAGGGCTGAGTTTAACTGCTTCTGTTTCTAAAAGTATAGTTGCTATTTTACGAGCTGTAGTCATTCCTGATAAGGTAAAAGTATAAGAAGTCTATTCTTCTTCTATTTCTATTTCTTCTCCATCCACACGGCTTACCAAAATCTTGTCAATTCGGTTTTTATCCATGTCCACGATCTCAAAACGAAACTCCTCCCAGTCAAACGTATCTCCCGTGTCAGGAATTTCCTGGAGGATTTCAAGGGCAAAGCCACCCATAGTGTCAAAGCCTGAATAGTCTTTTCTATTGCTTAGTTCTATTTCAAACTCCTGCAAGAATTCATCAAATGGCAGAGAGGCATCAATTAAATAGGTACCGTCTTCTCGTCTGATAATTTCAAACTCAAATTCATTCGTCTCAGAGATATCCCCAACCAGTGCATCCAAGATGTCATTCATGGTCACAATTCCCTGCACATTGCCATACTCGTCTACAATAACACCAAAGTGCTTTCTCTCTTCCTGAAACTTCTCTAAAACCTGGTAGCCCAGATTATTCTCAGGAATAAACAGACTCTCTCTAAGGTTAGATTCTAAGTTCTTGAGCTCTGTAGTCAACGATTTTCCTAGGATGTCTTTGACATACAACAACCCCATCATATTATTGATACCATCCTTACAAACCGGATACACCGAATGACGAGAATCCATCACCTTTTTACGGTTATCGCTGTAGGTATCATCCAGATCGAGATAAGTTACTTCATTAATGTTGGTCATTAAGGAGGTAATTTTTCTATCACCTAGATGGAAAACGTTTTGCACGATCTCGTGCTCAATTTCTTCAATCGTACCGCCAGTAGCACCTTCTTTGGCCAGTGACTTGATCTCTTCCTCTGTGATAGAGTTATCAGATTCTTTGATACCTGTCAAGCTAAAAAGAAATTTACTGGTTTGGCTCAAGACCCAAATCAAGGGCGAGGTCAGCTTTGACAATAAAGACATAGGACCCGCCATGAACTTTGAGATACCTTCCGGTACCGCCATTCCTATCCTTTTGGGAAGTAATTCCCCGAAAATCAACGATAAAAAAGTAACGATGATGGTAATTAAGGCTACTGAAAGGGTATCAGCATATGGTGCCAGTGGCTCAAAGGCCTCAAAAAGTGGTTTAATGTATTCGCCTAATCTGTCTCCTGAGTAAATACCCGTAAAAATGGAGATGAGCGTAATACCAATCTGAACCGTACTAAGAAATTTATTGGGAGCACCAGCCAGATCAAGGGCCGTTTGTGCTTTATTATCACCGTTTTTGGCGGCTAGCTCCAATTTAGTTTTTCTGGCTGAAATCAAGGCAATCTCCGACATAGAGAAGACCCCGTTAATAAGTATCAGGAAGAATAATATAAATATTTCCATTAAGCATTGAACCTATGAAATCTAGGTTACCGAACACTGTTTAATTGAAATGCAAAATAATATAATTGTTGTGCGGTTTGCTACTGAAAAATAATTTTTTTGATAAAAGGTCAGGTACATCTTACTCAAAGTCTAATTTTGCAACAAATCGAAACATTTTCATGATCATATTCATTAATGACAGGCCACTGAAATTTGTGGAGCAGAAAAAGTTTGACAAAAGAGATGCTGCTCGTTTTCATACTGTCGTCCAAAGACCTAAAAAGGCGAAAGGAATCACTGAATGGGTGAAAAAAGTTTTAATAACTGAAGCCAGCAATACTTATCTCATTGATTTTTTCAAGAGTATTAAGGAGATCAAAAAATTCGATTTCAAGTCAGCGACTTTTGTGGTAGACTCTATCCCTGAGGCTTATGCGGCTTTTTCAAAGCAATATAAAATAGTAGATGCCGCTGGTGGTGTAATACTTAATGATGAAGGGCAGCTTCTCATGATCTACCGACGAAAAAAGTGGGATTTACCCAAAGGGAAAGCAGACAAAGGTGAAACCATGATAGAAACCGCCGAAAGGGAGGTAGAAGAAGAATGTGGTATAACTGTCAAAGTAGAGGATGATTATTTCGTTTCCTATCATACGTATACGCATAAAAATGAACGTGTACTTAAAAGAACCTTCTGGTACAAAATGGAACTGGTATCAGATGAACACATGCAGCCTCAAATAGAAGAAGACATTGAAGATATCCGCTGGATGAACAGAAGTCAGATGCACGAGGCCCTTAAGAATAGCTTTCCTTCTATAGAACAGGTGATAGATGAAATGATATGTCAGAAATTATCCTTTAGAGTTGACTAACTACTCTTTGGTTAGCTTTTCCAGAGGATATGGCAGATAATCACTCACATCTACGCCATAGCTGTGCAGCTCACGAACTATTGTAGAACTTATAGGAGCCAAAGATGGCGAGGTGATTAAAAATACAGTCTCAAGCCCTTCTACTATCTGACGATTCACCTGAGCAATGGTGTTTTCATACTCAAAATCGGTGGTGTTTCTTAGGCCTCTTAAAAGAAAATTAGCCCCAAAATCTTTGGCGACATTGGCAGTCAGGTCATTATAATTGACCACTTTAATTCTGGGATCATCATTGAATGCGGCTTTGATCACTTTCTCCATTAGTTCTAAGGAGAAATAACGCTTTTTGGCGGGGTTAGTACCTATTCCAATAATCACCTGATCGAAAACCTTCAATCCTCTCTCTACAATATCAGCATGACCTTTGGTAAAGGGGTCAAACGAGCCTGGGAAAAACGCTATGCGTTCCATTTTATTCATTCAATAGTTTGGGTAAAGATGATTAGCTTTTTACGCTTTTCAAAAAAATACTTTTGCCCATTCTCCCTTCCGCTTTTGTTTATCTAAGTCAAATCTGACATTTTGCGTCCGAAAAACCGAACCTTATGAACATTGAAAAACACCTTTGGGGAATAGATTTAGGCGGCACCAAAATAGAGGGTATCGTTCTAGGAGCCGATAGCGGAGATATATTGATCAGAAAAAGAATTCCTACTGAAGCAGATCAAGGTTACCAGCATATTATTGGTCAAATCAAAAAACTCATCAATCAACTCAAAGATGAAACAGGTTTTAAACCAGAGGCGATCGGTTTTAGTACTCCCGGAACGCTAGACCCCGGCACCCAAACCATGAAAAACTGCAATACCACTTGCATGAATGGGCAGCCTATGAAAAAAGATCTCAAAGAGGCTCTTGGAGTACCCGTAGAATTAGCTAACGATGCCAATTGTTTCGCTTTGGCTGAGGCCAATATGGGTATAGTACCTGAGAAATATCCTGATGCTCAGGTCGTATTTGGGGTAATTATGGGTACAGGTGTAGGTGGTGCTGTGGTAGTCAATGGTAAGGTGATTGGCGGTAAACACGGCATAGGTGGTGAATGGGGACATAATGTTCTAGAAGAAGATGGTGAAGAATGCTATTGTGGCAAAAGAGGCTGTAATGAAAACGTATTTTCGGGCAAAAGCCTTGAAAAGTATTATGAAAAAATCAGCGGTGAAAAACGAAAATTGAAAGAGGTAGTAGAACGTTACAGGGCAAATTCAGACCCTCATGCCACTGCCACAATGCAAAGACTTTTCAAATCCTTTGGCAAAGCCATCCATTACATCATCAATGTTCTGGACCCTGATGTGGTAGTTTTAGGAGGCGGAGTGAGCAATATTGACGAGGTATACACTGAAGGTGTGAAAGAACTAGAGAATTATATCTTCAATCACAGGAAAGTAGAAACGGTATTTCTCAAACCTAAACTAGGTGATAGTGCAGGTGTTTTTGGTGCAGCAGAACTGGTGAGGTGATGGCTTATCAATTTCATTTTTACCCTACCCTACTTAACGAGTACAGTCGATATTTAAGAAAACCTGATGAAAACCGATTTGAGAAATTATTGAATCGGATCAATAGAATTCCTGAAAAAGACCCCGAGATCCTACAAAAGTTTGGCAAAGGAATTGGCTTTGAGAATGCAGTTCTTAAGAATAAATCAACCGATATTTCCTTTGATCTTATAGAGGAAACAAGAAGCCTTCTGCCAAGTCAGTTCAAATCCCAACAACTCGTTGGTTTTACCAAAGAGAATATACGTTTTTACGGGTACGTGGATGTTTTAGGCGACTCTCGGGTCATTGACCTCAAAACCACAAGTCGATACAGAGACGGCATGCACCATAACAACTTTCAGAATCTTTACCTGTACGCATTGAGAGACTACGGCTTTAGCACCATGGAATATATCATTTGCGATTTTGAGCAAATCCATAGCGAAGTTTACCATTTTGATGAAATTGATTTTGATCAGATGCTTGAACAAATGCTCAGCTTCAGAGACTTCCTCTTAAAACATCAGTCATTAATTACAGATCAAAAAATCATACGAAAGTCAGCCCCAAATCTTTTTGATTAAGCTTATTTCAAAACCTCTTCTATTGGTGTACCCACTGAACCCGTAGGCTCCTGTATACCAAGCAACTGAGCCAATGTAGCGGCTATATCGGAGATATGTGTTGGCTTTGCTGTGGAGCCCTGATTAACCCCGAAGCCGTACCAAAGTAACGGCACGTGCGTATCATAAGCCCACATGGTTCCGTGAGTGGTGCCCTTGGTATAACCATGAAACCAACCCGGCTCTACTAAGATCATCAGTTCGCCACTTCTTTTAGGATTATACAGGTTGCGAAGCAATTTCTGATAGAAATCAGGAATTGCATTCAGCTCGCCTTCGGCAAGATTTACGAGATTATAAATCCCTTCTTCCATGCTTAACCTTGGCTGTAGATACTCAAACACATCCTCCAGGTCTATATTTTTCTGATCTAAGGTTTCCAGGTTCAGGTAGATCTGATAGTTATCAATGGCATTGACATACTCACCTTCGCCAAACTTTGAACTTAAGAGCTCCTCTACTTTATTTTTAAACTCACTGCCTATAAACAGGCCACCTGGCATCTTGTTCTTTTTGAGAAAAGATGGAATATCTGCCACTGCGTGATCTGCCGTAAAGAAAACCGTATAGTTGCCTTCACCTAAATCTGTATCAAGAGTATTGAGTAATCTTTCAATTTCCAGATCAAGTCTAATGTAAATATCTTCGATTTCCTTTGACTGTGGTCCAAAAGAATGGCCAGCGTAATCAGGTGAAGAAAAACTAATAGCTAGCAGATCAGTGTATTTGCCTTTACCCAGATTTTCATTTTTGAAGGCTTCAAGAGCAAAATCAAGAGTTAGCGTATTTCCCCATGGTGTATAAGGAAGCGTTCGCATCGAAACCTGATGAGGGAAAACAGCCTTTGGCTCGCCAGAAAGATTATTTTCATAAGGCTGATCATCTTCCTCTGACTCTGTATAAGTTGCAATGTCGTAATAAGGCTCCCATGTCAATTCGGTGTATGACTGTGCCACATTTTTATCATTCCAGCTTTTGGCCCAGGCAGGAAACTCATCCATATAATGTGAACTGGTGATAAAATTTCCTGTAGAGGAATCATACCAATATGCTGTACCTGTATGTCCAGCGGGCATTATAGCTCCCCTGTCTTTGATAGCAACACCAATTACTTTTGAACCAAACTGAGTTGACATTCTGAGCTGGTCTGCTATAGAAGTCACTTTCAGATTTTTTGGCGACATCATGCCGGCTCTTTCAGAACCTTCTCCTACCGTACTGGCCGTGGTATCAGAGGCCACATACATAGAAGATTTACTTCCTTTTTCAAACCATTCGTTACCCACAATACCCGAAATAGCCGGGACAGAGCCAGAATACACATGAGCATGACCAGGGCCAGTCACTGTATTGGCGTAATGATATTGATTATTCTTGCAGTTGAAACCTTCATTCATCAGACGCTTGAAGCCTCCTTCACCAAACTTCTCATTGAAGCGGTTGAGGTATTCATATCGCATTTGGTCTACCACAATACCTACTACCAGCTTATTCTTTGGTTCAGTAACAGAAGTAGTTTTTTGCTGAGCAATGCATGATTGAAACGTAAGCAGAGCAATGATGAAGTATAGTTTTTTCACAATTCTTATTTTTTGCAAAAGTAATGGAATAAAAGGAAGAGTGGAAAAAGTTGATATTGATAACAAAAAGATAATTTTCAATTATTTCTGAAAATACAATCTTTTCAATCTATTTAGTTCTTTCAATAGTATATTGAATCAACTGCTTTAAAGATTCTTTATAAGGGGAATCAGGAAACTCTTTCAAAATTGTGTAGGCCTCATTTACATAAGAAATCATCACTTCCTTAGTATAGGTGATACCTCCACTGCCTTTTACAAAGTCAATAACCTCCTGAACCTTAGCTGGTTTGTTTGAATGTCTTTTAACGATATTGATGATTCTGTTCCTTGTAATTCTTCCGGTATTATTCAAAGCATAGATTAACGGTAAGGTCATCTTCTTCTCCTTGATATCGATACCCGTTGGCTTACCAATCTCTTCATCACCGTAGTCAAAAAGATCATCTTTAATCTGGAACGCCAAACCTATTTTCTCACCCAGCAGCCTAGATTTCTCAATAAACTCATCAGAAACCCCTGACGAACTGGCACCTGCGGCACAACACGAAGCTATCAACGAGGCCGTTTTCTTTCGAATGATCTCGTAATAAACCTCTTCTGAGATATTCAGCTTTCTCGCCTTTTCTATTTGAAGCAGCTCACCCTCACTCATTTCAGTCACGGACTGATTGATAATCCCAAGCAGCTGATACTCCTTGTGTTTTACACTGAGATCCAGGCCTTTAGACAATAGAAAATCACCTACTAAGACAGCTATTTTATTCTTCCAAAGAGCTTTGATGGAGAAAAAACCTCTGCGATAATCTGAATCATCCACCACATCATCATGTACTAATGAAGCCGTATGCACCAATTCTATTAAAGAAGCGGCCCTGTAAGTTGATTCTGAAATTCCACCATTGATACCTGCTGATAAAAAAACGAACATTGGCCTGATCTGCTTTCCCTTGCGATGTATAATATATCGCATGATCTGATCAAGTAACATCACATCTGTCTTCATCGAGTTCCGGAATTTCTGTTCAAATTCCTTCATCTCATGAGCGATGGGTTTCTGTATGTCCTTTATATTAATTGACATTCGAAGTTCCGTGGAGGAACAAAAGGCTACGGCGTTAGATTGCAATTTTACAACGCAAAAAATTAAATTTGCATTCGACGAAATCAATATAAATTTCGATATTTCAATAGTCCAAATTAATCTATTTAAAAGCCAATTAATTACCACTAAGAAATGAGAGCATTAGTACTAGGCGGTGGATCGCTGAAGGGAGCATGGCAGGCCGGAGCCGTACAGGCAGTTTTAGAAACCGGCTTCAAACCCGAAATGATCTACGGTATTTCTGCCGGGGCTCTGAATAGCTCTTATATGGTAAATGAAGCAGGCAAACAGTTTATTAAAAATAAATCGATCGACTGGGAGCTGGTCAATAAGAAATTGATCTCCTTTTGGATTGAAAACATTACCCGCCCAAATGATATCGGTATTTTGAAATCAAAATGGATGTTGGGTATTGACACTATTCTCAATCGTTTTGATGGACTTTTGGACACCAACCCTCTTCATGAAAAATTAAGGGAACACATCAACCTGACCAATATCCGCAGAAGCCCTGTTCATCTTAAAGTGGGTGCTGTCAATGTAAATACGGGTCAAATGCACTATGCTGACCCTATGGAGCAGCACTTTTTAGATTACCTGAGGGCTAGTAGTTCATTGCCGATTATCATGCCGGCAATACAAATAGGTGGCGATCACCGTCAGGCTTTTCTGGATGGTGGATTGAGAGAGGTAGTTCCTCTGAAAAAAGCCATTGAAGATGGGGCTACAGAAATTTATGCCATTGCTTGTCACCCCGAGCACCGTGAATTGGAACCCATCAATTACAGATCATTCTTTGCCCTTATAGAACGCATCAAAGATATCTCTGTGAACCAGTTTGAGAATAATGACATTAGCTGGGCAGAGAATTATAACGAGAATCTAATGAGCATTGCCGGATTCTCGTTGAATAAAAAGGTGACGTTAAAAGTCATCAGGCCATTAGAGCCCATCAATATTAACCTGACCAGCTTCACGACTGACGATATCAGACAAGTGATCAAAGAAGGTTATCAATACGCCTACACTCAATTAAAATAGGCGAACGTTCTTTGATAAGAATGCCCACGAAAGGGCCAGAAGAAGTACAAGACCAAAAGCGACAGTAAGGCTACTTGCTTCAGAAATAAAACCGATCAAAACGGGTCCGGCCATAAATCCACCCATGGCAAAGGTGTTCATAATCGCTAATCCATTGCTTTTGGAGACTCCAGGTACTCTGGAGGCACTTGCGTAAAGAATTGGAGCTGCACAGGATACACCTGCACCTACCATGGCAAAACCCAAAATACTGGTAGCTACATAAGGGAATAAAATAGCGATACCCAGACCAATTGCTGAAAGCAGCCCGCCATAAACCAGAACCTTATTGGCTCCTATTTTAGGAATTAGGCCATCTCCGAACAGCCTACCCAAACTCATCATAAGTGAATACCCTGCCAGACCCCATCCTACAAAATATGGACTACTCTTTACGATATCCCGCATGTAAACTGAAGTCCAGTCTGCCATGGTTCCTTCAGCAATATTGCCAAAAACACCGATGAGGATCATGATCAAAAAAGAGCCTTTTGGTAGAAAAAAGCGACTTTTAACTCCCTTTTGACCTTCATCATCTTTGATACTGAATACCGTAGGTCTGATGTAAATACCAAGAATAAAGACCAAGGTTGATACTCCAATCATATAATAACCAGGAACTGCACCCATACCTCGGGCCAGGCTTGCCAAGAGTGAACTTAACATCAGCCCCACGCTAAACATACCATGACAGGTACTCATGATATTTATTTTTTGATCTTCTTCAATACTGGTCACACCCATATTCTGAGCAATATTCGTAATAGAGATAGTAGCACCGCAGAGGTACAGACCTGGTGGCAATAGCCATATGACCGGGGCATTAATCGGTATCAGAAAAGCCAAAGCCATGGCCAAAACCCCTCCAATAGTGGTGGTTTTCATTCCTACTTTAGAAACCAACCAAGAACCCACAAGATTAGCCGTAACTGTACCAATGGGCATGCTTAGTAGAATGAGACCCAGATCTGCATCATTCAGTCCAAATCTCTCTTTTACGTAAGGTATAAACGTGGCCCAAGTGCCAAATAAAAAACCGATAGAGAAAAAAGCCGCACCAATGGCCCGACTTTGTTTATTCCTAAGAAAATCTTGAGTAAGGTGTTTCAATACGTCTATCTAAACCGTTATTTCTATTCTATTTCCTTCCGGATCAAGCACTACACTTTCGTAATAGCCATCACCCGTAGTTCTACATTCACCAGCCACTGTATAACCATCAGAACGTAGTTGATTGGTGATTCTATCCACTTCTTCTTTGGAGCCGACGGACATCGCAAAATGAGTATATCCTAACCTTTCAAAACCCGGTACAGAAAGTACATCAATTCCTGTTTTGGTCATAATCTCAAGTCTGGAACCATCGTCAAAACTTAGGAAATAGGACTCAAAGCCTTTCTTCTCATTAATGTATTTCTCATTCGCGGTAGCAGAAAAATATTGCTGATAGAAAGCTCTCATGGCTTCCAGATCTGAGCAATACAAGGCTAGATGTTCTATTTTAGGCATGAGCAAGTATTTCCTTGATATGATTCAGAGAAACATCAGCATAAGTGCTGATATAATGATCACAAGGTGGTAATTCCTCCTTGGTATGGCTGCTCATCACGCCTACTACTTTCATTCCGGCATTTATGGCAGCTGATACACCGCTGAAGCTGTCTTCAAAAACCACACAGTCTTCTGGCTGAACGCCAAGATTGTGAGCAGATTTGAGATAAACCTCAGGTTCAGGCTTATGTTTGGTTACATCTTCTGAAGCCAGAATACTTTCCATATCCTTCTCAAAACCAAGTTTACCCATGATTAAATCAAGGTTAGCACGAGGTGCAGATGTTGCTACTCCAGTCTTAAAGTCGTTCTTTTTGAGTAAGGTCAACCAATCCGGGAAACCGGCTATTGGATCCACAACATCAGCATAAATTTCACGAAACAAGCCTTCTTTCTCCTCCTCCATTTGCGTAAACTCCTCTCCTACTACAGGTCTTCCCAAAAAGTGCTTGAGGATATAGCTATTACTTTTACCAAACATATGTTCGGCAAACTCTTCATCAGTAGGGTGAAGTCCTCTTTTTTCAAAAAATACTCTAAATGCTTTTGAATGGTAGGGATTTGTATGACAAATCACTCCGTCCATATCAAAAATGACCGCTTTTTTACTCATGACGGCAAAGGTACATTTATCTCAAAACTATCTTCTGAGATATTGAGGAGTTTTTTAGCAAATGACCTCATCCGGGTCTATCAGTTTGTATATTTGCGGATTAACTCATTCGCAAGAAAGAAAGGATGCCAAAAGACGATATCAGCCTTCTAGATCCCAAAAAGTATATCATTATCAAAGGAGCTCGTGTCAATAACCTCAAAAATATTGATGTAGCCATTCAGCGAAATAAATTGACCGTCATCACAGGTTTATCAGGGAGTGGAAAGTCTTCACTAGCTTTTGATACACTTTACGCTGAAGGTCAACGCATGTACGTAGAAAGCTTAAGCTCCTATGCCCGTCAGTTTTTGGGTAGAATGGAGAAGCCTGAGGTTGATTATATCAAAGGTGTGTCACCGGCAATAGCGATTGAGCAGAGAGTAAGTACCAAAAACCCACGCTCTACTGTCGGCACCACCACTGAAATCTACGATTACCTGAAGTTGCTCTTTGCCCGAGCAGGCAAAACTTACTCACCTAAAAGTGGCGATGAGGTCAAAAAAGACACCGTTACTGATGTCTCTGATTATATCTTCTCACATGAAGAGGGTCAAAAGGTAATGATACTCTGTCCTTTGAAGATCTCTGCGGACAGAACCTTGGAAAAAGAACTTGATCTTTTACTCAAAAAGGGCTTCAACAGAATAGCCAGAAATGGTGAAATAGCTCAAATAGAAGAAACGCTGGAACAAAAGGATTTCAAAGACACAGATACAATTGAGATTCTGATTGATAGAGCTGTCGTCCGATTTGATGATAAAGGAGAGGCCGATGAAGACACGCTCTACCGTATCTCAGATTCTATCCAAACTGCCTTCTTTGAAGGTCAGGGAGACTGCCACATTGAGATTCTTGGAATTGAGAAAAAAGCCTTCTCAGACCGTTTTGAAGCCAATGGAATCTTGTTTGAAGAACCATCTGTTAATCTTTTTACCTTCAATAACCCCTATGGTGCTTGTAAACGCTGCGATGGTTTTGGAAAAGTGCTTGGTATAGATGAAGATCTGGTTATTCCTGATAAAGAGTTATCGATTTTTGAAGGTGCCATAGCACCCTGGAGGTCAGAAAGAATGAGTGAATGGCTGGCTCCTTTGATAAAAAATGGAATCCGTTTCGACTTCCCTATTCACAGATCGTATAAAGATTTAACAGAAGAGCAGAAACGTCTCGTTTGGGAGGGAAATGAATATTTTGCTGGTCTTGATGCGTTTTTTAAAGATCTGGAGAAACAGACCTACAAGGTTCAGTACAGAGTTATGCTTAGCCGATACAGGGGTAGAACTGTATGTCCCGAATGCAGAGGCACCAGGTTAAGAAAAGATGCCTCCTATGTTAAGATCAATGGTTATTCAATCACAGATCTGGTTTTAATGCCGGTCAAAAAAGCTCGGGTATTTTTTGAAGAATTAACCCTGGAAGCACAACAAGAAAAAATCAGTAAACGTATTCTGTTAGAAGTTAAAAACAGACTGGAATACCTGGATAGAGTAGGTTTAGGGTATTTAACCTTAAACAGACTAACTTCTACACTTTCCGGTGGTGAGTTTCAGCGTATAAAGCTTGCCACTTCCTTAGGCTCAGCCTTGGTAGGTAGTATGTATATTTTGGATGAGCCAAGCATTGGCCTTCATCCTCGTGATACGCAGAAACTGGTTTCGGTTCTCGAGTCACTTCGAGATATTGGAAATTCAGTTATCGTAGTAGAACATGAAGAGGAAGTGATGGAAGCTGCAGATGAGATCATAGACATTGGACCCAATGCGGGCAATCTTGGTGGTGAACTCATTTTCCAGGGGAATAAAGAGGATATTTTGAATGCCAAAAATGGTCAGACTTCACATACCGTTCGTTTTCTGAATGGAGATGATAAAATTGAAGTGCCTTCACAAAGAAGAAAGCCAATCGACTTCATTAAACTCACGGGAGCCAATGAAAACAATCTTCAAAACGTAGATGTCAAGTTCCCATTAGGCGTACTTACCGTTGTGACGGGTGTTAGTGGCTCTGGTAAATCGACATTAGTTCGTAAAATCCTTTATCCTGCTCTTGCCAAACTCAAAGGTGAATACTCCCAGGATTCTGGTAAATACAAGGAATTAACGGGAAGCTTGAGTAGAATAGACCGGGTAGAAATGGTGGATCAAAACCCGATTGGCAAAAGCAGTAGGTCCAACCCGGTAACGTATATCAAGGCCTACGATGCCATAAGAGCCCTTATGGCTGATCAGCCTCTGGCAAAACAAAGGGACTACAAACCAGCGTTCTTCTCATTTAATGTAGATGGTGGACGCTGTGAGGCATGTGCAGGCGAGGGTGAGCAGACCATAGAAATGCAGTTTATGGCGGATGTTAAGCTAACTTGTGAAAGCTGTAAAGGCAAACGCTTTAAGCAAGAAGTGCTGGAGGTCAAATACCACGAAAAGGACATCTCTGATATTCTGGATATGACCATTGATGAGGCCTTGGATTTCTTTAAAGACAAACAACAAAAGCTTTATGAGAAGCTATTGCCTTTACAGGAAGTAGGGCTAGGTTATATCAGATTGGGACAATCCTCAAATACCTTGTCTGGTGGAGAAGCTCAACGTGTAAAGCTGGCATTCTTCCTTGGTAAAGGTAACTCTGATAAGGGTAAGACCTTATTTATTTTTGACGAACCAACAACTGGGCTCCACTTTCATGATATTCAAAAATTATTGAAAGCTCTGAATGATTTGATAGAGCAAGGCGATTCTGTTCTTATTATTGAACATAATATGGAAGTCATCAAGTCGGCCGATTGGATTATTGACTTGGGACCCGAAGGTGGTGAAGAAGGTGGAAACATCTGTTTCGAGGGTAATCCTGAAGACATGTCAAAATTGGAAAACAACTACACAGCGTCATTCTTAAAAGAAAAGTTATAAATCAATTAGTAAGAATTAAGAACATTAAGAACTATTCAAATCTAAGCTCTATTGACTATGCATAAGGCTCTAATTCTTCTGATACTTATTGTTTCTGCTTGTACTCCTCAAAAAGAAGCAGAGTTTGAAAGTCGACTTGATTGGCTTCAGGGAGAATGGGTTAGAACGAATGATCAAGAGGGCAGAGAGACTTTTGAAAATTGGCAAAAAGATACTCTCGGCTATAAAGGATTAGGGTTTACTTTGGCAGGTGGTGATACCGTATTCAAAGAAATCATGTCGATAGAACCTTCGGATTCATTGTGGATTTTAAAAGTAAGTGGAGTGAACAAAACTCCCACAATATTCACTTTAACCCAAATGGATTCAACCTCATTTACCGCCATAAACCCCAAACACGACTTCCCAAAAAAGATAGCCTATGTTAAATCTGCTGAAGGTTTCAAAGCAGAAGTCTCGGCAGATTCAATGAAAATTGAATTTGACTTTATCCGAATATGAGGGTACTTCTAAAACAACAGAAGATCTATTCGAATATTGCTACATTTGAATAAGACTCATTTTCAGTAGGTGAAAACTCCATTGTTCTTTAAGCTTATTCTAATGATGGCTCTCGGCTTGAGACTGATCTATGCCGCCAGAAAAAAGAAGGCTCCAAAACCTATTCCTTACAAAAAGCTAGAAGACTTTTCTGAAGATACTTTCTATGTAAATTTAGAGGAATTATATACTGATAAACCTCCTGGAGAACAACTCAAATACATTTACAGAAAATATGTAAGGGGACAAATGGACTCCAAATCCAAGGTTTTGGTTTTCTTGGCTATTGAGCTGCGGAAGTCCCAAAAGAAAGGAAGTCTTTTTCGATTTATATGGCATAGAAACGAATGGTTGGTAACATTCTATCAATCATTGCATATGCTCAATTTGACTTCTGACGCTCATAATTTAGATCTTGCCATTGAGGAATTGACAGGACTGAAGCTCTCAGAGACTGCTGTAAATGAGTTAACTCCCGATTCACTATTCCCTAATGTAGAACGAGAAACACCATTATGGAGCAGATTTGAAAAGAACTTCAACCTTAGTCAATTTGAAAATACTGTTTTGAAAATAATTTTAACAACACCTGATAAATGATAGACGCCCATCAGCATTTTTGGACATACTCAAAAGAAGAATTCTCGTGGATTGACGGTTCCATGTCAGCTATACAACGTGACTTCCTGCCTAATGATTTGGCTCAAGTTTATCAAAAACATAAGGTTGACGGATCTGTGCTTATTCAGGTCAATCAAAACGAAGAGGAGAATGAAGTTTTTCATGATTATGCCGTTAATCATGATTTCATAAAAGGTACAGTAGGTTGGGTAGATTTCAAGTCTGAGAATCTCAGTGAGAGATTAGCCTATTATCAGTCAAAACCTCTTTTAAAAGGCTTTAGACACATCGTTCAAGGAGAATCAGACGATTTCCTTCTTGACCCTCTATTCACAAAAGGGGTACAACAATTGGAGAAGCTAGGCTACACCTATGATATTCTGATTTTTGAACGTCAACTTAAAGCGGCTTTGACCTTTATCAAAGCTCTTCCTGAGAACAAGCTTATTATCGATCATATCGCTAAACCGGATATTAAAAACCAATCAATAGACAGCTGGAAATTCTACATGAAGACTATTGCCCAACAGTCAAATGTATCTGTAAAAGTAAGCGGTATGGTTACTGAGGCTGATTATACGGGCTGGAAGCCTGAAGACTTCACCGAATACTTGGATCACCTCTTAGAGAGTTTTGGTCCGGAGAAACTCGTTTATGGCTCTGACTGGCCTGTCTGCCTGGTAGCGGCTTCCTATGAGCAACAGCTTCAGATAGTACAAGAGTACTTCTCAAAACTAAGCCATCATGAGCAACACATGATATTTCATCAAAATGCCGTAAACTTCTATGGCCTGTAAACAAAAAAAGGCGACTCGAATGAGTCGCCTTTTAAGCCATATCTAAATTTCCTTATCTGTTAAGAATCAGTTTCTCTGTAAGAACATCGTCACCATTGATTACTCTTACTGTTAATTCAGTAGTAACAAGGCTACTTGGTAGTTCGTATACTTTTCTTAATTCAGCTACTCTACCTTCCATGCTCAATACCACACGACCATCCTGGTTTGTAACATCTATCATCACATCGTCAGTATCGTTCATACCAGCTAGTTTCAGATTAAATGCACCTTGAGTAGGGTTAGGCCATACACCAATATCTTTTTGAACAAACTTACCTCTACCAGAAGTAAATCTTACTCCTTTGTCCAAGCCTGTGGCTTTATTCAATGTTCTGTTCTCTGCTAAAGTCCAAGTGCTTCTTTTCAAGTAAGCTACATTGTCTTCGTAAGTATTGATCAATTTAACATCAGCAGCTTCTTCTTCGTTATCGCTTTTAAGAACCCAGTATTCCTGATGGTTGATTGACTCCACGCCATTTGCCAATTGACCTGAGAATTCTGTTGGGTTTTGAGAAACGTATGCAGCACTCAGATTACTTCTTTTTTGGCTATTTGCCTTAAAGCCTCTGTAATTGCTACCGTCTCCTAATGGAAACTCAAACTGATCTGCTTCTACTTTCGTTACGGTTCCCACCGAGTGAGAGTAGTCAGAAGCTCCGTAGTGGTTTGCTGCAGCAGCAAATACTAACGGGTTAGTTTCAGAAGATGAAACAACACCCTGGTTATAATTAATTTCTTGTCCAATGATCATTGGCGTTGAAAGCTCTACGTCATTTTCGATCGTTGCCTTCGCCAATTGTACATTTTGAGTACCCTTTACCTCTTGTTTGGTATAACCATCAAAGGTTACATTACCTTCAGAACGAATATCCCCTTCGTTGGTCAAATTTTGACGAAGATGTAGATCACCTTTGTTGATCAGCTCACCTTTGTTTTCAAAATCTTGCCCTACACTTAGGATAGCACCTTCTGAGACATAAATTTTAGTTGAACTCACTACCTGTGCTGAAGCCGTGGCAGCAAGTGCAGCAAATGATAAGGTATAGATTACTTTTTTCATATGACGTGACGTGTATTTATGTTTGCTGATCTAAAAGTACTCAGACTATTTCAGATAAGGAAACCGTAAATTTCTTTTTTATTAAATGGCTTTAGGCCTTTTCTGTCTTAAATCTACAAATATCATACCTATTTGTACGCCTTATTTTATCAACTCCATCGACCTCAACCAATCCTCTAATCGGGCGGGCCAGGTTCTGACAGGTCCCTCAAGATTTTGAGCTAATCCAAAGCCATGCCCACCTTCTGCATACAAATGTAATTCTGCCGGGACATCGTATTTCCTTAATGCTTTGACGTACTCCAGACTATTCTCTACTTTGATAGGGTCATCAAAAGCGTGAATCAAGAATGTTGGGGGAGTATTTTCGGCTACCTGAAGTTCGTTAGAATAGTGAGTAATTTCATCAATTCCCAGCTCAGGCCCTATCAGGTTTTCTCTTGAACCATGATGAACATATTTATCGTTAAAAGACACCACAGGATACATCAAAATACTGTAATCTGGCCTAACACTCACTTTTTTGTCTGTTATTTCTCCAACCTGTTTCGTAAAATGTGTAGATGCTGTGGCAGCCAAATGCCCACCAGCCGAAAAGCCCATAATGCCAATTTGGCTCGGATCCAAGCCGAATTCTTTGGCTTTACCTCTAACTATTCTGAAGGCCTGCTGTGCATCTTGGAGAGGTCTGATTTCCTTTTGAGAAAAAAGTTCTGCCTGAGGTAACCTGTATTTCAAAACAAAGGCAGTAATTCCTCTCTCCGCAAACCATTCGGCTACTGCCGTCCCTTCTTTATTAAATGCCAAAATATAGTAACCTCCACCCGGACAAATAATAATAGAAGCTCCTGTGGCTTTTTCTTTAGAAGGTTTGTAGACCGTTAGTGTGGGCTCCGTAATATTTCGGAGTCTGATGACCCCGTCATCTTTGTCACTAACATTGGCTTCTTCTACGCTGATCTCAGATTTTAGACCAGGAACACCTGACGGATATAACTTAATGACTTCCTGGGTAAAGGCAATTTGTGAAGCTATCATAAGCATCAATAAGGCTAACTTTTTCATTGAGGGTTGAATTGTTTCTATCAAACCCCAAAATAGTAATTCCTAACTGCTTATTCTAGAATTGGCTCGGCAGCAATATCCAATACTTTGAACTCCGTACGTCTATTGACCTGATGCTCCTCCTCAGTTTTGGCGTTTTCAATGATTAGTTCTCTTTCACCATAGCCCTGAGCCACCAATCTGGATCGCTCAATACCACGGCTGATGATGTATTCAATTGCAGAATCGGCTCTTCTTTGCGAAAGCCTAAAATTGTACATATCTGTACCACGAACATCAGTATGAGACCCCAACTCGATTTTTAATTTTGGATTATCTAAAAGAATCTGGACCAATTTATCCAGTTCTACAGCGGCATCAGCTCTAATGTCAGCCTTATCAAGATCATAATAGATATTTTCGAGAACAAAAGTCTTTCCAATGAAGACTTTATCCATTTCAATGGTTGTTTTGAAGGTCGTATCTGTAACAGCTTCTCTCAAGAGAATTTGAGGAATCGTTCTTCCATACATACTAAAGCCTTCTCTCTTTGTCAGATACTCATCTCGCTCAACAATGATCAGATAATCTGTATCTTCCTCCATATCTACAGGGCCAAACTCACCAGATTCGTTGGTCTTCAATTCTGAAA